>CAYPQD010000005.1:0-87292 GCA_964412785.1 uncultured Hyphomonadaceae bacterium
CCGAGTAGGCCAACGGGCCGGCGCTCACCCAAAACCGGTGCGGCATGACCTTTAGGGCGGTTTCCGGCCTAGAGGAGGCCGGTTTCGCTGAGCCAGTGGCGGCACGTCGCTGCTGCCTCTGCCGCGCGTTCAGGCCGTTCGATATAGTAATGGTCGGCGCCGACGATGTCGCGATGGGCCTTGCGGTCATGGCCGACCGCCTCGAACAGGCGACGGGCGTGGCTCGGCGTGCAGGCGGTGTCGGCGGTGTTGTTGATCACCAGCACCGGCACGCTGACCGCCGCGGCATTGCGCTCGCCATGGGCGTTGGTGTCCTCAAGGCTCCACTGGCTGAGCCAGGAGCGCAGGGTGGAAAAGCGTGCGAGCCCCACCGGTCCATCATTGACGATCCGCGGATCCCCAAGATAGCAGACGCCTGCTGGCCGGTCTGACGGGTCGATTGCCGGGTCGAGGAAGCGCGGGTCGGCCATGGTGCCATGGACGGTGAAGGCGCGCTCCATCGCCGTCTCGCCAGCCGCGCGCAGGTCCGCGAGGGTTTCCTTGACCCAGCTGGTAATCCGCCGGTTGCGCACCACCTGCTCGGCCCGGTAGCGCTCAAGGAAGGCCGTGTCATAGGGCGGGCAGTGCGCCGCGCCGGGATGGTAGAGGCTGAGCGAGGGGTCGCGCGCGAAAGGCCGCGCCTCGTCGGTGATGGAGGGATCGATCCACTCCGTCAGCGTTACTGCCCGGCTGACATGGGCCGCCAGCAGCAGGATGGCGTCGGCGGGCGGCAGGTCGAGGCCGGCGAGGTCGTAAGGGTCTCCAGCCGGCGTCTCGGCAAGGCGCGGATGCTCGGCATGGTCCTGGTAGAACAGTGACAGCGAGCCGCCACCGGACCAGCCGCCGAGCACCACCCGCTCATAGCCGAAGCGGCGCTTCGCCTCGCGGATGCCGGCGCCAAGGTCAGCCGCGCACTTTTCGATGATCAGTGCGGTGTCATTGCCGCGATAGCGGGTGTTGACATAAAGGCAGTGCACGCCCGAGGCGGCCAGCGCGCTGACCATGGGCAGGAAGGCGCCGCCGCCGATCGGGTGGGAGAAGACAACCACGGTCCGGGACGGGCTCGCCGGCGGTGCAATCCTGACGCATTCGAGGAAGACCATCCCCTCAGCGCCGCCATAGGTGTCCTTGAAACCGGCCGCCTCGCGGTAGGCGATGCCGAAGATCTCGCGCTCAATCTCTGGCATCGACCGCGCTCCCGGTTGGCTCCGGGCCTGCACCCGGATGGCGCCCAAACCCCTTGATTATGGGGCCATGCTCCGCATGATGGTGTCAAGCAGGGAGCAAGACACCATGATAAGGGCAAATGGGATCCATCACATCGCGGTAATGTCGGGCGATATCAAATCCCATGTCGCGTTCTTCTCCGACGTGCTTGGCTGCCGCCTGGTCGGCCTGTTTGACATGCACGGCGTGCCGGGCGCCTTCCATGCGTTCATGGAGCTCAATGACCGCTGCTGGTTCTCGATCGTCCAGACGCCGGACGCTGGCGACATTGCGATCGAGCTGGGCCGGACCCATGCGGGCAACGGCGCCAACGCGTCCGCCCCGGGGACAATGCAGCACCTGGCCTTCCGGGTCGACAACGAGGACGCCCTCCTCGCCATGCGCGATCGCATCCGCACAAGGGGCGTCAATGTCATCGGCCCGATCGACCATGGCTTGTGCAAGTCGATCTATTTCGCAGGACCCGACCAGATGACGCTGGAGGTCGCCTGCTCCGACAGCGCCATAGACCCGAACCTCTGGATCGACCCGGCGGTGCTGGCGAAGGCGGGGATCAGCGCCGAGGAGGCCGAGCGATACCGGGCTCCGGACCCCTATGCCGGCGAGGGCGGGGCGGTGAAGCAGCCGCCCTATGATCCGCGCAAGCCCCACCAGGCCTATCCCGAAGCGCTCTATCGCCAGATGCTCGCCGCGCCCGACGAGGTGATCACCCGGACCGCCAGCCATGCAGAGCCGCCGGTGAAGGCGTCCTAACCGGACGTGACGGCGCGGACCTCGCGCTGCAGATCATAGAAGAAGGCATTGATCCGCTGGGCGTTGACGCCGAGATCGGAGAGGCCGACCCGGCTGACCGATCTCGCATCGACATAGACCCGGCCTTGCTGGTCCGGCCAGATGCGGATGGCAATGTCATCCTTGAAGCCGAACCATGACGAGGTCTCTGTCGCCTCAAGCTGGGTGACCCGGTTCTGGTCGGTATCGGCGCGCGTGACGATCCGCCAGCCGCGCTCCCTGGCCAGCCGGTTGGCGAGTTGCGCCACCGTCGGAACGTCACTTTCCAGCACCAGCGTTTCGAGGGGCCGGTAGAGCCCCTTTTCCTCAGCCTCGGCCTGCACCTCCGCCACCGGCCGGCCGGCATGGGCCTTTGAAGCAAAGTTCGCAATGGTTGGTGCGGGAACAACCGGGTTGGCGCCCACCGTCTTGGCGCGTTCGCGCATCAGCATGGTGGAGAACTCGATCGGGTCTTTCCAGTCGGTCTGGATATCGTGGATCGGTGGCACCGAACCGGCCTGCGCGGCGAAGGTGGCCAACCGGCCGACCACCAGCCCGGCGAGCAGGATCGCGCCGACCGCGAGCATGGCTGGGCGCTGGCGAGGCGCCTTGATGAGCGCGATGATGAGCGCCAGCACGCCAAGGCCGAGGGCGGCGAAGGCGAGCTTGGAGCCGATGTCGCGCACCAGCGTCAGCAGGCCGAACTGCCAGCCCCACAGGCCAAACCGCGTCCCGAGGGCGGCGACAGCGAAGAACGCAATCGTCGCGATCGACACCACCAGGGCAATGCCCGCGAGTTTCCCCCGCCAGCCCGCCGTCTTCACCGTTGCTGCCATGCCACACTCCGCCTTGCTGCCGCGCCTTGGGCGATGCCACACCACGTGGCTGCCGGCTTGTCCAGTCGGGCCCGGCCTCAGGCCGTCGGCAGGGTGTAGTCCCTGAACATCTCGCGCAGCTTCAGCTTGTTGATCTTGCCGGTCGCGCCGAGCGGGATTTCATCGACAAAGGCGACATCATCGGGCGTCCACCATTTGGCGATCTTGCCTTCAAGCTGGGCGAGCACCTCCTCCTTGGTCGGCGTCTCGCCCGGCGCCGGCTGGACGATCAGCAAAGGGCGCTCATCCCATTTGGGATGAGAGATGCCGATCGCCGCAGCATTGGCCACCTTGGGATGGCCGACCGCGATGTTCTCAAGTTCGATGGAGGAGATCCATTCCCCACCGGACTTGATCACGTCCTTCGCCCGGTCGGTAATCTGCATGGTGCCGTGCTCGTCGAGATGGGCGACGTCACCGGTGTCAAAATAACCGTCCGCGTCGAGGACATGGCCGCCCTCTCCCTTGAAATAGCCCGATGCGATTGCCGCGCCGCGGATCATCAGGCGGCCCGAGGTCTGCCCGTCGCGCGGCAGGATGTTGCCGGCATCATCGACGGTTTTCAGCTCCACGCCGAATGGCGCGCGGCCCTGCTTGAGCTTGTAGGCGATCCTCTCCCCGATCGATGCGCCGGCGAGGTGGGCCGGCAGCGCGCCCAGCGTGCCAAGCGGGCTGGTCTCGGTCATGCCCCAGGCGTGCACCACGTCGACATCGAACTTTTCCTCGAAGGCGCGCAGGATCCGTTCCGGCACGGCCGAGCCGCCGATGATCACCCGGCGCAGGTGCGGCAGCTTGAGGTCGTGCTCCTCCAGATAGGTCAGCAGCATCAGCCAGACCGTCGGCACCGCGGCGGTGATCGTCACCTTCTCGGTGTCGAGAAGCTGATAGATAGAGGCGCCGTCCATCTGCGCGCCCGGCATCACCATCTTCGCCCCGACGGCCGGGCAGGAAAAGGCCAGCCCCCAGGCATTGGCGTGGAACATCGGCACCACGGGCAGCACCACATCTGCCGCACCGATACCCATAACGTCGGGCGCCAGTGTCACCAGCGTGTGCAGCACATTCGTGCGGTGGGAGTAGAGCACGCCCTTGGGATTGCCCGTGGTCCCGGAGGTATAGCACAAGCCGCAGGCCATCCGCTCGTCAAAGCCCCCCCAGGGGCTGTCGCCAGCCCGTCCATCAATCCACAGCTCATAACACTCCGCGCCGAGCGTATTGTCCGGCATGTGGTCGGGGTCTGTCAGCAGGATGAATTTCTCGATCGTCGTGAAATGCGCCTTCGCGGCTTCGATGATCGGCAGGAAGGTGGTGTCGAGAATGAGGATGCGGTCCTCGGCGTGGTTGGCAATCCAGGCGATCTGTTCCGGATGCAGGCGCGGGTTGATGGTGTGCAGCACCGCGCCGATGCCCATGGCGCCATACCAGCATTCCATGTGGCGGGCCGAGTTCCAGGCGAGCGTCGCCACGCGGTCGCCGGGCTGGACGCCATGGGCCTTGAGAGCCGCCGACACCTGCTTGGCGCGCGCGTGCACGTCGCCATAGGTCGTGCGCACGATCGGCCCCTCAACCGAACGCGTCACGACCTCGCGCGCGGTGTGATTGAGCGCAGCATGGTCGAGGATCTTGTCGACCGTTAGCTGCCAGTCCTGCATGATCCCGTGCATTCCTTATCCTCCGATGTGCGGTGGGGCCCGTTTGCCCGCCCGCTTTTTATTTCTCAATATTCGCGCTATCCCGGATCGGCAAGGAAGGGGCTCGTCATGAGGACTGCACTGATTACCGCACTCGCCCTTCTGGCGATGCCGCTGGGAGGCTGCAGTGGCGGCGAACAGACCGGCAAACCGGAGGCCGAAGGCTTTCCGCAGCGCGCCAGCCTGCCGGACTGGTTCGACTGCCTGCGCGAGGTGGGCGGCGCGACCATCGCCGCGCACCGCGGTGGGCCGGCGACCGGTTATCCGGAGAATGCGCTGGAAACGATGCAGCGCACCCTGCCCCACACGCCCGTGCTGGAGGTGGACATCAGCGAGACGGCCGACGGCATCCTCTTCCTGATGCATGACGAGCGGCTGGAGCGCACAACAACCGGGTCGGGCCGCGTGGAGGCGACCCGCTGGGAGGTCATCGAGGCGCTGAAGCTGAAGGACCGGGACGGCAGGGAGACCGCGTTCTCCCCGCCGCTGTTCTCCCATGCCCTGCGCTGGGCGGAGCACAACAATGCCGTTCTGGAGCTGGACCGCAAGGGCAAGGCCTCCTTCGACAAGATCATCCGTGCGGTCGGGGCAGCCGGCGCGCGCGACCATGTCATCCTGATCGCCTATGACGAGAATGACCTTGCCGAGATCGAGCGCTCCGGCGGCGATCTGATGCGCACCGCCAGTGTCGGCTCGATCAACGAACTTGAGCGTATCCTTGAGAGCGGGGTACAGGCCAACCGCCTGATCGCCTGGACCGGCACGGAGACGCCGGACGAGGCCTTGTGGACGATGCTGCGTGACCGCGGGATCGAGCCGGCCTTCGGCACGCTCGGCCGGCCGGGCCAGCGGCTTGACGACGCCTTCTGGGCCGATGGCGATGGCGCGGAGTTTGCCCGTCTCGTGGAGATGGGGGTGACCCTGCTCGCCACCGATACCCCGATCCGGGTTGCCGGTGATCTGGACGCGGACAATACCGGCTGGCAGGCGTGCGGACGCTGAAGCGGCTCGCGCGTTAGGGGAAGTTTGGCCGGCGCCCCCAATACCCCCAAGATGGCCTGCGGCGAGAAGCCCAGGCGCGTCTACGTCTATGGCCGCGGAAGCTGTCCCGGTGGCGCGCCCTGTTCGCCGATGGGCAATGTCGCCGGCTACCGTGCGTCCCGGTCCGGCGACCCGGTCAGCGTCTAGGGCGGTCACCGACTTCGAACCGGGCCAGCCTGGCGAGGTCACCGCGTTGGACAGCCGCCAGACTCGCCTGCGCGACCGCTAGCCGGGCCTTGAACGCGGCGCCCTGCCCTTCGCCTACCGCCATGCAGCAGCTCAGGAATCGCGCGAAGCCGGCCAGCCACGCGGCCGCCACACCGACCTCGCCCGCAGGCACGATGTCGTGGTATAATCGGCAAAGACCTGCGACCCAGAAAGAGAGGTGCACCCTATGTCGGCGACCCTGATCGGCTCGAAAGCCAACCCGTCCCAGTATGACTGCTATCCCGACCTGGCAGACGACGAGCCCTATTTCGTGATCCGCGCCGACGACCCGCTGTCCAGCGCCCTCGTCGAGCTGCATGCCTATATCGGCGCCGGCCAGTCGGGCGCGGCCCACAACAAGCTGGCGGAAATCATGGCGCTGACCAACCAGAAGGCGCCACGCCCGTCCGACAGCCCGAAATACCGCGAGACCTTCGCCATTTCGCTGGCAATGGAACAATGGCGCAATGCCCGGGGGCAGTAAACGAAAACACGCGCACCCGCTGCGCTGCAAGATAATCTCAGCACACGGAACGCTAAGTCGCCGAGGCCCCGCAATTCGCCGCGTCAGCGACAGTTCCGACCTGGCCTTAGGGATACTACCGAATGGACCAATCGCCGTGCCGGCCCTAATCCTTTCGCAGTTGCCGCACGCCGTCCCGGGGCGCTCGTACAGCAACCTTGCAAGGGGCAATCAGGGTACGAACCATGTCACTGGCCGACGTGTCACACGCCGACGACCCGGCACCTGAAACCGCGCCGACCGGGCAGGACCAGACCGGGCTCTCCGTAACAGAGGCCGCCAGCCGGCTCCAGCGCTATGGTCCGAACGAACTGCCGGCACCCAAGCCGCCGGGGCTTGCCGCCACCTTCCTGCGTCAGTTCCTCAGCCCGTTCATCTATATCCTGCTCGTCGCCACAGTGCTCTCCGTACTGGTCGGCCAGATACCGAGTGCGATCTTCATCGCCGCAGTCCTGCTTCTGAATGCGGTGATCGGGTCGGTCCAGGAATACTCCGCCCAGCGCTCTGCCGCCGCCCTGCGCGCCCTCGTCAGGGGCATTGCCCACGTCATGCGCGGCGGCCAGGTCCACAAGGTCGACGCTGCTGAAATCGTCCCGGGTGACCTGATCATCCTGACTTCCGGCGACCGCACGCCGGCCGATATCCTGCTCGCCGAGAGCGAGGACCTGTCGGTAGACGAGAGCATGCTGACCGGGGAGTCCCTGGCCGTTGTGAAGGATGCCCGCGCCGAACCGGCCGCTGATGCGCCGCTGGCAGAGCGGGCCAACCAGCTCTTCGCTGGCAGCGTCATCACCCGCGGACGCGCCCGCGGCTTTGTGACAGCAACCGGGCTGAACACCGAACTCGGCTCGATCGCAGGACGCGTCGCCGAACCGCGCGAGAGTGAGCCGCCGCTGATGATCCGCATCCGCCGGTTTACCTATCAGGTGGCCGGCGCCATCCTTCTGGCCATTCTCGGTCTCGCCGCGATCATGGCCCTGCGCGGCGGCTATTCCGCGCCAGACATGCTGATGATGGGAATCGGCCTCGCCGTCTCCGCGATACCGGAGGGCCTGCCGGCCGCGCTCACCGTGGCCCTTGCCATCGGTATGCAGCGCATGGCCCGGAACAATGTAATCATCCGCAAGCTGGTCGCCGTCGAGGCGCTGGGCTCGTGCACCTTCATCTGCTCCGACAAGACCGGTACGCTGACCGTCAACGAACTGACAATCGACAAGGCGGTACTGCCCACCGGCGAGTCGTTTTCCGCCACAGGCGCGGGCATCGCTGCCGGCGAGATCAGGGGTGAGGACAGTGACGCCCTGCGCGACCTCATCATCACAGGCGTCCTCGCCAATGAAAGCTATCTCGACTATGCCGGCACGGACTGGACTGCCGATGGAGACATTGTCGACGTCGCCTTCCTCGTGTTCGCCAAGAAATACGGCCTGTCGCTCCAAGGGGTGCGGCAGGAGCGCGAGAGGCTGAAGCTCATTCCCTATGAATCGGAGCGCGCTTTCAGCGCCAGCTTCAACCGTTCCGGCGCCGCGCCGGAACTCTACGTCAAGGGCAGTCCGGAGAAGATCCTTGCCGGCTCGACCCTGATGCGCACCCGGGAGGGCGATATCGTGATCGACCGCGGCGTCATCCAGGCCCAGTTCGTCGATCTCGCCAGCCATGGCTACCGGGTCATCGCGCTGGCAAAGCGCCCGGCCGGCACCGACATGGAGAAGGACCCGCTGGAGGGACTGACCTTCCTCGGCATGGTGGCAATGATCGACCCGGTCCGACCAGAGGCCTGCGAAGCGGTCGCGCGCTGCCGCGCCGGCGGCGTCGGTGTTGCCATGGTCACCGGTGACCATCCTGCGACCGCGCGAGCCATCGGCGCCGATCTCGGTCTCTGCGGGCGCGACGATCCCGTCGTGACCGGCGCCGACATCCGTGCAGCCGAGGCCGGCGGCCCGGACGCCCTGCGTGCGCTGGTCCTGCCAGCCCGCATCTTCGCGCGGATCGAGCCGACCCAGAAGGAAACCATCGTGCGCACCTTCCAGGAGGGCGGCCATTTCGTCGCAGTCACTGGAGACGGGGTCAATGACGCCCCGGCGCTGCGGCGCGCCAATGCCGGCGTCGCCATGGGACGCTCCGGTACCGATGTTGCCAAGGAGGCGGCCGACCTCATTATCACTGACGACAATTTCGCCTCGATCGTCGCTGGCATCGAACAGGGCCGGATTGTTTACAACAACATCCGCAAGGTGATCGCCCTGCTCACCGCCACCGGCTTTTCCGCGATCCTGCTGTTCTTTCTCACCGTCGGTTTCGGCCTGCCGATGCCGTTGACAGCGGTGCAGCTGCTCTGGCTGAACCTGGTCGCCAACGGCCTGCAGGATGTCGCCCTTGCGTTCGAGCCGAAGGAGGGTGACGAGCTTGACAAGCGCCCGCGCGACCCTGCCGAGCCAATCTTTGAACGGCATGTGATCGAACACGTCCTGGTCGCCGGCTCGATCATGGGCGGGCTGGCCTTCGCGGTCTACGCGACCGCCCTCAATCTCGGCATTGCCCATGCCAGCGCGCAGAATATCACCCTGCTCATGATGGTCTTGTTCGGCAATGTGCACGCCCTCTCCAGCCGCTCGGAAAGGCGCTCCTTGTTCACCCTGCCCTATTTCGGCAATCGCTTCCTGGCGATCGCCACCCCAGCGGCACTGGCGATCCACATCCTGTCCATGCATGTGCCGGGTCTGAATACCCTGATCGGCCTGGAGCCAGTGGCGCTGACCCCCTTCGCCGCGCTGCTTGGCGTCGCGTTCGTCTTCCTCGCCTGCGAGGAGGGCCACAAGGCATCGATCCGCTGGCGCGCCCGCCGCAAGGGAGGCATCGCATGACCGCCCGACTCGCCGGAAAGCGGGCCCTGGTCGTCGGCGTTGCCAACGAAGACAGCATCGCTGCCGGCTGTGCCCGCGCCTTCCATGCCGAGGGCGCCGCGCTCATCCTGACCTATCTGAACGACAAGGCGAAACGCCATGTCGCGCCCGTCGCAGAGGCTGTCGGCGCGCGCGCGCTGCTGCCCCTCGACGTCAGGGATGACGTTGCCATGGACGCGGTGTTCGAGACGATTACCGACACCTGGGGCGGCCTTGACATCCTCGTCCACGCCATCGCCTTTTGCCCGAAGGACGACCTGCAGGGCCGCATTGTCGACTGTTCGCGAGACGGCTTTGCGCTCGCCATGGACGTCTCCTGCCACTCCTTCCTTCGTCTGGCGCGGCGCGCCGAACCGCTGATGCCGGCCGGCGGCACGCTGATGACCGTCAGCTTCTATGGCGCGGAGAAGGTGGTTGACGACTACAATGTCATGGGGCCGGTGAAAGCGGCCCTTGAGGCCTGTGTGCGCTATCTGGCCGCCGAACTCGGCCCCGCCTCGATCCGCGTCCACGCGCTCTCTCCCGGGCCGGTTGCCACCCGAGCAGCCTCCGGCATTGCCCATTTCGATACGATGATGCGCGCGGCGGCGGAGCGCTCGCCCCTGCCCACAGAGCAGACATCCGACGATGTCGGCGCCGTCGCAGCCTTTCTGGCCAGCGACTCAGCGCGCCATGTCACCGGTAACGTCACCTATATCGATGCCGGCTATCATGTGATGTCCTGAGGGGGAATACCGATGAAACCGCAAGACGAGATGGCCCGTCAGGGGCCGGAGCCGCGCCCGGAGGCAGACGCGTCCGGTCCGCCAGCGCCGGCCGGAGCGCATCAGGACCCGCTGGATGCATGGATCTGGTCGACGATCGCAACCTTCACCCGCGGCAGCTCGCCGATCGCCTTTGCCACTGCCTGGTTCGACGTCCTCGCCCATCTCGGCGTTGCCCCGGGCCAGCGCCGGCGCCTGGCTCTTGATGCCGGCAACCGCCTTATGAACGACTGGTTCAGCCTGTGGAGCGGCACTGCCAGACCGTCTGCAGCCCGCGCCGGGGAACCCGGCCCACGCGACACCTATGAGACCTTCCTGCACACGCTCAGCGAGTGCTATGACGACTGGACCAGCTGGCTGGGCGAAGCCTGCCTGCACCCGCATGGCGTATCGCGCGCCAATGCCGAGCGGGTCGCCTTTAGTCTCCGCCAGGCCCGCGAGGCCACTCACCCGCGCAACCTGTTCTGGACCAATCCTGACGCGCTGCGCACCGCGCGCGAGGAAAGCGGCGCGAGCGTCCTGCGCGGGCTTGCGAACCTGCTGGAAGATCTCTCCCTTGGCGGTCCGGGCCACCACGCGGAGACTGGCGCGCATGAACGCCTCGGCCGCGACCTCGCCGCCACGCCTGGCCGGGTCGTCTACCGCAACCGCCTGATCGAGCTCATCCAGTATGAGCCTGCGAGCCCGCTTGTGGCACGCGAACCGGTTCTTGTCGTGCCCGCCTGGATCATGAAATACTACATTCTCGATCTGTCGCCGGGCCATTCCCTCATCGAATACCTCGTCAGCCAAGGCTACACGGTATTCGCCATCTCCTGGCGCAATCCCGGCCACGAGGATCGCAATCTCGGTTTTGACGACTACCGCACGCACGGTGTTCTCGCCGCGCTGGACGCGATCAGCGCCCTTGTCCCGCAGACCGGTATTCATACCGTCGGCTATTGCCTCGGCGGCACGCTGCTCTCTGTGGCTGCTGCCGGTCTGGCGCGCGACGGCGACCGGCGCATCGCCTCGCTCAGCCTGTTTGCCGCCCAGACCGATTTCGCCGACGCCGGCGAACTGGCGCTCTTCATCGACGACGCACAGATCGCCGCGCTGGAGGCCGGCATGGAGGCGGCCGGCTATCTCGATGGCGACCAGATGGCCGGCGCCTTTGCCATGCTGCGCTCACGCGACATAATCTGGCGGCGCATGCAGGAGGACTATCTTATCGGCCGGCGCGGCGGTCTGGTCGACCTCATGGTCTGGAACGCCGACACCACGCGAATGCCGGCGCGGATGCATTCGGAATACCTCCGGCGCTTCTTCCTCAACAATGACTTTGCCAATGGCCGCATCAGCATTGATGGGCGGCCCGTCGCCATCTCCGATATCCGAGCGCCCGTATTCGCGCTCGGCACCACCCACGACCACGTCGCGCCATGGAAATCGGTGTTCAAGATCCACCTGTTTGCCGACACCGAGGTGACCTTCGCGCTCACCAATGGCGGCCACAATGCCGGCGTGGTCAGCCCGCCCGGCCACAAGCGCCGACGCCACCACATCCATACCAAGGCCGACTGCGAGCACTATGTCGACCCGAATGCCTGGCTGGACGATACCGACGCCTTGGAGGGCTCCTGGTGGCCGAGCTGGGCAGGCTGGCTCGCCGAGCGCTCCACCGGTGAGGTCGCCGCGCGTGCCCCTTCCCGCGCCGACACCCCCGGCAATGCGCTTGCGCAAGGCGCGCCGCTCTGTGCTGCCCCCGGCCGCTACGTGCTGGACTGACGGGCCGGGCTCGGCAGGTCAGGCTGTCGCCGGTCCACGACACCGGACAAATCGGGGCGGGCAGGCATGCCTACAGCATGTTGAGTTGCAGCCGCGCCTCGTCGGACATGCGGGTCATGTCCCAGGGCGGCTCGAAGGTGAGGCGCACCTCGACATCGGCAACGCCATCGACCGTGCGCGCAGCGGTTTCGACCCATCCCGGCATGTCACCGGCAACGGGGCAGCCCGGCGCTGTCAGGGTCATCTCGATATCAACCTTGCGGTTATCGTCGATATCGACCTTGTAGATCAGGCCAAGCTCATAGATATCAACTGGTATTTCCGGGTCATACACGCTCTTGAAGGCGGCAATCAGGTTATCGGTGATCCGGTCGAGCTCCGCCTGCGGAATGGCTGAGCCGCCAGACGCGCCCGCCTCTCCGGCACCAATGTCCGGATCAAGGAAATCACGGGGGGTCATGTCATCGGCCATGGCGTTCAGGTGTCCCGTCCTTCAGGGCATTGTCGAGGCAGGTCGGCCAGTCGCTCCTTGCGCGCAATCCCTGCGCGGATGGTCGCTTCTGCGCGGGCCGCCAGTGTATCAATAGCGTGTGTCATGAAATGAAGTCTATCACATTCCAAGCAGCATGCCACGGGCCCGGTCGAGGGCATCGACGAAGCGGTCAACCTCCCCGGCGGTATTGTAGATGCCAAAGCTTGCCCGCGCCGTCGAGGAAACACCAAGCTCGGCCATCAATGGCTGGGCGCAATGGTGCCCGGCCCGGATGGCCACGCCATACCGGTCGAGCAATTGGGCGAGGTCGTGGGGATGGGCGCCCTCGATTGAAAACGACAGGACTGCGCCCTTGCCGGTCTCCGTTCCATGGATTGTGAGGCCGTTGACTGCCGAGAGCGCGTCCACCGCGCGCGCGTACAAGGCGGCCTCATGGGCGTGCACGTCCGCGACCTCGAACCGGCCGAACCAATCGAGCGCCGCGCCAAGGCCGACCGCTTCAAGGATTGCCGGCGTGCCCGCCTCGAAGCGGTACGGCGGATCGTTGTAGGTGACGGTTTCGGTGGTCACGGTCTCGATCATCTCGCCGCCGCCCTGATAGGGCGCCAGCGCGTCGAGGCGGTCGGCCCGCCCCCACAGGACACCTATCCCGGTCGGCCCGTAGAGCTTGTGGCCGGAAAAGACATAATAGTCGCAGCCGAGCGCCTGCACATCGACCGGCAGGTGAACCGCCGCCTGGCAGCCATCAAGGAGGACCTGCGCCCCGGCCGCATGGGCCAGCCGGACGATCTCTGCCCCGTCAGTGACGGTGCCGAGGACATTCGACATGTGGGTCAGCGCAACCATTCGCGTCCGCGGGCCGATCGCCGCTTCCAGCGCTGCCATGTCGAGCCCGCCCTCACCGGTGAGCCCAATCCATTTCAACACCGCGCCATGGTGCTCGCGCAGGAAGTGCCAGGGCACGATGTTGGAATGGTGCTCCATCACCGACAGGATGATCTCATCGCCCGGTTGCAGGCGGTGAGCGAGGCTGCTGGCGACGAGGTTGATCGCCTCGGTTGCCCCCTTGGTGAACACGATCTCCTCAGGCGTGCCGGCATTCACGAACCGGGCGACCTTCGCGCGGGCGCCCTCGAAGGCCTCGGTTGCCTCATTCGCCAGGGTATGAAGGCCGCGGTGGACATTGGCATAGGCGTTCGCTGCCTGGTCGCGCATCGCGTCCAGCACCGCCGCGGGCTTCTGGGCGCTGGCGGCATTGTCGAGATAGACAAGGGGGTAGCCATTCACCTCCCGGGACAGGATGGGGAACTCAGCGCGGACCGCCTCGACATCAAACACTGGGATCTTGCTCATACCCCAGACCTAGCTCGTGCCGCCGGACAGGAAAGCGCCAGCCACCTGCCGCAGCACGTCGCCAGCCATGTCATCGGCGCCCTGCAACGCCTCGGCAATGTACGCCCCGGTCAACATGGCGCGGGCTTCCACCTCGGGCAGCCCGCGCTGCCGGAGGTAGAAGAGCTGGTCGCCATCAAGCGCGCCGGAGGTGTTGCCATGGGCGCATTCCACGTCGTCGGCATAGATCTCCAGCTCCGGCTTTGCGAACACCTCCGCGCCATCCTCGAGCAGCAGGGCATGGTGGTCCATTGCCGCCTCGGTCTCTTGCCCGACATGGCGCGGCACGAGGAACTTGCCCTGGAAAACGCCGCGCCCACCCTTGCGGACCGCCCCCTTGGTGAGCTGGCGGGTCGTGCACGCCTGCGCACCATGGCGCACCAGGCTGGTGAAATCGACATGCCGGCCGGCGCCAGCGAGATAGGCGGCATCGAGCCGGGCGGAACTGCCCGCCTGCTGGTGGACAAGCCGGGTCTCGATCCGCGCCAGTTTCGCACCAAACGCCAGCGCCACCTGCTCATAGACCGCGCCGGCATCAAGACGGATATCGGCAGTCACCGCGGCGACCTCATCCCCACCACCGGCCTGGTAGAGCGTGCGGCGCAAGGTGCCTCCCGCCTGCACGCCGGCGTCGAGCAGGAAGCCGGAAAACCCCGCGCCGCCGAGCTGTCGCTCGATCAGGTCGAGCGAGGCGCCCGGACGCACAAGCAGGGTCACTCTTCCGAAGCTCGTCTCGGCCTGCGTCGAGGCGTGCACTATGTGCAGGGGCTGGCTTACCGCCCCGGTCACTTCCACCATCACACCGCACGGGCCGCGCGCGGTACCGCAAAGCGCCGCCGTCAGGGCGCCGAGCGGGAGGTCCTCCGCGCCGCCGAGCGCCTGGGTGTCCTCCTTCGTAAAAACACGAAGACCGTCCGGCAGGGCGTCTGGCAAGTCCACGCGCCCGCCGGCGAGGCGGATCACCGGGCCGTCCAGGCTGGAGAACGGATCGTCAGCCGCCCCCCCGGCTGCCGGGTCGAGCGCCGGGCGAGCCGTGCGCACATCGCTCCATCGCCAGCCCTCGATACGCCGGTGCGGAAGGCCCGTTTTTGCAAACGCCGCGAAATTGCGCGTGCGGCGCGGGTCGTCGGCCAGCATGCCATAACGGGCGACGAGTTCGAGCTCGGCCCTTGTCCCGTCTGGGATCAGGTCCTTGAGTTCGGCACGCGCCACGTCAGGCCACCTCGCCGAGAATGCCGTCATAGCCCTCCCGTTCCAGCCGGTGGGCGAGCTCCGGCCCGCCGCTGGCGGCAATGCAGCCATCGGCCAGCACGTGCACACGGTCGGGAACAATATGGTCGAGGAGGCGTTGGTAATGGGTGATCACCAGCATGCCGCGGTCCGGCCCGCGCAGGGCATTGACCCCATCGGCAACGGTCTTCAGCGCGTCAATGTCGAGACCGCTGTCGGTCTCGTCGAGAATCGCAAAACGCGGCTCCAGCATCATCATCTGAAAAATTTCCAGCCGCTTCTTTTCGCCGCCGGAGAAACCGACATTGACAGGGCGTTTCAACATCTCCGGAGACAACTTCAGGACTTCACCGATCTCGCGGGCCCTTCGGATGAAGTCCGGCGCGGAAATCTCCTCTTCGTCGCGCGCCTTGCGCTGGGCGTTCATGGCGGTGCGCACAAAGGTCATCACCGGCACGCCGGGGATCTCGACCGGATACTGGAAGGAAAGGAAAAGGCCCGCTGCGGCGCGCGCTTCCGGGTCCATCTTCAAGAGGTCCGCCCCATCAAGCTCGGCGCTGCCGCCGGTGACCTGATAGCCCTCCCGGCCTGTGAGCAGATAGGCAAGCGTCGACTTGCCGGCCCCGTTCGGCCCCATGATGGCGTGGACGTCGCCGGTGGGCACGGTGAGCGACAAGCCCTTCAGGATGGGCTTGGCCTCATCGCCCTCGCCAACAGTGGCGTGCAGGTCGGATATCTTCAACATTCCGGGCATATGGCGCTGAATGCGCGGCGTTCAAAGGCATTCTGGCCGGATGATGCGCGCATGGAGCGGGCCGAGCTGGTTGCGGGCCGATATCGCCGGGCGAGGCGGCCGTCACGGATAGACCTTGCGGATGTCGTCCAGCGTTGTGTCTTCGCACTCGAAATAGTCCCAGACCGGTGGAACATAGTCGTCAGGCGCTTGCTTCACGCGCATCAGGACCCGTTTCACCGCTCGCTCCTTACCAAACCGGGGGCGCCTTGCTGTGTTTTCTACGGGATGGCCCCGCCGGCAGCAAGCCGAAGCGCCCGGTTCAACCGGCAGCGCCCGGCGTTTCAGACGTCGGGGGCGGCACGACGTCCTCGTCAGGCTCGTAGCGCAGGGCGGTGAGGACAAGCCGCACGACCGAGGCGACCAGCAGGGTCTTGAAGGCGAACATTGCGATGAGAAAGACGACGAGACCCGGGTTGGGCTCGAGTGGCGAGGGGCTGAAACCGAACAGGGTCGGCGCGTCGAGCAGGAAGAGGTCAAGCGGCACGGCGAGCCAGAACAGGAAATGGGCTGGGAAGCCCTCGTCATTGCCTGAAGCGAACAGCGGGATGTCCGGCATCATCTGGCTGATTCCCCAGCTGACCGCGGCGGCATACAGGCTGTGAAATACCAGCATGCCGCCAAGAAAGCCTGCGAGATAGCCGGACGCAAAGCCGCGCCCCACCTCGCGGATAACGACCGGGTCGACAGTGTTGCCCGGCTGGTGCGGCGTCACCCAGCCCAATGACTGGTGATGGACGTCGCGGATCAGCCTGTTCAGCCGGCCGGCGCGGATGACCATGTAGTAGATGTCGACCAGGAGCAGCAAACTGCCGACAAGCACCATCACGCTCGGCAGCACGGGCAGATTGCTCAGTCCCGGGACGAAACGCTGTGCCAGCCAGCCCGCAAGGGCGGCGGCGCCGACATACAGAAGACCGGCGATTGCAAGCAGGACGAACCCATAGGCGAAGCCGAAGGCCATGACCTTCAGGCGCACGCCACGCAGGGCGCGCCGGGCAGTCTTCTCCTGCGCCGAGATTGACGATGTGTCGACCATCACGGCCCCTGCCCCCATTTTCCAGGTGTCGACCCGGCCGCCGGACCCCGCACCTTGTCACGTCAGATTGACCGGTGCGCGCCCCGCGTCAATGGCCGGACCAGGCCCGGCGCCTCGCCCAGCGTCCCCTTGCCTATCCGACGCTGCCCTCGAGACTGACTTCGAGCAGTTTCTGGGCTTCCACGGCAAACTCCATGGGCAGCTCCTGCAACACCTCGCGCACGAAGCCATTGACGAGCAAGGCGACCGCCTGCTCCTCGCCGAGGCCGCGCTGGCGAGCGTAGAAGAGCTGGTCCTCCGACAGTTTCGTCGTCGTCGCCTCGTGCTCCAGCTGCGCGTCGGTGCGCCGGTTCTCCACGTAAGGCACGGTGTGGGCGCCGCAGTCCCCGCCGATCAGCAGGCTGTCGCACTGGGTGAAATTGCGTGCCCTTTCCGCCTTGCCATGGACGGACACGAGGCCGCGATAGGTGTTGTCGGACTGCCCGGCGCTGATGCCCTTGGAGATGATGCGCGAGCGGGTGCGCTTGCCGAGGTGGATCATCTTGGTGCCGGTATCGGCCTGCTGGCGGCCATTGGTAACGGCGATGGAGTAAAACTCACCGACGCTGTCATCGCCGCGCAGGATACAGGAGGGATACTTCCAGGTTATGGCCGAGCCCGTCTCCACCTGCGTCCAGGAGATCTTGGCGCGCGCTCCGCGGCAGTCGCCCCGCTTGGTGACGAAATTATAGATGCCGCCCCGGCCTTCCGCATCGCCCGGCCACCAGTTCTGGACGGTCGAGTATTTGATATCCGCATCCTCCAATGCAACCAGCTCGACGACGGCGGCGTGCAGCTGGTTCTCATCGCGCATCGGCGCGGTGCAGCCCTCCAGATAGGAGACGTAAGCGCCCGTGTCGGCAATGATCAGGGTGCGCTCGAACTGGCCGGTATTCTCCGCATTCATGCGGAAATAAGTGGACAGCTCCATCGGGCAGCGTACCCCCGGCGGGACATAGACGAAGGTGCCGTCGGAGAACACAGCGGTGTTGAGCGTGGCAAAGTAATTGTCCGTCGGCGGGACGACCGATCCGAGATACTTGCGCACAAGCTCCGGATGGGTGTGTACCGCCTCGGAAATCGACATGAAGATCACGCCAGCCTTCTCCAGCTCCTTGCGGAAGGTGGTGGCCACCGAGACACTGTCGAAAACGGCATCAACGGCCACGCGCGGCGTCTCGCGTGCCTCAGCAGCCGTCTCGGCCGCACCAGCAACGCCAAGCAGCACCTGCGCCTCGCGCAGCGGAATGCCGAGTTTCTCATAGGTCTCCAGGATTTCCGGCGGAACGTCATCAAGGCTCTCATACTTCGCGCCCGCCTTCGGGGCTGCGTAATAATGATAGGCCTGGTAGTCGATCGGCGGATGGGAGACCCTCGCCCAGTCGGGCTCCTCCATCGTCAGCCAGCGGCGATAGGCTGCAAGGCGCCACTCCAACAGCCAATCCGGCTCGTCCTTCTTTGCAGAAATGTAGCGGACAATATCCTCGCTGAGGCCCTTCGGCGCCAGTTCCTGCTCGATTTCGGTGTCGAAGCCGGCGGAATAGTTCCGAGATTCAAGGGCTTGCGCAGCCGCGACCGTGCCGGCGTCGATCCCTTCCTTGACGCGAATGTCGTCAGCCATCAGGCAGTCTCCTTCAGAACGCTCCGACGCGCGGCAAAGAGCCAGGCATCGGCCACCGCGTCGAAATCGCCGGGTGCAGTCTTCCAGCCAAAGCTGGTGCGGATCGCGCATTCCGCAAGGGCGTCAGACGCGCCCATGGCGGAGAGGACCAGCGAGCGGCGCACCTTGCCGGAGGAACAGGCCGAGCCGGCCGAAACCGCGACGCCCGCAAGATCAAGGGCCATCACCTGCGTTTCGGAGCGGAAGCCCTCAAGGCCGAAGCAGGACGTTCCGGCCAGCCGCGGGGCGTCCTCGCCCATCACGGTGATGCCGGCTTCAGCCCTGAGGCGCGCCTCCATGGCATCGCGCGGGCCGGCGAGTGCTCCGTATCCGGCAAGGTCGACCACTGCGGCCTCAGCGGCGGCGCCGAAGCCGGCAATCCCGGCGAGGTTCTCCGTGCCGGAACGCAGCGAACGCTCCTGACCACCGCCGAGCAGGACGGGTTTCAGTGGCGCGCCAGGTCGGTGCCAGAGCGCGCCGACGCCCTGCGGCCCGCCAGCCTTGTGCGCTGACAGGGCGAGATAGTCGACGCCGAGGAGGGCGACGTTGACGGGCACCTTGCCGAGCCCCTGTACGGCATCGCAATGGGTAAGGCCGCCGGCCTCACGGACAAGCACGGCAGCTTCGGCGACGGGCTGGATGACGCCGGTCTCGTTGTTGGCAAGCATCAGCGCGAGGACCGGCGTGCCCGAACTGGCGCGGTCCCAGCGGGCGAGCCGGTCTGCCAGCGCATCAAGGTCGACCCGCCCGTCCGGGCGCACATACACCGTTTCAACCGGCACGCCCGCCGTGCCGGCATTCTGGCTGATCGCCTCGTGCTCGATCGCGGAGAGGAGGAGCGTCGCGTCGCCGTGGAGGGCGGCGACGGCGCCATGCAGGGCCAGCGCGCTCGCCTCGGTACCGCCCGATGTGAAGACGATGTCTTCGGCACGCGAGCCGATGGCGGCCCCGACCTGGCTTCGCGCCGTCTCGACCCTGCGCCGCGCAGCCCGGCCGGGGCCGTGCACGCTGGAGGGGTTGGCTGCGGTCTCAAGCGCGGCCAGCATGGCCTCTCGCGCCTCGGGCCTCAGCGGTGCAGTGGCATTGTAGTCGGCATAAATCATGGGCCTGATTTAGGCGCACCTGGCGCCGGCGCCATGACCGATGGCGCCTCTGCCAAATTTCTTGCAATCGGGGCGTCCGATCGCCTATGCCCTCGCCTGCCCCTGTCCTCAATTTGTCCAGCCAGAGAGCCAAGAATGGCCGAACTCATCATTCCAGGCCCTGCGGGCCGCATCGAGGGGCGTTATAGCGAGCCGCCCCATGACGGCGCACCAATCGCGCTTATCCTGCATCCCCACCCCAAGGCGGGCGGCACCATGCAGGACCCGATCACCATCCGCCTGTTCCAGATGTTCGAGCAGCGCGGCTTCGGCGTCCTGCGCTACAACTCCCGCGGCGTCGGGCGCACCCAGGGCCAGTATGACCATGGCGTCGGCGAGCTGGAGGATGCTGCCTTCGTGCTCGACCATCTGGAGCGCCTGGCGGAAAGCCCGCGCTATGTCTGGTGTGCCGGCTACAGCTTTGGCGCCTGGATCACGTTGCAGCTCCTGATGCGGCGCCCGGAGATTGACGGCTTCCTCGCGGTCTCGCCGCCCGCCAACCATTACGACCTCTCCTTCCTGGCACCCTGCCCCGCGTCCGGCCTCATCGTCTCCGGCGAGGCCGACGCGATCTCGGCCCCGGCCGATGTGGAACGGGCGCTGCAGAAGGTGCGCGTCCAGAAGGGCGAGGTGATCGAGCGGGCAAGCGTGGATGGCGCCAACCATTTCTACCAGGACCGGCATGACGCACTCTTGGTGCTGCTCGAAAAATACCTCGACCGCCGCCTTGCGAAGGCTGAGGAAGCCCGGCGGCGCGAGATGGAATAGCCGTTACCGGCGTGTCGCTCAGGCCTCGCGGCTGGCCCGGCGCGGCATCCGGAAAGGCAACATCGCCTTGACGAGGGTGCGGCGCAGCCGGTCCCCGTCAAGGCTCTCATGGACGCCGGTGCGCGCTGCACCAAACAGCGGAAGCGATACCATTGAGCGGCTGTAGAAGGGCGTATCCTCCAGCGTGCGCAGGATAAGCGGCGTGCCGTCTTCATCGGCGCGCGCCGGCCGGGCGATCCGCCAGACCCGGGTCGGCGGCAGGCGCACCGCTTCGGGCGGCTCGAAGGTCCGGACCGAGCCGTCACGGGCAATATCCAGGGCAATGTGGCGCGGCGCCTCGTCTCTCGGCTGGGTGTTGTAGAGGATTGCGGTCCGCCCGCCGCCGAGGGCGAGCCGGGTCCAGTCCCACTGGCGGAAGCCCGCCTCCAGCGGCGTGTCGCCATCATTGCCGTCGAGATAGCCCTCACCCTGCCAGCGAAGCGCGGGCTCCTGAAGGTCAAGCTCGACCCGCGCGCCAGGCGCCATCGGATGCCAGCGATGCTGGCCACCCGCGTCGAGCGTGAAGGCCTGATCGACGACACGCTCCAGGTGAACCGTGATCTGTCCGCGCATCGGATGGGGGATCGGCGCGCAGCGCTCATCAATCGCGATTTCCAGCCGGTCGCCGTGCCAGGTCAGCGCGCTGGGGCCGACGCGGAAGCGCTCCGGCGCAAGCGTGACGTCATGGCGTCCGCGTTCGGTCATCGCCCAGCGGCCATGGCGCGGTCGGTAGAGGGCAACATTGACGGCACAGTGATGGTGGGGGTCATGACGGCCCGACCAGGCGTAGTAGGGCGAGAAGACGCTGCCGATGAAGGCGATCAGCGTCAGCGCGTTCGCGCCGTCGTCACTGATCGCGTCGAGATACCACCAGGCATAGCCCTGCGGCGCGACAGCGAGGTCGAAGCGCAGTCTTTCAGCGCCGCTTCGGCCGCCGCCAGTCCGGAGAGCGCTGCCATCGGCACCCCCGGCCCCGGATGAACGCTGCCCCCCGCGAGATACAGGCCCGGAACCCGGCTCCTGACCCCCGGCCGGCGGAACGACGCCTGCCAGCCATGGCTCGCCCGGCCGTAGAGCGCTCCGCCGGTCGCCGGGAACAGTGCCGCGAAATCGCTGGGTGTCGTCGCCACCGGCTTCGCCGTTTCGCTCAGCGTCAGGGTCACGCCGCAGCGGGCCAGGGTCTCGTGCATCCGGGTGAGACATGCCGCGATCTCCTCGTCACTATAGCTGTGCCTGTCGCCATTGGCCGGCGCGTTGATCAGGATAAAAAGGGGCTCCAGCCCCTCCGGCGGGGCGGCGCCAGGCGCCCGGTCCGGTGCGCAAATATAGGTGGTGGGCTGGTCCGGCACAGTGCCGCGGGCGAACACTGCATCGAACTCGGCGCGGTAATCGCCGGCAAAGAAGACCGTGTGCATCTCTGGTGTCAGCCCCTCAAGCCGGCCTTGAGCGGACCAGGTGACCGCCGACTGGGAACGCGGCGCAGACCGGTCGAGCCGGACAGCGCCCTTCACGTCAGGGCCGAATAGTCCTTCCGCCAGTGCCGAAGCGTCGCCATTGCAGATGACGATGTCGGCCTCGACCACCTCGCCGCTTTCAAGTCGGAGACCGCTGGCACGTCCGCCGGAAGCCAGGATCGCCGTGACGGCAGCGCCAGTGTGCAGGCGCGCGCCATTTGCCTCCGCGGCGGCAGAGAGCGCGGCGACGATCGCCTGCATGCCGCCCTCCAAAGCCCATACGCCATCCTGCTCCACATGGGCGACCAGCATCAGTGTGGCGGCCGCCTCGAAGGGCGAGGACCCGCAATAGGTTGCATAGCGACCGAACAGCTGTCGCAGGCGCGGGTCTTCGAACTGGCGCGTCAGCGCCTTCCAGAGGGGGGTGAAGGGCGCAGTCGCCAGCAAGGAGAGCGGCGATCGACGGATGGCCAGATGCAGAAAGTCCGGCGCTTGCGCCTCTAGAAACGGCCCCTTCAGCGTCTCGAAAATCGCCCGTGTGCGTTCGGTGAAGGCCACATAGCTGGCGGCATCCTCAGGGCCCGAGAGCGCGGCGATCGCCTCGGCCGAATTGGCAATGTCGGCGAACAGGTCAAGCCTGCCACCGTCGGGCCAGGCATGGCGGGCGAGCACGTCAAGCGGGCGACGGGTCACCACCCGGTCCAGTGCGCTGCCGGCGCGTTCAAACACGGTCTCGAACACCCAGGGCATGGTGAAGACGGTTGGCCCGGAATCGATCTCGCGGCCGCCAACACGGACCTGGCGGGCCTTTCCTCCAAGCGTTGGACCGCGCTCATAGAGGTCGACCGTGCCATGGCGCGACAGGATCGCCGCCGCGCTGAGGCCACCAATTCCGCCGCCGACAATGGCAATTCTCAAGGTCTGGGGCATGGGCGGGCAGCCTTGTCCATTGGCGGTCACAGCCACTTTGTCCAACAAAATTGACATTGGCAAACGCCAAGTTAGGGTGACGGGGATGATGGGAGGCCGCCATGGACGCCGACGCACTGATCGAATCGACCCTGGAGGGGGCAGTTGCCCGGTCGGAAGCAGCGGACGGGCCACCCCGCCTGGCCGCAGCCATTCGCCACGCGGTGTTCCCGGGCGGCGCACGGGTCCGTCCGCAGCTCTGTCTTGCCACCGCCCATGCGTGCGACCCATCCCACGACCTGACGGCAGCAGCCCATGCCGGTGCGGCAATCGAGCTGATGCACTGCGCGTCTCTCGTGCATGATGACCTGCCCTGCTTTGATGGCGCCGCGATGCGGCGCGGCAAGCCTTCGGTCCATGTGGTATTCGGCGAAGCGCTCGCGGTGCTTGCCGGCGACGCTCTGATTGTCATGGCCTTCTCCGCCCTTGCCGATGCACCGCCCTGCGCAACGCCGCTGTCACGCCGGCTTGCGATCCTCAGCGACGCGGCGGGCCCGCCGCATGGCATTGTCGCCGGCCAGGCCTGGGAGAGCGAGGACGCGATCGACCTCAAGGCCTATCACCGGGCCAAGACCGGCGCGCTGTTCGTCGCCGCTGCCATGTCGGGCGCGGCCGCCGTTGGCCAGGACCCGATGGGCTGGCGCACCCTAGGTGACCGTCTGGGAGAGGCTTACCAGGTTGCCGACGATATTCGCGACATGGCGCTCGACAGCGCCGCCCTCGGCAAGCCGGCAGGCCAGGACGCCTTGAATGATCGCCCGAACGCAGTCGCCGCCCTCGGCCTGCGCGGTGCGCTCGCCGAGCTGCGTGGCCTGATAGAGGATGCGGTGGCCGCCATTCCCGACTGCCCGGGCGCGCCGGCGCTGCGGAGCCTCGTCAGGGCCCAGTCGACCCGGCTGATGCCGGAAAGCCTGCTGCGCGCCGTCGCGTGAGCCCGGCTACCGGCGTGGCAAACCGGCGGCCGCGGGCGGCCCTGTCTCGCCGGGTACGCAGCGTCCGCCATGCCCTGCTCAAGAGCCCGCGCTTCCAGGCGCTGGCGACAGCCTTCCCGCTGACCCGGCCGCTCGCCCGGCGCAATGCGTCGGGCCTGTTCGCCCTTTGCACGGGTTTCGTGCATTCGCAGGTGCTACTGGCCTGCGTGCGGCTGTCACTGTTCGACCATGTGCGCAGCGGGCCGCGCTCGGTGGAAGACCTTTCCGCGCTGACCGGCCTGCCGGTGGATGGTACCGACCGCCTCGCCCGGGCCGCAGCCTCGCTGAAGCTGCTCACGCGCGAGGACGACGGGCGGTATGGCCTCGGCGACCTAGGCGCAGCGCTCCTCGGCAACCCGTCGGTGTTCGCGATGGTCCGCCACCATGGCGACTTCTATCAGGACCTTGCCGACCCCGTTGCGCTGCTGCGGGGGCGCTCCCGGGAGACGCGGCTTGCCCGGTTCTGGGGCTATGCCGGCGCTGAGGACCCGGTCGCAGAGACCCGAGCGGACGCCGGCGCCTATTCGGACCTGATGGCCGACACCCAAGCCTTCATCGCTGGCGAGGTCCTGGCAGCCTATCCGGTCGGCCAGCACCGTCGGCTTGTCGACCTCGGCGGCGGGTCGGGAACTTTTGCCTTGGCGGCGGCGAAGGCTGCGCCGGACCTCGATGTCACCGTCTGCGACCTGCCGGCCGTCGCCGCGCTGGCCGGTGCGCGTCTGCAGGCGGCCGGACTGGACGGACGGGCCCGGGCGGTCGGCAGCAATTTCTTCGACGATCCCCTCCCGGACGGCGCCGACCTGATGACGCTTGTGCGTATCCTGCACGACCATGACGACACACCGGTGCAGCACCTTCTGATCCGCGTGCGCGCGGCGCTGGCGCCCGGCGGTACATTGCTGATCGCCGAACCGATGGCCGGTACGCGCGGCGCCGAAGCCATGGGTGAGAGCTATTTCGGCCTCTATCTCTGGGCCATGGGCAGCGGCCGGCCGCGCACGTGCGCAGAGCTCGAAGCCCTCCTGAGAGAGGCCGGCTTCACCGAGATCCGGGAGCGGCGAACGCGCCTGCCGCTGCTTGTGCGTGTCCTTGCAGCGTCCTGACACGCAGCACGAGACCGGCAACCGGGCGCCCGCAGGCCTTGCGGCTTAATCGCCACGCATTCGCCGTTCCGGAGCGCGGATTGAAGACCCTTCCGGGCCTGTCAATCCGGTATTTGTCCGGAGAATTGGACGTTCTTTTTCGTTGACACTCTTAACTGTCAACTTATGATGACACTCATGAGCTTGGACAGTCCCATTCCCCTCGGCGCGACGGATCGGACCGCCGATGAGGCGGCCCGTTCTCCCGACCTTCCGGAAGGCCTGGCGTGCGATGCGGTCGTCTTCGAAGGCGCGCGCCGCCTGTCGGTGCGCCCGCTGACCCTCGCGCGGCCCAGCGCCGATGACCTCGTGGTCGATATCCACTGGAGCGGCATCAGCACCGGCACCGAGCGCCTGTTGTGGGCCTCCGACATGCCGCCCTTTCCGGGCCTGAGCTATCCGCTGGTGCCCGGCTATGAGGCGGTCGGTGTCATCGCCGAATCGCCTGGCAACCCGGCCCGCATCGGCGAGAGCGTGTTCGTCCCGGGATCGAAAGCCTTCCAGGAGGCCGCCGGCCTGTTCGGCGCCTCCGCCTCGCGACTGGTCGTGCCGGCAGACCGGGTGACCCGCCTGCCCGATGGCCTTGGCGCGGATGGCGCCCTGCTGGCGCTGGCGGCCACAGCCCATCATGCGATCGTGCGCGGCGCCCGCCCGCCTGAGCTTGTCATTGGCCATGGTGTGCTGGGCCGGCTGGTCGCGCGGATAACCCTCGCCATGGGACACGGCGTGCCGACGGTCTGGGAGACCAATCCCGTCCGCCGGGACGCGGCCGACTATCCGGTGGTGCATGCGCGCGCCGATTCGCGTCGCGATTATGCCAGCATATGCGACGTCAGCGGCAGCCTATCGGTCATCGACGAGGCGATCGCTCGGCTCTCGCCACGCGGCGAGATCGTGCTTGCCGGGTTCTACACGGGCCGTCCGTCCTTCGCCTTCCCGCCGGCCTTCATGCGTGAGGCTGCCTTTCTGGTGGCGGCCGAGTGGGATGCAGGCGACCTTGCCGCCGTCCTCGCGCTGCTGGACAGCGGCGCGCTCAGCCTTGACGGGCTGATCACTCACCGCGTCCCCGCCACAGAGGCCGAAGCGGCCTACCGGACCGCGTTCGAGGACGCGGCCTGCCTTAAACTTGTACTCGACTGGAGGCCCATCCCATGACCGTTCTCATCGATTCAAGGAGCCGGCAGGCCGAAATGGACAAGGCGCTGCGTGATGAAGCCGCGCTGGAGCCCGACCCGGTAGCAACCGGCGAGGTCACGAAGGAAACCCAGATCATCGCCATTTATGGCAAGGGCGGGATCGGCAAATCGTTCACGCTGGCCAATCTCAGTTACATGATGGCCCAACAGGGCAAGAAGGTCCTGCTGATCGGCTGCGACCCGAAATCGGACACGACATCGCTGCTGTTTGGCGGGCGCGCCTGCCCGACCATCATCGAGACGTCCTCGCGCAAGAAGGCTGCCGGCGAGGAGGTCGCGATTGGCGATGTCTGCTTCAAGCGCGATGGGGTCTTCGCGATGGAACTCGGCGGGCCGGAAGTCGGCCGTGGCTGCGGCGGACGGGGCATCATCCACGGCTTTGAACTTCTGGAGAAGCTCGGCTTCCACGACTGGGATTTCGATTATGTCCTGCTGGACTTTCTCGGAGACGTGGTCTGCGGCGGTTTCGGCCTGCCGATCGCCCGCGACATGTGCCAGAAGGTGATCGTTGTCGGCTCCAACGACCTGCAGTCGCTCTACGTGGCCAACAATGTCTGCTCCGCGGTGGAGTATTTCCGCAAGCTCGGCGGAAATGTCGGCGTGGCCGGCATGGTGATCAACAAGGATGACGGAACGGGCGAGGCCCACGCCTTTGCCGAACGGGTCGGCATCCCGGTTCTCTCGGCCATCCCGGCAGACGACGACATCCGTCGCAAGAGCGCCAAATACGAGATCGTCGGCCGGCCCGGAGAGCGCTGGGCGCCGGTATTCGAGGCGCTGGCAGCAAATATCGCCGGTGCGCCGCCAGTGCACCCAAGCCCGCTCGGCCAGGACGCCCTGCTCGACCTCTTCTCTGCGGAAGAGACCGGCAAGGACTGGCAGCTGCAGCCGGCGACGATCGACGACATGTGCGGCCCGAACGCCCAGGCCAAGCCCTCCCTGGAAATCATCTACGAGGCGATCTGATGACCAAGGATCTGGACCTCTCGCCCAGCACCCCGGCGGGCGCTTCGGCCAGCGAGGCTGCGACTGGCTGCCATGCCGGCGCAGAGACCCTGCGTGAGGCGGCGCGCAAGGCTGGCAAGTCGACCCTTCTCGATCAGTATGCGCGCGACTATCCGGTCGGCCCGCACGACCAGCCCCAGAGCATGTGCCCGGCCTTCGGCTCGCTGCGCGTCGGCCTGCGGATGCGCCGGACGGCGACGATCCTGTCCGGCTCGGCCTGCTGCGTTTACGGCCTGACCTTCACCTCGCACTTCTACGGGGCAAAGCGTTCGGTCGGATATGTGCCGTTCAACTCCGAGACCCTCGTCACGGGCAAGCTCTTCGAGGATATCAAGGAGGCAGTGGAGAACACCGCAGATCCGGAGCGTTATGACGCGATCATCGTCACCAATCTATGCGTGCCGACGGCGTCCGGCGTGCCACTGCGCCTGTTGCCGCGAGAGATCAATGGCGTGCGGATCATCGGCATCGACGTGCCGGGCTTCGGCGTGCCGACCCATGCCGAGGCCAAGGACATTCTTGCCGGCGCGATGCTGAAATTTGCCCGCGAGGAGGCCGAGGCCGGCGCTGTGCCGCGTGCACCGAACGACACCGCTGACCTTCCCAAGGTCACGCTGCTCGGCGAGATGTTCCCCGCCGACCCGGTAATCATTGGCCAGATGCTGGCGCCGATGGGGCTCACTGCAGGCGCCAGCGTGCCAACCCGCGAATGGCGCGAGCTCTACACCGCCCTGGATGGCGTGGCCGTTGGCGCGATCCACCCTTTCTACACCGCAAGCGTGCGCGAGTTCGAGGCCGCCGGCCGGCCGGTCATAGGCTCGGCCCCGGTGGGCCGCGAGGGCACCGCCGACTGGCTGGCCGCGATCGGCGAGGCGGCGGGCGTTGCGGCGGACAGGATCGCCGCGGCCCAGAACGCCATCCTGCCGGCAATCGATGGCGCGCTGGCCGGCGCACGGATCAACGGCCGGATCACCTTGTCGGGCTATGAAGGCTCGGAACTGATCGTGGCACGACTTCTCATCGAAAGCGGCGCCGATGTGCGCTATGTGGGGACCGCCTGCCCGCGCACCCGTTTTTCCGACATCGACCGCGAATGGCTCGAGGCGCGCGGCGTCGAGGTCCGCTTCCGCGCCTCGCTGGAAACAGATCTGGCCGCCTTCGAGGCATTCAAGCCGGACCTTGCCATCGGTACCACGCCGGTGGTCCAGAAGGCCAAGGAGGCGTCCACGCCGGGCCTTTACTTCACCAACCTGATTTCCGCCCGCCCGCTGATGGGACCTGCCGGCGCCGGCAGCCTCGCCCAGGTCGTCAATGCGGCGATGTCCGGCAAGCCGCGCTTTGACGAGATGCATGCCTTCTTCGACGGCGTTGGCCAGGGCGACAGGGCCGGCGTCTGGGAAGACACACCACAGGTGAACGATGCGTTCCGCGCCAAGCAGGCGCGCAAGCGCGCCATCGCGGCGAAACGCGCCAACGACCTGGAGGAGCCGGTCGGATGCTGATCCAGGATCATGACCGCGCCGGGGGCTATTGGGGCTCTGTTTACGTCTTCGCCGCGGTGAAGGGGTTGCAGGTGGTGATCGACGGCCCGGTTGGCTGCGAGAACCTGCCGGTGACGTCGGTGCTGCATTACACCGACGCCCTGCCGCCCCACGAACTGCCGATCGTCGTTACCGGCCTGGCTGAGGAGGAACTCGGCAAGGACGGCACCGAAGGCGCCATGAAGCGCGCCCGCGAGGCGCTGGACCCGGACTTGCCGGCCGTGGTCGTCACCGGCTCGATCGCAGAAATGATCGGCGGCGGGGTGACGCCGCAGGGCTCCAACATCCAGCGCTTCCTGCCGCGCACCATCGACGAGGACCAGTGGCAGAGCGCCGACCGCGCGCTCCTCTGGCTGTGGACGGAATACGCCCAGACCAAGGGCCGCGACCCCAAACCGCGCAAGAAGCCGGACGGAGCCAGACCCTCGGTCAACATCATCGGGCCGAGCTATGGCATGTTCAACATGCCCTCAGACCTCGCCGAGATTCGCCGGCTGGTCGAGGGTATCGGCGCTGAGGTGAACCTCGTCTTCCCGCTTGGTGCCCACATTGAGGAGACGCGCCGACTCATCGATGCCGATGCCAGTATCTGCCTCTACCGGGAGTTCGGCCGCGCGCTGTGCGAGGCGATCGGCAAGCCCTATCTGCAGGCGCCGATAGGGCTGCATTCGACGACCAAGTTCTTGCGCCGTCTCGGCGAGATCCTCGACCTCGACCCGGAGCCCTTCATCGAGCGGGAAAAGCACACGACCCTGAAGCCGCTGTGGGACCTGTGGCGCTCCGTTACCCAGGACTTCTTCGCCACAGCGAGTTTCGGCATTGTCGCCAATGAGACCTATGCGCGCGGCGTTCGCAACTATCTGGAGACCGATCTCGGCCTTCCTTGCGCGTTCTCCCGGTCACGGGTCGCCGGCCGCAAGCCGGACAATGACGCGGTGCGCGAGGCTTTCCGCGAGGCGGCCCCGCTGGTTGTCTTCGGCAGCTTCAATGAACGCATGTACCTGCAGGAGACCGGCGCGCGCTCGGCCTACATCCCCGCCTCCTTTCCCGGCGCGGTGATCCGGCGCCACACCGGCACGCCCTTCATGGGCTATAGCGGTGCGACCTACATTATCCAGGAGGTCTGCAACGCGCTGTTCGACGCGCTGTTCCACATCCTTCCGCTGGCCCGCGACATGGACGAGGCCGACGCCACGCCCTCGCGGATCGCCGGGTCGCTGTCCTGGCACGCCGACGCCAGCCGTGCGCTCGACCAGCATGTGGCGCGGTTTCCTGTGCTGACCCGGATTTCCGCAGCAAAGCGGCTGCGTGACCTGTGCGAGCGCGAGGCGCGCGCCGCCGGAGAAAGCACGGTCACCGAGGCGCGGGTACGCGCCAGCAGCGCAAGACTATCAGGGGCGCCCGCCTGAAGCGGGTGGAGGATGATGGAGCCACCAATCCTGCGATCCGGTCGGGCCAGACGGTCCCCCTCTCAAGGCGCTGTCCCGGGCAGCGCCCCATCAGCTTCGGCGATTTCCGCCGGACGATGCCCAGACCGCAGGGCAGGATTGCGGCAACGGCCCAAGGCCAAACAAGGAGGCAAATATGGCCAGTGACACGACCGAAAGGTCAGAGACGTTGTCGGGACTGACACCGTCGGAGGCTCAGGAATTCCACAAGGCATTCATGATGAGCTTCATCCTGTTCACCCTGATCGCCGTGGTGGCCCACATCCTGGTGTGGATGTGGCGTCCGTGGATCCCGGGCCCTGATGGCTATGCGGCCATCGAAGAGGGCGTGCGGTTCGCCGGCACTTTCCTGAAAACCCTGGCTTAAGGAGTACGACGCCATGTGGAGACTTTGGCTTCTTTTCGACCCGCGCAGGATGCTTGTCGCTCTGGCGATCTTCCTGTTCACGCTGGCGATCCTCATTCACTTCATCCTCCTCAGCACCGAGCGCTTCAACTGGCTCGGCACCGGTCCGGCCGCGCAGGCTGCGATCACGCTGGAGGTGGGCGAGGCGAGCGATCTCGCCTGATCCATTCGGACGGGCGGTCGCGCCCACCGGCGTGTCCGGCCCGTCCGACCCAGTTTCAACCCCGCTCGAGCGGATATCGGCGCCTTTGTGCTTGTCATGCGTGACAATGCCTTCCGAAGACCCCCCTCGCCGCATCGGAGCCTGAACGAAAGGAGACGCAAACCATGGCGCTCTTGAGTTTTGAACGGAAGTATCGCGTTCGCGGCGGCACCCTGATCGGTGGCGACCTGTTCGATTTCTGGGTTGGTCCGTTCTATGTCGGTTTCTTCGGCGTGACGACCGCCTTTTTCGCCGTTCTCGGCACGGCCCTGATCTTCTGGGGCGCAGCACTGGGCGACACCTGGAACCCCTGGCTGATCAGCATCAACCCGCCCGATATCAGCTATGGCCTCGCCTTCGCCCCCCTGACAGAGGGCGGCCTGTGGCAACTGATCACCGTGTGCGCGATCGGCGCATTCGGCTCCTGGATCCTTCGCGAGGTCGAGATCTGTCGCAAGCTCGGCATGGGCTACCACGTGCCTTTTGCCTTCGGTGTGGCCGTCTTTGCCTATGTGACGCTGGTGGTCATCCGCCCCGTGCTCATGGGCGCGTGGGGGCATGGTTTCCCCTATGGCATCATGAGCCATTTGGACTGGGTGTCGTATACCGGCTACCAGTACGGCAACTTCCACTACAACCCTGCCCATATGGTGGCGATCACGTTCTTCTTCACCACCACGCTTGCACTCGCTCTGCATGGCGGCGCCGTCCTGTCGGCGACCAATCCCGGCAAGGGCGAGGTCGTTAAGGACCCGGAGCACGAGAACTCGTTCTTCCGCGACCTGCAGGGTTATTCTGTGGGCACCCTCGGCATCCACCGGGTCGGCCTGTTCCTGGCACTCAATGCCGGGTTCTGGAGCGCAGTCTGCATTGTGATCTCCGGTCCGCTGTATGAGGGCTCCTGGGTCGAGTGGTGGAATGGCTGGCGCAACCTGCCGATCTGGCGGATGCAATAAAGGACCTGACAATCATGACCGACTATCAGAATATCTTTACTCAGGTTCAGGTTCGCGGCCACTATGATGCGGGCGTCGATCTGCCGAAGGAGAACTGGCCGCGCACGCGGATCAAGAACTTCAGCCACCTGCTCGGCCGGATTGGCGATGCGCAGCTCGGACCGCTCTATCTCGGCTATACCGGCGTGGCTTCGCTGATCTGCGGTTTCATCGCGATAGAGATCATCGGCCTCAACATGTGGGCCTCGGTGAACTGGGATCCGATCCGCTTCTTCGGCCAGCTGCCCTGGCTGGCCCTCGATCCGCCATCTGCCGAATATGGCGTCAGCCCGTTCGTCCCGCTGAACGAAGGCGGCTGGTGGCTGATCGCCGGCTTCTTCCTCACCGCGTCGATCCTGCTATGGTGGTGGCGAACCTATCGCCGGGCCAAGCAGCTGGGCATGGGCACGCACATTGCCTGGGCGTTCGCCTCCGCCATCTGGCTCTATCTCGTCTGCGGCTTCATCCGGCCGCTGGCCATGGGGAGCTGGGCGGAAGCGGTGCCATTCGGGATCTTCCCGCACCTCGACTGGACGAACAATTTCTCGCTGGTCTATGGCAACCTCTTCTACAACCCCTTCCACATGCTCTCGATCGTCTTCCTCTATGGCTCGGCCCTGTTGTTTGCCATGCACGGCGCGACGATCTTGGCAGTCGGTCGCTATGGCGGCGAGCGCGAGATCGAGCAGATCGTCGATCGGGGCACCGCCTCGGAGCGCGCCGCCCTGTTCTGGCGCTGGACCATGGGCTTCAACGCCTCGATGGAATCGATCCACCGCTGGGCCTGGTGGTTCGCGATCCTGTGCACGCTGACCGGCGGCATCGGCATCCTGCTGACCGGGACCGTGGTCGACAACTGGTATCTCTGGGGCGCGGAGAACGGCTTCGCCCGGCTCTGACCGGACCAGTCGCCCGCACCTTGACACTCTGAAGAAAGGCCGCGCGCCGCGCGGCCTTTTTTTCATGCACGGCGAAGCGCCCGCCATGCCAGCCAAAGTGTCAGGACCTGCAACAGCCCACTGGCGGCCAGAGCGGCCTGCAGCTGTGTCGGCGCCTGCTCAAGTGCAGCCTGCAGTGCGATCATCAGGACGAGGCCACAGGCGAGGAAGGCAGCGAGCGGAAGGATCCAGCGGCCCTGCCCGGCCCGGGCAAGCAGGCCGGCGAGCACTGCAAATTCCAGGAGGACAGCGATCTGGATCGCCTGCAGGATTTCCGGCGTGACCGGCATTCCGACCTCCAGGCCAGCCTCCGCGCGCCCGCCCGCTCAGGCGAAGGGCGCGTTCAGCATGACAACGGCAAAGTTGAGGTAGCCCGCAAAGCCCACCCAAGCGAGATAGGGCAGGAGCAGCAGGCTGGCGCGTGGTGCAAACCGGGCGAAGACGACGACCATCGCCAACACCGACATCCACAGGGTCGCAACCTCTGCCAGCGCCCAGTCCGGCCGCTGCACGGTGAAGAACAGGACGCTCCACACCACATTCAGCACGGCATTGACGGCAAACAGGGCGACAACTGACGCGCGCTGGCCGCGCGTGCGCGCACCCTGCCAGGCGGTTACGCCGGCGATGATGCAGAGAGCGTAGATAAGCGTCCAGGCCGGAGCAAACAGCCAGTCCGGCGGGTTCAGCGCCGGCTTCTCTAGTCCACGATACCACGGGCCTATGCGCGTTGCCGCGCCGCCCAGGACAGCAACGACACACGCGGCACCGATCGCAACCAGGGCGGGCCGGCGCGCCAGGGTCATGGGCAGGCTAGCGCTGCTGGACGGGCGCCATGCCAAGCAGGTGCGCGGTATCCTTCAGGAAAATACGCACATGCGCCACCGGATTGGCGCGCACCAGCTTCTTGTTCATGTAGGCTTCCCATGTCAGCCGCTGCACGTCCTTGTCATCACAGATGTTGACGAAGCGCTCGCGGCGCTTGTCATTGCGGTACCAGAAATGCTGCATCATCCGAAGGACGAAGAACACCTTGCCGTGCTTGGACATATACGACTTGCGGACACGGGCAAGCGCGCGCGCATCCCCGGTCTTCAGCGCCGTGTCGACCCCCTCCGCAGCCAGCCGCCCGCCAAGCATCGCATAATAGATGCCCTCACCCGAGGCGGGAGCGACGCATCCGGCCGCATCACCGGCCAGGACGACATCGCGGCCATTGTCCCAGCGCTTCAGCGGCTTCAGCGGGATCGGCGCTCCCTCGGTGCGGATCGTCTCCGCGCCGGTGAGGTCGGCCACGTCACGCAACGCGCCCACCGCGCCGCGCAGGGAAAAGCCCTTCTGGGCGCTGCCGACACCGACGCTCGTCGTCTCGCCATGGGGAAACACCCAGGCGTAGAAGTCCGGCGACAGGCGACCGTCATAATGGATCTCGCAGCGGCTGCCATCGAAGTCCTCGCCATTTGCCCGAAGCGGGCTCGCGATGATCTCATGATAGGCAAAGACGCAGTGCTTCTCGTCGGCGCCCTCCATTTCCTGCTCGGCCACTTTCGACTTGGCGCCATCGGCACCGATCACGAAGCGGGCGCGCACACGCTCAACCGGTCCGCTGCGCGCAGTGCCCTTCGGCGTATAGCAGACGATCGCCATGCCCTCCGCGTCGCGTTCGATCCGCTGGAAACCGCCATCGCGCCGCTCTGCGCCGGCCTGGCGGGCGCGCTCGCGCAACCACTCATCGAAATGCTCGCGGTCGACCATGGCGACGGAGCCCCCTTCTATTGGCATGTCGACCGTGCGGCCGGCCGGCGATACCATGCGCGCGGTGCTCGCGCGGGCTACGATCAGGCCCGGCGGGATCTCGAACTCACGCTCCAGCGCCGGCGGGATGGCGCCGCCGCAGGGCTTGATCCGTCCGGACTTGTCGAGCAGCAGGACATCATGGCCGCCGCAGGCAAGGTCCCAGGCGGCAATGGCGCCGGCGGGCCCGCCGCCGACGACGACGGCGTCATAGGTTCGCAGGTCGCGGTGTTCGGGGGCGTCTTCCATGGGAGTCTGGTCCTTTCAGCAAGCGGGGGTCAGTCAGCAATGAGGGCTTCGCCGGCGGGCATGGCCGGCAGGCGTCGCGTGTCGGCAGCGCTGGTGCCAACGCGAAGAGCGAGCATGGCGGCAACCACGAAGAGTGCGGCTTCGGCAGCGAACACGGCCATGAAGGCGCCGCCGGTTTCCGGTGTCAGCAGCCGCATGACATCGAGCGCTGCGGCGCCGAGAAAGCCGCCAATACCGAAGGCGATCGCCTGCGAGGCGCCCCACAGGCCCATGCGGATGCCCTCGCGGCCAGGCGCGCCGGCGCTGGCCAGTGTCATCATCGACCCGATTGCAGCGACCGCGAAGGCGCCATTGGCGAGCCCGAGAGCGAAAACGGTCGGCTCCAGCGGCCAGGCCGGACCAATTGAGGCTGCGCCCGTCAGCGCGAGCAGCGCGGCTGCAGACGCCAGACAGCCGGCCATTGTCCAGTGGCGCATGAAGCCCGCGCGCGATTTGCCAATGGTCGTGGCAATGATGGCGGTCAGGATCATGCCGAGCAGCACGCCCATGTTCTGAACGCCCGCTAACGCTGTCGATTCTCCCGGAGCATAGCCGTAAATCAGGCCGGCAAACGGTTCAAGGATCAGGTCCTGCGCCGAATACGCAAGCATGGAGACAAAGACGAACACCGTGAACCGCCGCGCCTGGGTCTCGCCCCAGATCTCGCGGAAAGCGGCCTGGAAGCGACCCCCGCCGGTCGCCTCCGGCTCGCGGCCGGCGGCGTTGCGCCGGGCGGATGACTCCAGGCCCCACAAGGCGAGCGCTGTGAGCCCTATGGCAAACAGGGAGACGCCCGCGGTAACGGCAACAAGCCGGCTCATCGAGAACGGGTCCAGCAGCTGCCCGGCAACGCTGGCGGTGATGACAAAGCCGACAATCATCATGATCCAGACCACGGCGGCAGCCGCCGCCTTGCGCTCCGGCGCCGTCTCGGTCGCCAGCAGCGCGAGCAGGTTCGTTCCGGAAGCACCGACGCCAATGCCGATCAGGAGAAAGGCGAGGAAGGCTGCAAGCGCTCCTGTAACCGGTGCGGTCACCATCCAGGCCGTCGACAGGGCAGCGAAGACTGCACCGAAGGCGAGGACGGCCATGCCGCCGACGATCCACGGGGTGCGCGCTCCCCCCTGGTCAGCGCCGTGACCCCAGCGCGGGCGGGCCATCTGGACGGCATAGTGCCAACCGACGAGCGCGCCGGGCAGAATTGCCGGCAGGGCGATCTCGACCACCATCACCCGGTTGAGCGTCGAAGTGGTCAGGATAATGATTGCGCCGATACTGGTCTGCACCAGTGCCAGGCGGAAGATTCCAAACCAGCCGAGGAAGCGCGGCGCAGTGGCGGCCCGCCCGGTCATGCGGCGCCTCCCCGGGCGGCGATGGCCAGCGCCGTCACCAACATGCCCAGGACATAGAAGAGGACGCCAGTGCCATTGTACCAGGGCGCCTTGCCCCGCGGGTCCTGCAGCAAGACCCCCATGGCAGCGACCTGCGCGGCCAGCAGCAATGTGACGATTGCCGCATGCAAGGGCGCGCCGATCCACAGGAGGCCCACAATGACAATCAGCTGCGGCAGGGCCATCACCCAGCAGGCGAGCTCAGCGGCACGCTCGGGGCCAAGCTGGACCGGCAGGGTGCGCACACCGAGGGCCCGGTCGCCCTCAATCGCCTTGAAATCATTCAGGGTCATGATGCCGTGAGCGCCGATCGAATAGACAATGGCGGCGGCCAGGATCAGGGGTGACGGCAGCTGGCCGAGCACGACGGCGGCACCGGTAAACCAGGCGAGCCCCTCATAGGAGAAGCCGACCGCCGCATTGCCCCACCAGCCATTCATCTTCAGGCGGAAGGGCGGCGCGCTGTAGGCCCAGGCAAGCGCCACGCCGACAAGGGCCGCGACAAAGGCCCAGGAGCCGAGCACCGCGCCGAGAATGAGCGAGGCAGCCGACCAGAAAACCGCGATGTAGAGCGCCCAGCGGCCAGGAATCCGCCCCGATGGCACAGGCCGGTCCGGTTCGTTGATCGCGTCCACGTGCCGGTCGAACCAGTCATTCACGGCCTGGCTGGCCGCACAGACCATGGGGCCTGCGAGCAGGACACCCCCGAGAATGAACGCCCACCGCTCCAGAAGCGGTTCGCCTGCGGAGACGACCCCGCACATGAAGGCCCACATGGCGGCAAACCAGGTGACAGGCTTGGACAGCTCAAGGATCGCCCCCGGCGAGGGCAGCGCTCTTTGCGGGACGCTGAGGCTGGCATCAGTCATGCCAAACCGTAAAATTGACACTCGAATGTGTCAATCTGGATTTACGCCTTTTGACGGGTTTGTCGCGCGCCGCTGACGGCGGGCGGCCTCAGGAGCGGTTGTTGTCGATGCCCGAGCGCTTCAGCTTGGAATACAGGCCCTGCCGGCTCAGTCCGAGCATCTCCGCCGCCGAGGCGCGGTTGTGGTCGGTGATCTCCAGCGCCGCCTCGATGCAGAGCTTCTCGATCAGATCGGTGGACTCGCGTACAATGTCCTTGAGCGGCACCCGTCCGACCAGTTCCGTCAGCTGGTCGACCGAGCGCGGCAGCTGTTCGCCGATCCGCGCCCCGGTCTGGAGGCGGCGGGAGACGTTGCGAACCGAAAGGCCAATCACTTCCGAGCCGCCGACTGGCGCACCGACCGCGGAGACCTCCACGGAGTCCTCAACGCCAAACCGATCGCGCAGGACGGTCCCGAAATTGCGCACCAGGCCATGGGTCTTCAGGGTCGAGACGAGGACATTGATGTCGGTGGCAGAGCGGCCGAGCACGTCAACGAGGCGAATACCCACGACCTGACTGTCGCTTGCCGACTTGGTCATGTCCACGAATGCACGGTTGGCGGCAAGGATGCGCAGGTCCATGTCCACCACGACCAACCCGTCGGGCAGCGCCTCCAGCACGTCATGGAGTGCCCGGCGCGCGGACACCTCGACAGGGTCGCTGCCCTCCGGCAGGAACCGGACGATCAGCCGGGTCGCCCGGTCCTCACGGAAGGCAGACGCGGCAATGCGGCAGCGCTGGCCGGACACCAGCTCGACCTCCTCACCGAGTGCCTGGCCTGTGGCAAGCGCGCGGGCAATGACCATGTCGACACCCCGCCGCGTCGTCTCGCAGACCAGGCCGGCAAGTGCACGCCCGCAGAGTGATGCCGGCAACGCGCCAAGCAGGTCGCCGACCGCCCGGTTGGCCTCGTCAATCTTCAGGGTGGCTGCATTGACGATGACCACTGGTTCGGAGATCGCCTCGAACAGGAGGCGATAGCGCGCTTCGGTCTGGCGCAGGCGAGAATAGTCACGCTCCAGGCCCTGCTGCGCCTCGATCAGGCGCTGCTGCAGGGCCGCGACGGAACGAAGGTCCTGGCCGAGCGCAAGCAGGCGGTCCTTGGGCCCGATATTGATCGCGATATACTTCACCGGCACGTCAAGGGCGGAGGCGGAGGGATGATTGACCTGACGCCACCAGCTGCGCCCCCCGCCGGCACCTTTGAGAAGGTCCTCGATCTTCTTGCGGCTGTCGGCGGCCACAGTGTTGACCCACGGCTTGCCGCGCCAGGCACTGGCATACCCCTCAGCGACAAGATCGGCATTGCCAACCGAAACGTCACGAATAATACCGTCATCGATGATAAGTGCCACGTCCGTGGCCGACGTCACGATTTCAGCGGTGGTCGCGACATCAAGGCCGGACAGGAAGTCGGCCGGGCGCGCGAATGGCACCATGTCATCGTGTTTCGGCTTCGTGGCATCCATGTGTCAAACACCCATAGGCCGCTGTCCGGGAGTCAGGCTCCGGCCCGGGCAGCGTCAAGCAAGTTATGCGCCGTCTCGGGGGCAGACGACGCCGATCTGGCGCACCCATCGGCACCGACCCTGTCCACCAGGGCCGGATTGCTGAGAAAGGTCTGTCCGCCGACGATTATCTTGAGCGCCGGGTTCTGCGACGCTTTTCGAAGGTTTGCGATCTCCACGACCAGGTCGCGTTCGGGGGGCGTGCGTGACACCGAAAGGCCGCACACATCAAAATACTCCTCGCCGACAATCTGGCAGAGTTCGCCTGTGCTCGCACCCGGTTCGCTCCAGACCTGCCAGCCGGACCGGCGGAAGAACTCCGCAACGATCAGCACGCCGAAGACGTGCTGGTCATGGCACGCGGTCGCCAGCAGGACCTTCTGGCCCGGACTGGCACCGCCCTGGAAGGTGGTATCGCCGACAACGCTGTTGTGACGCAGCACCTCGTGCAGACGACAAAGGCCAAGGGTGACATCGGTGAAGCTCGCCCGGTCATCATCCCAGAGTTCGCCGAGCTGGCGGGCGGCGGTGGCAAGCAGGTCGGTAAACACCGCCTCTATCGGAACGCCGCGGGCAATCAGGCCATCGACGAAGGCGCTCACGGCAACCGCGGAATCGCTGATCAGCAGGCTGACAAAATAGGTGCGCTCGTCCTCGGTGATACCGGCGGGGGCAGCACCCGTCCGCCGGCCGCGAACCGGATCGCCGGCGTCGAATCCGGGTGACTGACTGTGGACAAGCATGAGGCGGGGCAGGACTTCGACCTCGATGGCGCGCATCAGGTCACGGGCGACGTCAGACGCGCCATTCACGCAGTCAAGCCGGCCCTCAAGACTCGACAAGGATCTGACGATCCGGTCGGTGTCATCCTCAAGAGCCGCTGCCGTTCCGGCCGCCGGTGCCTCTTCGCTCATCTCTTCCTCCTTGGTGGTGGGCCTGTCAGCCCGTCACCTCCTCGTGTTTCACCTGTTACGCCACTGTCACGCCACGCTCTGCCGGTATCGGTCCCGTCCGGCCCTCGCCCGTTATCCGGGCTGTAATGAAGCATGTCTCGTCGATCCTGACAGCGCCCCCTGGCACTCGCACCGGCCCCTTCATCGGACTGTCTCTGAAAAGGTCGTGCCCGAAGGGCCGGAGCAATGCTCCCAGCCGGCTTACCGGACGTCGGTGAAGACGTCGTGATCGGGCCCGGCAAGGGGAGAGGCGCAAAGATCATTAACATTGGTAACAGATTTGAAGCACGCGGAATAGCTCCTTCCTTCCCGCTGAGGTTCGCGCGAGACGGTCGCGGCGTCAAGGAATTTTGACGTCAACCGGAATTGACACACCCGGCAACGGCACGTTAGCGTCCTGATCAACGAGCTGCCCAGGGTGCCCATGTCCGAAATGTCCTTCCTGCCATTGGCCCGCGAATCAAAGCGCCTGCGCGCGCCGCTCTACACGCCGGAGGAACGGGCCCGGCGCGATGCCACGCCGTGGACAATCGTGCAGGCCGTGCTGGCGCCGCTGCAATTCGGGATCTTCCTGATAAGCTTGGCGCTCGTCCTGCGCTATCTCGGCACGGGAGAGGGCCTGGTTGCTGCCAGCGTGTCAGTGGTCGCCAAAACGCTGATCCTCTACGCGATCATGATCACCGGCGCGATCTGGGAGAAGGTGGTGTTCGGGCGCTATCTCTTCGCCCCCGCCTTCTTCTGGGAAGATGTCTTCTCCATGCTCGTTCTGGCGCTGCACACGGCCTATCTGGCGGTCGCAGTGTTCTCGCTGGCCGGGCCGGCCACACAGATGGTGATCGCGCTGGCAGCCTATGCCGCCTATGCGATCAACGCCGCCCAGTTCGTCCTGAAGCTCCGCCAGGCGCGCCTCGACATGGCGGACACCAGCCCGGCCGGGCTTGGCGGGGAGGCAGCAGCGTGACGACCCTGATCACCACCGACAGCGCCCGCTCTGATGCGCGCCCGGCGGCCCGCCCGGTTCTGCGCGAGCGTGGCCAGCGCGAAGTGTTCTGCGGCCTCACCGGCATTATCTGGCTGCATCGCAAGCTGCAGGACGCCTTTTTCCTGGTGGTCGGCTCGCGCACTTGCGCACACCTCATCCAGTCGGCGGCCGGGGTCATGGTTTTCGCAGAGCCGCGCTTTGCCACCGCGATCATCGAGGAGCGCGACCTCGCTGGCATGGCGGACGCCAATGAGGAACTGGACAAGACGGTCGATCGCCTGCTGGCGCGCCGGCCCGACATCAAGCTGCTCTTCCTCGTCGGCTCCTGCCCGTCGGAAGTGATCAAGCTCGACCTGAGCCGCGCCGCGCAGCGCCTGTCAGCCCGACATGCCCCGACCGTCCGCGTGCTCAACTATTCAGGGAGCGGCATCGAGACGACCTTCACCGAGGGCGAGGATGCGTGCCTTGCCGCGCTGGTGGCGGACATGCCCGACGCCACGGCAGACGCCGCGCCGAACCTTATCATTGCCGGCTGCCTCGCCGACGTGGTGGAGGACCAGTTCCGGCGTCTGTTCGAGGCGCTCGGTATTGGCCCCGTCGACTTCCTTCCGGGCCGCTCGGGCCGCGACCTGCCGCCGGTTGGCCCCAACACCAGAATGCTGCTCGCCCAGCCCTTCCTGCGCGACACCGCCCGGCTGCTTGAGGATCGCGGCGTGACCCGGCTGCCCGCCCCCTTCCCGCTCGGCGCCGAGGGCACGACGCTGTGGCTCAAGGCCGCTGCCGACGCCTGGGGCCTTGCTCCGGACCGGTTCGATGCGGTGGTGGAAATGCCGCGCGCAAGGGCGCGCAAGGCACTGGACGCCTACCGCCCGATTCTTGAGGGCAAGCGCATGTTCTTCTTTCCCGACAGTCAGCTCGAACCGCCGATTGCCCGGTTCCTCGTGCGCGAATGCGGCATGGAGATCGAGGAGCTTGGCGCGCCCTATTTCCACACCGTCCACCTCGCCGAGGAATTCGACCTTCTGCCCGACGGCATCCGCCTGTCGGAGGGCCAGGATGTCGATCGCCAGCTCGACCGCTGCCTTGCCGCCCGCCCGGACATCACGGTCTGCGGCCTCGGGCTCGCCAACCCGCTGGAGGCGGAGGGGCTGACGACCAAGTGGGCGATCGAACTCGTCTTCACACCGATCCAGGGGTTTGAGCAGAGCGCGGACCTGGCCGAGCTGTTCGCGCGACCGCTCACCCGTAACGCGAGGCTGAGGGTCTGATGCAACTGACTGTGTGGACATATGAGGGTCCGCCCCATGTGGGCGCGATGCGGGTCGCCACCGCGATGGAGGGGCTGCACTACGTGCTGCACGCGCCGCAGGGCGACACCTATGCCGACCTGCTCTTCACCATGATCGAGCGGCGCAACCACCGCCCGCCGGTCACCTACACCACCTTCGAGGCGCGCGACCTTGGTTCCGACACCGCCGAGATCTTCAAGCGGGCGGCGCGCGACGCCTATGAGCGCTTCCAGCCGCAGGCGATGATCGTCGGCGCGTCCTGCACCGCCGAACTGATCCAGGACGATCCGGGCGGGCTGGCCAAGGCGCTCGCCTTGCCGGTGCCGGTGATCCCGCTGGAGCTGCCGTCCTACCAGAAGAAGGAACATTGGGGCGCCTCGGAGACCTTCTACCAGATCGTCCGCAGCCTCGCCCGCCAGGATGTCCGGCCGGACCCGCGCAATGGCAGGCGCCCGCTCTGCAACATTCTTGGGGCCACTGCACTCGGCTTTCGCCATCGCGACGACGTGAAGGAGATTAGCGGCCTTCTCTTTTCGCTCGGCGTCGACATCAACCTGATCGCCCCGCTCGGCGCAACGCCGGACGAGATCGCCACAATCGGGGCCGCCGATTTCAACGTGGTGCTCTATCCGGAGATTGCCGAAACGACGGCGCGCTGGCTTGAGAAGACCTTTGGCCAGAAGCGCACCACGGTGGTGCCAATCGGCATTGGTGCAACGCGGGACTTCATCGCTGAGATCGCCGGGATCACCGGCCGCGATCTGAAGCCTGAGGATGCCGGACACTCCAACCTGCCCTGGTGGTCGCGTTCGGTCGACTCCAACTATCTCACCGGCAAGCGCGTCTTCATCTTCGGCGATGCGACCCACGCGATTGCCGCCGCCCGGGTTGCAGAGGAGGAACTCGGCTTCAAGGTCGCCGGGCTTGGCTGCTACAACCGGGAATTTGCGCGCGACCTGCGCGCTGCCGCGAGTCGCCATGGCGTCGAGCCGCTGGTCACCGACGACTATCTGGAGGTCGAGGCTGCAATCTCCGAATGCCAGCCCGAAATGGTGCTCGGCACCCAGATGGAGCGCCACATCGCCAAGCGCCTCGGCCTGCCCTGCGCGGTGATCTCCGCGCCGGTGCACGTGCAGGACTTCCCGGCCCGCTATGCGCCGCAGATGGGCTTTGAGGGGGCCAATGTCCTCTTCGACACGCTGGTCCACCCCCTGGTCATGGGCCTGGAGGAGCACCTGCTCGGCATGTTCCGCGACGACTTCGAGTTCCACGACGAGGCCGGTCCCTCCCACCTCGCCGCCGAGATGCCGCACACCGGGCGGCCGGAGGGCCATGACGCCGACAACGTCACCCCGTGGGCGCCCGAGGCGGAACAGGAGCTGCGGAAGATCCCGTTCTTCGTGCGCGGCAAGGCGCGGCGCAACACCGAACGTTACGCCGCCGAGCACCACATCGACCTGATTTCCATTGACACGCTCTATGACGCGAAGGCGCATTATGGCCGCTGATACCCCCACCCTCCCCGACATGACGCCGGTCCGGGTCGTCCTGATTTCCCTTGACCGCCAGCTCGAGGGCGCCGTCGCGCGCGCCCGCGCCGCGCTCCGCCGCGACCTGCCGAACCTCACACTGAGTTTCCATGTCGCCACGGACTGGGCGCGCAGCCCACAGGCCCTCGACGCCTGCAAGCAGGATATCGCCCGGGCCGACCTGATCGTGGCGTCCATGCTGTTCATCGAGGAGCACATCAAGGCGGTCCTGCCGGACCTTGAGGCCCGCCGGCCGCACTGTGACGCCATCGCCGGCTGCCTTGCCGCCTCCGAGGTTGTCAAGCTGACGCGACTTGGCCGGTTCGACATGGCCAAGCCGGAAAGCGGGCCGATCGCGCTGCTGAAGCGCCTGCGCGGTTCCAGCGGCTCAGGCGGCGCCTCGAAGGCGGGCGCCAAGCAGATGAAGACACTGCGCCGGCTGCCGAAACTCCTGCGCTATGTGCCCGGGACGGCACAGGACGTTCGCGCCTACTTCCTGACAATGCAGTATTGGCTGTCGGGTTCGGACGGTAACATTGCCAACCTCGTGCGTTTCCTTCTCGGGCGCTATGCCACGGGAGAGCGGGCGCATTTGCGCGACATGCTCGAGGCGGCGCCGCCGGAGGAATTCCCCGATGTCGGCGTCTACCACCCGGCCCTGCCCGCGCGGGTCAGCGAGAGCGCTGACGCCCTGCCCGGCGCAGGCAGCGCGCGCCCGCGCGTCGGCTTGCTGATCATGCGCTCCTATGTCCTGTCCGGCGACACCGGCCATTATGACGGAGTGATCGCCGCGCTCGAAGCAGAGGGGCTTGCCGTCGTGCCGGCCTTTGCCAGCGGTCTCGACAATCGCGAGGCGATCGAGCGCTATTTCGTCGATCCGGCTGGCGACACGCGCGTTGATGCCATCGTCTCCCTGACCGGCTTCTCGCTGGTTGGCGGGCCCGCCTACAATGACGCCGAGGCCGGCGCGGATATCCTTGCGCGCCTCGACGTGCCCTATGTCGCCGCCCATGCCATGGAGTTCCAGACGCTGCAGGAATGGGGCAGCAATGGCCAGGGCATGACCCCGGTGGAGACCACGCTGATGGTGGCGATCCCGGAACTCGACGGTGCCACAGGGCCGATCATCTTCGGCGGCCGCGCCGCTCCCGGTGTGGAATGCACCGGCTGCGCGCGCCACTGCCAGTTCGAAGGGCCGGCCGGCCCGGAGGGCCACCGCATGCGCGCCTGCCCTGAGCGCAATGACCGCCTCGCCGCCCGCGTCGCCAGACTTGTCGGGCTGCGTCGCAAGGCGGCCAGCGAGCGCCGGATCGCGGTGACCCTGTTCAATTTCCCGCCCAACAGCGGCGCGGTTGGCACCGCCGCCTATCTTTCGGTGTTCGAGTCGCTCTTCAACACCCTGAAGGGCCTCAAGGCCGATGGCTACCAGGTTGACCTGCCGGCCTCGCCGGACGCACTGCGCAAGGCGCTGCTCGGTGGCAACTCCGCGCGCCACGGTACCGATGGCAATGTCCACGCGCAGGTGCCGGCCAGCACCCATATTGCGCGCGAGCGTCGCCTTGCCGAGATCGAGGCCCAGTGGGGCGCCGCGCCCGGACGCCAGCTCTCTGACGGCCGCTCGATCCATATTCTCGGCGAGCGTTTCGGGAATGTCTTTGTCGGCCTGCAGCCGGGCTTCGGCTATGAGGGCGACCCGATGCGGCTGCTGTTCGAGCAGGGTTTCGCCCCGACCCACGCCTTCGCTGCCTATTACACCTGGCTGCGCGACGATTTCGGCGCCGATGCGATCCTGCATTTCGGCACCCATGGCGCGCTCGAATTCATGCCGGGCAAGCAAGCCGGCCTCAGCGGCGACTGCTGGCCGGACGACCTCATTGGCGCGCTGCCGAACTTCTATTTCTACGCCGCCAACAATCCTTCCGAGGCTGCGATCGCCAAGCGCCGCTCGGCTGCGACGACGCTGAGCTACCTGACCCCGCCCGTGACCGAGGCCGGGCTCTACCGGGAGCTGGCGGAACTCAGATCGACAATCGTTCGTTACCGCATGACAGCGCCGGACGAGGCGGATGCGCGCGCCCGCCTCGCCGACCTCATACAGGCGCAGGCGGCCACCCTCGAGCTCAGCGCTGCCGAGCCGCTCTGGCGCGATGATGAACGCGACGCCCGGATCGACGCGGTCCGCGCCGCCCTCGACGAGGTCGAAGCCTCCCTGATCCCGCATGGCCTGCATGTCGCCGGCGAGGTGCCAAGCCTGACCGAGCGCGTCGACATGATGGCGGCAATCCCTTCCCATGATGGCGAGCCCCCCCTGCCGCGCGCGGCGATCGAGGCGCTGGCCCGCGGCGAAGCCGCCCGGACCGTCGCCCAGACGCTCGCCCCCGGCCAGGTCGAGGCGTGCGAACGGATCGCCCGGATCGCCCGCCACCTGGCGACCGACACCGAAGTCCCCGCGCTGGTGCATGCGCTCGGTGGCGGCTTCGTACGCCCGGTGGCCGGCGGCGATCTCATCCGCAATCCGGACATCCTGCCGACCGGGCGCAACATCCATGGCTTCGACCCTTTCCGCCTGCCGAGCGCCCATGCGGTGCGCGAGGGCGCCGCGCAGGCTGCCCGCCTGCTGGAACGGCACGAGGCCGACACCGGCGCCCCGCCGGAGACCGTGGCGATGGTGCTCTGGGGCACCGACAACCTGAAGAGCGAGGGTGCCCAACTCGCCCAGGCGCTGGCCCTCATCGGCGCCGTGCCGCGCCATGACAGCTATGGCCGCCTCGCCGGCGCGAGCCTCATCCCGCTTGAGGACCTCGGCCGGCCGCGGATCGACGTGGTGGCGACACTGTCGGGCATTTTCCGCGACCTCCTGCCGATGCAGTCGAAACTGATCGCCGAGGCCGCCTTCGTCGCCGCCATGGCCGACGAGCCGGAGCACCTCAACTTCGTGCGCAAGCACACCCTCGCCTACCAGGCCGCCCATGGCTGCGACCTGGAAACCGCAGCGCTGCGCGTGTTCTCCAACGCCGAAGGGGCCTATGGTGCCAACGTCAACCAGCTGATCGACGCCGGATGCTGGGAAGATGAGGACGACCTCGCCGAGGCGTTCTCCAAGCGCAAGTGCTTCGCCTATGGCCGCAATGGCACGCCGGTGGCGCAGTCGGGCCTGCTCAACACCATCATGGCCGATGTCGACCTTGCCTACCAGAATCTGGAATCGGTCGAGCTCGGCGTCACCACCATCGACCACTATTTTGATACCCTCGGCGGAATCGGACGGGCCGTTAAGAAGGCAAAGGGGAGCGACGCGCCGATCTATATCGGAGACGAGACCCGCGGTGCCGGCGGCCAGGTGCGCACGCTGGCCGAACAGGTCGCGCTGGAGACCCGCACCCGCACCCTGAACCCGAAATGGTATGAGGGCATGCTGCGCCATGGCTATGAGGGCGTGCGCCAGATCGAGGCGCAGGTGACCAATACCATGGGCTGGTCTGCCACCACCGGCCAGGTCGCGCCGTGGATCTACGAGAAGATCGGCGAGACCTTCGTGCTCGATACAGCGCTGCGCGAACGCCTGGCCGCGCTCAACCCGAAATCCTGCGCGGCGCTCACTAATCGCCTGCTTGAGGCTTGTGACCGCAATTACTGGCAACCCGACGAAGCGACGCTGGAGGCGCTGCGGCGCGCCGGCGAGGACCTGGAAGACCGCATTGAAGGCCTGCCGATGGCCGACAGCGCGGCCGCCTGAGACGACGAGGAGGAGACCTGAAATGACCCTGCTTACCCTTGACCGCCCCGGCGCGCGGCCTGTGCGCCCCGACGGCGAAGGCAGCGTACAGGTCCAGATGGACCCATCGCTCTCGATCGAGACCGCCAAGGTGTTCGCCGTCTATGGCAAGGGTGGGATCGGCAAGTCGACGACCTCATCCAACCTGTCGGTGGCGTTCTCAAAGCTCGGCAAGCGCGTCCTGCAGATCGGCTGCGACCCGAAGCATGACAGCACCTTCACCCTGACCAAGCGCCTTGCGCCGACGGTGATCGACGTGCTGGAATCTGTCGACTTTCACACCGAGGAGCTGCGCCCTGAGGACTATGTCTTCGAGGGCTATAACGGCGTGATGTGCGTGGAGGCAGGCGGACCGCCGGCGGGCACCGGCTGTGGCGGCTATGTGGTGGGCCAGACGGTCAAGCTCCTGAAGGAGCACCACCTGCTGGAAGACACCGATGTGGTCATCTTCGACGTTCTCGGCGATGTCGTCTGCGGCGGCTTTGCCTCGCCATTGCAGCATGCCGACCGGGGCCTGATCGTCACCGCCAACGACTTCGACTCGATCTTCGCGATGAACCGGATCGTCTCGGCGATTCAGGCAAAAGCGAAGAATTATGACGTGCGCCTCGGCGGCGTCATCGCCAATCGCAGCGCCGCGACCGACGAGATCGACCGGTTCTGCGACGCGACCGGGCTGAAACGCCTCGCCCACTTCCCCGATCTCGACATCATCCGGCGTTCACGCCTGAAGAAATCGACCCTGTTCGAGATGGAAGCCACGCCGGAACTGGAAGCCGTGCAGCAGGAATATATGCGCCTCGCCGCAACGCTGTGGGCGGGTGTCGAGGAACTCGATGCGAGCCCCATGAAGGATCGCGAAATCTTCGACTTCCTGGGTTTCGACTGAGAGGAGCGAGGCGAGATGGCAAGCACCACCTACCTGAAGACGCGCAGCGCGCTGGAGACCTATTTCGACCGCACCGCGGCCGACGCATGGGCCAAGCTCACCTCCGATGCGCCGGTCAGCGGCATCCGCGCCACCGTGCGGGCGGGCCGCGACGCCATGCGCGCGATGCTGCTTGACTGGCTCGGCGAGGACCTGACCGGCCGGCGCGTGCTCGACGCCGGCTGTGGCGCCGGCCAGCTTGCTCTGGAGGCCGCCCGCCGCGGCGCCCATGTCACCGCCATCGACCTGTCGCAGACACTGGTGAAGCTTGCGGCCGAACGCGCGGGCGATACCCCGCTTGCCGGCTCGATCGACTTCCGTGTCGGCGATGCCTTCGATTCGGGCCTCGGCGCCTTCGATCACATCGTAGCCATGGACAGCGTCATCCACTACGGCGCCAGCGATATTGTCTCGATCCTCAACGGTTTCGCTGCGCGGGCGGAACGCTCGGTCCTGTTCACCTTCGCCCCGCGGACGCCTGCCCTGTCGATGATGCACGCCGCCGGCCAGCTGTTTCCGCGCTCTGACCGCTCACCGGCGATCCAGCCGGTCGGCGAGGCGGGCCTGACCCGGCGGATCGCCGCACATACGGGTCTTTCCCTATGGCAGCCGGGCCGAACCCGTCGAATAAAATCAGGCTTCTACTATTCGCAGGCGATGGAGCTCGTCCTGAAGTGAGACCGCACACGCGCCCCCGGATCGCCGACATGTGGCAGGGACTTGGCACGCGGTTCCTGCCGTTTGCAGACGCGGCGAGTGACACGCTGCCACTGCCGCGACTGCTGCGCCTGTCGCTGTTCCAGGTGTCGGCCGGGATGGCGCTTACCCTGCTCACCGGCACGCTCAACCGCGTGATGATCCTGGAACTGGCCGTGCCGGCGGTGATCGTCGCGGTCATGCTCTCGCTGCCGCTGGTCTTCGCGCCCCTGCGCGCGCTGATCGGACACCGGTCCGACACCCACCGCTCCGTCCTCGGCTGGCGCCGGGGCCCATATATCTGGTTTGGCTCCATGTTCATGTTCGGCGGGCTGGCGATCATGCCGTTCGCGCTACTGATCCTGGCGGGCGACACCCACGGGCCGGCCTGGATCGGCCAGCTCGGCGCCGCGCTTGCCTTCCTGATGGTCGGCGCCGGACTGCACACGGTGCAGACTGCAGGCCTTGCGCTCGCCACCGACATTGCGCCGGAGGACACCCGCCCGCGCGTCGTTGCCCTGCTCTATGTCATGCTGCTGGTCGGCATGGGCGTCAGCGCGCTGGTCTTCGGCTGGCTCCTGTCGGAGTTCAGCCAGTTGCAGCTCATCAAGGTTATCCAGGGCTCCGCCGTGGTCGCCATGGCGCTCAACCTGATCGCCCTGTGGAAACAGGAGCCGCGCCTGCAGGCGAGCGCGCGCGAGGATGTGGCGCCGAGCTTTGCCGAAGCGCTCGGCAGTCTCACCGGCGACCGCTATGCCCGGCGCCTTCTGGTCGCGGTGGGCCTCGGCGCGGCCGCCTTCAGCATGCAGGACGTGCTGCTGGAGCCCTATGGCGGCGAGATCCTTGGCATGAGCGTTGCCGCCACGACACGACTGACGGCCCTGTTCGCGCTGGGCACGCTGGGCGGCTTTGCCCTCGCGGCGCGCCAGCTCGGCCGCGGCGCCGACCCGCACCGCCTCGCCGCGGTGGGCCTGCTGGCGGGCATCGGCGCCTTCTCACTGGTGATCTTCTCCGACCCGCTCGGCCTGCCTCTGCTTTTCCAGGCCGGTGCGGCGCTCATAGGCTTTGGCGGCGGGCTGTTCTCCGTCTGCACGCTGACCGCGGCAATGACGCTGGCTGAAAGCCGCGACAGCGGCATCGCGCTCGGCACCTGGGGCGCGGTCAACGCCACGGCGGTCGGTCTCGCGCTCGCGCTCGGTGGGGCGATCCGCGACGGCGTCGGCGCGCTCGCCGGAACCGGCCGGCTCGGCGAGGCCTTCATGGATGACGCGGTTGGCTACAGCGTTGTCTACCATCTCGAAATCCTCCTGCTTTTCGCGACCATGGTCGTCATCGGCCCGCTCGCCCGACTCGCCCCTCCCCCCTCTGACCCCAACCGGACCCGTGACTTCGGTCTCGCAGCCTTTCCGAACTGACCCCGCGCACCAAGGAGCAAACCCATGATTTTCGGCGGCGAATTTGTAGCAGGGATCGACCTCGTCGATGTCTGCCTCTGGCTTTTCACCATCTTCTTTCTCTTCCTCGTGCTCTATCTCCAGCGCGAGGGAATGCGCGAGGGCTATCCGACAGAGCCCGACACGCCGACGCCGGAGCGCGGACGTGCTGCCAAACCGTTCTATGGGCCGACGCCGAAGACCTACAAGCTGCCCCATGGCCGCGACGACGTGACCGTCGAATTCAGCGAGGCTGACACCCGCGACCTTGCCCTGAAGCGGACCGCTCCCTGGCCGGGCGCGCCGTTCGTGCCGACAGGCGACCCGATGGCCGACGGCGTCGGTCCGGCTTCCTATGCCGAGCGCAAGGACTATCCGGATCTGACGCTGGAAGGCCTGCCGCGCATCGCCCCCTTCCGGGTTAGCGAGGGCTATTATGTCCCCAACGATGATGTCGACCCGCGCGGGCTGCGCGTCATCGCCGGTGATGGCAAGGTTGCTGGCGAGGTGGTGGATCTGTGGGTCGACCGCTCCGAGGCGATCATCCGCTATTACGAGGTCGAGGTCCCGCTGGAGGATGGTAACACACGCAGGGTGCTCCTGCCGGTGCCGTTCGCGCGCATCTGCAAGCGCCGCCTCGACAAATGGGTGCAGGTCGATGCGATCTTTGCCGCGCATTTCCCGAAGGTCCCGGCAATCAAGTCGCCCGACAGCGTTACCCGCCTGGAAGAGGACAAGATCCAGGGCTTCTATGGTGGCGGCAAGCTTTACGCCTCCCGCCAGCGCCAGGAGCCGCTGCTATGAGCCTGTTCCACGACGAGGAAAACGGCCCGAGCGAACCGATCCGTGGCCTGCCGGAACTGCTTCCGGCGGGGGAGGACATCCTATGGCAGGGCAGGCCGAGCGCCCGGGCACTGGCCATTCACGCCTTCCATGTGCGCTTCATCGCCCTGTGGTTTGTCGGCATGACCAGCTGGCGGATGGCAGCAATGTCCAGCAATGGCGCGCCGGGGTCGGAGCTCACCAGCGTGGCCCTCACGGCGGCCGGACTGGGTGTTGCCGGGCTGGCGGTGGTCTGCCTGCTCGCCTGGGCGGTCGCACGGTCCACGATCTTCACGTTGACCAACAGGCGGATGGTGATCCGCCATGGCGCGGCGATCCGCAAATACATCAACCTGCCGTTTACGCGCATCAAGTCGGCAAACCTCAGACGCCACGGCAATGGGCGGGGTGACATCGCGCTGACGCTGCAGGGCAAGGGCCGGATCGGCTATTTGCACCTGTGGCCGTATGCCCGCCCCTTCAGGTTCGCGCCGACCGAGCCGTTGCTGCGCGGCGTGCCGGACGCCGAGGCGGTCGCAGCGCGCCTTACCGCTGCCGCCCTCGCGGCTGCGCCCGAGCAGGTCAGACTGGCCCCTGAGGACGGCGGCACCGGGTCTCCCGCCCGCCCGGTCACAGCCCCCCGGGCCGATGCCCTCGGCTCGGCCTGACCGGTGACAGACCGAGAAAGAATGGAGCTCATACAAGATGGCTGAAGCCCTGCCCCACCATGACGAAATCCGCGTACCGACCACGTTCCTGGTCGTGACGGGCCTGGTGATCGCTCTCGTTATCGGCTTTGTCGCCCTGTCGCGCACTACGGGAATCGGACAGCAGAAGCCAATGGCCTATGACGCGGCCGAGACGCTGAACGTGCGCTTTGTCGATGAGGCCGATGGCGGGGTCGGCGTCTATGCCGCCGATGATGGCCGTCCGGTGCACATTTATCCGCCGACGACCGGGGGTTTCGTGCGCACGGCCCTGCGCTCCATGGCACTGGAACGCAAGCGCGAGGCGGTTTCTCCGGAGGTGCCCTTCACCCTGGTGCGCACCGTGACCGGCCGCTTCATCCTGGAAGACCCGGCAACGCGCAACACCGTCCTGCTCAACGCCTTTGCCGACGGCAATGCCGAGAGCTTCGCCGTCATTTTCGAAACGGAGGCGACCACGCCATGATACAGTCGCAGCGACACCCAGCACCGCGGCGCTTCGATGTGCCCTGTACCATCACGGTAATCCACACCAATGATTCGCTGGAAGCCCATGTCGATCTCGGCGGACACATGGACCGACAGGTCGGCGACAGGATCCGCGTCCATGGCGCCGCGATCACCGTGCCTTTCGGCGACACGATTACCGTCCACCGCGTCGCCACCGTGACCCGTGCCGGCTTCCTGGAGCGGCTCTGGGTCCGGCTGATGGCGATGTTCGAACTCAAGGAATTGTACGAGGTAAGCTTCAGCCCGGGGAACCTAAGATGAGCGACATGACACTTGATAGCAGTCTCGACGACCTTGCAGGGCGCGACGAGACCGCCTCGCAAGCGCATTATGACACCAACACCGCAGCGCTTGAGAACACCATTCTCAGTCCGCGCTTTTACACCACCGATTTCGACGAGATGAACCGCATTGACGTCAGCGCGGTGCGCGGCGAGTGGGATGCGCTGATCGCGGAGTTGGCGGCCGACCCCAACAAGGGACACTTCAGGCGCACCGACGAGTTCGACAACATCCTGAACACGCTCGACCCGGAGCTGCGCGAGGAATTCGTCGACTTCCTGGTCAGTTCCCTGACCGCTGAATTTTCCGGCTGCGTCCTCTACCGTGAGATCGTGCGCCAGACGACCAACCCGGACGTGCAGGCGCTGTTCCGGCACATGAGCCGCGACGAGGCCCGCCATGCTGGCTTCATCAACCACGTGCTCAAGGATTTCGGGATCGGCGTCGATCTCGGCTTCCTGACGCGGACGAAGAAATACACCTTCTTCAAGCCGAAATACGTCTTCTACAGCGTCTACCTGTCGGAGAAGATCGGCTATGCGCGCTACATCACGATTTACCGGCAGCTGGAGAAGCATCCGGAGCTGCGCTTCCACCCGATCTTCAAGTGGTTCCACGACTGGTGCAATGACGAGTTTCGCCATGGAGAGGCGTTCGCCCTGCTGATGCGGGCCGATCCGAAGCTGCTGAAGGGCCACAACAAGCTCTGGATCCGCTTCTTCCTGCTGGCCGTCTACGCGACAATGTACATCCGCGACCATCGCCGGCCGGCCTTCCACAAGGCCCTCGGCCTGGACCCGACGCAGTATGACCGCCAGGTGTTCCGCACCTGCAATGAGATCGCCCGCCAGGTCTTCCCGGTGGAACTCGATATCGAGAACCCGAAATTCTTCGAAGGCCTCGAACGCCTGCGACGCAGCGCCGACGCCATGGAAGCGGCGAAGGCGAAGGGCGGGCTGTTCAGCCGCGTCAGGCGGGCGGGGCTTGCCCTCACCACCGCCTTCAACTTCACCCGCCTCTATTTCATGGCACCGAAGCGCAACGCCCTGCCCGCAAAGGTCCGCCTGGAGCCGGTCTGGTGAATGGTGCGGTCCTCGCCCCGGTCCTGACCGCGCTCGCCATCTGGTGGTCGAGCACGGGCGTCCTGTTCTGGCTGATCGGCCGGGACAGGCGGACCTTTGCGTGGACGGCGAGCGGGGCAACGGCGCTCATGCTCACAGGCATGGTCGTGCTGCTCTGGCTGCGCGACCGGACGGGGGTTGGAGACGCCTATCTCGGCTTTGCCGCCGGCATCGCCCTGTGGGCCTGGCACGAGGCGCTGTTCCTGCTGGGCTATATCGCCGGACCCCGGCGCGAGCCCTGTCCGGCAGGGCTGCGCACCTGGCCACGCTTCATCGTCTCAGCCCAGGCGGTGATTCACCACGAACTGGCAATCGCTGCCCATGCGCTGATCATCGTCCTGCTCAGCTGGGGCGCGGGCAATGGCTTTGCGGCCTTGACCTTCCTCCTGCTGTGGGGAATGCGGCTCAATGCCAAGTTCGTGGTGTTCCTCGGCGCACCGAACATTTCCGAGGCGTTCGTGCCGGACCACCTCACCTATTTGTCGACCTATTTCGGCAAGCGGCGGGTAACGCTGTTCTTCCCGCTGTTCATCACCACCGCCACTGCGGCTGCCACCGCGCTCGCCTATACCGCCTTCCTTTTCCCCGTGGGCAGTTTCGAGGCGGTCGGCTTCACCCTTCTGGCGACACTTGCCGTGCTGGCAGTCGCCGAACACTGGGCCCTTGTGCTGCCCATTCCCGACAGCGTGCTCTGGGCCTGGGCCCGGCGACGCCCTGACCCGAACAAAACCCAGGATACAACACTCACGAGCTGGAGGGCCTGATGGACTATGAAGCGTTTTTCGAGGATGAGCTCGATCGCCTGAGGGATGAGGGCAATTACCGCGTGTTCGCCGACATCGAACGCAAGCGCGGCGCCTTCCCGCTGGCCAAACGCCATGGCGCCGGCGGGACTGACGAGGTCACCGTCTGGTGCTCCAACGACTATCTCGGCATGGGCCAGCACCCGGCCGTGCTGCAGGCAATGCATGAGGCGATCGAAACCTGCGGCGCGGGCGCCGGCGGCACCCGCAACATCTCCGGCACCAACCATTACCATGTCCTGCTCGAAGAGGAGCTGGCCGACCTGCACGCCAAGGAGGCCGCTCTCATCTTCACCTCCGGCTATGTCTCCAACTGGGCCGCCCTGGGGACACTCGCAGCGCGCCTTCCAGGCTGTGTCGTCCTCTCAGACGAACTCAACCACGCCTCCATGATCGAGGGCATCCGCCACAGCCGCGCGGCCAAGCGGATCTGGCGCCACAACGACCCGAGAGACCTGGAAGACAAGCTGAAGGGCCTCGACCCGTCCGTGCCCAAGCTCGTCGCCTTCGAAAGCGTCTACTCCATGGATGGCGACATCGCCCCGATCGCCGAGATCTGCGAGGTGGCCGAACGCTATGGCGCGATGACCTATCTCGACGAGGTGCATGCGGTCGGCCTCTACGGCCCCCGCGGCGGCGGCGTCGCGGAGCGCGAGGGCCTGATGGACCGGCTGACCGTCATCGAGGGCACGCTCGGCAAGGCGTTCGGCGTGATGGGTGGCTATATCGCTGCCTCGAAGGCCCTGTGCGACTGGGTGCGCAGCTTCGCCTCCGGCTTTATTTTCACCACCGCCCTGCCGCCGGCGGTCGCTGCCGGGGCACGGGCTTCGGTCCGCTATCTGAAGCAGAGCGAGTTCGAGCGCATGCGCCAGCGTCGCCAGGTCGCCCGGGTGCGCGAGAGGCTCAACCAGATCGGTATCCCCACCCTCGACAATCCGAGCCATATCGTCCCGGTGATGGTCGGCGACCCGGTGAAGTGCAAGATGATCAGCGACTGGCTGATGGACGTGCACGGGATCTACGTCCAGCCGATCAACTACCCGACCGTACCGAAAGGCACCGAGCGGCTGCGGATCACGCCCTCGCCGGTGCATTCCGATGGCGATATCAACCGGCTGGTCACTGCCCTGTCGGAGATCTGGTCGCAGTGCGCGCTAGCGCGGGCGGTCGCCTGAGCGACCCATTGCCGGGCCGGGTCAGAGTTCGACCTCGTATTCGAGCTCGACCGGCCCGGTCATCATCACCCGGTCGGTGTCCTCGTCCCAGTGAATGTCAAGCGCGCCGCCATCGAGGATGACGCGGGCGCGCCGGCCGGTCAGACCGGCCCGGGCAGCACAGACCAGCGCCGCGCAGGCGCCGGTTCCGCAGGCCTTTGTCAGCCCCGCGCCACGCTCCCAGACCCGCAGGCGGATTGTCTCGCGGTCAATCACCTGGGCAAACCCCACATTGGCGCCCTCGGGAAACACCGGGTGGCCCTCCACCAGCGGGCCAATCGCCGGGATGTCATGGACGTCCACATCGTCCACGAAGAACACCGCATGGGGATTGCCCATGGAGACCACGGCGGGCCGCGAGAGGCAGGGATTATCGATCGGGCCGATCTTCAGATCGATCCCGCGGACATCCATCTTCTCCGACAGCGGAATATCGGCCCAGCCCATCAGCGGTGAGCCCATGTCCACGCGGATCAGCCCCTCGCCGGCGCGCTCGGCCACAAGCATGTCGGCCTCGGTCTGGATCTTCACCCGGTCCTTGCCGGTCTCGTTGAGAAGGATCAGGCCGACACAGCGGGTGGCGTTGCCGCAGGCGGAGACTTGCGAGCCATCGCCATTCCAGATGCGCATGAACGCGTCCTTCTCCGCGTCGCGCTCGATGGCGATCACCTGGTCGGCGCGCATTTCCGATGCGATCGCGCGCACCTGTCCGGGCAGCGGGGCGAAGGCCCGCGCCCGCGCGTCGAAAATGGCGAACGCATTGCCCGCCCCGTTCATTTTCCAGACCTTCATGGCCACCCTGTCTAATCCGATTGCGGACAAGCGAAAAGCCTTGCCGGCGCCGGGCAAGCCCCGCTCAACGTGGCAGGCGGATCGCCGCCAGCCAGCCCATGACCTGGTAGGAGAGCGCGCCAAGCACCAGCCCCTGGGGGATTGGCCCACTGAGGACAAGCCCGGCCAGCGCCACCGCCATGCACGCCCAGTCGAGCGCGTCATTGGAGATCAGGTGCGCCAGCGGCCGGCGCGCTCGGGCAATATCGGTGAGCGTCACATGCCGCCACACCTGGTTCATGTCCGGCGGGCCGAACACGTCCTGCAGGTCAACAGGCGCCGTGATGCCTGTCAGCTCGCAGAGGTCCTGGGCCCTCGCCTCACCCGCCTCGACATTGCGCCGGCGCGTGGAGGAACCAGCCAGGCTGACAATCGCCAGCAGGATCACCGCGATCGCGGCGGCCGTCACCGCCAGTCCGTCGAAGGGGCCGTATCCGCTCATGGATGCGGCTCTAGCACGGTGCGGCGAGCCGGCCCATGCTCTGCTTGCGTCACAGGTCTGGCAAGCGCCTTGCATTGCCGCCCGTGTGTCTCGCCAGCCCCGGACCCGCGGTGCTGGACGCAGGCACAGCAAGGGTCTAAACCGCCGCCAAGCCAGCCATCCTGCCAGGTTTCGAGAGGACACTCATCATGGCCGTACGTGTCGCGATCAACGGGTTCGGGCGGATCGGCCGCCTCGTCCTTCGTTCCATCATCGAGCATGACCGCACCGACATCGAAGTGGTTGCGATCAATGACCTGGGGCCCGTCGCTACCAATGCCCACCTTTTGAAGTATGACAGCGTCCACGGCACCCTGCCAGCTGACATCGAGGTTGATGGTGACACGGTCCGGGTCGGTGCACGCACCGTCAAATGCACCGCAATCCGCGACCCGAAGGAACTGCCGCACACGGCGCTCGGCGTGGATATCGCGCTGGAGTGCACGGGCATTTTCACCGACCGTGATGCCGCCGCGGCGCACCTTGATGCCGGCGCCGCGCGCGTCCTCGTCTCCGCGCCGGCGAAGGACGCCGACAAGACCATCGTCTACGGCGTCAATCACGCCACGCTGACCGCCGACGATCGGGTCGTCTCCAATGCATCGTGCACCACCAACTGCCTCGCCCCGGTGGCGAAGGTCCTCAATGATGCGGTCGGCATCGAGCGCGGCTACATGACAACCGTCCACGCCTATACCGGCGACCAGCCGACGCTGGACCGGATGCACAAGGACCTCTACCGCGCCCGCGCCGCCGCCAATTCGATGATCCCGACCTCCACCGGCGCGGCCAAGGCCGTCGGCCTCGTCCTGCCGGAGCTTGCCGGCAAGCTGAATGGGTCGGCCGTGCGGGTGCCGACGCCGAACGTATCGATGATCGACCTTGTCTTCGATGCCGCAAGGGACACCGATGCGGACGAGATCAACGCCGCGATCCGTAGCGCCGCGGACGGCCCGATGAAAGGCATTCTGGCCTACACCGACGCGCCGCTCGTCTCCTCCGACTTCAACCACAATCCAGCCTCGTCCACCTTTGCGTTCGACCAGACCCATGTCACCGAGGGCCGCCTGGTGCGGGTGCTGAGCTGGTATGACAATGAATGGGGCTTTGCGACCCGGATGAGCGACACCGCCCTGCAGATGGCGAAATACCTCTGAAAGCCCGCGACGGGGCGCGACAGGATCAGCGCGATGGATGGAACCAGCCTCCCCTTTCACCAGCGTGACGACGGCAAGCGGTATTTCACCAATGCCGACCTGGCGGAGATGGTGGAGAACGGCCTGATCGATCCTGATGACCGATGGGAACTGATCGAGGGGGAGTGGTTCGACATGCCGAGCGAGGGCTTTGAGCACCTGATGGCCCGCACGCGGCTTCTCAGGGAGTTTGTCCTCGCCCTCGGCCGCGACAGCGAATGGATCGCCGGCAGCCAGGGCAGCATCTTTCTCGCCAGTGATGTCGAAGTGCGTCCGGACCTGATCGTTCACCTAGCCGACGTCCGCTCGAACGCGATGTCCGGGGATGACATCCTCCTGGTTGTGGAACTCATGAAATCGAGCCAGCAGCGCGACATGGAGCGCAAGCGCCCGGTCTATGCCGCAGCCGGCATCAAGGAGCTGTGGCTCGCCGATCTCGACCAGCGCGTCGTCCATGTCTGCCGTGAGCCGGAGGGGCGGGACTATCGCGCGGTCCGGACAGCCTCGTTCGACGAGGCGGTTCGTCCGGCCTCCCTGACCCTCGACATCATCTTCTCGCAACTGGTCTGACACCGCCATGGCTTTCAAGCGCATCTCCGACGCCGGCGACCTCACGGGTCAGACGGCCCTTGTGCGGGTCGATTTCAACGTGCCGATGACGGGGGGCGAAGTCGCCGACGACACCCGCCTGCGCGCCGCGCTCGACACCGTGCAGACCCTGCGCAGCGCCGGCGCGAAGGTCGCGCTGCTTGCCCATTTCGGCCGGCCGAATGGCGAACGCCGCGCCGACATGAGCCTGGCGCCGGTCGCGATGGCCTTCTCCAGGGTCCTCGGCAGCCCGGTCAGCTTTGTCGCCGACTGCGCCGGCCACGCCGTGCAGGACACGATCGCCGACCTGCCGCCGGCGGGCGTCATCCTGCTGGAAAACACCCGCTTTCATGCCGGGGAGGAGACCAACGATCCCGCCCTGTGCGAGGCGATGGCCGCGCTCGGCAATCTTTATGTCAATGACGCCTTCTCCGCGGCCCACCGCGCGCACGTTTCCACCGTCGGCATCGCCGAGCGGCTGCCGGCCTATGCCGGCTGCGCCATGGAACGCGAGCTGGACGCGCTTGAGGCCGCCCTTGGCACACCGCAGCGCCCGGTGCTTGCCGTCGTGGGCGGCGCCAAGGTGTCGTCCAAGATTGACCTGTTGAAAAACCTTGTGACCCGCGTTGATGCGCTGGCCATTGGCGGCGGCATGGCCAACACCTTTCTTGCCTCACGGGGCCACCCGGTCGGTGCGTCGCTGTGCGAGCAAGACCTCACGGACACGGCCCGCGAGATCGAGCGGATCGCCGAGACCCAGCGCTGCGACATCCTGCTGCCACGTGACTTGGTGGTGGCGACCGCCTTCGAGGCGAACGCGCCGCACCGCACCTGCGGCCTCGACGACGTCGCCGACCACGAGATGATACTCGATGCCGGACCGCAGACCGTGGCGATCCTCGCGATCGCCATGGACGCGGCAAAGACCCTGGTCTGGAATGGTCCGCTCGGCGCGTTCGAGCTTGCCCCCTTCGACACCGCGACCATCGCGGCGGCCCGCGCTGCCGGGGAGCGCGCAAAGGCCGGGCGGCTGACCGCGGTCGCCGGCGGCGGCGATACCGTGGCGGCTCTCAACCATGCCGGCGCGGCCGGCGATTTCACCTATGTCTCGACCGCCGGCGGCGCCTTCCTGGAATGGATGGAAGGCAAGGCCCTGCCCGGCGTCGAAGCGCTCAAGAGCTGAACGCAGAAACCGGGAAGGACGACGGGGATCATGGCAAACGCACAGATGACCGAACAGGTCGCCGGCAGGGACGGCTTCATCGCGGCCCTCGACCAGTCGGGCGGCTCCACGCCGAAGGCGCTCAGCCTCTACGGCATTGCCGACGGAAGCTGGGCCAATGACGAGGAGATGTTCGCGCTGATCCACGACATGCGCGCGCGCATCATCAAGTCGCCCGCTTTCACCGGCGACAAGGTGATCGGCGCGATCCTGTTCGAGCGCACCATGGATGGCGAGATCGACGGCACGCCGACGGCAGAGTTCCTCTGGAACGAGAAGCGCGTCGTGCCCTTCCTGAAAGTCGATCGGGGCCTCGCCGACGCAGCCAATGGCGTGAGGCTGATGAAGCCGATGCCGGACCTCGACGCCCTGCTGGAGCGCGCCGTCGCCAAGGGCGTTTTCGGCACCAAGATGCGCAGCGTCGTCGATGCGGCGAACCCCGACGGCATTGCCGACACTGTCGCCCAGCAATTCGAAATCGCCCGCCAGATTCTCGCCCATGGCCTTGTGCCGATCATCGAGCCGGAGGTGACCATCACCATCGCGGACAAGGCCGAGGCGGAAACGCTGCTGCGCCACGCCATCGCGCGCCACCTCGACGCCGTCCCGGACGACCAGCAGGTCATGCTGAAACTGTCGCTGCCAAGCGAGGCCGGTTTCTACAAGCCGCTGGTCGACCATCCCCGTGTCATGCGGGTCGTGGCGCTGTCGGGCGGCTATGCGCGCGACGAGGCGAACGCGAAGCTGGCACAGAACACCGGCGTGATTGCCAGCTTCTCACGCGCACTCACCGAGGGCCTGTCCGCGGGCCAGAGCGACGCTGATTTCGACGCCGCCCTCGCTGCGACCATCGACAGCATCTACGAGGCCTCGCGCGCGGGCTGATGGCGCGAGAACCCGTCCCCTCCTGGCTGGCGAGACACGCCGTGTGGGGCCGGGCGGCTGCGCCGGGTCATGGCCGATGACCGACACGCCCTTGCCCCATCGCTGCCGGCTCTACCTCATCACGCCGCCCCGGATCGCAGAGGCGGACGCCTTCCTCAGGGCGCTTGAGGCGGCGCTGGATGCCGGTGATATCGCCTGCCTGCAGCTGCGGCTGAAGGCCGGCGAGGCGATTGACGAACAGGCTACGCGCCAGCTTGGCGCCCGGCTGGTCCCCATGGTGCAGGCACGCGGCATCGCGGTGGTCATCAATGACAGTCCGCAACTCGCCCTCGAACTGGGCGCAGACGGTGTCCATCTCGGACCCGGCGACATGACCATTGGCGAGGCCCGCGCCCTGCTCGGCCCCGAGGCAATCATCGGCGCCTCGGCGAAGGCCTCGCGGCACATGGCGTTCGAAGCCGGCGAGGCGGGCGCGGACTATGTTGCGTTCGGCGCGTTCTTTCCCACCATCACCAAGGCCGGAACAACGCCGGCGGACCTCGACCTCCTGACCTTCTGGCAGGAGGCGATGGAACTGCCCTGCGTTGCCATTGGCGGGATCACGCCGGACAACGCCCGCCCCCTGATCGAGGCCGGTGCCGATTTCCTTGCCGTCAGTTCCGGCGTCTGGGACCATCCGGAGGGGCCCGCCGCAGCCGTGCGCGCGTTCCACATCCTGATTGCCGACAGCACGGCCGGCGGTGCCGCGGCGCCGCCCGCTTGACCCCTCACGCGGGCCCGTCTACCCGCGGGACCAACACCAAGAACGGATCGACAGAATGGCGAAGATCAACGGCAACGAAATCCGTCCCGGCTATGTCATCGAGCATCAGGACTCGGTCTGGCGCGCGGTAAAGACCAATTCGGTCAAGCCGGGCAAGGGCGGCGCCTTCAACCAGGTGGAATTGCGCAACCTGATCAACGGAAGCAAGCTCAATGAGCGCTTCCGGGCCTCCGAAACAGTCGAGCGCGTGCGGCTGGAGCAGAAGGATCACCAATTCCTGTTCGCCGATGATGACGGCTTCACCTTCATGGACCAGGACACCTTCGAGCAGATCGCATTGCAGCGCGATTTCGTCGGCGAGCAGGGCGCCTACCTGCAGGACGGCATGGTGGTCACCATCGAATTCTACAATGAGACGCCCATCGGCATGGCCCTGCCGGAACAGGTCGTGCTCGAAATCGTCGAGACCGAGCCGGTGGTGAAGGGTCAGACGGCGGCGAATTCCTTCAAGCCAGCCGTCTGCGACAATGGTGTGCGTGTGATGGTGCCCCCCTTTGTCGGCATTGGAGAGCGGATCGTGGTCCAGACCGAGGACTCGACCTATCTGCGCCGCGCAGACTGAACGTGTTCGCCTTCCTGCGAACTTATAATGACGAGCAGCGAAAACCGTCGGCTGACCTCGTCAACACCATCGCCAAGCTTTTCGTGGCCGGCGGCCTCGTTATACCAAGCTGCATGGACCCAAAACCGATCCTTGCAGCGCGAGGCCGAGCGCGACTGCGCGTCGGCACTCATGCACCGGAGGCGCAGATGGACCATCATCTTCGCACACGGGTATCACAGCCTGTTTCTCGACCAGACGGAGGTCAGCTGGGCCGGCGCTGCTGTCGCAGTGATGGCAGGACTGGCGTTGCACGTGGGTGCGCTCTATAACTGGGTCCTGAAAGCGAGTTCCGATGTCTGAAATTCCTGCCATCTGGCAATCCCTGATGCTCGTCCCACTCCTCGGCATCGGCCTCTACGTGACGCTGTGGATTGCCTCGCGCTTCAACGACACACCAGCCGACTGACACCGCGCGCGCAGCTGATCGCCCGCCCCAACCCACCGCTTGCCCGAAGGGCCAGTCCGCATGTCCCGTCCCTCCGCCGTCGGCACTGTCATGATCAAGGCCGCCCGGGACGCCGGGCGGGTTCTGGCGCGCGATTTCGGCGAGGTGGAGAACCTGCAGGTCTCCCGGAAAGGCCCGGCCGACTTCGTCTCCAATGCCGACCACCGCGCGGAAGAGATCATCTACTCCGTGCTGACCAAGGCGCGGCCGGGCTATGGCTTGTTGATGGAGGAACGCGGCGTCGTGGAAGGCTCTGACCGGACCAACCGCTTCATCGTCGACCCGCTCGACGGCACGCTCAACTTCCTGCACGGCCAGCCGCACTATGCCGTCTCGATCGGGCTTGAGCGCGAGGGCCAGCTGTTTGCCGGTGTGGTCTATGACGTGGCCAAGAACGAGCTGTTCTGGGCCGAGCGCGGACGCGGCGCCTGGCTCGATCAGCGCAAGCTGCGCGTCGCTGCCCGTACCCGGCTCGCCGAGAGCGTGATCGCCACCGGCACGCCCTATCATGGCAAGGCGGAGGAGGTGCATGCGACCTTCTGGGGGGAGCTGGCGGCGTTGACACCGGTCACTGCCGGTATCCGCCGCTATGGTTCGGCCGCGCTCGACCTCGCCTATGTCGCGGCCGGCCGCTTCGACGGCTTCTGGGAGCGCCAACTCAAGGCCTGGGATATCGCCGCCGGGATCGTGCTGGTCCGCGAGGCTGGCGGCTATGTCGAGGAAATCGATGGCGGCGACGTGCTGGTGACCGGCAACATCGTCGCGGCGAACGACCCCTTGTTGCCGGAGTTGCAACAGCGCCTGCGCAAGGCGAAGGCCTTCCAGAATCCCCCAGAGGACGAAGACGAGGACGAAGACTGAAACTGCAGACCTGCTGCCCCTTCGCAGGCTGGACGAGGCTTGACCCAATCGGCGGGCAGCTTTGCGAGGTCTGGCAAGCGCCGCGGCCGCCGGATGCGTCTGGCCTCAGCGGAGGCGAGACAGCCCGCGTCGCCCGCCTGATTGACCCGCAGCGCCGCGCCGACCTCGCCGCCATCCTTGCCAGCCGGCGCCAGCGCCTCGCCGACCTGCTCGGCATCGACGCCGCCTCGCTCGACTTGCAGAGCGGACGCGACGGCCCGCCCCGCCTGCCAGCCAATCCGGACCTTGCCCTGTCGCTTGCCCGCAGCGAACGCTGGTGTGGCTTTGCGCTCCGGCGTGGCGGCGGCCCGGTCGGGCTGGACATCGAACGGGTCCGGCCGCTCGACTGGCAGGCCATGCTCGCCATGGTGACGACCGCGCAGGAGCAAGCCGCCCTCGCCCTCCTCGCCGGACCCGACGCAGCTGTGGCATTCTTCCGGCTCTGGACCGTCAAGGAAGCGGTGCTGAAGGCGCAGGGCCGCGGCCTTGCGGGCGATGCGAAACGGGTACCCGTGCCCGAGGCAATGCTTCTTGGCACGGCTGCCACGGCGCGTGTCGAGGCCCTGGGGCGCACCTGGCATGTGCAGGCCGCGTCCCGCAACGGCATCCAGCTGGCGCTCGCCTGTCAGGCCGGGCCCATGCGCACCGAGAACGGCCCGATCTCGTAGACGCGCAGCCCGTCGCTCCAAAGGCTGCCCCGGCCGCTGACCCGCCACCCCTCCGCCTCATCCTGCACATCGGTGATCTCGACAACGCTCGTGACCTCGCGGCGCTCCGGCGTCACCTGGCCGCGATAAACCCAACGGACCGGCTGGCCAGGGGCCGGCGCCTCCCGGACCCTCTCGCCGAGGCCCTTCATCTGCGCGGCCGCGGCGAGAAGCTGGTAGAGCGCATCGAGGCCGAGGGAGCCCGGCTGCACCGGGTCCTGAAAGAAATGCGCCCGGAAATACCAGGCATGGGGATCGACCCGCTGGCGCCCGCGCACAAGGCCAAGTCCCGCCGCGCCGCCTGCCGGGTCGAACCGGTCGATCGTGTCAATGACGGCCAGCCGGCCGCGGTTCATGACATCCGGCCGCGGCCAGTCCTCGACCCGGTTGGCTGGCGCAGCGAAAGCCTCGGCGAAGCCGGCGTCGGGCGGCAGTCCGGCCTGGCGGGCCAGCGCCGCAGCCGGGAAGAAGCCGAACTGGGTTGCAAGGGTCAGCACCGGCGCCTCGCCCGCACCCCTGACGGCGACGTCGAAATCGACAATCGTCATCGGCCCGACCCGGGAAAAGCGCGTCAGCGCCGTCTCGACCCGCAGGGTGCCGGCGCCCGGTCCGACACACACGTGCACAGTGCCATCACCGGCCAGATTGCGGAAACGGTCTCCGCCATCCATGGCAAAACCACAATGACTGGCGAGCCAGCCACAGGGCTGCAGTGCGATCTCGCTCAGCACGGAGAACGGCATGGCGCCGCTTGCGCTGTCGGCAAAATACCAGTCATCCGGCGACACGTCATATTCCGCGACAAGGCGCGCCCCCTGAACCCGTTCGCCCGGCCGGGTCGAGACCTCGGTCAGGCGAGAAATCATGTGGTAGGGCGGTTGCGGCAGGCGTGGCACCTGCCCTGCGCGGTCAAACCGCTGATAGAACGGGCCGAACGCAGACGAGGGCGCCCCGTCTGCGCAGTCGAGCAGGGCCGCCGCGTCGCCCCGGCTCTCCCCCTCAGGTCCGATCCGCAGCGGCGACGGCGAGACCCGCTGCGCCGGCCAGTGGCGCCGCAGCCGCAGGCCGAAACGCGGACAGTGGAACACCTTGCGCCCGTCCGAGCGCGCCAGCAGGGACGCATGGATCACCGGCGTGTCGCCATCGACCACCTCGTCGACAAACACCTCATAGGTCACCGCATGCGCCCGGTCCGGAATCACCTGCCCGCGGCAGACGAATTTCGCCGTCTCCCCAGGCACCGGCTCGAACACGAAGCTGTCACGCTCCCGGGTGAGGCCGATCGCGGCGGCGTAGAACTCCAGCGCCTGCACGGCGGCCTCGGCCATCAGCGTACCCGGCATGCAGGGATCATTGTGGAAGTGCCCGTCATAAAACCAGGCATCGACCGGAACGCCGGCGCGCGCCTTCATGTAACCGCGCCCCCAAGGGCCGCCTTCGGGCTCAAACTCCGGCACGTCGTCGAACAGGGCCAGCACGCCGGCCGGGATATGCGCCGGCCGCGTCTGCGCCGCACAGGCCTCGAAGCCCTCGCCGAAACAGGCATGGGCATCGCCGCGCCGGAACGCCGCGACCTCGCTGGCGCTGAACGCGCGCTTGCGGCTCGCCCGCTCTGGCGCAAACGGCGCCGGCCGGGCCGTTGGCGGCGGTTCACTGGCCGCCTCCCAGACAACGCCCCTGCCTGCGGCCAGCTCGTCATCGGTGAAGAAACCCGCCTGGCCATGGCGGACGGAAAACACCAGCCGGTCGCCGGCCCGGCAGTCATACTGGAAGAAGAACATGCGCACGCCGGCGAGCGTCGCATGGCCGGTGATCTCGATCTGGAAAGCGAGCGTGTCGCCTGGCCCCGGCAGGCCTCCGCCATGGAAGGTGATCTCGCAGCCGAGCAGGCGATAAACCCGCTCACTGCAATTGCGCAGGTCCGCGCCCATCCAGCCAATCAGCGTCAGATCCGCCTGCCCGCACTCGATCAGCGGGCCGGGCCTGACATGATCGCCATGCACCACCCAAGGATGCCCCGAAAGGTCCGTCTCGGTCCAGATCACACCCCGGCCCTCAACCCCTGCCCTGGCATCGATACCGGTGATCCGGTCGACCAGGAGGAGAGGCGGCGCTGGCAGGCGGACCTGCCGCACGAAGGCATCCTGGCCGGCAAAATCCGGGCCGAAGAAGTCCGACATGGCGCCGCGCGCCGAGGCCTCGATCGCCGCGCGGTCCCGGGACGGACCGGTCGGGCGCCGGCGGACTAGCGCGCGCGTGCCGCAGGCCTCGCTGCGCGGCGGGCCCGCCTGTTGCGACGCCGCCCAGCCAGGCGGTGGCGGCGGAAAGGCAGTGACAGTATCGTCGGCAAGGACCGTCCCGGCCGGCCCCGCCCGGTACGGTGGCAGTGCCGGCGCCGGCGGCAGGATCGCCGCCCCCCCAGCCGGCAGCACCCCCGCGGGTGCAACCGTATCGGGAACAACCGGCAGCCGATAGGGCACCGGCCGGCGGACCCGCTGCCCCTCCTGCCTGGCTGGCGTCGCCCGACGCGCCGCGGCAAGGCGCTCGGCCAGCCAGTCGATCGCCACCGTCCGTCCCTCGGCGAACAGGGTCGCGGCGACCACCGCCACCTGGCCGAGGTCGGAACTTTCGATCCGGTCCATGGCGACCGCCATGTGCGGTTTGCCGGCCAGCACCTGGCGGACACTGTCACTCAGCGTGTCGCGCGGACCCAGCTCGACAAAGGTGCGCACGCCGTCGGCATGGGCCCGTCGCACCGTCTCCGGGAAGTCAACCGTCTGGACCGCCTGGCGCGTCAGCATGTCGGCGACGCTCGCCTCGTCGGGCCTGTAGGCAGCGTTGATCGCGTTGGCATAAAGCCGCACCGGGCGGCCCTCATGCACCGGGCGGGTGTGCAGGAGCCGCCAGGTGTCGGCAAACGGTGCCATGGCGCGCGCATGGACGACGAGATTCTGCTGCATCGGCGCGGCTGCCCCCTTCGGCAGGCGCGCGGCGGCGCGGCGGCACTCCCCGGCCGGCCCGCCGATCATACAGTCGCTATCGGTATAAAGGACGGTGATCTCGACCCGGGAGAGGCCGGCCAGCGCCTCGCGCACCACCGCAAGTGGCGCGCGCACCCGCCAGTTGGTCCACGGCCCGGCATTGCGTTCGCCCCAGGCCGCCAGCGCCGTCTCGAAGGCGCCGCCGATATGGCGCTGATACATCTCAGCGTCCGCAATCTCGGCGAGCAGCGCGCCCGGATCGCGCCAGTAACCGAACGCAAACAGCGCGTTGGTCTCGCCCAGCGACAGGCCAAGCGCGGCATCGGGAAGGAGCCGCAGGTGATCGAGCACAAGTCGAGCATGGGCCTGGCTGAGCAGCGTCCCGGCAGCGAGCTGTTCTGCCTCGTCAAGGCGCGCACGATTGAGCAGCGGCGCGATCGCCTCGGCACCATCGAGCCCGGCCAGCGTGGCCGCCACTTCGGGAAATGCCAGGAGAAATCCACGGCCCATGCGCGGGTAGACGGCGGCCGAGCCGGTGAACATGACCGCGAGGTCGCCTTCTGCTGGCCCCTCGCCAAAGTGGACGCCCTCGCCTTCCGGCGCCGCACCCGCTGCCAGCGCCCGGGCGGCGGCCTCAATCCGCTCGGTGAGCGCGTCGGGCGTGCCGGCGAGAAGCGCAATGCGGCTGGCGCCCTCGCCGCCCGTCTGCCCAGACCGGAGGCGGCTGGCGAGGGCCGCACGGCTCTCTGCCGCAGCCCGGAACAGGCAGGGCGGCGGGCGCAGGGTCTCTCCCATGGGCCCCGGCGCTGCGGTGACGAGGCCGATGCGGGCGCTGGCCGAAGCCGGACTGGCGGGCACCACCGACACCAGGTGTTGCGGCGTGCCGCCAAGGTGCGGCGCCGCACCGGTCTCGCCCAGCGCCTGCCCCCGCGCGGCAAGCAGTGCCCCGACGGCCAGCGCGAACAGTGGCCCGGCGACCGGCGCCTCGCCATAGGCCGCGCTGATGGCCGCCGGCAGGGCCGCGTCGCCGCCGCCGGGCCCGCCTTTCCAGTCCGGCGCGTCCAGCGTGGCGAGGATCGGGTCCCCCGCCGCCTCGGCATCGCGCCGGCGCTTGAGAACCAGCGCGGCGGCGAGGTCGCCCGCATCCTCGGCAAGGCCAAGCGCCGCCAGCGCGGCGGCCCGCACCGGTTCACCCGCGAAATCGGCGGCCGCGACGACCGCCATGTCAAGCCGGCCAGCCCTCAGCGCCGACACAGCGACCTCCAGCGCCGCAGCGGAGGACGCTGCTTCCGCAGACAGGGCATAGGCCTGGCCTCGGAAGTCGCGCGCATGACTGACCCGGTTGGCCGTCATATTGGCCATGGCGCCGAGAACAGCGGCGGCGCTCGCCTCCGGCGAGACGGCGGCCTGCGCGGCGATGAGGGCGTCCGACCCTGACTGAAGGCCGGTCCGCGCGGCCAGCCGGGCTCGCAGCAGGAGCCGCGCGCAATCGGCCGCACACGCCATGGCGACGAACAGGCCGCTCGCCTCCGCCGCGGCGGGGTGCACCGCACCCAGCGCATCGCCAACCACACCGAGGACAGCGAATTGCTGCGGCTCGGCCTCTTCAAGGTCGTTGGGCGGCGTCCTGGCAGCCATCGGATCGGCACTCACCCAGCTTGCCGGGCCGGCGCGGACCAGAGGGGTGTTCATGAGCCTGCGAAGCACAGCCTCGCTCGCCTGGTCTGGGCCTGCCAGCGCTCCGGCGCCGACGACAACGATCTCATCGTCGAGCAGCTTGGGCGCGCAGAACGCAAGGGCCGGGCCCGGGCGCGGCGGGTCCTCAAGGATGAGATGCGCGTTATTGCCGCCAAAGCCGAAATTGCTGACGGCCGCCCGCCGGGGCCGCTCGCCGCGCGCCCAGGGCTCAGGGGCGGTAAGTGGCATGAGCCTCGTGCCGGCGAAGGCCGGATGTGGCGCGCCATCGAGCGGCGTCGGCGGCAGCGTCTCATGGCGCAGCGCGGCGGTCAGCTTGAGGATGCTCGCCAGCCCCGCCGCCGTGATCAGGTGGCCGGTATTGGCCTTCAGCGAGCCGACCGGCAGGCGTCCCGCACCGGCAAAGGCGCGGGCAGCCGCCGCGATCTCCACACCGTCGCCGACCGGCGTGCCGGTGGCGTGGCATTCGAGGTAGTCGAGGCCGCCGGGGTCGAGCCCCGCCTCACTCCAGGCCCGGCCAATTGCTTCGCCCTGTCCCTCGCCAGAAGGCGCAAGCAGGCCCTTGCGCCGCCCGTCATTCGACAGCCCGATGCCGCGGATCAGCGCGTGCACGCGTTCGCCGGGGCCGACATCGCCCAATCGTTTCAGCACCAGCGCGACCGCACCCTCGGACGGCACCAGCCCGTCGGCGCCGGCCACGAAGGGCCGCGAGCGTCCCGTTGGGCTGAGCGCCCTCAGTGCGTCGAAGCCGAGATGCAGGACGAGATTGTCCGCCGCATTGACCGCCGCAATGACGGCACAGTCCAGTGTGCCTGCCTGCAGGCGGCGGCAGGCGATCTCCAGCGCATACAGCGACGAGGCACACGCCGCATCGAGCGCGAAGGCCGGTCCCTCACCGCCAAGCGCTGCCGCGATCACCCGCGGCGGCAGGGCCGAGGTCAGCGCATGGGCAGGCGGCCGGACGCTCCTGCCACGGCTCCAGATGTCGGCGGCATAATCGCCATGGCCCCGGCTCGGATATGAGAGATTGGCGACGATCACGCCAAGCCGGTCCGGCCGGGGGCTTGGCGCACCGGCATCACGCCAGGCCTGCAGCGCTGCATGCAGCGGCCACTGGCAGACCGGGTCAAGCGTGGCCGCATCGATCCCATCCAGCCCGAGCGCTGGCGGATCGAACACCGCCGCGAAGCCGCGCACGAAGCCCGAAACATGCGAAAGCGCTGCCTCTTCTGCAGGCGTGACGCCAAAACGGCCCGGCTCTGGCCGCGAGATCACGACCTGCCTGCCGGCCACGACCTGCCACAGAGCCTCTGGCGTCAGCGCGTCCGGCAGGACGCAGCCCTCACCGACAATCGCGATTGGCTGGAAAGCGGTCATGAACCGGCCCACCCCTCACCCACGACCAGCACGTCCGGCCCCGCCGGTCCGCCGGTCAGGTAGTCTGCAAACACCGATGCTCCGGCCAGGCGCGGGATGAGGCCGATGCCGCGCGCCCGGAAATGCCGCGCCAGGGTCTCGTCTACCATGCCGCCATCCCAGGGACCCCAGCAGAAGGCGGCGACCCTGGCGCCCGGCGCGGCTGCGGCGATCGGGCCGGTCCAGGCATTCAGGCAGGCATTCGCCATGGCATAGTCCGCCTGCCCCGGATTGCCATAGATCGCCGACGCGGATGAGAAAAGGCCGACATGGGTGAGCGCAGTGAGGTCGAGATGGGCGAGCAGGTGACCGAGCCCGTCCACCTTTGGGGCAAACACGCGGGCGACATCCTTTCCTGTCTTCAGCTCCGCCCGCCCGTCAGCAAGCACGCCTGCGCCGTGGACAAGGCCGGTGATCGTGCCATGCGCCGCCACAAGCGCCGCCAGCCCGGCGGCGACAGCGCCCGCGTCGGAGACATCGAGCATCACATAATGCGCCGCGGCGCCTGCCCGCGTGATGCGCCGGAGAGTCCCTCGAATCTCGGCGCCGGCGAGGGCCGAACGGGCGTGCCGGTCGAGTTCGGCAGGTTGGAGCGCCTCGCCCCGTGCGCGCGCCGCCATCGCAAGGGTGCCCCGCAGGGCCTTGAGATCTGCTGTCTCCGCAACCCCGTCAGGCCAGGGAGCCGCCGCCGAGCGTCCCGCCAGCAGGAAGGTGCCGCCCATCCGCTCCGCAAGGGCAACGGCGCAGTCGGCCGTGACCCCGCGCCCTCCGCCGGTGACCAGCCAGACAGGCCGTGCGGCCCGAGGCCCCGGCGCACCGGGTCTCACCCCCCTATCCAGTTCCAGTCGCCGGGCCGTGCCGTCTGCGGCGAGGTCGGCATCGCCCGGATCAACCCGCAGCGCTGCGGCGACAGGCCCCGCACACCGCTCCGGCCCGCCGTCGGGCAGCCGCCAGGCGGACACCCGCACCTCTGGCCATTCCAGCCTCAGGGTGCGCGCCAGTCCGACAAGCCCTGTCGGCGCCGCAGGCGGGCTCACCGGCACGGGCGGCTCCAGCAGCACAAGGTGGCGGCCGGCCGCCCTGAGACGCTGGCAGGCAGCGAGGACGCCGGCATGCAGTTCAGCCGGCGCGCCTCCTGCGAGAGCCTCGGTGATCAGGACCACCGGCGCTTCCCCGTCCGCAGCCACCAGCCGCGCACCAAACGTCGCAAGGCCATTGGCGAGCGCGGCCGCAACCTCCCCCTCCCCCCCGGTGAACGCAAGCGCCAGCCCGTCAAGGCGCGCCGTCTGAGGCAGCAGAACGGCGTCCGAGACGCGGCATCGCGCCACCGCCAGCGCGGGGGCGGCGGCACGGTCAGGCGGTGTCGGGGAACGGCGCGCCCGCGCGCTGTCGCCGTCCCCTATGCGAAAAAATCCGCGATCGCCCGGATGGTGCGCAGCTCCGCCAGCGCCTCCGGTTCAACTTCGGGCAATGCCGGGTGCTGCTCGCGCAGGGCGGAGAGGATTTCCACCTGCTTGATCGAATCCACGCCAAGCTCGCCCTCCAGGTCCATGTCCGCATCCAGCATGTCTTCCGGATAGCCGGTCTTTTCTGCAATCAGTGCCCGGATCATGTCCGCAGTGATGACGCCATTGGGCGCCGCCGGTGCAGGAGCCGGCGCCGGGGCCCGTGCGCCATTGGGCGCTGCCGGTCCGAGGGCCGCGTCGATCATCGCCGCGATGGCTGAGATCGTGCGCAGGTCGGCAAGGCGCTCCGGGTCGATCTCCGGCAGCTCCGGCAGGCGCTCGCGCACGGCAGAGAGGATCTCCACCTGCTTGATCGAATCGACACCCAATTCGCCTTCCAGGTCCATGTCGTCGGCCAGCATGTCCTCAGGATAACCCGTCTTCTCAGCGATCAGACCGCGCACCAGGGCCGCGGCATCGGGCGGGGCTGCGTCTGAGACATCCGGTGTCAGGGGTGCCAGGTTGGGCGTGGCCGGCGCTGCGACGGGCTGGGGCGGTGCGAGCGGGGCGCCGGGGGCATGGCCATTGGTGCGCGGGGACACTGCCGGCGCCACCGCAAGCGGCGCGGCAGGGATTGGCGCCGGCTCTGGGGCAGGCGCCGCGGCACCGAGCAGTCGGCCAGCCGCGGCGAGAAAGGCCTGGTGCGCCGCCGAGGTCGCCGCGAGATACTCAGAATGGCGCTCGGACAGCTCGTGCAGCATCCGCTCCTCACGGCTCGCCGGGGTGGCGCCGGCCGGATGGCTCTGGGCGGCTGGAGCAGCGGGGTCGACGTGGTTGGTCATGGCGGTCGGTGTTTCCTCTGGGGCGCCCGGGCGATGAAGCGGGCTGGTGCGAGACGGGTTGGGCCGTGCCCGCCCGGCCGCGCCAGCTTTCGGCGGATAGGGCTTGGCGAGATTGGTGCCGGTGATCATCACCGCATGCGGTGACGGCGCCGGCGGAGGCGGTTCGGCCGGGGCATCACGGAACAGCGCGGCGAGGTCGAGGGGCCGGCCGGCCACCGAGAGTGCGCCGAGGGCAGACAGGAACTGGGTCACCCCGTCGACGCGCTTGTGGTCGAGCGCGATGACGCGATGCGGCCGCGCGGCGAGACAGTGGCTGACGAGCCCGCTGACCACCGCGCCCGGGCCAACTTCAATGAACACGCGCGCGCCGGCAGTGTACATGGCCTCCACCTGCTCGCGGAACCGGACGGGCCGGGCGATCTGGCTGGCGATCGCGTCCGGCAGGCTGGCCGGGTCGGCAGGGTGCGGCGCCGCGGTCGCATTGGCGTAGACGGGACAGAGGGGTGGGGCGAGGCCCGCGCCGGCGACGACGGTGCGGAAGGGTTCCACCGCTGCGCTGACGATCGGGGAGTGGAAGGCCGTGGCCACCGGCAGGCGCCGCGCCTTCAGCCCGGCCCGCTCACAGGCCTCAAGGCCGGCCTCGATGGCGCAGACCGGCCCCGACAGCACGACCTGGTCGGGCGCATTGTCATTGGCCAGGCCAAGCTCGGGGCCGACGGCATCGAGCACGGGCTGGACCGCGGCGCGCCCGGCCTGCACCGCGATCATGGCGCCCGCGCTCACGCGCGCCGCCTCGCTCATCAGCCGGCCCCGCGCCTCGGCCAGCGTCAGCGTCGTCGCCGCGTCGATCACACCGGCGGCATGCAGCGCAACGATCTCGCCAAAGCTGTGGCCGCCGGTCATGTCGGGACTGACGCCGAGGTCGCGCAGGAGGGCGAGCTGGGCCAGTGCGACAGCGGCAATCGCTGGCTGGGCATGGGCCATCTCGGTCAGGCGTTCGGCCTGCGCGGCGGCCTCCACCTGGTCGAACGCGGCCGGCGGAAAGGACAGCCGGTGCAGGGCGAGCGGGCCGGCCTCGGGATGGGCGGCGGCGCAGTCCCACACTGCCCGCGCGGCAGGAAAGGCCATGGCAAGGCCGGCGCCCATGCCGACATACTGGCTGCCCTGCCCGGAAAACAGGAAGGCGACCCGGCCGGTTTCCGGCGCGCCGATCGCGGCATGGACACCGGCCTTGAGAGGCTGCTGGCCGAGCCGGCCGAGGCGGACGGTTTCAGCGAGGGCGCTCGCCCTTGCGGCGAGGTCTTGCCCATCCCGGGCGACAATTGCCGCGCGCGCCCCGGCCGAGGCGTCGAATGCGGCCTGGCTCTCGCCAGCCCGTGCGGCAAAGCCTCCCGGCCCAGCCGCCTCGTCCGCCAGCCGGGTGAGCGCCACATCAAGCCCGGCCGCGTCGCCGGCGCTGGCGAGGAAGAGCTCGGAGGGCAGCGCCCGCCAGGGCCGGACGGCCTGCGGCCCGTGATACGCCTCCAGCGTCACATGGAAATTGCTGCCGCCGAAGCCGAAGGAACTGACCGAGGCGCGGCGCGGGCGGCCCGGCGGGCTGACCCAGGGGCGCGGCTCGGTGTTGAGGTAGAAGGCGGCACTGTCGCGCACCGCAGCGGCCGGCTCGTCGACCTTCAGTGTCGGCGGCAGCACCTTGCGCGACAGGGCCTGGACGACCTTGATCAGGCTGGCGGCGCCGGCGGCTGCCTTGGTATGGCCGATCTGCGACTTGACCGACCCCAGCGCGCACCACGGCCCATCTCCCTCGCCGGCGCCGAAGACCCGGTGCAGCCCGTCAAGCTCGGCCTTGTCGCCGGCCTTCGTGCCGGTACCATGCGCTTCGATCAGGTCCACCGTCTCCGGGCCATAGCCGGCCTGCGCATAGGCCCGCCGCAGCGCCGTGGCCTGGCCCTCCGGCAGCGGGCTGTAGATCGCCGTGCCACGCCCGTCCGACGCCCCGCCGAGGCCGCGGATCACGGCATGGATGGTGTTGCCGTCACGCTCCGCATCGCTCAGCCGGCGCAGCGCCAGCATGCCGACCCCCTCGCCCAGCAGCGTACCGTCGGCCAAGGCCGAGAACGGCCGGCAGTCCCCGGTCGGAGACAGGGCCGGCGTCTTGGAAAAGCACATATACATGAGGATGTCATTGAGGGCGTCGACCCCGCCGGTAAGCACGGTGTCGCTGTCGCCGGCGCGCAGCTCATGCAGGGCGATCTGCAGGGCCGACAGGCTGGAAGCGCAGGCCGCATCGGTGACATAGTTGGAACCGCCGAGGTCGAGCCGGTTGGCGATCCGTCCCGCCACCACATTGCCGAGCAGACCGGGAAAGGTTGCCTCCTGCCAGCCTGCATAGTGCGCCTCGATCCGACGGGCGATGTCCTCGACCTCTGCCTCGCCAAGCCCGGCCTCGCGCAGGGCATTGACCCAGGCGGGCCGCTGCAGCCGTCCGGCCATGTGCGCGGTCAGTTCGGTCGCCGAAGCGACGCCGAGGATGACACTGGTACGCTGGCGGTCGATGCGACCATCGCTGTCGCGCTCGATATCGGCGAGCGTCCGGCTGGCGGCGACGAGGGCAAGCAATTGGGCGCTGTCGGTCGCCTCCAGCACCTTCGGCGGCAGGCCGAAGGCAACCGGGTCGAAGGCGACCGGGCTGAGAAAGCCGCCGCGCCGGCCATAGGTGCGGTCCGGCGTGCGCGGGTCCGGGTCGTAATAATCCTCCACCAGCCAGTGCGAGGCCGGCACGTCGCCGATCAGGTCCCGCCCTTCGAACAGGTCGCGCCAGAACCCGGTCGTGTCGCCGCGACCCGGGAAGATGGCGCCAAGCCCGACCACGGCAATCGGGTCAGCGCCCCTGTCGGGCGCGGGCGCTGGGGCAGGCGCGTCGGTCATGGCTCAGCCGGTCTCCTCAAAACATTGCGGGGCGTAGGCAAAGGCGGCCGCCGGCACCGGCAGGCCGAATGCGCGCAGCTGGCCGGCCCGGCTCAGCCGGGCGGCCCCTTCCATGAGGTTCCAGGCGATCTGGCGCACAGTGCGGGCGTCCAGGGGCTCCAGGCATGTGCCGCTGACCCATTCATTGAAGGCGCCCATCGCCGGACCGCACCAGATCTGGAAGTCGACCGCGCGCTCGATTACGCCCTCGCGGGCCCATTGCGCCCCATTGAAGAGGTGCCGGCGGGCGACCAGGGCGAGGCGCTTGTTACCATCGACCGCGGCGCGTTCCGCCTCGCGCGGGTTGGCGATGGCAATATAGGCCTCGGTCGCAGCCCAGGCCGTCTCGAAGGGCTCTCCCAGCACGTTTTCAACCCAGGCGCGGTCGGCCTCCGGCAGGGTCTCGAAGCTTTCGCCACTGCGATAGAGGGCATGCAGCTTGCGCGCACGCATCGCGAACAGCGTGCCGCGTTTCAGCACCTGCACTTCCACCCCCTGCTCGAACATGTCGGCAGCCGGCGCCATCATCGTGTCGGCCGGACCGGCCCGGGCAAGCAACTCGCGGCCGGCCAGTGACAGGCCCGATTCCACCGTCGCCTGGTTGACCGAACCGGTGAGCACATAGGCTGCGCCCATCTGGAAGGCGGCGGCGACGGCGTGCGGCGTCGCGATGCCACCGGCAAGGCCGATGCGGATCGCCCCGGGGTCGATATCATGGGCTCCGGCAACACGCTCGCGCGCGCGCACCAGCGAGGCAAACAGGGGCGCGGCCGGGCGCCGGTCGGTATGGCCGCCGCTGTCGGCCTCCGCGGTGATTTCCGCAGCGACCGGCACCCCCGCGGCCAGCTCGGCCTGTCCCGGATCAAGGCGGCCGGCGGAGACCAGCTCGCGCAGCATCGCCTCCGGCGCAGGCTGCATGAACGCTTCGGCGACCTCGGCCCGCGAGACCTTGGCAAAGACATGGTTGGCACGGACAATCGCGCCGTCGGGATCGCGCATGAGACCGGCAGCCGTGTAGCGCACAATCTCCGGCGACAGGCGCATGAAGGCAGACGCGGACACCCGGCGCACGCCGCGGCGCAGGAACAGGTCAACCGTGGCGGCCTCCTGCCCGGGATGCTGCGGCGCGTGGATGAGGTTGGCGCCCCAGGCCGGCGCGCCGGCGCCAAGGGCGGCCTCGATCTCGTCAAGTCCGCGCGCGATCTCGTCCAAGGGCAGGCCGGCGCTGCCATAGAAGCCGAGACAGCCGGCGCGGACTGCCGCCACCACCATCTGCGGCGTCGCCAGGCCCCGGGCCATCTCGCCGACCACATAGGCAAAGCGCGCGCCATGGGCTTCGCTGAAGGCGCGCTCACCCAGCCATTCGGGGTAGACCGGCGGCAGGCGCGACCAGTCTGCAGCATCCGGCCCCTCCGGCGGGTGGAACGAGATGGCGTCGCCGCCACGCTGCGGGCAGACATGGACCGAGCGCCTCGGCGCGCTGACTGCCTCGATCACCGTGCACGGCTTCACCTCTGCCCGCCCTCTCGCTTGGACCTACAGGACTGTCGACTCGCCCCACTACCATTCAACTGCCCGCCATGAGGGCTGGCAAGCCACTTACGGGAAGTTGTCCCTCACTCGCCCGGTGGTAGAGCAGAACAAGTCCGGTACGGGGCCGGCCCTGTTGTCTCTCCACACTCCTGCGATCATGCAGGGCAGGCGAAGACGCGCCAGCCTGCTGGCCTTTCGCAATGTTTCCCCTGTTTTGCGCGCCAGCCGGAACGGAATGGCTTCGGCGGTGCCGCCGATGGGCTCAGGACCCGGACAGGGCTGCGACGATGGCGCGCAGGAGGGCGTCCTTCTGCTGCACCGATTTTGGCAACTGGTCGAACGGCACGAGGTCGGGATGGGTTTTCTTCGCCGGGTCCTTGACCGGCCCGAAGGTCCAGCCCGCCTCCCGCTTCTGCCCGGCCCACTGGTCATGCTGCTTCGGGTCGTCATCACCGGGATTGGCCAGCGCGTGGCGGACGCTCGCCTCGGTCGAAGCCCGGTCTTCATCGCTGGCCTCATCCCAAGGCGCATAGCCCGGCTCGCCATTGGCCCTTGACCATGCGCTCAGGGCCTCGTGGACAACGCGCGCGATCCTTTCCAGTTCGGCCTGGGTCATGGCGAGGTGCTCCTTGTCAAACCTATCGGGACACGCCTTGCGATGGCTGGCAAGCCCTCAACTCGGGCGTGAGCGCTCGAACGGGGAGTCGAGCGAGAAATGCGGAATGGTGGCACTGAGCGTCGAGCCATCCGGTGCCACCAGGTCATAGCGGCCGCCCATCACACCGGACGGAGCGGCGAGCGGCGCGCCGGACGTATAGCGAAAGCGTTCGCCCGGCCCGATCACGGGCTGCTGGCCGACCACGCCCTCGCCATCGACCGACTGGCGTCGGCCAAGGGAGTCGATGATCAGCCAGTGGCGGGAGACAAGCTGCCAGGGTGTGGTGGTGGTGTTCTCGATCTCCACTGTATAGGCCCAGACGAAGCGCCCGCGGCCGGGCTCGGATTCGTCATGCAGGAATTTTGGCCGGACCCGGACGATGACGCCGTCGGTCTCGGCCTCATAAAGGGGAAGCTCGCCAGCCATTGTCTCACCCCTCCGCCAGCGCCGCGGTGAGGTCGGCGGCGAGATCATCGGCATCTTCCAGGCCGACCGACAGCCGGATCCAGCGCGCGTCCAGGCCAATATCGGCGCGTTCCTGATCGCTCAGTGTCCGGTGGGTTGTCGACGCCGGGTGGCAGGCGAGCGACTTGGTGTCTCCGAGATTGTTCGAGATATCAATGAGCTCCAGCGCATTCAGCACCCTGAAGGCCGCCTCGCGCCCGCCCTTGACCGCGAACGCAATGAGGGTGCCGCCGGCTGACATCTGTCGCGCGTGGACGCCATGGTGGGGATGGTCTGGGCGACCCGGATAGCGCACGGCTTCAACCTTCGGATGGGCTGCGATCGTCTCAGCCAGCGCGGCCGCCGTCGCCGAGGCGTGGTTGACCCGCAGCGCCAGGGTGTCGAGGCCCTTGAGCACCACCCAGGCATTGAAGGGCGATGCGGCAGGGCCGGTGTGGCGCAGATACGGATCGACATGCTCCTCGATCCAGGCCGCGTCGCTGAGGATGGCACCGGCCAGCACCCTGCCATGGCCGTCCATGTGCTTGGTCGCGGAATAGACCGAGACATCGGCGCCGAACTCGAAGGGACGCTGCAGCACCGGCGTGGCAAAGACATTGTCGACGATGAGCCGCGCGCCGGCGCTGCGGGCCAGCTCGGCGACTGCGGCGAGGTCGACCGCATCGAGTAGCGGGTTGGACGGGCTTTCCACCAGGACGAGCCTTGCCGGCCGCGACAGGGCCTGCGCCCAGGCGTCGAGGTCAGCGCCATCGACGAACTCCGTTTCGATCCCGTAGCGCGGCATCAGCGTGCCGACAATCCAGCGACACGAGCCGAACAGCGCCTTCGCCGCCACCACCCGGTCACCGGCCCGGCAGGGTGCCATCAGCGCCGAGGAGATCGCCCCCATTCCGCTGGCCGTCACGCGGCATGCCTGCGCCCCCTCGATCGCGGCAAGGCGCTCCTGCAGCATTGCGACCGTCGGGTTGGCATAGCGCGAATAGACATAGCCTGGCTCGTCGCCGGCCATGCGCGCGGCGGCCTGCTCGGCGCTGTCATAAGCGTACCCCGAAGTCAGGTAGATCGCTTCTGAGGTCTCACCGTGGGACGAGCGGTGAAGGCCGGCGCGGACCAGCCGTGTTGCCGGACGCCATCCCCCTGCCCCACCCTTCTCCGGCGACTTGGCCATGGCGCGTATCCTTTGCAACTCTCGCCGACGGTCTTAAGGCTGTCGCGGGAAAGGGATCAAGTGATGTCCGACGCGCGCGGTGTTCTTCCGGATACGGACCTGCAGGCGCTCGCCGCCTGCGGTGCGATCATGGCGGACCGGGCGATCGACCCGGCGCAGGTGCAGCCGGCGAGCCTCGACCTGCGCCTGGCCGATGATGTCTATCGCATCCGCGCCAGTTTCCTGCCCGGCCGCGGGCGAAGTGTCGGCCGGGTGCTGCACGAAGGCGATCTGCAGATGCACCGCATGGACCTCGGCCGCGGCGCCGTGCTGGAGACCGGCTGCGTCTATATCGCGCTGCTGCAGGAGCGCCTCGACCTGCCGAAGGGGCTCGCCGGCAAGGCCAATCCGAAAAGCTCCACCGGCCGGCTCGATGTGTTCACCCGGGTCGTCACCGACGGGGCAAGCGCCTTTGATGCGATCCCGGACGGCTATGGCGGGCCGCTTTACCTTGAGATCAGCCCGCGCACCTTCTCGGTGCTGGCCCGCGAGGGCGACCGGCTGGCGCAGCTGCGCCTTCGGCGTGGCCCGCTCTGCGTCCTGCGCGAGCAGGTCTTCAGCGTCGATCTTACCGCCGGAGCCGCTCCCTGCGGCTGGCGCGCGCGCCGCCATGCCGGCGTCGTCGACCTGCAGAAGGTCGGCAAGCATGCAATCGACGACTACTGGGAACCGGTCCGTCCCCAGCGCGGCAGGCTGGTCTTGCAACCGGACGAATTCTACATTCTCGCATCGCGCGGGCCGGTGAAGGTGCCGCTCGGCCAGGCCGCCGAGATGGCGCCGATCGCGCCTGAGCTCGGTGAGTTCCGCGCCCATTATGCCGGATTCTTCGACCCCGGCTTTGGCCTTAATGATGGCGGCAGCCGGGCCGTCCTGGAAGTACGCACCCGCGATGTGCCCTTCATTGTCGAGGACGGCCAGCCGGTCGGCCGGCTGGTCTATGAAGCCATGGCGGCGCGGCCCCGGACCGCCTATGGCGGCACCGGCAGCCATTACCAGGGCCAGGCGCTGAAGCTTTCGAAGCACTTTGCCGAGGGCTGAAGGCGTGATGGCCGGACGCAAGCGCACCCTCCTGGAAGTCGCCGGCCTCGCCGGACTGCTGGCGCTCGCGGTGTTCGTGTTGCAGTGGCTGGAGTTCCGCTATCTCGCCCGTCTCCATTCGCTCGAGGTCGCGACCGTCCTCGCCGCGCTCGCCTTCCTCGCCGCGGGCATCTGGATCGGCCGCGCCAGCCTTGCCCGGCCCTCCGCCGGAAGCCCCGCTGGCCCGAACACGGCGGCGCAGAGGGCCTTCGACCTCACTCCGCGCGAGTTGGCCATCCTGGAACAGCTCGCCGAGGGGCTCTCCAACAAGCAGATCGCGCGCCGGCTCAGCATCTCGCCGAACACGGTGAAGACCCACATCGCCCGCATCCTGAGGAAGCTCGGCGCGGACAACCGGACACGGGCCGTCACCATTGCCCGCGAGTTCAGCCTGCTGCCCTGACCGGGTGAGACCGGGTCACCCGGATGGGTGAACCGGCCGGCGAGTGGCGAAACGGTCGGTGACGGGCGGGCGGTTCGGGGCCAGAATGGCGCCACGTCATCAAGGGAGACCTTCCGCATGCTTCGCTATGCCCTGATCTTCGGCCTGCCGGCCGGGCTCGTCACCATTTCCATCATGACCGCGTCCATGGCCCTTGGCGGGCCGTCAGACGAGGTGTTCGGCTACCTCGTGATGCTTGTCGCGCTCCTCCTCATCTATCTGGGCGTGCGGCGTTACCGCGACCGGGAACTGGGCGGGGTGATCGGCTTTGGCCGCGCGCTCGGGCTTGGCCTGCTGATGGCGGTTGTCGCGGGCGTTGCCTATGCGATCGCCTGGGAGGCCTATATCGCCGTCTCCGGCCACGATTTCTTCAACGAGTATGCCGCCTCGGTAATCGAGACGATGCGCGCGGCGGGCCGCAGCGCCGAGGAGATCGCCGCGCAGGAAGCGCGCATCGAAGGCATCCGCGCGGCCTATGCCAATCCCGTGCTTCGGTTCCTGATCACGCTGACCGAGATCGTGCCGGTCGGCGTCATTGTCGCCCTGGTCTCCGCGGCGCTCGTGCGCACCCGCCCGGTGCGGGGCGGCGCTTGAGGTGTTTCCGCCAGCACCTGCGACGCCCGAGGGGGCGCTTGGCAGGCTGGGCGGCATTTCGGGGGGGCTGGACCCGCGTCAGGACGTGTCGGCGATGGTCGGCCGGACCACACCGTCCGGCCGGTCATGCCGCGGGATCGCGGCGAGCCAGGCGGGGTGCGCGGGTCGGCGTGCCGGAAGGCCGGGCACGGCTTCGCCCAGAAGGTCGATGCGCCGGCGCCAGTCGGGCGCGCGCAGGGCGGCGAGGGCGTCCTGCCAGCCGGCGGGCTCCTCGGGATAGAGGTCGAGGAAGAGGCGGCCGCGCAGGTCGAAGCAGATCCAGCCCTTGCGCCCCTCGGCCAGCGCCTGCCGGATTTCCGGGATGATCCGGATGATCTCGCACACCAGCACCGGCCAGTAGAGGACCGGCACGAGGGTGAAGAGCGTACGGATTTCTGCAGGCGTCATGACGGGTGTTATAGACCCGCCGCGAACGCGGTCGGACAGGGCACGGCCTATCCCCGGCGCATCGCGGGTCGGTGACGCTACATCTCGCGAACCATTGCGACGCGGCGAGAGCGCAAAAAACCACCGCTCAGGCGGCTCAAATTCGAATAACAAGGGTCTAGGCGACCCGCTCATCCAGGCCGACCAGCGCCCGGGCGAAGGCGTCAGCGGAGAAGGGATGAAGGTCTTCGGCCCGTTCGCCAACGCCGACAAAATGGATCGGCAGGTCATAGGCGTCCGCGATCGCCACCAGCACGCCGCCCTTCGCCGTGCCGTCGAGCTTGGTCATGACAAGGCCTGTCACGCCGGCGGTGTGACGGAAGGCTTCCACCTGGGAAAGCGCGTTCTGGCCAACGGTGGCGTCGAGGACGAGGATCACATCGTGCGGCGCGCCGGCGTCGAGCTTGCGGCAGACGCGGACGATCTTGGCGAGTTCGGCCATCAGTTCGCTCTTGTTCTGCAGCCGTCCCGCCGTGTCGACAAGCACGAGGTCGAGACCCTCGCGCCGCGCACGCTCGACCGCCTCGAAGACGAGCCCGGCAGCATCCGCGCCCGTTGCCTTGGACATCACCGGGATGCCTGCGCGCTCGCCCCAGACGGTAAGCTGTTCGATCGCGGCCGCGCGGAAGGTGTCGCCGGCGACCAGCAGTGCCTTCGCCCCCTCAGCCTGTAGGCGCGCGGCGATCTTGCCGATCGTGGTGGTCTTGCCCGAACCATTGACGCCGACGAAGAGGACCACGCGCGGACGCGGCCCGTCAGAGAAGTCCACCACCTGCTGGCGCGGACGCAGGACATCGGCGACCTCGCTGGCGAGGGCCTCGCGGATTTCGCTGTCGCTGACCTCCCTGTCAAAGCGGTCGCGCGCCAGACTGGCGGTCACCCGGCCGGCGACACGGGCACCGAGATCGGAACTGATCAGGAGGTCCTCCAGCGCCTCCAGTGTCTCGTCATCGAGCTTGCGCCTGGTGAAGACGCCGGTGATGCCGTCGGCCAGCCGCGAGGATGAGCGGCTGAGGCCGCGTGTCAGCCGGCCGAGGAAGCCGGGCTTGCGTGTCTCTGCGAGGGGGTCGGGCTGCGGGGCGGCCTCCGGCTCAGGCGCCGGCGCGGGTTCCAGAACGGCTTGGCCATCGGCGGGCGGCTCCGTCTCGTGAGCAGGATCAGGAGCGGGATCGGGGCGTGGTCCCTCGACCGGCGCCACCTCGTCAGCCGGAGGCTCAGGCTCCGGCGGGCCGCCGGGATCGGGGGCGATGAGCGGCGCCTCCAGGTCCGGGGCTTGCCGCAGCCGTGCGATTTCGGCGACCGGTTCATGGACGGTTGCAGCTTCCGGTTCGGCAACGTCCACGCTCCCTGCCCCGGCCTCGATGGCGCGGCCGGCCTCTTCCAGCTCCTGCTTTTTCTTGTTCTTGCCAAACCAGAGGATCATGCGGGCACCCCGACAAGCCGCGTTGCGTCATGGCCGGTTATCCGCACCCGGACGGGCCGTCCAGACGTGGGCAGCGCCGCAGCCGCGATCCTGACGGGCGTGAAATCGGCGAGCCGGGCGCCGTCACCGCGCTCGACCAGGGCGTCGGCCTCGCGGCCGACATGCCGCTCCAGGTGGCGCCTGAGCGCATCCGCCGCTGTCCCGCGCAGTGCCGCAGCCCGCGTCCTGACGACCTCGCGGGCAAGCTGCGGCATCCGCGCGGCAGGCGTTCCATTGCGCGGGCTGAACGGGAAGACGTGCACGAAGGCGAGGCGCGCCTCCTCGATGAGGCTGAGGGACTGGCGATGCGCCGCCTCGCTCTCGGTCGGGAAGCCGGCAATGAGGTCGGCACCGAAGGCCATGTCGGGGCGGGCGCTGCGCAGCCGGTCTACCAGCGCCAGCGCCTGTCCGCGCGAATGGCGGCGCTTCATCCGCTTGAGGATGAGATCATCGCCATGCTGCAGGGACAGGTGCATGAAGGGTGCAAGGCGAGGATCGCAGACCGCCTCGAACAGCGCCTCGTCGATCTCGATTGCGTCGATGGAGGAAATACGCAGCTGCGGCAGGTCCGGCACCAGCTTCAGGATGCGCTGCACCAGCCGGCCGAGCGGCGGCGCACCGGGCAGGTCGCCGCCCCAGCTTGTCAGGTCGACACCGGTCAGCACCACCTCATGATGGCCGCTGGCGGCAAGGCGCCGAACCTGCTCGACGACCTCACCGGCGGGGACCGAGCGCGCATTGCCTCGGCCATAGGGAATGATGCAGAAAGTGCAGCGATGGTCGCAGCCCTGCTGCACCTGTACATAGGCGCGTGCCCGCCCGGCCATGCCGTCGATCAGGTGGCTGGCGGTCTCGGTAACGGACATGATATCATTGACTCGCACCTTCCCGGTGCCGCCAAGCAGGGTGGCGGGCGTCCAGGTGGCGGCCTGCATCTTTTCATGATTGCCGACAATGCGGGTGACCTCGGGCATGGCGGCGAAGGCCTGCGGGTCGATCTGCGCGGCGCAGCCGGTAACGATCACCGGTCGGCCCGGCGCCTCCCTGGCGGCGCGGCGGATTGCCTGGCGGGCCTGGCGCACCGCCTCGGCGGTGACGGCGCAGGTGTTGACGATCACCGCATCGCCAAGGCCGGCGGCCTCGCCATGACGGCGCATCACTTCCGACTCATAGGTGTTCAGCCGGCAGCCAAGGGTGATTACGACAGGCGTTTTCATCTTGCCCCTGAATTAGGCCGTGCGCCGGCAAAATGCGAGACATTCACGCCTTCCGGCCCGGCGCGATAGGCAGTATGCAGAGGCGTGGCTTTCGACCCGGCTTCCGGCGCAGCCGAGCGCATCAAGGTGTTCGTTTCCTACTCGCGGGCGGACACACCGTTTGCGCTCGACCTGGTGGCTGGCCTGCAGGCCTGCGGCTTCGAGGCGTTCATCGACCAGGAGGACATCGCTCCGGGCGAGCCCTGGGAACAGCGCCTCGGCGGACTGATCGAGAGCGCTGACACGGTCGTCTATGTGCTCTCTCCCGACAGCCTCGCCTCAGAGCACTGCTCGTGGGAGGTGAACGAGACGCTGCGCCTCAACAAGCGGTTGCTGCCGGTGGTCTGGCGCGCGGTCGGGGATGACGGTGTGCCGCAGACCCTGTCAAAGCTCAACTACACCTTCTTCAGCGGCCAGAACACCTTCGCCAGAGGCCTCCGGGACCTGTCGGAGGCGCTGCGCGTGGACCATGGATGGGTCCGCGAGCACACGCGGATCGGAGCGCTGGCGCGGCGCTGGCAGGCGCGCGGACGCGGCGAGGCACTGCTCCTGCGCGGCGAGGAGCTGGAGGCGGCGAGCGCCTGGGCCGCCGCGCGGCCCCATGGCGCGCCGGAACTCAGTGACGACCAGGTCGACTTCATTGCCGCCAGCAAGACCGCCCATGACGCAGCCGAGCGTGCCGCGCGCAACCGCCGCCGCGGCCTGCTGATCGCAGTCTCGACCATTGCCCTTGCCATGGCCGGGCTGGCGAGCTTTGCCGCAATGCAGTGGAGGCAGGCGGCCGAGGCGCGCGACTTCGCCCGCGAGGCCTACACCACGCTTGAACAGGCCAATTCAGAGCTGGCGGCGGCGCTGATCCGCCTGTCGGCGGACCTGTCGCTGCGTGCACCGCCTACGGGGCGCAGACCCTTCTCGGTGCAGGGCGGCTGGTTCCCGGTGGCAGCGACCTATTCCGGCGCTGTCGTGCGGCTTGAGCGCCGCCATACCGAGACCCGCCAGATCGTCACCGGCGTGCTGGTCGCAGGCGAGATGATCCATCCGGACTGGACCGGCGACACCCTCTTGCTGTCACCGCCATTCCAGAGCGAGGCCGATATACTGGCTGAGAGCCAACGCCTTACCGAATTCCTGGAGGCCACCGATGCGGCTGGCGCGGACGGGGCGGCAGCGTTCGAGGGCGAGAGATTCTCACGCGCCGGAGTGTTTGCGATCGATTCTTCCGGCGAGGCACCGGCCGGCGCGCCGGACATTATCGAACAGCGCTATGTCGACAGACGTCCGGACGGCCTGCAGGACGGGGAGAGCGTCAACATCATGGAGCAACGCGCCGGCATCGCGGATGATGACCTGGCGGGCGCCGGCGAGGACACGCTCAGCGTCAGCTTCCCGACCCTGCGACAGGCCGCGGCCCTCGACATTGCCGACACCCCGCTCTGGCGCACACCGATCGAACTTGCCGGCGAACCGGTGTTCGTCCTCTACCGCCTCGATGACGCCCCGCCCTTCGGCGCCCGCCCGCTCGGGCCGGGCGATCTCGACTGTGCGACCCGCAAGGTGCGCAGCGAGGCGGGCGAGCGCTATGCCGTGTTCGGGATTGATGCGACGGCCAGCGGGGCCGGCGATGATGAGGCGCTGACCTTGCTTGTCACCGACGGGCTGGACCTGATCGACAGCGGTGCGATTACCTACCGCCATGCGACCCTGCTCGGCGCGTTCGGGGCTCCTGTGTTCGACCTCGACAGTGGCAAGGTGATCGCGATCCACCAGGGGGTCGATTCAAACCGGTCCGGGCCCGGGGGCCGGGTCGGGTTCGCCGAGCCCCTGCTGCCGGTGATCGACCTGATCCGCGACGATGTCTCGATCGACCGCGGCGATGCTGAGCGCACGCCGCCGCTATGCGACGTGGCGCGATAGGCAGGCTTTGCGCCCCCCTGGCCTTTCATCGGAGCGCAAAGCCGCTTATATAGGCGGCGTTCGCAAGGACTATGGCGATAAACGCACGTGTAATAAGCGGTTCGGACCCGGGGGCGGTACCCGGCGGCTCCACCAATCTCTCCGGTCGTTGGTCGGATGGCATGGGGCCGAAACAGGATCGACGGACGTGTAAAGACGACGCCTTCGCCCGCTTGAGCTGCGTCAGAAGCTCACTAGCAAACAGTTGCCAACGACAACTTTGCTCAAGGTGAACTGCTCGCTGCGTAAGCGGCGCGTGGAACACCAACCTGAACTCCTGGGGACTTAGCCCCTCAGGCGGGGCCCGGAGGCGCCTGGCAACAGAAGCCTCCACCCTTCCCCTTTCCAGTGGGTCGCAATTGCCGCGTGCGGCCGGCGCGGCGGGCCCGTTCAGGAGCCTTCGGCCAGGCGGTCGATCACCGCGTCACCATCGCGCCGGGCATTGACGCGCTCCAGCGACCGGAACAGGGCCTTAGGGCAGGTTCCGACCAAATTGACCCACTTGGCCGCTTGGATTTTTCGTCAG
>CAYPQD010000006.1:0-6013 GCA_964412785.1 uncultured Hyphomonadaceae bacterium
AGCCGGTCCTTGATCATCTGCCAGATGATCCGGGTCATCTCGTCGCCATCCATCTCCACGATGGGGTTTTCGACCTTGATCTTCGCCATGTCGGGACATCCTTTTTTGAAAAGTCGTGCGCGCTCGCGCCGGCTATAGCAGGGCATGCGCACGCGTCAAAAGCGGCCTTGGTCGAAAGCCATCGCGACGGGCGGTCGATCCGCTCCGGCCTTGCCGCGCACCGGGGCGGTCCTGAGGGTCCTGCTTGCTCCTCTCCTCCCCCGCCCTGCCTTGTGGGTTATCAAGGAGTGCAAGCAATAAGCGACGGGTTGCCAGACGGAGAGGGGGGCGCACGAAACCGATGATCTCATTGATGGCGAGGGTCGCAGTGCTGGCGCTTTCACTGGCCGCGTCAGCACAGACAGTGTCCCGGGGGGGCATGGTTGCGACATTGAAGACGACGATGGCTCGACAATGCCCAGACAGCCGGGCGGGTTCTCCTTCTCGCACGCTCGCGCCGAGCATGGCGGCCTGTCTGTCCGCCTTCAAACCACGGGCGATCTGCGCATTGCCAGGTGTTTCGACCAATGGCTTGGGCATGCCCAAAACGCCAGATTGGTGTGTCAAGCCAGGAAGGATGAGGGTGTCTTCAGTGTTTGCCCGGATGGGTTTCGACAAGTCGTTCACCCCCGCCAGCTGGAATGGCACGACACCCCATATTCACGGTGGAGCAGATTGTTCGGCGCGGGCAAGGTGCGCTATCCTTCGTGCATGCCGCCCGCCATCATTCTTCACGCGCCGCAGCTGGGCGAGAATATCGGCGCAGCCGCCCGGGTCATGCTGAATTTCGCGCTGACCGACCTGCGCCTTGTCAGCCCCCGCGATGGCTGGCCCAACCCGGCCGCCGAACCCATGGCCGCCGGCGCTTTCGGGTCCGGGGTCAGTGTCACCGTCTTTGACACGCTGGAGGCGGCAATTGCCGATCTCGGGGTCATTCTCGCCACCACCGCCCGCCCGCGCGGCATGGAAAAGCCGGTCATCGGCGCTGCCGAGGCGGCTGGCATGCTCGCCGCCCACCCGGCGCCGGCCGGCGTCCTCTTCGGCGGTGAGAAATCGGGCCTGCCCAATGAGGCTGTCGCGCTTGCCGACGCCATCCTCACCTATCCGGTGAACCCTGCATTTGCCTCGCTCAATCTTGCCCAGGCGGTCGCCGTCCTCTGCCATGCCTGGGGTGCCGGGGCCGGGCTTGACGGTCGGTTCGGGGACGCGGGCGAGGGCGTCGGCGCCCCCGCCAGCCGGGCTGACCTCATTGGCATGTTCGAGCATTTCGAGGACGAGCTGGAGCGCGCCGGTTTCTTCTACCCGCCGGAGAAGATCGCGCTGATGAAGACAAACCTGCGCAGTGCCTTCATTCGCGGCGCATGGACCGAGCAGGAAGTGCGCACCTTTCGCGGCGCCGTCAAGGCCCTCGCCCTCGGCCGCGGCAAGGCCCGGGTCCGGAGATTGGACTGAGACCAGGCTGCAGGGATCCGAAACCGATCCCTGCGACGCGAAGCCGAGCGCGACTGCGCCGGATGCGCAGATGGACCCTCATCTGCGCACACTGGTAAAAGGCCTGCGAAGCGCGTCCGGATAGACAACCTGCGTCAGGTAAAGTCCGTCCGGTGGGGCGACAGGGCCGCACTGCGCACGATCGCATGCGGCCAGGATCTCGCCGATCCACGCTTCGGCCCGCCGTCCGCGGCCGACCTCGACCAGGCTTCCGACGATCGAGCGGACCTGCCGGTGCAGGAAGGAGCGGGCCGCGCACGTCACCTCGATCCGCTCTCCAAGCCGTCTGACGTCGATCTGGTCCAGCGTCCGGACCGGGCTGTCGGCCTGGCATTCCGCGTCGCGGAAGGTCGTGAAATCATGCCGGCCGGTGAGCGCCTGGGCGGCGCGGTGCATTGTGGCGGCATCGAGTGTGCTGGCGACCCGCCAGGCGAGGCCGCGCTGCAGCGTGAGATCGGCGCGGCGGTTGACCAGGACATAGCGATAGGCCCGGCCGATCGCGGAAAACCGGGCATGGAAGTCCACCGGCGCGGTGTCGGCTGCAAGCACCGCCACGGGATCGGGCCGCAAATGTGCATTCAGCGCATCGGCAACCCTGGCAGCCGGGCGCGCGGTGGACAGGTCGAGGTGCGCGACCTGGCCGGTCGCATGAACCCCGGCGTCGGTCCGCCCGGCGCCATGGACCGCGACAGGGGTGCCATCGAGGGCCTCGGCGGCGCGCTCCAGGCTTTCCTGCACCGAGGGCTGGCCGGACTGGCGCTGCCATCCGCAGAAGGCGCGGCCGTCATACTCAACGAGGAGGCGATAACGCGGCATGGAAAACGCGCCTCAGGTGAACCGCGTGCCGGCCGGCACCTTCCGCCCCCGGAGGAAATCGCTGGCCTCCACCGGTCCCTTTCCGGGCCATTGCAGCCGCTCGATCCGCACCGCCCCGGCACCGCAGGCGATAGTCAGCTCCGTGTCCAGAACCGTGCCGGGCGGGGCCGGCTCCGCCACCTTGATGAGGCGGCTCATCAAGGCCTTGATGCGGACCGGCTCGCCCGGGCCGGTGGGTTGCCAGTCGAACCAGGCCCCCGGCGCCGGCGCGAGGCCGCGTATCTGGCAGTCGACCTGCGCGGCAGGTCGCGACCAGTCGATGCGCTGGTCCTGCGGGCCGATCTTGCCGGCATAGGTCACGCCGGTTTCTCCCTGTGGCTCGGGCCGGAGGGTGCCGTCGGCGAGGCCGGCGAGGGCGCGCGGTGCAAGGTCTGCAGCGAGGCCGGCGAGACGGTCATGCAGGTCGCCGGCTGTGTCGAACGGGAAGATCCGGCAGCGTTCTGTCGCCAGCACCGGCCCTGTGTCGAGGCCGGCCTCCATCATCATCGCCTGGACACCGGTGAGGGTGTCGCCGGCCATGATCGCACGCTGGATCGGTGCGGCGCCGCGCCAGCGCGGCAGCAGCGAGGCGTGCAGGTTCATGCAGCCGAGACGCGGCACATCCAGCACCGCCTGGGGAAGGATCAGGCCATAGGCGATCACCACGGCGGCATCGGCGGCCAGCTGCGAAAACTCCGACCGGGCATCGGGGCTCTTGAGGGAACGCGGCGTGCGCACCGGCAGATCCAGTGTTTCGGCATGGGCGTGCACGGCCGTGGGGCGAAGCCTGCGGCCGCGGCCAGCCGGCTTTGGCGGCTGGGTGTAGACGCAAGCGATCTCGTGCCCGGCTTCGATCAGGGCATCGAGTGTCGGCACCGAAAACTCCGGACTGCCCATGAAGGCGAGGCGCAGCCGGGTCATCGGCTTGCGCCGCTGAGCGTGCATGCGTGCGTTCCAGCCGGCCACTGGCCAGCGCGTTCTGCGCACTTCGCCTCGGCGCGGTGTCGGCTCACCCAGTGTCCCGCAAGGTAGAGGGCGATGACCAGTGCGACAATCACGAGAGCCCCTGCCAATGCAGCCAGCCAGCGCGTGGTCGCGCTCAAGCGGCCCGCGGCCCAGCGCGGCGCTGGGCCTTGCGGACCTTGTCGATTGCCCGCTGGCGCTTCAGCCGGGTCAGATAGTCGATGAACAGGACGCCCTCCAGATGGTCCATCTCGTGCTGGATGCAGACCGCATAGAGCCCATCCGCCCATTCCTCGACCGGCTCGCCATTGTAATCGAGATAGCGAAGCCGGCAGCGCACCGGACGCGCCACCTCATCGAACACATCGGGAACAGACAGGCAGCCCTCCTCGAAGGGGGTCGTTTCCTCGACCGTCTCCAGGATCTGCGGATTGACGAAAAAGCGCGGCGCCGTCTTGTCTTCTGAAAGGTCCATGACGATGATCCGCAGTGGTTCGCCCACCTGGATCGCGGCAAGGCCGATGCCAGGCGCCTCATACATGGTCTCCAGCATGTCATCCATGAGCGCCCTGTGAGCGTCGGTGACAGGCCCTTCGACCGGTCTGGAGACCTGTTTCAGGCGCGGGTCCGGGACGGTGAGGATGTCTCTTAGGGCCATGATCTATCAGGTATGCAGGGCGCCTGCCAGCGTCAACGCCTGGCCGGTTCAGGCCGCCTCTTCATCGACTTCGCCCGCGCGCGGATCGTGGGGGAGCTGGGCGCGCAATTCAATATCTTCCAGCTCGGCGATCGCCTTGTCCGGCGGGGCGATCTGAAGGTCCTCAAACCGCCTCGCCTGGCTGAGGACCCGCCTTTCCAGCGAAGCACCGAACTTGTTGTAGCTGTCGACCGCCTTGTTGAGGTTCTGACCCAGCCTTCCCAGATGGTCGCCGAGGGTCGACAGGCGGACATAAAGCTCGCGGCCCAGTTCGGCGGCCTGCCTGGCATTCTCACTCGCCTGTTCCTGGCGCCAGCCATAGGCGACCGCCTTGGCGAGGGCGAGCAGGGTGGAGGGCGTCACCACAATCACCTGCTTGGAAGCGGCATAGTCGAAAAGGTCCGGCTCGTGCTCCAGAGCGGCGACGTAGAAATTCTCGCCGGGAATGAACAGGGCGACGAAGTCGACCCGGTCTGAAAAGGCTGCCTGATAGGGCTTGGAGGCCAGCTTGCTGACATGGCTGCGGATATTGCGTCCATGCGCCTTCAGGTGGATGGCGCGAGCTGCCGGGTCGGTGGCATCCACAGCCTTGAGATAGTCATCGAGGGACACCTTGGCATCGACAACAATCTCGCGCCCGCCGGGCAGGCGGATCACCACGTCCGGGCGCAGGCTCTGGCCTTCGACCCGGTCATGGGCCTGTTCGGTGAAATCGCAGAATTTCGAGAGGCCAGCATGCTCCATGACATTTCGCAGGGTCGTCTCACCCCATCGCCCCCCGCCCTTGGGCGCCGACAGGGCATTGACCAGACGGGCGGTCGTCTGGGAGTGGGTGGCAAGACCCTCCGCGACGGCGCGAACCTGTTCCTGGATCAGCGATTTGTCCTCGGCGCGAACCTTCTCGATCGCCTCCACCCGAGCCTTGAACTCGGCAAAGCCCTTGCCGATGGGATCGATCATGCGCCCGAGATCGCCCTTTGCCGCCTCCTGGTGTCGCTGGAAGGTGGCTTCGGCCGTCTGAAGGAAATGCTGGTGGGCCTGGCGCAGCGCCGATTGCGCCATGGCCGAGAATTTCCGCTCATCCTCCTCGCTGCGGGCCTGAACCGCGGCAAGCTCGCGGTCGAGGGCATGGCGGGCCGCACGAGCGTCCTCAAGGTCGCTTTCGAGATCGGCGACCCGCTCGGTCAACGCCGCGCGCATTTCCGCGAAATGGGCTTCCCGAAACACATGGTCACGCCTCGTCCGGGCAAGCGCACTCACCAGCCAGGCCGCTGTGCCGATCGCGGCGATGAGGGCCAGGAACAGGCCCGCATGGACCAGATCGAAGGCCTCATTGCCGATGGTAAGGACGGTCTCTGACACGAAAACTCCCACGACCCATGACGAGAACAATCATGGAACACGAGATTCGCCGGCTTGGCAAGTGGTGTTACACCGCGCCTTGCCAGGACCGGTTTACTCCATGTCATATCGCCGTTCCGGAGCGAAGGTCGCACCAAGCCGGCGCAGCTCGTCGAGGACTGCGTCGCTGACATTCGCGGCCGCGATGGTGTGGCGCTTTCGATTGACCACCTTCACATCGGCGCCGTCGGTCCGACGCAGGAGGTCGAGGACCTCGTCGAAATTGGCGAGATCCTCGATCCGGAGCTTGATGCGCGCTGCGTCACCGTCAAAGGAAATGGCGCGGATGGGATCGGGCATGGGCTCCTCTCAACTCGTCAGCATGGCGGCGACAGCGCGCTCGCAATTGATGCGCCCGGCGCCGCAGCACTCATGGGCGAGGCCGAGCGGGTCGCAGGACCGCACAATCAGACTGCGAATATCGGCTGCAGAGCGCCCCGTGTCCAGAGCGAGCATGAGGGCGGCCAGTCCCGCCGCCTGGGGACAGGCGCCGCTGGTCCCCCAGCCATTCTTCAGGGCGCGCACGTCGCTGCCATAGACCACGCGGCCGTTCTCCGGCGTGGGAGC
>CAYPQD010000006.1:6113-12174 GCA_964412785.1 uncultured Hyphomonadaceae bacterium
GCTTGGCCGGCTCGTCCTGTGGCATCGGAACCATGATCTGTCCCCCCTGTTACGTCCCATGGAATAGTGAATAGCATCAAATTCCGGTTGTTCCAAATGGGCATGTGCCTAGAGCGTGCGCTTCACGGCGCCTTCGTCTTCGGGGCTGAAGCCTTCCACGAGGCGCGAGAGATAGGCCGACAACACGTCGCGGACCTCATAGGGCGCTTCCATGGGCAGGAAGTGGCTGGTGCCGCGTCGCCGGTCCATGATGATGTTCGGGTTGCGCCGCAGCAGCCGGGTTGCCACCCGATCGGTCAGGACCGAGCCCTGGTCAGCCCGCAGGACGGTGATCGGTATTTTTCGCCTGCGCACCTTCGACAGGGCGCCCCAGGGGCGGTTGCGCTGGGCGCCGAAGGTCGCCGATTCCCAGCGCGGCCGGCACAGCAGGGTCCAGGTCTGGTCGGGGCTGTCAGGCGGGTTGGTGTCGACGCGCTCGAGGGCGTCAAGCAGATAGTCGTCGAGGAAGGGCTCGCGCCAGGTCTTGAAGGTCGCGCGTCCGCCATAGGCCTCGCGCGCGGCGTCCGCAGAGGGGAAGGTGTCGCGGCGCTTGCGGGCGCGCCGGGCGAGCGGCGAGCTGCTGGCCGTCAGGGTGCGGAAGCCCGGGACGAGGTGCTGCATCATGTAGAAGCGCGGGCGCAGGATCACCGGGTCGGCGAGGACAAGTCCCTTGACGAGGTCGGGCCGGCGCCCGGCGACCATCAGGGCCACGGTCCCGCCCATGGAGTGGCCGGCCAGAACGACGCCCTGGGGCGCGTTGCCCTGCAGCCAGGCGATGACATCGTCGCGATAGCGTTTCCAGGATTTCAGGGTTTTCGGATCGGCGGGCAGGGTGGTGCGGCCATGGCCGCGCAGGTCGAGGCCGGCCACCCGCGTGCGCAGGCCAAGCGGGGCAAGCAGCGACTGGTAGGTCATGGCGTTGAAGCCGGTCGCGTGCAGCCAAACCAGGGCGTAATCGCGCACCGGGTCGCCGAACTCTATGCCGGCAAGGTCGCCCTCACCCGTTTCGAAGCGGAAGCGCCGCATCAGCCCGCCGACCCGAACACCCGCCGCAGGATCTCGCTGGTGCGCGCAAGCGGGTTGTCGCGGATGCGGGTCTCTTCCTCCGCGACATACAGGAACAGCCCGTCGAGGCCATATGTGACAGCGCGGGTGGTCAGATCCTCGCCGAGGGAGGTGGTCAGGCCGCCAAGGCCATTGCGGCCTGCGACGTCCTCCAGCGCGGTGAAGGCCCCCGATGCGGAGAGCGCTGAGCGCATGTGCGGGGTGAGGGCCTCGCGCAGCGCCGGCTCGGTGCGCTGGCGCAGGAAATCGGTGGCGGCCGTGTCGCCGCCATTGAGGATGGCGAGGGCATCGTCGAGCGTGATCGTGCGCACTGCGTCGATGACCAGCGCCTTGGCCTGGGGGATCGCCGCCTCGGCGCCGCGGTTGAGGCGCAGCTGCAGCTCGTCGAAGGGGCCGGACAGGCCGATCGGCTTCAACGTCTGTTGCAGGTCGCCGAGCGTGCCCGGCAGCGGGATGCGGATATTTGGGTCGCTGAAATACCCGTCCACCCGGCCGAGGTCGAGGGCGACCCGTTCGGTGCCGACGATGAGCGCCTCGCGCAGGCCCTGTTCGACCTCCAGCATTGTCAGGCCGGCTGGCGTACCCGTCTCGCCCTGCAGCCCGGAGAGGCCTTCGAGGATCTGGCCTATGTCCTGGGCGTCCGACGTCGCGCAGCCCTGTGGCAGGAGGAGGAGGGCCGAAACCCCGATCAGTCCGAGACGCATGCACGACCTCCCTTGTTCAGGCCTGCGGCGCATATGTCGGCGGGCCGGCGGCCCGGTCAAGCGGCTTCGCCCAGTGGGCGCGCGCGCCTCCCGCTGCGTCATGGCTGGCCGGATGGCCGCTGCGGCGGTAGGTTTTGCTGACATTTCCGGAGGATCCGCCATGCTGAAGAAGACCTATGAGTGTTTCCAGGTGTCCGTCGAGGACAAGGTTGCCCACATCCAGCTCTCGCGCGGGGCCGCGCTGAACACGATGACGCGGGATTTCTGGAACGAGCTTCCCGCCATTGTGCACGAAATCGACGGCGAGGCGCTCGCCCGGGTGATTGTGATCTCCTCCACAGGCAAGCATTTCTCCGCCGGGATGGACCTGTCGGTGTTCTCCCAGGACGGCGCGGTGACCGGCTCCGGGCGTGATCCGGCGGTGCTTGCCGAAGCCTTCCGCTCGAACATCAGGGCGATCCAGTCCTCCTTCAACGCCCTCGAAGAGGCCCGCGTGCCGGTGCTGTTTGCCTGCCAGGGCGGGGTGATCGGCGGGGCGATCGACATGATCTGCGCCGGTGACATCCGCTGGTGCACGGCCGATGCGTGGTTCTGCATCCAGGAGATCAATATCGCCATGACCGCCGATGTCGGCACCTTCCCGCGGCTGCAGCGCTATATCCCGGAAGGCTGGGTGAAGGAACTGGCCTATACCGGCGCCCGCCTGCCGGCGGAGAAGGCAAAGGAGATCGGCCTCGTCAACGAGGTGTTCGACAGCCAGGAGGCGATGCTGGAGCATGTCATGGCGACCGCCCGGGAGATCGCCGCGAAGAACCCGGTCGCAGTCACCGGTTCCAAGGTCCTCATCAATTATGGCCGCGACCACTCCACCGCCGACGTGCTCGACTATATCGGCGTCTGGAACGCCTCCATGCTCTCGCCCGGCCTGATGAAGGAAGCCTTCACCGCCAAGGCGGAGAAGCGCGAGCCGGTCTTCCCCGACCTCCTGAAACTGCGGCGCACGCCGATGTAGCGCCGCGGGCGGCAGCGCTCGGGCGGTCTGCGGGACATGGCCTCGCCGGCGGCGCGGGCGGCGAGGCGCGGGGGCGCCCATGCCAGGCCTGCCAGGCGTGGGGGTTGGCAGCCGCAAGCGCCTCGAACACCGCGCCCTTCCCGCCGAGACGCAGGAAGGGCGACAGCGGCGCCGGCCAGATGAGGACCTCGCCCGCCGGCGTGCGGTGGCGCGGCGCGCGCGGCGCATGGGCCGGGTCGGCGCGCCGGCTCATCCAGCGGCGCAGCGCGGCGATGCGCGGGCCGGGCGCGTTGAGGACAGCGGCCAGCGCTTCAAGCCGTGTGGCGATGTCGGCGGGCGGCCTGCCCCTGCCGGCAAGCGCGGGCGGCTGGAACAGGCGCGGCGCCGGCCGCTCCCAGTGCAGGGCGAGCGCGACCGGTTCGATCAGGCGGAAGCGGGCCTGGCGGTCCGGCTTCGCGCCGGGTCGGGAGGCTCGCGGGGCTGCCGGCGGCGCCGGGCACCAGTCCCTAAGCGCGCGGACGAGAAGCAGCCGGCGCACCAGCGCCTCCAGGGCGCGCACCTCACGCAGGTTCGCGCGGGCTCCGCGCTGCACGATGGCCGCAAGCCCGTCCAGCAGGCGGGCGGCCAGCTGCCAGAGGGGCGCGAGGGGATCACCGGGCGCGGTCATGGCGGGCAGTATGGCTGCGGTCTCAACCGGGTCGGACAGGCCGGCGCCTGTCCTGCATAGCGTCGCGGGATTTTCGGGCGTGGTGGTCGGTGTTTCCGCCCTCGTCCATGGAGCGGTGGGTGACCACAAGCCCATGCGTGCGAAGGATACGGGCGTACGCTTCCGCGCCGAGGGAGCGCGAGGCCCGGCCGGTCAGGGCATCCGGCCAGGTGCAGGGCCCGGCCGGGGCGGTGAAGAGCAGGTGTCCGCCGGGCCGAAGGGCGCCGGCCATGCCGCTACCTCCGTTCAGACCGGCAACCCTCTTGGCATGATGCACGCGCCTCTGCGGTGGACAGGGCGGGGCGCTTTCCGGCGGGTGGGCGGTCAGATATCCAGATCGTCGGCGAAGCGGGCATTGTCCTGGATGAAGCGGAAGCGCAGTTCCGGCTTGCGGCCCATCAGCGTCTCGATGAGGTCGGCGGGTTTGAGGTCGGTCAGGCTGTCGATCTCGTCGGGCAGGGTGACGCGCGCCATCTGGCGGGTCGCCGGGTCCATGGTGGTTTCCTTCAGCTGGCCCGGATTCATCTCGCCAAGGCCCTTGAAGCGGGAGATCTCCACCGTCTGGTTCGCCCTGAACTCACGCTCCAGAAGTTCCGCCTTCTGGGCGTCATCCATGGCATAGACGCTCTTGCCCTTGTGGGAGAGCCTGTAGAGCGGCGGCATCGCCATGTAGAGCCGGCCGCTTTCGATCAGGCCGGGGGTCTGCTGGTAGAAGAAGGTGATCAGGAGCGCGGCGATATGGGCGCCGTCGACATCGGCGTCGGTCATGATGACGATCCGCTCATAGCGCAGGTCATCAAGGGAGAAGCGCCGGCCGAGCTGGGTGCCGAGGGCGAGCGCGAGGTCCGACAGCTCGGCATTCTTCATCAGCTTGTCGTCGGAGGCGGAGGCGACGTTCAGGATCTTGCCGCGCAGGGGCAGGATCGCCTGGGTCTTGCGGTCGCGCGCCTGCTTGGCCGATCCGCCGGCCGAATCGCCCTCGACGATGAACAGCTCGGTGCCCGCCGGGCCCGGCTCGGAACAGTCGGCGAGCTTGCCGGGCAGGCGCAGGCGCTTGGTCGCGCTCTTGCGCTCCACTTCCTTCTGCTTGCGGCGGCGGGCGCGCTCCTCGGCGCGGTCCATCGCCCATTGCAGCAGCTTGTCGCTCTCCTTCGGGCTGCCGGCGAGCCAGTGGTCGAAGCGGTCGCGCACGGCGTTCTCCACAAGGCGGAAGGCGGCGGTATTGGACAGCTTGTCCTTGGTCTGGCCGACGAATTCGGGGTTGCGGATGAACACCGAGAGGAGGAGGCCGGAATGGGAGAACAGGTCATCGGCGGTGATGGCCGAAGCCTTTTTCTGGCCGGTCAGCTCGCCATAATTGCGCAGGCCCTTGGTGAGGGCGGAGCGCAAGCCCGCCTCATGGGTGCCGCCATCGGGTGTCGGAATGGTGTTGCAATAGGAGCGGGTGAAACCGTCGGCATCGCCGAAGCCCGCCCGCGTCCAGGCGATCGCCCATTCGACCTTGCCCTCATCGGTGCCGACAAGGCCGGTGAAGGGCTCGGCGGTGAGCGTGGTGCGCTCGCCGAACACTTCCGCGAGCTGGTCGGCCAGGCCGTTGGGGTAGGAGAGGACCGCCTCGGCCGGCACCTTGCTGTCTTCTGGCAGGAGCTCCGGCGCACATGACCAGCGCACCTCGACGCCGCGGTAGAGATACGCCTTGGAGCGCGTCATCTGGAACAGGCGGGCTGGCTTGAAGCGGAGCTTGGGCCCGAAAATCTCCGGGTCCGGGCGGAAGCGCACGGTGGTGCCGCGCCGGTTCGGCGCCGGGCCGGAATTGGTGAGCGGGGCGACGGGGCGGCCGCGCTCGAACGCCTGGATATAGAGCTGGCGGCCGCGGGCGACCTCGACCTCGACGCGTTCTGACAGGGCGTTGACCACCGAGACGCCGACACCGTGCAGGCCGCCGGCGGTCTCATACGCCTTGTCGGAGAACTTCCCGCCGGCGTGAAGCGTCGTCATGATCACTTCCAGCGCGGATTTTTCCGGGAATTTCGGGTGGGGATCGACCGGAATGCCGCGGCCATTGTCGGTCACGGTGAGGACATTGTCGGCTGACAGGTGCACCTCGATGCGGCTGGCATGGCCGGCGGTCGCCTCGTCCATGGAGTTGTCCAGGACCTCGGCGAACAGGTGGTGATAGGCGCGCTCATCGGTGCCTCCGATATACATGCCCGGTCGTTTGCGTACCGGTTCGAGGCCTTCCAGGACCTCGATGTCCTTTGCGGAATAGCCCGCTGCGTCCTCGCTCATGGTGTCGAAAAGCTTTGCTTGGTTGGATGAAGACAATCGGGTCTCCCTTGGGGCAGCGTCTAGCATGGCGGCAGCGGAGCGGAACAGGCCGGCTGTCACCGGCAGGCAAGTCACTTAACAGGCCATTAACCGCCCTGGGGTTCGGCGGTGACTTGATCGGCGGGCGACGGCTCATTCACCGGCTCATTCATTGGCTCGGGCGGAAGCTGGAGGGTGAGGATATCGACCTGCGGCGGCATCAGGAAG
>CAYPQD010000006.1:12274-78676 GCA_964412785.1 uncultured Hyphomonadaceae bacterium
TGGCTCGGGCGGAAGCTGGAGGGTGAGGATATCGACCTGCGGCGGCATCAGGAAGCGCAGGGGCAGGCCGACCATGCCGGTGCCGGGCGTGACATAGACCGGCCGCTCGCCATTCTCCGAAGGGAAGGTGTGCAGCCCCTTGTCGAAGGGCCAGCGTGTCGGGATGGCGCGGGTGAACAGAAAGGGCAGGCGTATCTGGCCGCCATGGGTGTGGCCGGCCAGCAGGATGTCATAGTCAAGGCTCTGGGGCACGCTGAGCGCGGTGTCGGGATTGTGAGCGAGCAGGATGACCGGCCGGTCCGGCAGGTCGACGGCAAAGTCAAAGGACTGGCGACCCTGCCAGAGGTCGGAGGCGCCGGCTACCACCACGTCATGGCCGCCAAGGTCAACGCGCGCGGCGCGGTTGTCGAGGATTGTGACGCCAGTGCGGGTCAGGCCGCCGAGGACAGCGAGCGTGGCGTCGGGTCCGGGAAAGCCGACATCATGATTGCCGAGCACGGCGAACACCGGGATGTCCAGCTCCGCCAGCGGCGCCACATGCGGCGCCAGGCCCTCTGCGCCGGCATAATAGACGAAGTCACCGGCCAGGAAGACCGCGTCGAGGTCCTGTTCGGCTAGGGTGTCGACAATCCGGCGCATCGGCATGGCGTGGGCGTAGACGCCGTAATGGGTGTCGCTGACGAGGGCGATGCGAAGGGTGCGCGGGGCCGAAAGGATCTCGCTACCGGGCAGGGCGATGACGGTGTCCTTGACGGTCAGGAGGCGTGGCTCGACGAAGCGGGCATAGGCGAGCACGCTGGTGGCGATGAGGGCGAACAGGGCCGCCCAGCGCACGACGCCCCGGCCGCGTCTCACCAGCCACAGGCACAGCCCGGCAAAGGGCAGGTAGGCGAAACTGCCCCAGAAAATGAACATCTGAGCGGCCATCGGCCAGTCATCCCCCCTGAAGGCGGTCCGGCATGGGTGTGGCCGACTGTTTGGGCGAAATCGCGGCGCCTGTCAGCCGGCCGGCATGAAAAAGCCCCGCCGGCAAGGGGACTGAACCGGCGGGGCCTTCTGGCCAGGTTCCCAGGGGGACCCTAACACTTGTAGTACATGTCGAACTCGACTGGGTGGGGATGGGTCTCGAAGCGCATGACCTCTTCCATCTTCAGTTCGATATAGGCGTCGATCTGGTCGTCATCCATGACGCCGCCCTTTTTCAGGAAGGCGCGGTCGGCATCCAGCGACATCAGCGCCTCGCGCAGGGACGCGCAGACGGTCGGAATATCCTTCAACTCCTCCGGCGGCAGGGCGTAGAGGTCCTTGTCCATCGCCTCGCCCGGATGGATCTGGTTCTCGATGCCGTCGAGACCGGCCATCAGCAGTGCGGTAAAGGTGAAATAGGGATTGCCGGCTGCGTCCGGGAAGCGGGTCTCCAGGCGCTTTCCCTTCGGGCTCGGCGCATAGGGGATGCGCACCGAGGCGGAACGGTTGCGGGCAGAATAGGCAAGCAGGACCGGCGCCTCATAGCCCGGGACCAGTCGCTTGTAGCTGTTGGTGGTGGCGTTGGAGAAGGCGTTGATCGCCTTGGCGTGCTTCAGGATGCCGCCGATATAGTGCAGGCAGGTCTCGGAGAGGTCGGCATAGCGGTCGCCGGCAAACAGGGGCGTGTTTCCGTTCCAGATCGACTGGTGGACGTGCATGCCCGAGCCATTGTCGGCGAACATGGGTTTGGGCATGAAGGTTGCTGTCTTGCCGTAGGATCCGGCGACGTTCTGGATGATGTATTTGTAGAGTTGCAGCCGGTCCGCCATCACCGTGAGGGTTGAGAATTTCATGCCGAGTTCATGCTGCGCCGGTGCGACCTCATGGTGGTGTTTTTCCGGCTCAAGCCCGATCTCGGTCATGACAGCCAGCATTTCAGAGCGCATGTCCTGTTCGGAATCGACTGGTGGCACCGGGAAGTAGCCACCCTTCGGCCCGGGCCGGTGGCCCATATTTCCTTCAGGATAGCGCTTGCCCGTGTTCGCCGGCAGTTCCACTGAGTCGAACGCATAGCCGGTATCATGCGGCGCGGTCGACCAGCGCACATCGTCGAAGACGAAGAACTCCGCTTCCGGGCCGAAGAATGCATCGGTGCCAACGCCGCTTGCGCGCAGATAGGCCTCGGCCTTCTTGGCCGTGGTGCGCGGGTCGCGGTTATAGGGCTGGCCGGTCATCGGATCGAGGACGTCGCACATGATCGCCAGAGTGGTCTGCTGGTAGAACGGATCAATGTGGGCGGCGGCCGGGTCCGGCTTCAGGGTCATGTCGGACTCATTGATGGCCTTCCAGCCGGAAATCGAGGAGCCGTCGAACATGACGCCATCATTGAAGAAATCGGCATCGACCATCGACTTATCGAACGTCACATGCTGCAGCTTGCCGCGCGGATCGGTAAAGCGCAGGTCGACATACTCGACCGACTGCTCCTTGATCAGAGTGAGCATCTCGTCTGACATGGATTGCCCTCCAGTGTTCGTTAGCAATGGTGCGGGGTGGCTCGCGGCAGGACGCCCCCTCGCCGCAGGTTAGATGGAATTGGTGCCCGCCTGCCAGTGAGCGGCTGTGCAGACCCTGTGGATGGCGCCTCAGAGTGCCTGGTTACCGGTCTCCCCGGTGCGGATGCGGATCGCTTCGGCGATATCGGAAACGAAGATCTTGCCATCGCCGATCTTGCCGGTCTGGGCCGCCTTGAGGATGGCCTCGACTGCCCGCTCGACAGCGTCATCGGGAATGATGATCTCGATCTTCAGCTTGGGCAGGAAATCGACCACATATTCGGCTCCGCGGTAGAGTTCGGTATGGCCGCGCTGCCGGCCAAAGCCCTTTGCTTCCAGTACGGTCATGCCCTGAAGGCCGATCTCGTGCAGCGCCTCCTTCACATCGTCCAGCTTGAAGGGCTTCACGATCGCTTCGATTTTCTTCACCCGGGCCTCCCGACGCTTGATGAGCAATGACTCGACCCTAGGCGTGTTTCGGGGGGACTGGAAAGGTGCCAGTGTAGCGCGCCCGGACGCCGCGCATGAATGACAAGGTTTTGGGCAGTATTGCCCAGGCCCTGCGCAACCGGCGCTCGCAAGGACCGGATTGTCCGGCCGGATCGGCGGTGTTAGCGTGCCGTGAATGATTGCTCTGATCCGCCATGGCGAACCGGCCGCCGGCTGGGGTGATGCCGCCGATCCCGGCCTGTCCGACCTTGGCCGGCGGCAGGCGGAGGCGGTTGCGCAGGCGGTGTCAGCGCTTGGTTTCTCTGGCGTGGTGACGAGCCCGATGCAGCGCTGCCGCGAGACCGCTGCGCCATTTGCCGCCGCGCTGAGCGTTTCGCCTGAAGTTCTGGAGGCGGTATCGGAGGTGGGCACGCCGGAGGCGGTGGCGGACCGCGTCGCCTGGCTGCGGGGCGTCATGGCCGGCACCTGGGCCGACGCAGGGGCAGAACTTGCCGGGTGGCGGCATGCGGCGGTTGAGGCGGTCTCGGCCCTGCCGGACGGGACGGCGGTGTTCAGCCATTTCGTGGCCATCAACGCCATTGTCGGCGCGCTGGAGGGGGTGGACGATGTCATCGTCTTCCGTCCGGGCCATTGCAGCCTGACCCGGCTCGGACGCACCGGCGCCGGGCTGACCGTGATCGAACGGGGCAGCGAAGCGGCAACGCGCGTGCTGTGACCGGTGCACCGCTGCACCTGGTGGAGAATGCGCCGCCCCTGTGGCTGGACGCGCTGCCCTTTCCGGAGGGCGATACCCACAAGCATGCGCGCGGTGCGCTCTACTGCGTCACCGGCGGGCCGGCGGACACGGGCGCGGCGCGCCTCGCGGCCCGTGCGGGTCTGAGGGTTGGCGCCGGACTGGTGACCCTTCTCAGTCCGCCCTCGGCCTTGCTGGTCAATGCCGCCCATGTGACGGCAGTGATGGTCCGCGCGTTTGACGGGCCCGACGCTTTGGGTGAGGCGCTGGCCGGAGGAGCCGGGTGCGTGATTGGCCCGGCCGCCGGGGTGGATGCGGCGACGCGGGTGAATGTCCTGGCCATCCTGGCGTGCGGCGGGCCGGCCGTGCTCGATGCCGACGCGCTGACCGCGTTTGAGGACGATCCGCAGACGCTATGGGCGGCGCTGCATCCGGCCTGCGTGCTGACACCCCATGCGGGCGAATTCCGTCGCCTGTTCGGTGAGGCGCCGGCGACGGACGCGCTGCAGGCCCGGGCTGATGCGCTGGCGGCTGCGGCGGGGCGGGCGGGCTGCACCGTGCTGCTGAAGGGCGCGGTGACGCTGGTGGCGACGCCCGGCGAGGCGATCGTCGCCAGCCGCCATGCGACGCCGTTTCTTGCCACCGCCGGGTCGGGCGACGTACTCGCCGGCATCCTTGGCGGACTGATGGCGCAGGGCGTGGCGCCGCACGCCGCCGCGGCCGCTGCGGCCTGGATGCATGGCGAGGCCGGACGGCGGCTCGGGCCGGGGTTGATCGCCGAGGACCTGCCCGAGGCTCTGCCGGGCATCCTTGCCGGCCTCTACACGGCGCGGCGCTAGACGGGTTTCGCCCTCGGCCCCCGCGATCGAGGGCCGCTCTCAGTGGCTAGGCCGGTGCCATGCCGCCCGAGGCATGGATGGCGCGCTGGATCGACGGCAGCCAGATGCCCTCATTGGCGTCGAGAATGAGGTCACTGGACAGACCTGACCGTTCAGCACCGGCCTTCGGCTTGCGCTTGCGGTAGCGGCTGCCGGCCTTTTCGAAGGCGGTCGGCGTCTCGTCCACCGATTCCGGCTTGCGCAGGCGCTCGCAGCGGTCGAACCAGGCGTGGTGGATGCCGATCAGGTCGAGCGTTTCCCAGTCGAACACCGGGCTGCCGGAATTGCCGCCCTCGGTGGAGGCCTTGTAACGCAGGAGGACCGGATCCGGCGCGGTGTCCTGGCCGGGGGCGTTGTGATCCTCAAGCCGCAGATTGCGGATGGCGAGCGACAGCTCGCGGCCGCCGGGATGGCCGATCACGGTAACCTCCCTGGTCTCCGCTCTCCAGTATGTGCTCGCGAGTGGAGGCAGGCGCAGGGGGGTAACCCCCTCCGGCATCCGTTCCAGCTGCAGGACAGAGACATCATGCTTGTCCCGTGGCGAGGACCAGAGCAGGCCTTCGACCCGCAGGCGGTCGCGGGCGGGCGCCTTGGTGAAGTTGACCCTTGTCCCCTTCCAGCTGAGCTCGTCCCTGCGCGGACGCGGGCTGACCACGTGCTCATTGGTGAGGACAACCGGCAGGCCGGCCCAGTCCTCCCAGAGGGCACCGCCATCGACGAGGAAGCCGGTGCCCTTGGGATTGCCCTTGTCGGAATCGATCCGCGCGATCGCGGCGCCGAGCTCGACGAGCCGCTTGACCCATTCAAACTCGGTCACCTGGATTCCGTCAATCACCGCCTCGAAGACCGGGCTGGCGGCCCGGAGGACAGGGTGGCGGGCGCGCATGGCCTCCACGTCGCTGGTCCGGATGGATTCAAATTCGGCCTCGGTCAGGTCGACGCCCGCGCCCGGCAGGCCCATCAGGGCGATCTTCAGCGCGGTCACCAGTTCCCGCGCTTCCGGCGGGGCGTCGGCGCGCTCAAGCTGCCAGACCTGTTTCAGCTGGCGGAGGGTACCGGCGAGCTGGAACGGCGTCTTGCTGGCTTCGATATAATCGGCAAGGCGCTGCTCGGCGGCCTCCCAGTCCTCCAGCGCGAGGTGGGCCTCGGCGGCTGAGGCCATGTCCCAGGCGGCCTTAGCCGGGCTCTCGGCCGCGGCGATGTTCTCGTCGGCCACCTCGATCACCCGCCGGGCCAGCGCTGCGCGGTCTTCCATCGGCCGCACGGTCAGCGCGTCCCGGTCAGCGCGCGTCAGCATGGCGAGGGCGTTGACGCCATGCCAGATGCGCTCGCCCTGGCGGTCGGCCGGGACCTCGCGGAATGGCTCGAGATAGGCGGTGACCGCCTTGTCGAGGAAGGCCGCATCGCCGCCGGTCTCCGCGTCGATATAGAGGTCCTTGTAGACACGCCCGCGCAGGCCGCGGGCCTGCAGCACCTCGCCATCATTGTCGCGGTCCTCATCGATGATCCGGTCAAGCGTGCGCAGCGCCTCGTCATAGAGGCCAAGCTCGATCAGCGCCTGCGCCTTGAAGCGCCGGGCGGAGGCGCGCACCTCGCGCATGTCCTCCGCCACCAGGGCCATGGCGTGCAGCAGGTCGAACTCGCGGGCATCGCGCAGCGATGTGAGGACGTTGGCGATGGCGCCCGCCCGCCCGTCCATGTCGGCATTCATGAGGTCGACCATGAGGTCGAGCGCGGCGCCATAGCGCCCGCTTTCGGTGTCCTCTGCGTGCAGGGCCTCGATCCGCGCGGCGATGTCCTCCTTCGTCAGGGCCGCGACCGCCTCATAGACCGGGCCGGCGCTGCGCCCGCGCTTGTCGGCCGGCACCGGGGCTTCCAATGGCTCGTCCGGTCCGAGGTCGGCAATGCGCCGCGTCGGTTCGGCGGTGATGCCCTCGCCGGTCGATTCAAAGCGCGGTCCGCCCTTCACATGGTTCTCCAGGTCGCGGACCCGGTTCAGCCAGCCGCGCAGGAATTTGCGGCTTGACGGACGCCGCTCGACGATCGCGTGATAGACGCCGCGGCGGATGTCGAGATAGGCGTCGAGGAGGCGGTCGATCAGGCCGGGACCCTGGCTCAGGCACTCGCGCATGGCCTGTTCGGTCTGGCGTCCGGAAATCCCGTCGCAGATGAGCGCGGTCCCGTCGAGCACGCGGTTGATCGCTTCCTGCAGGATCTTGATTCCCCGGCGCGGGCCCATGTTGATCGCGGTGTCGAACAGCACGGTGGCGATCCGGCCCGGCCAGCGGGGGCGCACCACCGGCGTCCAGTAGTCCTCAAAATAGATCTGGCGCACCTCCTCATGGGTGATCTGGCGCACATCGGCCCAGTGCTTGCCCTTCCTGTTGCGCCAGCGGTCATAGGTCGCCTGGGTGACGCCCATATTGGTGGCGCCGCCCGGGTCGTCCGGGTCGTTGACGAAGCCGCCCTCCCAGCGCAGCACGAAGTCCAGCGCGCGTTCGAAAGCAGCGGGCAGGCCGCCGGAGCCCGCCTCGTCCTCGTCGCTCTCGCCCCCCTCGTGTGGCGGTGGCGGCACCTTGGCGGCGATGGCCTTCTTCTTTTGGAAGATGCGGTTGCCCAGCCGGACCGCCCCGCGCGCGGCGATGCCCCTGACGGCAGGCTCGATGAGGCTGAGGGATTCATAGGCCGGTGCCCCGGTCTCGGTCTCGTCTTCCGCGCGGGCCTCCGTTGGGAGGAAGACCTGGTCGAAGGCGTCCTCGAGCAGGCCGGGGTCGAAGCTGGAGCGCGCCTCCTCGCCGAAGCTCTCATAGCGCGAATAACTCTCGGTGGCCGACTGGGCGACCTCGTCAGCGAAGTCCTGCAGCAGCTTCGCCTGCGGACGGCAGAGGTCGAGGCTGGTCTCGCAGGCCCGCTTGAAGCGGCCGATCGCGGCCTCGAAGGTGTCGAGGTCGCCGGTCACGCCGGCTTCGCGCACGATCGCCCAGGGCTCCTGCAGGTCGGGGGCAAACATCCAGTCACGGCGCTCGTGCATCCGCTCGATCTCGAAGACGATATAAGGCGCCTTGCGCACGGGCCGCCCCTGTGCGTTGACGAGGACATGGCCGGCATTGAGGTAGAGATCGGTGTCGCTGAGACCGGCCTTGCGGTTGAAGATCACCGCAAACACGCCGGCCTGGGAGCGCGTGCGCAGGGAGCCGCGATAGCCGACCTCAAGCTTGAAGCCCTCATCGGTGCCGAATACCTTGTCGATACCCGATTTCAGGAGCGTCGCAAAGGGCAGGGCCGTGCTGACGAAGGGCACATTGGCGTGGGCGGAAATCTCGCTCAGCATGGACAGCATCTGGCCCAGCTCGTCGCGCGCCTCGGCGGCGAACAGACCGAATTCCAGCTGCAGGTCGCCGCGGAAGGGCACCGGGCCGAGTACCGACTGCTCGCGCTGCAGCACCCGGTCGAGGCCCGACCTGGAGACGCTGCCGAGGAATTCCGGCGCGACAAGGGTCTGGAAGTCGAGATCGCCGCGGGCAAAGGCGCGGAAGTGCACCGCCGGGTAGAAGGTCTGCATGAACCCCTTGGTGTGCAGGCGCTGCGACAGGATGGTGAAGCGGACATAGTCCTCTCCCGGCACCAGGCTTTCGCCCTCGCCCGGTCCGGAGTTAAGGGCACGCAGCCCGTCATCCTCCGGGCGCAGCGCTGCGCTCAGGTAGAGAAAGTCATCCCACTGGCTCATTGGTCCCACTCCCCGATTGGCGCAGGCTACCGCCACGGCCAGGGCAGCCCACCAGTCAATCCCCAGCCGCCGGCCTCCCCCTCACCGGGAAACCCCATCGACATGCCGAACCTTCGCGCAAAGCGCAGCCCGGCTCAAGCGAAATCGCGCTGCACGGGCCGGCCCTGGCCCGGCCTTGTCGCCGCCCGTTCATGGCCCCATAACAAGCAGCCGGCAGCGGATGTGGCGGAACCGGTAGACGCGCTGGATTTAGGTTCCAGTGCCGCAAGGCGTGGGGGTTCGAGTCCCTCCATCCGCACCATTCCTGTTTGATCGCCCGCTTCGCCTTTGGCTTCGCGATGGATCGGGCTCAGGGCTGGGGTTCGGATCGGGGTGTGTCGCTCTTGCGGCACCATTCCTGTTTGATCGCCTGCTTCGCCTTTGGCTTCGCGATGGATCGGGCTCAGGGCTGGGGGCGGGTTGAAAGGGGCCCGCCCGCGTCCTCAGCCAAGGCCGCTCCAGCCATCCGCCTCATTGGAAGCGGGCAATTCCGGCGGCGCCGCGAACAGGAAATCGAGGTCTCCGAGATCGGCAATATCGACATTCTGCAGCGTGATCGTGTTGCCGAGCCCGTCATCGATCACGGCATCGAGGCCCACCTGGGTGAGGTGGCTGGTGATCAGGTCGGTGATGTCTGTGATGGCCGACACGCCCTGCAGGTCGATCTTCTCCGCGTCCGAGGTGGCAGCGAAATCGGTGATGATGTCGGTGCCAAAGGCGCCGGAGAACACGAACAGGTCAGCCTGTCCCGCGCCGGTGTAGGTGTCATTGCCAGCGCCGCCTTCCATGGTGTCGAAGCCCCCGCCGCCGAGAAGGATGTCATTGCCATCGCCGCCGACGAGCCAGTCGGACTGGGAGCCGCCCGACAGGCGGTCATTGCCGCCCTCGCCAAGCAGCAGGTCCTCGCCCTCCTGGCCGAGCAGGATGTCATCGCCCTCGCCGCCTTCAAGCGTGTCGGCGCTCTCGCTCTCGCCGCCGACCAAGGTATCATTGCCGGCGCCGCCGATCAGGCTGTCCTCGCCGGCGCCGCCAAACACTCTGTCCTCGCCGTCGCCGCCATCAAGGGTGTCTGCATTGTTGCCGCCGTTCAGAAGGTCGTCGCCAAGCCCGCCGAACAGCAGGTCATTGCCGGTCTCGGACAGGAGGGTATCGGCACCGTCATTGCCCTCCAGCGTGTCATTGCCGGCGCCGGACAAGACAAAGTCGTCGCCGCCACCCCCCTGCACGCTGTCATCGCCATTGCCGCCATCGAGGCTGTCATTGCCCTCGCCGCCATCGATCGTATCATTCTTGTCCTCGCCCAGGACGGTGTCGTTGCCGTCGCCGCCGGTGATCACGTCGGCGCCGTTGCCGGCAAGGATGCTGTCATCGCCTGCACCGCCATCAATGGTGTCGAATCCCTCGCCGGCATTGATGGTGTCTTCGCCATCGCCGCCGGTGATGACATCGCGGCCGACCCCGGTGTCGATGAGGTCTGCTCCGGTGCCGCCGTCGACGGTGTCGGCGCCGCTGTCATCGGTGAGGGTGTCATCGCCATCGCCGCCGCGCAGGATTGTGTCGGTGGCCGCGCCAGTCAGGCTGTCGGCGAAGGCGCTGCCTTCGGCGCCCTCGAACCCGGAGACGACATCGCCGGTCGCATCGCCGCCGGTTGCGGTCGAGAGCGCCAGGTCGACAATCACGGCAAGCGTGCTGCCGGCATAACTCAGCACATCCATGCCGGCGCCACCGGTCAGCGTGTCGGCATTGGCGCCGCCTTCGATGGTGTCATCGCCATCGGCGCCATCGATGACGTCAAAGCCCACGCCGCCGGAGATGATATCGTTGATTATCGTCCCGGTGATGCCCTCGCTCTGGTCATCGCCGAAGATGTACACCCATTCCCGGCCAGGGTCCCAGTCCACGAACTGGAATCCCGTGAAGTCGATCACCGTGACGGCATTCATCCGGATTTCGATGGTCTCGGTCGAATTCGCGTCGGGATTTCCGCGGAACACGGCCGTCTCGACGATCTCGTTGAAGGCGACCTCCTGAGCGCCGATCGCGACGGTGGTGTCTCCCGGAGTGTCGCCGGCGGCGAAGTGGATTTCCTCGATGAAGAACAGATCGAGGATTTGTGCGTCAAGGTCGAACAGCCCGGTGCCGCGCAGCCGGATGATGTCATACCCCTCATCGCCGCGAATGTTGCCGAAATAGGGCCCGGTCCCGTCAATCAGTTCGAACACATCGTCGCCGAGGCCACCGGTCACCTCTGCGGTGCCGCTGCCGATTATCAGCAGGTCATCACCCTCGCCGCCATCGAGGGAGGAATTGTCGCCGCCGATGATCAGGGTGTCGTCGCCGCCAAGGCCAGACAGGGTGTCGCGGCCTTCGGTCCCGTCGATCAGATTGGCACCGGCGTCGCCGGTGACCATGTTCGAGCCGGCGCCGTCGAGAATGTTCTCGAACCCGGTGAAGCTCGCACCGTCGACCGTGGCACTGCCCGTGGAGAAGTCGATGGCCACGCCCGAGCCCGCCCAGCTGACGAGGTCGAGGGTGTCCGTGTCGGCGCCGCCATCATGGCTGTCGCCGGTCGCCGGCGTGTTGACAACAAGCCAGTCATCGCCGGCGCCGCCATCGGTGATCGCCGCGCCGAGCCCGTCATGGACGAGTGTGTCATTGCCGGCGCCGCCGAGCAGGGTGTCGGTCCCGGCATCGTCGCCGGAGACGAGGCGGTCGTTGTCATCGCCGCCGTCGAGGCGGTCGCTGCCGCCGGTGGCACTGACGAGCGTGTCATTGCCGGCGCCGCCCTCAATGGTGGTGGCGCCCCAGCCGGTGTCGACGCGGTCGGCCAGACCGGTGGCGATCAGGGTCTCAAAGCCGCTGACCAGTTCGAACGGCCCGCCAGCGAGGCTCTGGATCAGGCCGACATCGAGGCGGAACGCGCCACCTGCGAGGCTGGAGGCGCTGAAGTCGAGGACGTCGGTGCCGGCGCCGCCATCGAAGCTGTCGCCATCAATGCCGCCGATGACGGCAAGGGTGTCGTCGCCATCGCCGAGCGCGATCGCCTGCCCGCCGGTGCCGGCAGTGACGAGATCATTGCCGTCATAGCTGTCAACCACGCCGGCAGCGGCATCGCCGGTCAGGGTGTCATCGCCAATGGTGCCGACCTGGTAGCCGGTTGGTGTATAGACGGCGGCGCCATTGGCGCTGTCGCGTGTGTCGAGCAACTCCAGCCGGATGTCGCCGCCCTCGCTCCAGGTCAGGGCGACCCGCCCATCAGCCATTTCGGTGGCGCTGACATCGCTGCCGGCCGCGGTGTTGAAGACGAATGCGCCGGCGACGGCAAGGCCACTGGCGTCATAGCGCTGGGCGGTGAGATCTCCGGTCGTGGCATCGGTATAGGTCACGAGGAAGCCGCCATCGCCAAGGGCAATGAGCTGCGCGTCGCTGACACCGGCACCGGGCGAGCCGAGGCTGCCGCCGCCCGTGTCGCTGCCGGAAGCGTCGAACACACGGTAGACGATCAACGGGTCGGCGCCATCATCGCGGGTCCAGGCGATGACAAAGCCGCCGCCGGAGAGCGCGGTGATGCTGGGGGCGAAATCGGCGTCTGTGTTGGCATCGGTGCCGGCCACCATGGTCGGCGCGGTCAGCACCGTGCCGGCGGCATCCACGATCGCGACAGTGATGCGCTGGTCACCGCCGGTGGGGGTGCTGGCCGTGGCAATGGCATAGGTCCCGGCCGCGAGCACGGCGATGTCGAAGCCGGCGATGGCGCCGGTCTCGGTGAGCAGGGTCTGCTCGCTGGCCAATTGCCAGGCCAGCGGGTTGGCGATGCGGTATTTCAGCGAGCCGGTGGCATCGTCCTCGATCCAGGCGATGAGGGTTGAGCTGTCACTGGCTGCGGCGACGCCGGGCTGGCGGACATTGGGCGCGCTGGCCGAGGCGTCGGAAGCTGCCGTGAGCAGGGCCGTCGGCGTCCCGTCTGCGGTGTAGAACTGCAAGCGGATCTGCGTGGCATTGGTCGCTGCGCCATTGAGGTCGTCGGCATCGGCATAGGCGGCGACGAAGCCGCCGGCGGGCAGGGCGTGCAGGCTGACGCCGCTTTCATTGTCATCTGCAAAGCCGTTCATCTGGAAGCTGGCGCCGATCGGCTGGCCGAGCGGGTCGAACAGGCGGGCGACCAGGTCAGTGCCTGCTGCCGGCCCGGCACCCGTGTCGTCATCGGTCCAGACGACCAGCAGGTTCCCATTGGCCAGTTGGATTATCCGGGCGCCCGACTGGGTTCCGGCGGTGATGGAATTGGCCGTTGCGGCATCAAGCCAGGTGACGGGCGTGGTTGTCATGGATCGCGATCCCCCGAGTAAGCCGGACGGTCCCGCCAGACTTTTTCGACTGTCGTAATGCAACGGTTGTGCTGCAACTGTGGTTCGGCGACTGTCGTGCCCATAAAGCCGGGGAAGTCCAGTGCGGACGCGCCATATGGTCGAAATTTTAGGTCAGCGGCGAGCCGCTTTGCCCTCCGGAAACGCGTGACAACAAAGATCTGCTGCGGCGCGATGGGTCCATTCGGTCGGGCGCCGCCACAGGGCCAAACCGGGCCGGGTGCGCGGATCGTCTCCAGATGCGAGAAGGATGGTGTCCGGCCGTGTGATGCCCGATCGGGCTGGGATGCAGGGGTAGCGGGCCAGGGGGGGTGTCGAATGGGGCGCTGACCGCGGTGGGGGGCTGGTGGGCGATACTGGGATTGAACCAGTGACCCCTGCCGTGTGAAGGCAGTGCTCTCCCGCTGAGCTAATCGCCCCAGCCAAGCCTGCCCGATTAGGTGGGCGCGGGGAGGGGGTCAAGGGCACTGATACAGCCCGATATGCCGCGAGAGCTATGCAATAGCGAATAGGCGTATCGCAAATTCGTGCAACGGATGGCAGGAATGTGTCGGGAGCGGTGCGATTTCGTGAGCAGTCAAATCGAAAATGCAGAAGAAACTGCACGTCGTCCGGCGGGCATTGAGGCGCAAGGTGGAACCTGAACGGCGGTTCATTCTGAACAATCGTTCAGCCGCGTTCAGGTTCAGCGCGCCTGTTCGACCGGCCCTCTTGAGAAATCCGCTGCCGACGTCATCTATGTGTCATATCAGAGACAGGCCACCAACGGTCTGCGTTCAAGCAAAGAGGACAGGCAGCGGGGCGTTCGGAAAGGGCGCCCAGTGGTAATGAACAAAGCCTGGAGACCGAAATGAAAGACTGGTGTGACAAGGATGGCGCGCGTCGCCTGAGGGAAAAAATCTGTGCCTACTGGGCCGAGCGTGGTTATGAGGTCGACATCGAGCTGATCGAGGCGGGCTTTGTGGCCGCGATGCGCAGCGCCCGGACCGATGTTCGTTCGAACATGGTGAACGGCATGCCGCGCCGGCGTGCGCCCAATGAGGTGGCCTCCCAGCGACAGACCTATCGCCCGACAAACAGCGTTGCGGCCTAGCCGACAAGGCGGGCAATTGCCGGGACGAGTTCGCGGTAATGGGCAATCCGGGCTGAGCATGTGATGTCCCCCGGAGAGGCGGCTTCATAGCCGAATGTGACAAAGATGAAGGGCAGCCCGGCGTCGCGGGCTGCCCTTTCATCTGTGCGGCTGTCGCCGATGAGCAGGGCCCGCTCCATGGCGCCGCCGGCCCGTTCGACGGCGGCACGCACATGGCCGCCATCGGGCTTCTTCGCCGGCACGCTGTCGGCGCCGACAATCGCCGCAAAGCGGTGGGTCAGGCCGAGGGTCTCAAGCAGCTGTTCGGCCAGGCACTGGCGCTTGTTGGTGCAGACCGATAGGGTCGCGCCGGCGGCCGCGAGGGCATCGAGCGCTGCCTGCACGCCGTCAAAGGGATGGCTGTGATCGGCAATATGAGCCGTGTAGTGGTCGATGAACGCGTCAAACAGGTCATCGCCATCGGCACGGGCCGGCTCGGCGCCCTGCGCAGCGAGGCCGTGGCGCAGCATCGCCCGGGCGCCATGGCCGATCAGGGTGCGAATGTCGTCCGGGCCGACCGCCGCAAGGCCGACCCCTGCAAGCACATGGTTCAGCGCGCCCAGCAGGTCCGGCGCGGTGTCCACCAGCGTCCCGTCAAGGTCGAACGCGACGGTCCAGCCGCTGAGGTCGGGGGTCATCGGGGGCGCTTCTCCTGAGGGGCAGGGCGGGAATGGGGGTGCAACCGTGCGCGGCTTCGTCTAGACGCGTTTGCGTGTCATCGCGAGGGATGAATCACATGAAACGCGCCGCGATTATCCTTGCAGCCGGCCAGGGCACCCGAATGCAATCGGACCTGCCGAAGGTGATGCATCCTGTCGGCGGGCGGGCGATGCTCGACTGGTCGGTCGCGCTGGCCGCTTCGGTCGGGTGCGCGCGCATTGTCGTGGTCTGCAACCCGGCCCATGGCGATGTCCAGGCCCATGTGCGCGCCAGCCTCGGCGCTGGTGCTGTCGCGATCCAGGACCCGCCGCTCGGCACCGGCCATGCGGTGCGCGCTGCCGAGGCGCAGCTGGCCGGCTTCGATGGCGATCTTGTCGTGCTGTATGGCGACACGCCCCTGATCGGGCCGCCATCGGTGGAGGCGCTGTTCGCGGAGCTGGCAGATGGCGCGGCGGTAGGTGTGCTGGGCTTCGAGACGGATGAGCCGGGCGCCTATGGCCGGCTGATGACCGATGGCACCGGAAACCTGGAGGCGATCATAGAGGCGCGCGAGGCTGGACCGCAGGAACTGGCCGTGCGGCTGTGCAATTCCGGCGTCATGGCGGCCCGGGCGGAGCGGATGTTCACGCTGCTCTCGCAGGTGACCAATGACAACGCCAAGGGCGAGTACTATCTCACTGACATCGTTGCGCTGGCCCGCGGCGAAGGGGCGCGCTGTGCGGCGGTGCGCTGCCCGGAGGCTGACGTTCTCGGCGTCAATTCGCGGGTGGAACTCGCCGCCGCCGAGGCCGCCTTTCAGGCCCGCCGGCGCACCGCTCTGATGAAGGCGGGCGTGACCATGGTGGCGCCCGAGACGGTGTTTCTCGCCCATGATACCGAGATTGGCCGCGACGTGACGATCGAGCCGCACGTGGTCTTCGGCCCCGGTGTGCGCATCGCGGCGGGCGCGACAATCCGGGCCCACTGTCACCTGGAGGGTGCGGTGGTCGGGGCCGGCGCGGTGGTCGGCCCGTTTGCCCGCCTGCGGCCCGGCGCGGAACTCGGCGAAGCGGTCCGCGTCGGAAATTTCGTCGAGGTGAAGAATGTCCGCATGGCCGCCGGCGCCAAGGCCAACCATCTCGCCTATCTCGGTGACGGATCGGTCGGTTCCAATGCCAATCTTGGTGCCGGGACGATCTTCTGCAATTATGATGGCCACATGAAGCATCAGACCCATGTCGGCGACGGCGCGTTCGTCGGCTCCAATTCAGCCCTCATTGCGCCGGTGCGGATCGGCGCCGGGGCCTATGTGGCCTCGGGCAGCGTGATCACGGAGGATGTCGCCGCCGACGCCCTCGCGCTTGGCCGCAGCCGGCAGGTGGAAAAGCCCGGCTGGGCGATCAGCTACAGAGCGCGCATGGCAGCGCTCAAGGGCGGGCAGTCCTGACATGACACGGAGCATGGGCGATGACAGGCGAGCTTGAGAAACGCAATGCGGCGGCCTGCGCGCTCGATCATGTGGAGGACGGTATGACGCTCGGCCTCGGCACCGGCTCGACGGCGCGTCATTTCATCGAACTGCTTGCCGACGAGGTGGCTGACGGGCTGGTGGTGCGCGGCGTGCCGACGAGTGAGCAGACCCGGCGCCTCGCGGAGGCCCATGGCGTGCCGCTGATCCCGGTCGAGCAGGTCGACCGCATCCACCTGACTGTTGATGGGGCCGACGAGGTGGACGATGCCGGGCGGCTGATCAAGGGCGGTGGCGGGGCGTTGCTGCGCGAGAAGATAATCGCCGCTGCGAGCGACCACATGATCGTCATCGCCGACCCGTCCAAGCAGGTGGTCCGGCTCGGGGCGTTCCCGCTGCCGGTCGAGGTCGTGCCCTTCGGTTTCACTATCACCGCAAGGAAGGTGTACGACGCGCTGCGCGTGTCCGGCATCGACAGGCCGCGGGTCACCCTGCGCGCCGCGCCGGGGGGCGAGCCATTCGTCACCGACACTGGCAATCACGTGCTGGATTGCCAGTGCGGGCGCATCCCCGATCCGGAAGCGATGGCGCGTCGACTGGATGCGGTGGCCGGCGTGGTCGAGCATGGGCTCTTCATCAATCTTGCCCGCACGGTCATCATCGGCAACGAGACCGGCGCGACGATCTTTGAATACTGATGCACCGCCGGCGCGACGGCATCCCTTGACCTGACGCGCGGGACGCCTCACCTGTTGGAAATGGCTCGCAGACCCCGCCCTAAGATCGTCACCCTCACCGATGCCGCCGCCGAGCGCGTGCGCGAGATCATGGATGAAAAGGGCGCCGGCTATCTCCGCGTGGGTGTCACCAATGGTGGCTGTGCAGGGATGGAATACCTCATGGACTATGTGGCCGAGCCGGACCCGCTGGATGAGATGGTGGAAGACCATGGCGTCAGGATCGTGATCGACGCCAGGGCAGTCCTGTTCCTGCTGGGCTGCGAGCTCGACTATGAGGCGACTCTGCTGCACGAGAAGTTCGTGTTCAACAACCCCAACCAGACCGATGCGTGCGGTTGCGGCGAGAGCGTGACGATCGTCCCTGCCACCGCGGGTTGACATTTGGTCAGGCAGGGCCGGCCCGCACCCCGCCCGGATTTGTTCAGCTCTCGTTCGATTTCATGGTGGCCTTGCGGGCTGTCTCGAAGACCGTTTCATCGAACGCGCCGGTCCCGTTTGTGACCGGGCAGTTGGTGACGAAGTCGGTGAGGACGCCATTGTGTTGCGGCGTCTCGATCCGGTAGGTCTTGCCCATTGTCTTCACCTCGACCGGTGCTTTCGTCGCTGCGGCGTTGAAGAGCCGGCGGGCGAGCGCGGTGTTCAGCGCCAGCGGCGTCAGCCGCGTCGACTTGGCATGGTAGACCCAGCGTTCCATGCTCGGCTTGTCCTCGCCGATCTTCACACGGCCGCTGACATTGACCACGCGCAGTGTGTAGTCGGGATCCTGCTGGTATTCGTTCTCAGGGTCGAGCTGCAGGCCGGTGGAGAGGCGCGAATCACCGGTGGAACTGACCGAGCAGCCGAGAAACAGGATGGCGTTGCCGGCATTCCCGGTCTGGATGATCCTGGTGTAGGTGTAGAAATCCGGCGCGTCGCCCGGATCATTGGAATCGACGGCGCGCACGATTTCGGTCAGCGGCACCCATTGCGGTGTGCCCTGCTCCGGCGCGGTCTCCCCGGTGGCTGCGAACGGGGCGAGGGCAAGCGCGCCAGCAGCCGCCAGCGTGCTGCGGCGAATGGAAATCGGCATGGTGTGTCCTTCCTGGTGGCCCGCCCTTAGCCGGGCGGTGTGCGTCCTCTGGGCCGGCCCTGGCCAATCTCGATTTGCTATCACGATAGGGCGATATTTATTGAAAAGCAATAACGTTTTCACGAAAAAAGGGAAAGTTCTCACGGGGCGGGCGCCGTTTCCCTTGTGTCGGCGGGGAGGGCACCCCTGCGCGGATCGGCCATCAGGCTGGAGCGGACCGGTGCCCCGCCACGGGCCTCTGCAACCAGGAAGGCGGTTTGCGCCTCCACGGCCTCGGTGAGGCGTTCAAGAAAGGTGTCCTTCTCCAGTCCCGGCGGGATCGGCTCCAGGAACTCGATGACCGCGGTCCCCGGACGCTTGCGGAACGCTTCCTGCGGCCAGAACACTCCAAGATTGGTCGCCACCGGCACCACCGGCACATCCATCGCCTTCTGCATGTGCCAGACGCCGGCCTTGTATCGGAAATGCTGGCCGACCGGCGCGAGGTGGCCCTCCGGGTAGATCAGCACACGGCGTCCCTCGCGCGCGGCCCGCTGCATGCCATCGGCGAGCGAGGCCGCCTTGCGCGTGCCCCCGCCGCAGGTGTCGATGACGATGGCACCGAGCTTTCGCAGGATGCGACCGACAAAGGGCAGCTTTTCCAGGTGGTCGCCAGTGACGAAGGAAAGACGCGTCACCTCCGGATAGACAAGGAATCCGTCGCCCCAGCTCTGGTGCTTGGCGGCCAGGATGAAGGGACCCTCCGGCAGGTTGGCGCGCCCGCGAACCTGCTTGCGGACACCGGCGAGGACGCGCAGCGCCAGGGTCATCGCCCGGGTGTAGCTCTTGATGATCGCGCGCACCGGTCCCGCCTGCGGCCAGAAGACGAAGGGCAGGGCGGTGATCACGTAGATCGCCGAGAGCAGCCAGTAGGCACACCAGAAGAGGACGGATCGGATCATCGCGGTACGGGTCTCTTGCGGTCTATTTCTGCAGCAGGATGGCCATGATCGCGCGGGTAAACGCGTCGACATGGGCCGAAAGCGGACCGGACAGGCGATTATAGGCCTTGTTCTGGCCCGCCTGCATGACGACGCCAAGGCACATTGCCGCGATGATCGACGGGTCGCCTCTGGGGATCTCGCCGGCCTCCATCATCGCGCCGATGAGACGTTCGGTGATCGTCACCGGGTCGTCATGGCGCCGTGTGTCATAGGGCACGAAGCGGTTGAGCGACAGGAGGTGGAAGGAGAACACCAGCCAGTCCTCATCGGCGAGCTCGCAATAGGCGCTGACGGCCCGGCCTACGCGCTGTTCCAGCGTTTCGCCGCCCTGCAACGCCTCCACCATCATCTTGCCCAGCCGGTCATGGGTTTCGCGGAACAGGCTGCGCGCCAGCTCGTCCTTGCCGCTGTAGTGGCGATAGAGGGCGCCTTCCGACACTTCCGCCAGCTCGGCGATTTCCCGCGTCGTGGCGGCGTCGACACCCTCACGCACGAACAGTTCCAGCGCGGCCCGCTCGATCTTGGGCCGGGCATTGCGCGCCCGCGATTTCTTTTTTTCCGGAAGTTCGCTCATCATCGCTCATCCCTCATCTCGTTCTATGTAGCGGGGCGCATCACGCTTACAAGTGAGCGCTTGCTTATTTTTGGCCCCGCAGTCAGCGGCGCAATTGGCAAGTCGCGCGCAAGCTGGCCAGACCCGGGCAACAGTGCCCGCTGCGATTGTGAAATCACATCTGCATCCGCGCATGGCGCAGCGGCCGCGGCATGGTCAAACCCGCCGTGATTTGCATGACGGGCGTTTGCCCCACATATCACCAGCGAAAGCGAGAGGCGGAGAGAGCGGGAGCGCGCGGCCATGCCGGACAGCCATGACTATGACCTTTTCGTGATCGGTGGCGGCTCTGGCGGCGTCCGCGCAGCGCGGATCGCGGCGTTGTCCGGTGCGAAGGTTGCGCTGGCGGAGGAGCACCGGATGGGCGGGACCTGCGTCATCCGCGGCTGCGTACCCAAGAAGTTCATGGTCTACGCCAGCCAGTACGCCGCAGAGATCGCCCATGCGACCGGGTTTGGCTGGACGACCGGCGAGGCGCGTTTCGACTGGCCGACCTTCCAGAGCGCCATGCTGGCCGAGGTGGACCGGCTTTCAGGCATCTATGAGCGCAACCTCGCCAATGCCGGGGTCGACATTTTCGAGGAGCGGGCGGAGTTTGTCGACGCGCATACCCTGAAACTCAGGGACAGCGGGCGTACCGTCACTGCGGCGCGGGTCCTGGTGGCCGTCGGTGGCCAGCCCTGGCGGCCGTCGACGCGCGAGCTTCCGGGGGTTGAGCACACCATCACCTCCAATGAGGTGTTCCACCTGGAGCGCCTGCCGAGCCACATGGTGATTGCGGGCGGTGGCTATATCGCGGTGGAGTTCGCCCACGTGTTCGCCGGCCTTGGGGTGCCGACCTGCCTTGTCTATCGCGGCGAGACGGTGCTCAACGGCTTTGACAGCGACGTGCGCACGGCCGTGCATGAGGGCCTGAAGGAGGCCGGCGTTCGCGTGATCACCCACACCGTATTCAGCTCGATCGAGAAGACGGACGATCAAAATTGTCCTTTGCACCTCACGCTCGATAACGGCATGAAGCTGGATGCCGACATGGTGATGATGGCCGTTGGCCGGCGCCCGAATACCGCCGGGCTGAACTGCGAGGCGGCCGGTGTTGCACTCGATGACAAGGGCGCGATCATCGTCGATGCGTGGTCCAGGTCGAGCGCGGACACGGTCTGGGCCGTCGGCGATGTCACCGACCGGGTCGCGCTGACACCGGTGGCGATCCGCGAGGGCCATGCCTTCGCCGATACGGTCTTCAATGACGACCCGCGCACCTTCGACCATGAGGACATCGCAACGGCGGTGTTCTCCCAGCCGGAGGTCGGCACGGTCGGCATTTCCGAGGCGCAAGCCCGTCATCGCCATGGCAAGATCGACATCTACAAGACGCGCTTCCGGCCGATGAAGAACATGCTGTCGGGCGACAGCCGCCGCACGCTGATGAAGCTGGTGGTGAAGGCCGACGACCAGCGCGTGGTCGGGATCCACATGGTCGGGCCGGACGCGGCAGAGATCATCCAGGCGCTGGGCATCGCGGTGAAGATGGGCGTCACCAAGCCCGACTTCGACCGCACCTGCGCGGTGCACCCCACCGTGGCGGAGGAATTCGTCACCCTGCGCACCAGATGGGAGCCAGGCATGGCCTGGTGAGGGGGGCTCGGCCCTGCCCGCCTAGATCCAGCCTGTGCGCCTGCGCATGAAACAGCGCTTGTCGACATCGAGCTTTGCCGCCTGCAGCGCTTCGATCTCGCACATCCAGTCGGCGTGCTTGCCTTCCGGGATCTCGCGGAAGCCGAGCTTTCGGTAGAACGGCCCGTTCCAGGCGACATCGCGGAAGGTGGAGAGCGTCACGCTCTTCAGGCCCCGGTCCTTGGCGTCGGCTACCACCCGCCGCACCAGCGCCCGGCCGAGGCCCTTGCGGCCATGGCCAGGATGCACCGAGACCTGGTCGAGATAGAGCGTCCCGCCGCGCTCGGAGGTCAGGGTGAAACCGACGGGCCGGCCCTGCGTGTCGCGGGCGACGAAGACATGCCGGGCGGCGATCGCCTCGGCGAGCAGGCCCTCCGGAATGTGGTCATCGCTGGCGGTCTGCGCGACAAGGCCTGTGCCCTCAAACAGGGTGTCTCCGGCAATTTGGACGGCCACCAGATCGGCAATGTCGCCGGCATCGGCGCGCGTCAGCGTGTAGCCTTCTGGCAAGCGTTGCATTGACCGCGCGTCCCCTTGTGGCATCTCCCTGCGAGCATCCTTCTACTCCAATTGCGGAGGCTTCGCCAATGAGCGCGCCCCTGACCGATGAACAGCTGATGATCCGCGAGACGGCCCGGCGATTTGCCGAGGACCGGCTGCTGCCGGGGTCGGCGCGCTGGGACGAGGAGAGCCATTTCCCCGTCGATGTGATCTGCGAGGCGGCAGGCCTCGGCTTTGCCGGCATCTATCTCGACGAGGCGCATGGCGGCTCGGGCCTGACCCGGCTCGACGCGGTGCTGATCTTCGAGCAACTCGCCTATGGCGATGTTTCGACCGCCGCCTTCATCTCCATTCACAACATGGCAAGCTGGATGATCGACCGGTTCGGCGATGACGCCCAGCGCGCCCAATGGTTGCCGCGCCTCACCGCAATGGAGCTGATCGCCAGCTATTGCCTGACCGAGCCGGGCTCGGGCTCGGACGCAGCCTCGCTGAAGACCCGGGCAGTGCGCGAGGGCGACGACTATGTCCTGACCGGCACCAAGCAATTCATCTCCGGCGCCGGCACCTCGGACCTCTACATCGTCATGGCGCGCACCGGCGAGGCGGGTGCCAAGGGCGTGTCGACCTTCATCATTCCCAAGGACGCCGAGGGCCTCAGCTTCGGCGCCAATGAGAAGAAGATGGGCTGGAAATCCCAGCCGACCCGGCAGGTGATCCTCGACGGTGTGCGCATCCCGGCCGGGAACCGGATTGGCGCGGAGGGCGACGGGTTCCGGTTCGCCATGGCCGGGCTCGATGGCGGCCGGCTGAACATCGCCGCCTGCTCGCTTGGAGGGGCGCAGCTGGCGCTTGACCGGGCGCTTGCCTATGCCAGGGAGCGCGAGCAGTTCGGCCGGCCGATCGCCGACTTCCAGGCGATCGCGTTCAAGCTGGCCGACATGGAAACCGAGCTGCAGGCCGCCCGCGTGATGCTCTATGAGGCCGCGTCCCGGCTCGACGGCCGGACGCCGGATGCCACGCGCTGGTGCGCCATGGCCAAGCGGTTTGTTACCGATACCGGCTTCCGCGTCGCCAATGACGCCCTCCAGATCCATGGCGGGTATGGCTATCTGTCGGACTATGGCGTCGAACAGATCGTCCGCGACCTGCGCGTCCACCAGATCCTCGAAGGCACCAATGAGATCATGCGCGTGATAATTTCCCGCGATCTGCTGGAGAGGTAGGGGCGCTAAGGGCGGCGGGCAATTCGCCAGCCGCATGGATCGCAAGGCTCAGGGCTCGATGATGAATGTCAGGCTGAGCCTTTCATCGCTGACCGGCAGATTGCTGCTCATCGGAGCGAAGGTCGCTGTCGCCTGTCCGGCAGCTGCAGCTCGGAAGATCAGGTCGGAATAGACCAGATCACCCTCAAGGGTGCGATAGGTCCGGGTCAGTTCGGCGACATCCTGGAAATCGCCTTCGATGCGTCCCCATTCGATGCCGGTTTTGGTGACGCCCGGCAGGGCCATTTTCACCGAAAACGTTTCGCCCACCCGGGCCCGGATCGTGTCGCCGTCCTGGGCAAAGCTGATCGTGGCCGGCCCGGTGTCAGCGCGTTCAACCACAGAATTTTCCTGCACGTCCGGTGTCTCTCTGTCGCCGCAGGCAAACAGTGCCAGGCTCGCCAGGCAGAACGCGGTTCCACGAGAAATCCGATGCATCGAAGACCCTCCCTCTTATACCCTTCCGCGCCGACGAGTCCTAATCCGCGGTACCGGCGCATGCGGCGCCGACGCGCAGGTGTGCTTGCCCTCGCGCTTGCACTGCATTGCAAGGGATCGGTTCGGATCCCTTTCAGTTTGGTATTCCCTCACTTCATGAGGCGGTATCCCTGACGATCTGGCAAGTCATTTTCGACAAATATTTGACGCGCCTGAGACATGCACGCTATCGGCTGCTCTGGAAGTTCCCATCAGATGGAGCGCCGGGAGGAAGACATGACACAGATCGAAGTGATGCCACTTGAAGGCTGCGGGGCAGAGGTGCGCGGCGTGGACCTGGCGCACCTCACCGATGATGACCTTGCCAATGTGAAAGAAGCCTTTGCGGAACATGGCGTGGTCTTCTTCCGCGAGCAATCCCTGAGCGAGGAAGAGCACATCGCGCTGGCGCGGCGTTTCGGACAGATCAACATCAACCGTTTCTTCGCCGCCCATCCGGAGCATCGGGAAATTGCCATGGTCGCCAAGGAACCCGCCCAGACCGACAATATCGGCGGCGGCTGGCACACCGATCACTCCTATGACCATGAGCCCGCGCTCGGCTCCATCCTTGTCGCACGCGTGCTGCCGGAGACGGGCGGCGATACGTTCTTTGCCAGCATGTATGCCGCTCATGATACTCTGGACGCGGAGACAAGGGCCGAGATCGAGGGCCTGCGCGCTGTCCATTCCGGCAAGCACATATTCGGCGAAGGGCCCGGCAGCTATTACCAGACCAGCGATGCCGGCGACGATCTGGCCGGCACACGCCGGGTTGGCAATGCCGCGCTGGCCGAACGTCTGGAGGATGCCGTCCACCCGGTTGTCATCACCCATCCGCTGTCCGGCCGCAGGGCACTCTATGTCAACCCGGCCTTCACCGTGCGTTTCGATGGCATGACGAAGGAGGAGAGCCAACCGCTCCTGTCAAAGCTCTTCGCGCACTGTTTCTCAGGCGATTTCCATCATCGCTTCAAATGGGAACCGGGCTCGGTCGCCTTCTGGGACAATCGCGCGACCTGGCACTGGGCCCTCAATGACTATCATGGCCAGCGCCGCATCATGCACCGCATCACCCTTGAGGGCGGCCCGCTGGCCTGACACGGCGCTTGCGGAGGGGAGGGGCACCGCCATACTTTGGCACATCCAACGACACTGGCAGCGCCATGAAGTCCTTCCCCATCAGCGAGCTTGATCCACGCCTTGTGAAGCTGATCGAGGCTGGTGAGACGGTCCTGCTCACGCGCGACAACAAAACAATTGCCTCCGTCACGCCGGAACAGGTTTCTGTGGACTGGCTTGAGAAGCGCCGGGAAACGATCCGGCGTATCAATGCCTTTCGCGAGAGCCTCGATCCAACCGTCGGCGACTTCGACATCCGCGAAGCGATTGAAGAGGGGCGTGAATGAAGGAGGTTGTTGTCGATGCCTCGGCCGTCCTGTCCTGGCTCCTGCCTTCGCAGGCAACCCCTGCCAGCATTCAGTTCCTCTGGCAGGCGGAACAGGTCAAACTGCTCGCGCAGCGTCTCACTGAGTATGAAATCCGCAACGTCTTGCTTCGCGCCGAACGTCGCGCCGGCAGTTCGCCGGGCATCGCGCGTACCAGTCTGCAGCTCTGCGAGGGGCTTGGCGTGGTGCTTGACCGGACCCCTGGTCGCGCACGCCTTGCGATTCCTCTTCTCTCGCGTGACCGGAACATGATCGAGGCTTGCGAGGGGATGGGCGTCTTGTATGAGTCGCTGCTGTCGTGACCGAAGATATTCTCATCCGTACCGAAGGGGGTGTTGGCCGCATCACGCTGAGCCGGCCAAAGGCGCTGCATGCGCTGAACAGGGCGATGTGTCTTGCCGTGCTGGAGGCGCTCACAGACTGGGCCGGCGAGGACAGTGTCGACATGGCGATGATCGACCATGCGCCGGAGACGCGCGGCTTCTGCGCCGGCGGTGATATCCGAATGCTGGCGGAAAGCGGCGCCGGCGATGCCAGCGAGGCGCGCGCCTTCTTTCACGCCGAATACCGGATGAACCGTGCGATCAAGCGCTTCCCCAAGCCCTGCCTGGCGATCATGGACGGGGTCACGATGGGCGGCGGCGTCGGTATCTCGGTGCATGGCAGTCACCGGGTCGCCACGCCGAACACCGTGTTCGCCATGCCGGAGACGGGGATCGGCCTGTTTCCCGATGTCGGTGGCGGCTGGTTCCTGCCGCGGCTGACCGGCGAACTCGGCACCTGGCTGGCGCTGACCGGCGCCCGGCTGAAGGGCCCGGATGTCGCAGCAGCACGTATCGCCACCCATTTCGTGCCCTCAGAACTCGTCGGAAACCTGAAACGCCAGGTTCTGGAGGCGGATTTTTCAGCCGGTGCGGCCGAGCTCCTCGGCGAGATCCTGCGCGGTCTCAGCCACCCGGTCCCGGCACCCGCCCATGCCGCCCACATGGAGGCAATCAATCGCTGCTTTGCCCATGATCGGGCAGAGGACATTGTCTCGGCCCTCAGCCAGGAGGGCGGCGCCTGGGCTGGCGAACAGGTCGCCACGCTGGTCACCAAGTCGCCCGAGACGGTGAAGGTGGCCCTGCGCCAGCTGCGCGAGGGGGCGCGGCATGAGGCGTTTGAGGAGACGATGCGGATGGAATACCGCATTGGCTGGCGCAAGGTGCAAAGCCACGACTTTCTTGAAGGCGTGCGCGCGGTGATTATCGACAAGGACAAGGCTCCGGCATGGAAGCCGGCGCGCCTTGAGGATGTCAGCGAGGCCGACGTGCAGCGATATTTTGACACGCTGGGTACCGACGAGCTCGACTTCTGAGCTGTTTTCCAGCGCTTTCAGTCGCCTCGATCCTAAACAGATCCGTCAATCCGTTAACGCTGTCCACGCACAAGTCTTGCCTGTTTAGCCTGGTATTAGGGAGTATCGGCTAAATCACCGGAAACTACACAAAAACCTAAACGGTGATGGTTATGACAAATACACACTCTTCCCCCGCGGAGGAAGCGTTCGCTGATGGCGAGTCCTTCCTCAAGTCCCTGTCCCTTCTGGAGCAGGCACACCGCCGCCTCCATGACGTCGTCAAGGACGACCTGGAGCGCCATGGCGAGCGCTCGCTGACCGGCGTGCAGGCACTGCTGATCTACGAGATTGGCGAGGGCGAGGCGCAGGCGGCCGCGCTGAGGGCGCGCGGGGCATTTGCCGGCACCAGCCTCTCCTACAATCTGAAGAAGCTGCAGGAGTCCGGCTATCTGGAGCAGACCCGCTCGTCCTCGGACAAGCGGACGGTGCGCCTGAAACTGACCGCGAAGGGCCTCAAGGTCCGCGCCCGGGTCGCCGCCCTGTTCGACAAGCAGGCCGCCGCCCTTGAACCGACGGCGAGCGTCCGCGCCGAGGACCTCGCCCAGCTCAACCGGACCGTCTCGCGCCTGGAACGCTTCTGGTCCGACCAGATCCGCTACCGACTCTGAGACGCGCTGGCAGACTGTCGCAGCAGTTGTGGTGAGGTGCACGCGCCCGCGCTACGCTAGCACGCCATGCGCGGTTGGCTGTGTCTTCTCATTGCGGCAAGGCTTGCCCTGTCCGCCAATGCGGGCCCATGGATCAGGTCCGCAGGCGAGCACTATGTCCGTTTGGCCATGGCCGACGAACAGGTCGAGGGTCTCGCCGCGCGTCGGATCGACCTCTATGGCGAAACCGGCCTCGGCGGCGGCTGGTCCTTGTCGGCCAAGGCCGAACATGTGGGCTTTGACACAGCGCCCGACTTCAATGCCGAGGGCTACCGCCTGACCCTTCGGCGCGCCCTGTTCCGCCGCCGCACGGCGGTTATCAGCGGCGGCGTCAGCATGGTTCATGGCGCGGCAATCGGCGGGGCGGAAGGATGCGCCGGCACCGGGGGTGAATTGCGCCTCGGCGCCGGGGTCTCAGGCACGCGTCGCGGGCGGGACTGGTACGCCTTCGCCGACCTCGCAGGCCGGCAGCAGGGCAGGGACTGCCAGCGCGAGCGGCTGGAGCTCGGTCTGGGGCGCGAACTCGGCCGCAACCTCTATCTCACCCAGCAGGTCTGGATCGAGCGCGGCAGTGGTGCCGCACGCTCCGACAAGCTGGAGACCGGTCTCACCTTCACCCCGGATTGGGGCGAGGTGACGCTGGCCTGGCGCGAGGAAGTGTCGGGCCGCTTCAGCGAGACCGGCCTCGTCCTCGCGCTTGCCCGCCGCTTCTGAGGCCTGGCGGTTGCCGGCGAGCGACAGCACGGCTAAGCGCATCGCGCCATGGCCAAGCGAAAACGCAGGAAACCGCCCCATAAGGCGGCCGATCTCGCCACCGATGAGGGGCGTCGCCGGGCGCGGCGGGAACTCGTCTGGGGTGATCACGGCTTCCTGCGGGCGCGATTTTCCAACCTGCACGAGGTCGCACCGGGGATGTGGCGCTCCAACCAGCCCTCGCCGCGACAGATCGAGGCGCACGCGCGCGAGCGCGGCATCCGCACCATCATCAACCTGCGCGGCGCCAGTACGCGGGGATATTATCTCCTGGAACGCGAGGCCTGCGCCGCGAACGGCATCGCGCTGGTCGATTTCCAGGTGTTCTCGCGAGATACCCCGACATGCGAGACGATTCTCGGTGCCCGCGATCTGTTTGCTTCGATCGCCTATCCGGCGCTGATGCACTGCAAGTCAGGGGCAGACCGGGCCGGGCTGATGGCCGTGCTCTACCGACTGGTCCATGAGGGCCGGCCCCTGGAAGAGGCACTGGAGCAGCTGTCGCTGAAATACCTGCATGTCCGCCACGGCAAGACCGGCGTCCTCGATGCTGTGTTCGAGGCCTATCGCGCTGAGACCGGCGCGCGAAAACCCTTCCTTAACTGGGTGGAAGAGGACTATGACCGCGAACGCGTCAAGGCAGCGTTCCTGGCCTCCTTCAACGCACGGCTGAACCTCGACCGGCTGCTGCGCCGCGAATAGGGACCTCGGGGCGAAGGCGTCTGGTCACGGGCCGGATTTCGTGGAAGAAGGCAGCCAAGCGAGGCGGACACGGAAAGGGGTGACGCGCCATGAAGACCCAAAGGACACTTGCAGGGCTCGCATGCGTGCTGGCACTCGCCGGCTGCGGCGGTAGTAGTGGCGGCAAGGCCGAACTGGTGCGCAATTGCGTTGCCGAGGGCGAGAGCCGCGAGACCTGCCAGTGCGTCGCCGACGCAGCCGAAAAGAGCCTCGACGACAAGACCTTTGCCTCCCTGGTCAAGGCATCGCGGGGCGGCGGGGACGATATGCAGGCAGCCATGGACAAGGCCATGGAGGGCATGAGCGAGACGGATAAGATGGCCGTCGGCATGTCCCTCATGACCGCCGTCATGGGCTGCGCGACCGAGTAACAGGCACAGGCCGCACCGGCGTGCGGTTTCTCAGGAGGGATGGTCCATGAAATTCTTTATCATCAACAGTTTCCGCACGATGGTCTATGTGGCGTATGTCGCCATCATCATCGCCGGGATTGGCGTCGGCCTCTACAACGCCAACCTCGAGCCGGACGCGTTTGCCGGCCAGGCGCTCGGCCTGACCGGTGGCGCTGCCCAGATCGTCGATGTGGTGGTCTTCTCCTTTGCCGGCTGGGTTGCCGCCAGCCTGATCTGCGGGCTGATCGTGACGGTCCTCGACATTCGCGACGACATCAACGACCGCCTGCCCGACGCGCGCCGGGACGATTGAGCCGGCGCCCGCGCCCGATCGTACGCAGACGCTGCGGGTCAGGGTCTTTCGCCTGCCGCGCCGACCCTGGCGTGACGTTTTGACGTTGCACTGGGGCGGGTGGCGGGTCATCTACCGGGAATGCGTGATTTCAAAGCCCCGCCGCCCGACCTTCTGAACAGCCTGCTGAACCGCTGCCTCGACGCCGGGGCAGACGCTGCCGACGCCAGGCTCGTCCTGTCCGACGGGATAAGTGTCGAGGTGCGGGGCGGCGCTCTGGAGACGGTGGAGCGATCCGAGGCGCAGGGCGTTGCGCTGCGCTGCTTCTTCGGCAAGCGCCAGGCTCATGTGTCCGGCTCCGACCTGTCCGACGATGCGCTCAGTGGCCTTGTCGAGCGGGTCACCGCCATGGCGCGAAGTGTACCGGAGGATCCCTATTGCGGTCTGCCCGACGCCGGCGCGCTGGCGAGCGGCGCGCTTGACCTTGATCTCGACGTGGAAACGCTGCCCGACGCCGGCGCGCTGGAGGCTGACGCACTGGCTGCGGAGGCGGCTGCGCTGGGCGTTGAGGGCGTAAGGACGGTCTCCAGCTGTTCGGCCGGCTGGTCGCGAAGCGAGCGCTGGGTGGCGGCAAGCAATGGCTTTGCCAGCCACAAGCGGGCCTCAACCATTGGCCTCGGCCTCGCCGCGGTGGCCGAACGCGACGGCCGGATGGAGCGCGATTATGACAGCTGGACCGTGCGCCGCCTCTCTGACAGGCCGGGTCCGCAGACCATCGGCCGAACCGCCGGTGAGCGCACCATCGCCCGGCTCGGCGCGCGCAAGCTGTCCAGCCGCAAGGCGCCGGTGATCTATGACCGCCGCGTCTCGACCAGCCTGCTGGGGGCTTTCCTGTCGGCGATTTCCGGACCGGCGATCGCCCGCGGCGTCAGTTTCCTGAAGGAGCGGATGGACACCGCCGTGTTCGCAGCCGGCGTTACCGTCATCGACGATCCGGCATTTCCGCTCGGCCTCGGCACCCGCAGCCATGATGGCGAGGGCCGCCCGGTCAGCGAATCCCGGCTGATCGATGCCGGCCGGCTGACCGCCTGGCTGCTCAATGGCGCCTCGGCTCGCCAGCTCGGCCTGACGCCCAACGGCTTTGCCAGTGGTGGCTTCGGCACGCCGCCGGGTGTAGGCACATCGAATGTGCACATGACAGCAGGCGCGCACACGCCGGATCGGCTGATGCGCGATGCCGGTGCGGGTCTGCTTGTCACCGACATGTTCGGGCCTTCGATCAATCCCAATACGGGTGACTATTCCGTCGGCGTTGCCGGTTTCTGGTTCGAGGATGGCGAGATCGCCTATCCGGTGTCGGAGGTCACGGTGGCGGGCGACCTGCCGGCCATGTTTGCCCGCCTCGTGCCGGCTTCCGACCTTCGGTTTGAACGGCGGGTGGAAGCTCCGAGCGTCCTGATCGATGCCATGAGCCTTGCTGGCAGCTGAGCGATGGAGACAGCGCTCGGCGATGATCTGGCGGTGATGCGCGCGGCCGCCCTCGAAGCCGGCGCGCTGGCGCTGTCCTTCCTGCAGGATGGCCCGCCGCGGGTGTGGACCAAGGCGCCCGGAGAGCCCGTCACGGCCGCCGATATCGCCGTCAACGCCCTGCTTGAAGAGCAGCTGAGGTCGGCGCGGCCGGACTATGGCTGGCTGTCTGAGGAGACGCGAGACGACGCGGCTGACCGAAGGGCGAGGCGGACCTGGGTGATCGACCCGATTGACGGCACGCGCGCCTTCCTGAAGATGACGCCCCACTGGTGCATCGCACTGGCCGTCGTCGAGGCGGGAAGCTGCATTGCTGCGGTCCTGCATGCGCCAGCGCTCGGTGAGACCTTCGAGGCGCGTCGCGGCGGCGGGGCGTTCCTGAACGGAGCGGCGCTGACCGCCGGCGACCATCCCGAAATCGCCGGCGCCCGCCTGATTGCCAGCCCGGAGATGCTGCGCCACAAGGCGTGGCCGGAGCCTTGGCCGGCGGTCGACCTCATCGAGCCGAAGCCGAATTCAACGCTCCTGCGCATGGCCTATGTGGCGGCCGGACGGGCGGATGCGACCCTTGTGCTGTCTCGAAAATGGGATTGGGATGTTGCCTCCGGCAGCCTTCTGGTCGCCGAGGCCGGCGGGGTCGCGACCACCCATCTTGGCGAACCCTTCCGGCTCAACCGGCCGGTTCCTGCACAACGCAGCCTTCTGGCGGCTGGAAAGGTGCTGCATCCTCTGTTAGTGCGGCGCGCACGCGTGGTGGACCTGCCCGATCCGGATGCCGGCCCGCCGCAGGTCACGGCATGAACCAAGAGAGGCTGACAGCGGACATGAGCGAGACGGCTTCAGAAAGCAGGCAGCTCCTCCACCTCGTCATCGGCGGCGAACTGAAGGATGTGAGCGGCGTCGAATTCGAGGACCTATCGAAGATCGACTTCGTCGGCGCCTTTCCGAGTTTCAAGGCGGCCTATGACGCGTGGAAGGCCGCGGCCCAGCGCACCGTCGACCATGCGGAGATGCGCTATTTCATCCTCCACGCCCACCGGCTGCTCGACCCTGAAACCGGCTCCCAGCACCAGGTCTGATGCGCCGGCGCGCAACGGGCGGAGCCTTGTCCGGCTGTTCGGGCGCTGGGTGCGTCCGCATCTCGGCTGGTTCATCGCCGGTACCGCCTGTGCGGCGGGAACCTCCCTGGCGGCGGCCTCCTATGGTCTCATCCTGAAGGAGGTTGTCGAGGGACTGGAAGCTCTGGGCCGTACCGATGGCGCCGTTCATGTGCCGTCCGGGCTAGGATTTCTGATCGGCCTGATAACGCTGGCTGCCAGCCTGCGCGCGCTCTTCCTCTATGCGATGACGCTGCTCAACAATACCGGCGTGCAGCGCGCGATTGTCGACATCCAGGACAGTGAATTCACCGCCCTGATCGAGGGCGACTATGCCCGCCTCTCCGGCGAGGCGTCGGGCGGCTATGTCTCGCGCTTCATCAATGATGTCACGGCGCTGCGTGACGCCACACTTCGGATTGCGAACAATCTCACAAAGGGCATCCTCACCCTGGTCGCGGTGCTGGCGACCATGCTGTGGATGGACTGGCTGCTGACGCTTGCCCTCATCCTTGTCTATCCCCTCGCAATCGCGCCTGTCGTCGGCCTCGGCAACCGTATCCGCACGCGCTCGCGCCGGGCGCAGGAACAGGCCGGCAAGGTGACGGCCCTCCTGTCGGAGGCCTTCCAGTCGGCCCGCGCGGTCAAGGCCTATGGCCTGGAGGGATATGAAAGGGCGCGTGCCGGCGCCGGTTTCCGCGAGCGCGCGCGTCTCTTCCTGCGCGTGCTGTCGGACCGCGCCGCAGTCGACCCGATCCTGGAGGTGACCGGCGGGCTGGCGATTGCCGGCGTTCTGGCCCTGACGGCCTGGCGGATTGCGACCGGCGACACCTCGCTCGGCAATTTCGTCGGCATTGTCGCCGCAATCGGTGTGGCCGCGCCTGAGGTGCGCGCGCTCGGAACCCTCAGCGCAGTGGCGCAGGAAGGCGGGGCTGCCGCTGACCGGGTGTTCGAGATCACCGACGCGCGGCCCGGGGTCACCGATGCCCCTCATGCCCGCCCGCTTGTGCTCTCTGAGGGCCATGTGCGCTTCGAGACTGTATCGTTCCATTATCCCTGCGGTTCGCAGGCCCTTTGCGGGCTCAGTTTCGAGGCCCGGCGCGGCGAGACGGTGGCGCTGGTCGGCGCCAGCGGCGCCGGCAAGTCCACTGTCATCAACCTGTTGCTGCGGTTATACGACCGAACGGGCGGTCTGATCACGATTGACGGCCAGGACATCGCCACCGTCACCCAGCAGAGCCTGCGTGCGTCGATGGCGATCGTCTCCCAGGAGACCGCGCTGTTTGACGACAGCCTTGCCGCAAACATAGCGCTCGGGCGTCTCGATGCCGATGATGCCGCGATCCGCGCTGCTGCCCGCGCGGCGCATGCCGATGGTTTCATCACGGCCCTGCCTCAGGACTATGACACACCGGCGGGCGAGTTTGGCCGCAATCTCTCCGGCGGACAGCGCCAGCGCATCGCGCTCGCCCGGGCGATCCTGCGGGACGCACCGATCCTGCTCCTCGACGAGGCGACCAGCGCGCTGGACGCGGAAAGCGAGGCGGCGGTGCAGGCGGCGCTGGCGGAGGTCTCGACGGGGCGCACCGTGATCGTCATCGCCCACCGGCTTGCCACCGTACGCTCTGCCGACCGGATTGTGGTGATGGAGGCGGGCCGCGCCGTCGAGACCGGCACCCATGACGCGCTGGTGGCGGCCGGCGGGGCCTATGCGCGCCTCGCCGCCCTGCAATTCAGCTGACGCCGCGCTCGGCCGGCATCGCCTCGGCGGCTTGCAGGATCAAGGCTTTCAGGGCGGCCACCTCTTCTGCGCCCTGCACGGCATAGCGGCGATTGGCGATGAAGGTGGGCACGCCGCGCACGCCCAGGTCGAGGAACAGGGCCTCGTCCTGGCGGACTGCGGTCTCGTCGGCACGCGAGGCCAGCAGCTTGGCGACGATCTGCGCATCGAGACCGACCGCACCGGCGATCTCGGCCAGAATTGCAGGGTCGCCGATATCGCGACCGTCGCGAAAATTGGCCGCGAACAGCGCGTCCTTCATCTCCCAGCCAAGGCCCTGGCCCTCGGCCCAGCGCATGCAGCGATGGGCGTCGAGGGTGTTGGCCCGCCGCGTGATGGCGTCGAAGTTGAAGGCAATGCCCTCAGCCTCGCCATAGGCAACGAGTGCGTTGCGCGCCTGGCGGGCGCGGCTGCGCTGCGGGCTGTCCGGCGCGTCGTCATCGCTGCCGAACCGTTCGCGCATATACGCCCTGTAGTCATGGCCGCCGGGCGGAATGGAGGGGTCCAGCTCATAGGGCCGGAAGCGCACATCGACCATGAGCCCGTTTTCGCAAGCCTCTTCGACCGCGCGCTTCAGTCGGTGCAGGCCGAGCCAGCACCAAGGGCAGGCAAGATCGGAGACCATTTCAACGATGACAGTCATGGCCGGACCGTAACAAACGCGAAGCGCGCCGTCACCGGTCGATGGCGTGGGCTTGCAGATGGGCAAGGGCGATGACATCGAGCGCGCGCACGTCCGTTCCGGCGAGCACCACGGGCGGGGCACAGCCAGCCAGACGCGCCTCCTCCCAGCGCCGGGCGCACAGGCACCAGTGCTGGCCCGGCCTGAGACCCGGAAAACCGAATTCAGGACGCGGCGATATGAGGTCATTGCCGCGGGTGTAGGAATAGCTGAGAAACACGTCGGTCACCTGCGCGCAGACCACATGCAGCCCGCCATCTCCCTCGCCGGTCCGGCAGCAGCCATCGCGGTAAAAGCCGGTCACCGGGTCGAGGCCGCAGGGTGCGAGCAGTCCGCCAAGAACATTCGTTTCGCTCATCACCGAGACCTAGGCTTGCCGCGCCGCCGGTCCAGTCTCAGGCAGGCGCAGCGCTTCCCTTCGAAGCGGCCTCGCGAAGGACACCGAGATAGCCCTCGCGTACTTCCATGCGATCCGTCACGCCCTTCGTGCGCAGGATCGCATGCGCCTCGGCAAGCCGGTAGCAGGGCAGGTACATGAACATGTGGTGCTCGCAATGATAGTTGACCCAGTAGGGCGCGATGAACAGCCCCTCCAGCCAGGTGGCGCGCGTGGTGCGGGCATGGCGCATCGGGTCGGCATTGTCGGCCACCATGGCATGCTCGGCGATATTTCGCAGGCGCGTGACCAGTTGGTTCCAGGTCGCCAGCGGCAATAGCCACAGGACAAAATAGGCCCACCAGACGCCGGCTAGCGTCAGGCCGGCCAGCAGCACGAGGTTGGTGAGGACGAATGCGATCACACTGGCGCGCGCGCTGGCGACGCGGGTCGCGGCATTCTTTCCGGAAATCAGGCCATGGGAAAACGCGTTCAGCACCTGGTTCTTCCGCTGTTTCCAGAAGGTCTGGCCGGTCAGGTCGCGGACCATCTTCCGGCGCAGGGAGCGGCGGGTCACGGGGAAGGGCGCCGACAGGGCGAGGTCGGGGTCCTCGGGCTGCTGGGCGTATTTGTGGTGGGTCAGGTGATAGGGCCGGTAGGCTTTCAGCGAGGCCCCCACCGGCGCGGCGCACAACCACTGGCCGACCCAGTCATTGACGCGCAGATTGCTGTGCAGTCCGCCATGGGCCGCCTCATGCATCAGGATCGCAAGGCCGAGCTGGCGCGCGCCGATCAGCGGGATGGCGAGGATCACCAGCCAGGGCTGCCAGGCCGACAGCGCAATCGCACCAAGGATCACCGCCCAGGCATGGACGACAAGGCCGAGTGCGATCCAGTCATTGCGGCGCGTCAGCCGCGCCCATTCCCGGGACGTGAAAAGGCTCTTGGGGTCGATGCGTTGCGCTGCCGGCATGTCGTCAGTTTACAGGATTGCTGCAATCAGGAAACCCGCCAGCACGACGGCCCCGGCGAAGACATTCGACCGGAACACCTCCAGAGCCGCTTCTTCCCGGCTCGCCTTCAGGCGTGCCGCCTGCCAGAGGCCATGGGCCAGAAAGACAAGCGCCGTGATCGCTCCGACCTGGCCGGCACCGATCGCCCAGCCGGCAAGCGCGATCACCGCTGCCGCGGCGAGGTGGAAGACAAACGCGCCGAGCGTTGCCTGGTCACCAAACCGCCGGGCTGTCGACTTCACGCCGATCAGTGCGTCGTCGTCGCGATCCTGCAGGGCGTAGATGGTGTCATAGGCGATCGTCCACAGCGCGAGGCCCCCCCAGAGCAGCAGGGCCGCCAGGCTGACGCTGGTCGCCGTCGCCGCACCGACGAGGATGCCCCAGTTCAGGGTCGCGCCGAGCCAGGCCTGCGGCCACCAGGTGATCCGCTTCATGAAGGGATAGGCCGCGACCAGCGGGATCGCCAGGAAGGCGACGATTTTCGCGTCGGCCGGCAGTGCGGCCCAGACCACGAGGCCGATGACGAGTTGTGCGGCCAGCCAGCCATAGGCCTGGGTGAGCGTCACCTGTCCGCTCGGCAGTGGCCTCCCGGCGGTGCGCGCCACCTCCGCGTCGATCTTGCGGTCGGTAATGTCGTTCCAGGTGCAGCCGGCCCCGCGCATGGCGACCGCGCCAATGGCAAACAGAAGCGCCCACAGCAGGTCGATCACCTGAAGGCCGGCGGGCACACGGGCAAAGACAAGGCCGATCCAGCAGGGAAGCAGGAGCAGCCAGATGCCGACCGGGCGGTCATAGCGGGCGAGCGCTGCATAGGGGCGCGCCTCCTCCGGCAGGCGGGCGAGCCAGACGGGCAGGGCGCTGTCGGCCGGGGCCCTGACAGGCGTGTTTGCGCTCGCATCCCCATGCGGGATCGGTTCGACCTGCAGGGGCAGGGGCTCTGCCGTGTCGGCTGTCGCCGGTGCCGGCTCCGCTTCCGGCTGCACCACGTCCACCTCGGCCTCGCGCGCCATGGCGCCGGCATCCGCCTCTGCCGAAGCGGCCGTCTCTGGCTCCTCACCCTCGGATTTGCGGTCGGTTTCGCTCATCAAACTCTCTCTTGCCTCAAGCCTTTGTCCGGGTCCAGCGTGGACAAGGTTACGGGAAAGACACTGCATTCGGGTTGACGCGCGTGCCTGACATGGTCGTCTGCGGACTTTGTGTGCGCGCGCATTGCCGGTTATAGGCTGGCCGCATGTCCGCCATGCCCCGACTTTATGTGATCTCAGACATCCGCGAAGACGGCTACGTCTCCCTGAGCGAGGCGCAGGCCCGCTATCTGCTGAAGGTCCTGCGCCTTGGCGAGGGCGCGTCGGTCAAGGTGTTCAACGGCCGCGACGGCGAATGGCTTGCGCGGATCGACATGGTGGAGGGGCGCAGCATTCTGCTGAAGGCCGAGCGCCTGCTGCGGGCCCAGGGCAGCGCCACGGCGCCGGCCCTGACGCTGCTGTTCGCACCCCTGAAGAAGACGCGAACCGACTTCGTGGTGGAGAAGGCGACCGAGCTGGGCGCGGGTGTCATCATGCCGGTGATGACCGAGCGCACCCAGGCCGCGCGCGTGCGCACCGACCGGTTGCAGACGATCGCGCTGGAGGCCGCCGAGCAGACCGAGCGCCTCGACCTGCCGACCGTGCGCAGCGCCCTGCCACTTGCCGCGGCCCTCGATGAGGTCGGCCCGCAGACGCCGGTCCTGTTCTGCGACGAGGCGGCAGCCCACCGCGATGACGAGGCGTGCGGCGATGCCGCCGAAGCCGGCCCAAGGCCGATAGCGGCGCTCCTGCGCGACCTTGCGCCGATTTCCGGGGCGGTCCTGATCGGCCCGGAGGGCGGCTTCAGCGAGGCGGAGCGGGCCGCCCTTGCCGCTCGGGACACGGTTCATGCGGTTGGTCTCGGGCCGCGGGTGCTGCGCGCCGAGACGGCCGCCATCGCCGCGCTGTCCATCTGGCAGGCCATTGTCGGTGACTGGACCTGAGCCGGCCACAGGCTTAACTGCATTCCGAATTCGCCGGAGACGCCCGCACCATGACAACCCCGACCGCGGATATTGATGAGACGGCGGCCCGCATCGAGCGCAAGGCGGAGCTGGTGGCCTGGATGGAGGCCGGCTGCAAGCCGGCTGCGGACTGGCGGATCGGCACCGAGCACGAGAAATTCGGCTTCATTACCGACGGCCTGAAGCCCCTGCCTTATGACGGGCCGGTCTCGGTCCGCGCCATGCTGGAGGGCCTGCGCGACCGGTTCGGCTGGGATCCGATCGTGGAGGGCGGGTATCTGATCGGCCTGAAGCAGGGCGGGGCGAGCATCAGCCTGGAGCCGGGCGGCCAGTTCGAGCTGTCGGGTGCGCCGCTTCGCCATATCCACGAGACCTGCAATGAGGTCGGCCAGCACCTGCGCGAGGTGCGCGAGGTTGCCGAACCGCTCGGCATCGCCTTTCTCGGCCTTGGCGTGTCCCCTCTCTGGTCGCTCGGCGAAACGCCGGTGATGCCGAAGGGCCGCTACGACATCATGATCCGCTACATGAACCGGGTCGGGCGCCTCGGCCACCAGATGATGCTGCGCTCCTGCACGGTGCAAGCCAATCTCGACTTCTCCAGCGAAGCGGACATGGTGAAGAAAATGCGCGTCTCGCTGGCGCTGCAACCGCTCGGCACGGCCCTCCTTGCCAATTCGCCCTTCATTGACGGGCGGTCGAATGGCTATCTCTCCTACCGGTCCCACATCTGGACCGATACCGACCCGGACCGCACCGGCATGCTGCCCTTCGTTTTCGAGGAGGGGTTCGGCTTCGAGCGCTATGTCGACTACGCTCTTGACGTGCCGATGTATTTCGTCCGCCGCAAGGGCCGCTATCTCGATGCTGCGGGCCTCAGCTTCCGGGACTTCCTGGCGGGGCGGCTGGACATCCTGCCCGGCGAGAAGCCGGCAATCGACGACTGGGTTGACCATCTTTCCACCATTTTTCCCGAAGTGCGCCTGAAGCGTTTCCTGGAGATGCGCGGTTCAGATTCCGGCCCGTGGAGCCGGCTCTGCGCCTTCTCCGCCTTCTGGACAGGCCTTCTCTATCACGGGGCGTCCCTCGATGCAGCCTGGGACCTCGTCAGGGAGTGGAGCGCGGCTGAGCGCGAGGCGATGCGCCAGTCGGTCGGCACGCTCGGCCTTCACACACCTATTCCCGGCGGGCGCACGCTGCAGGACCTTGCCGGCGAGGTCCTCGCCATTTCCCGCGCCGGCCTCAAGGCCCGCGCCTGCCTGTCCACGTCGGGCGATGACGAGACCGGATTTCTCTCCGAGCTTCACGAGATCGCCGCCTCCGGCCTCACTCCAGCCGAGCGCCTGCTGGAGCGCTATCGCGCCGAATGGGGCGGACGCGTCGAGCCGGTGTTCGAGGCGCTCGCCTATTAGGCGCAGCCGGTCTGGCAGGCATCCAGCGCGCAGGCTTGCCCTTGAGCCCGCCGGGGACGCATGCTCAAAAAGGAGGCTGATGTCAGGCGCCGGGTCCGGCGCGTCGTTCCCGGAGTGCCCACCCCATGGCCATCGCGCTGATTACCCTGCTCGTCGCCTTGCCGCCGGTCATCTTCACCATGTGGCAGCTGCGCGGCCATCCAAGGGGCCTCTACGTCCTGTTCTTCGCCGAGATGTGGGAGCGTTTCTCCTATTACGGGATGCGCGGTATCCTGATCTTCTACCTGACCTGGCATTTCCTGTTCGAGAGCGATTTCTCACTGACGCTCTACGGAGCCTATGTGGCGCTGGTGTATCTCGGACCGCTCCTCGGCGGCTGGCTCGCTGACCGGTATATCGGTTTCCGCAAGGCGGTAACCTTCGGCGCGATCCTGCTTGTTGTCGGCCACGGCCTGATGGGATTTCATGGCGAACCGGCAAAGGAGGCGCTGGTGGTCGGCGAGGCGCGCTATGCGCTGGAGCGCCCGGACTACAGCGAGACCCGCGAGCGGGCGATCGTCGTCGACGGCAGGGCACGGCCCGTGCTCACCTTCGAGCAGCCTGAGATCGGCTCGATGCAGCGCACCGTGACCTTCGAACGCGGTGGCGAGACGCAGACCCTGGTCGGCGAGCTGGAACGCGAACGTTCGGCCCTGCACGAGACCATCCTGTTCCTGGCGCTCGCCTTTATCGTCGCCGGGGTCGGATTCCTGAAACCGAACATCTCCACCTGTGTCGGCGCGCTCTATGCGCAGGGCGACCGGCGCCGCGATGCCGGCTTCACCCTGTATTATGTCGGGATCAATCTCGGCTCCTTCCTGGCCGGCACCTTCTGTGCCCTGGCCGCCGCCACGCTTGGCTGGTGGGCGGGATTCGGCCTCGCCGCGGTGGGCATGCTGGCAGGCCTGGTCGTCTTCGTGCTCGGGCAGGGCTGGCTGCAGGGTACCGCCGAGCCGCCGGAGGGGGTCGACCTGAAGACACCGGTGTTTGCCGGGCTGAACCGGGAGTGGCTGGTCTACCTCTGCGGCTTCGCATTCGTGGCGGCGGCCTTCGTGCTGCTGCAGAATGCCAGCCTGACCTCGGCGGCCATGTACCCCTTGTTCGGCCTGGTGACCCTCGGCATCCTCGCCTACATGTTTGTCGGGCTCGAGGCCGATACCCGCAATGCGATGCTCGGCCTTCTGATCCTGACGGTGTCGTCGGTCCTGTTCTGGACCCTGTTCGACCAGGGGCCGACCTCGCTGAACCTGTTTGCAGGCGCGCACGTCAACAATCAGGTGATGGGCGCGGACTTTCCTGCCCCGGTCCTGCAGTCCGTCAATCCCGGCACGATCATGTATGTGGCGCCTCTGGTCGCGCTGCTGTGGAGCTGGCTGGGCCAGCGCGGCTGGGAGCCGAACGCCTTTGTCAAGTTCGGCTTCGGCATGGTCCAGATCGGGCTCGGCTTCTACCTGCTCAACCTTGGCATCCAGACCGCAACCGCAGACGCGCAGGGCGCGCTGCGGATCTCCGTCCTCTTCATCTTCTTCATGTACGTGCTGCACACCACGGGCGAGATATTCCTGTCACCGGTCGGACTGTCGGCGGTCACGAAGCTGTCGGCGAAACAGGTGGTCGGATTCATGATGGGCTACTGGTTCCTTGCCTCCTCATTTGCCAATGTGATCGCCGCTGAGGTTGCAAAGCGCACCCAGGTTCCCGAAGGCGCGCCGCCGGCCGAAAGCCTCGCGGCCTACAATGTCGTCTACCTCCAGCTTGGCACCTCGGCGGTGGCGCTCGGCGCGGTGCTGATCCTGCTCAGCCCGCTGCTGCGGCGCCTCACCCGAAAGGCCGACATGCACACCGCCGCGATGGAGGTGGATGCCGCCGGCCCCGCCATGGACCGCAGTGAGGCGTTGAAGCCCGGCGAGTGACACGTCATCGGCTGGAGGCAGCGTGTCGCCGGCAGTGGAGCGGCGGGGCTGCTCGCCTTGCCCGCGGCGGTGTCACGAGTTCATGCATGACAGCCGGTCAGTCCGCCGGTATCGTGAAAGACTGACACAAGGGAGAAAACGCATGAGGATTCCGGCGATAGAGGCCCCGCAGGCGCGCGCGGCTCTCGGTGACATGGCTCGCGGCGTCGAGGCCGGCGGTTACATGATGGCGCTGATGTCCCTGCCCGACGGGACGGATTTCTGCCAGTTCCTCAAGGGCCTTCCCCATGACCACTGCCAGTGCCCGCATTGGGGATACCTCCTGGAGGGGCGGATCCGCGTCGACTACCCGGACGGAACCAGCGAGGTCGTCGAGGCTGGCGATCTCTATTACTGGCCGCCCGGCCATACGGTCGCGGTAGACGGCGATACCCGCTATATCGAGTTCAGCCCGGCCGACCAGCTGGCCGACGTGCTCGACCATGTCGTCTCCCGCCTTCCATCCGACTGAATCAGGCGCGGGGCTGCGCTTGGGTCTAATACCACGCTGCATGGACCCAAAACCGATCCATGCAGCTTGGTATAAGAAGCGCGGCAGCCAGGCATGCCGAACTTTCCGGGGCCGCCGAATTGCGCGGGGCCCGACTTCAGTGAGTGTACTGAAACAGGGGGCGGCCGATGAAATGCGCCGCGCCCGGCAGGCGCCCTGATACCAATTCGCGCAGATGATGACCCATATGCATACAGGGTGTCAGCAGGCCGGCACCGGGTCGGGCGGGTCGCAGTCATCATCGGCGCCGGTGGCGAGCGGCAGGCCGGCCCGGGTCCAGCCTTCCCGGCCCAGCATGCCGCCGGAAACGCTGGTCACATGGGTGTAGCCGGCGCGGATCAGGCGGTCACGCGCGGTTCCCGAGCGGTTGCCGGAGCGGCAGATGAAGGCGACGGGCCGGGCCCGGTCGCCGCCGGTCAGCGCCTCCACGCGGGCGAGAAAGTCCGGGTCCTGCAGCGTCACCCGGGCCGCGCCTTGGGCGAGGCCGCTCTGCAGCCACTCGCCGGGCGTGCGCACGTCAATGAGCAGGAGGTCGTCACCGCTCGCGCGCGCGTCGGCGACCGCCACCGGCGTCATCTCCTTCGGCAGGCCCGCCGGTTCCGCAGCCGCGCTGCTGACGGTGATCCAGCCGAACAGCCCTGCAAGTCCCATGGCCCTCACGCTCACCCTCATCCTGCGCCGCCGACCGTCAGCGCCTCGACCCGCAGCGTCGGCTGGCCAACGCCGACAGGCACCGACTGGCCAGCCTTGCCGCAGGTTCCGACGCCGTCATCCATGGCAAAGTCATTGCCGATCATCGTCACCCGGGACAGCGCGGTCGGGCCATGGCCGATCAGCGTGGCGTTCTTGACCGGCGCGACCACCTGTCCGTCCTCCACCAGATAGGCCTCCGTGCACTGGAAGACGAAATTGCCAGATGTGATATCGACCTGGCCGCCGCCGAAATCGACCGCCCAGATCCCTCGCTTCAGCGAGGCGACGATCTCGCCGGGGTCATCCGGCCCGCCCAGCATGATCGTGTTGGTCATGCGCGGCAGGGTCGGTGCGTCATGGCTCTCACGCCGGCCATTGCCAGTCGGCGCCATTCCCATCAGGCGGGCGTTCTGACGATCCTGCATGTAGCCCTTCAGGACGCCATCCTCGATCAGCACGGTGCGGCCCGTCGGCGTGCCCTCATCATCAAAGGAGAGCGAACCGCGGCGGTGCTCCATCGTGCCATCATCGATCACGGTGACGCCCTTCGCGGCCACCTGCTCGCCGATGCGGCCGGAATAGACGCTCGTGCCCTTGCGGTTGAAGTCGCCCTCGAGACCATGGCCGACCGCCTCGTGCAGCAGCACCGCCGGCCAGCCGGGTCCGAGCACCACCGGCATTTCCCCGGCCGGGCAGGCGATTGCCTCCAGGTTTGTCGCCGCCTTGGCGAGCGCGCGCCGGACGAGGCCCTGCCAGCGCGCCGGCGCGATCCACTCTTCATAGGCCGCGCGTCCGCCAGCGCCCGCCGAGCCGGTCTCGCGCCGGCCATCCTGTTCGAGTGTCACCGAGACATTCAGCCGCACAAGCGGGCGCACCTCATGGAAGGTCTCGCCGCCCGGACGGATGATGTCGACGGCGCGGCTTGAGCCGGCCAGCGACACCGACACCTGGACCACGCGAGGGTCCTGCGCCCTCGCCCACGCATCGATCCCCGCGAGCAGGTCGGTCTTGGCTGCAAATCCCGGTGCCTCGGTCGGGTCGATCTGGGCATAAAGGCGCCTGTTGGTGCGCGCCGGACCAATGGCGAGGCTGCCGGAATAGCCGCGCCGTGCCTGTCCGGCCGTCTCCGCGGCGCGGCGTACGGCCTCAAGGCTCAGCTCGCCCGCATGGCCATGGCCCTGCGCCTCGCCGGCGACGACCCGCAGGCCGAAGCCCTGTCCGGTGTCGTAGGAGGCCGATTTCAGCCGGCCATCGTCGAACAGGAAGCTTTCAGAGCGTGTGCGCTCTATGAAGATGTCGCCATCATCGGCGCCCGACACGGCGCCGGTGAGAATGTCGGCCGCAGCGGCGGGATCGAAGGGAAGGGGGCTTTCGGTCATGCCACCAAGATGCGGGCTAAGGCGGTGCGGCGCAATGGCCGGCTGCTTCAGTTCAACACCGTGAAGCGGGTGAGCTGGCGTTCGGCAAGGGTGAAGCCCGGGTTGAGCGCCAGCGATTTCTGGAAATCGAAATAGGCGCCTTCCACGTCGCCGGTCCGCTCGCGCGCGATCGCACGGTTGTAATGGGCCGCGAACACATCCTTCGTGTCCGTCTCGATCGCCCTGTCGAGCAGCGGCAGGGCGACGGCGAATTCCCTCAAATAGATGTGGGCCGCGCCCTTGTTGAGAAAGGCAGCGCCAAGATCGGGGACGAGTTCCAGCGCCCGGTCATAGTCCGCTATGGCCTGATCGTGGCGCCCGTCGCGCATCCGCGCAATGCCGCGATTGACATAGGTCGCCGCCCGGTTCTCCCGGGTCATGGTCTCTGTCTGCAGCGCCTTGGTGCACAGCCGGTCTGCCTCGTTGAGACGATTGGTTCCCGACTGGATGGTCTGATAGCATTCGCGGGCGATGCCGCCGCCGATCACGAGGGCCTGCGCCGCGGCGGGGCCGGCCAACAGGAGGGCGCTGGTGGCAAGGGCAAGGGCCAGGGCAAGGGCTCGGAACATGGGTCGCTCTCCGGTCGGTTTACGTGTTCTCCAGAACGCCATGAATAGCACGTCGCACCCTGCCGGGCGAGCGCCTGCGACAAAAATGAGCGTGAAACGCGCTGGCTGTGCAGGGCGGTGCGGTATACCTACAAGCCCGTAACCGACCGATAGCCCCGGGAGTTCGACTTGCGCCTTCTCACCGCTCTCACTGCGACGCTCCTTACGGCCGGTGTCGCCCATGCGGCCATTCCCGTGGACGGCAACCTCGGCCTGCAGCCGGCGGCCACCCCGATCATGGAGCGGCTGCACTGGTTCCACACCTATCTCCTGGTGATCATTTCCGCGATCACCCTGTTCGTGACCGCCCTGCTGGTCTGGGTCATGGTGCGCTACCGCAACAGCGCAAATCCCGAGGCGCGCAGGTTCAGCCACAATTCGGTGGTGGAAATCGTCTGGACGGTCGTGCCCGTGCTGATCCTGGTTGCGATCGCCGGCCCGTCCTTTTCCAACCTCTATTACCAGGATCGCGCGCCCGACCTCGCGAGCATTGCCAAATCGGGCGCCGTCGATGACCCGGATGTCTTCCCCGAAGCGGCGAAGAAGGGCTGGCTGACCATCAAGGCCCAGGGCAATCAGTGGAACTGGACCTATTTCTATACCGATTACGTGGATGAGGCCGGCTACCCCCTCGAATTTGTCTCCAACCCTGTGCACAAGGGCCGCAGCGACGACCGCGAAGCCTATGAGGCCGCCACCGGGCGCAGCGACTTCGACAGCCTCCCGGTCAACCTCGCCGTCGACTATCCGATGGTGGTGCCTGTCAATCGTTACATCCGCTACCAGACAATCGCCGCCGATGTGATCCACTCCTGGACCGTGCCGGCCTTCGGGGTGAAGACCGATGCGGTGCCCGGCAAGCTCAATGAGGGTTGGTTCCTCGTCCGGGAGCCGGGTGTCTATTACGGTCAGTGCTCGGAATTGTGCGGCGTCAACCACGCCTTCATGCCGATCGAGGTACGTGCCGTGAGCGATGCTGATTTCGAGCGCTGGGTCGACCTCATGCGGGATGGCAGCTTCGACGAGGCTGCAATCCTCGCAGCGGCGGCCACGCCGCCTCCTGCCGCAACGGACCATGCCGCGCTGGCGGCCCAGTAAGCACTTTCAGAAAGGCCGATTGCCATGCCCATGGATGAAATGACGCTCGATCGGGCGCACGCCCATGACGACAAGCCCGGATTCTTCACGCGCTGGTTCCTGTCGACGAACCACAAGGATATCGGCACGCTCTACCTGGTGTTCGCCCTCGTGGCGGGGATCATCGGATACGCGCTCTCTGGCCTGATCCGCTGGGAGCTGGCCGCGCCCGGCATCGGGCCGCTGACCATGTTTGTCGCCGGCGAGGGCGATGCCGCGGTCGAGGCTGCCAAGCATTTCTACAATACCGTCATCACCTATCACGGCCTGATCATGATCTTCTTCATGGTGATGCCTGCGCTGATCGGTGGTTTCGGGAACTGGTTCGTACCGCTGATGATCGGTGCACCGGACATGGCATTCCCGCGGATGAACAACATCTCGTTCTGGCTGACGGTCGCAGCGTTCGTGCTCCTGATGACGTCGATGTTCGTGCCGGGCACGGCCAGCGGCAATGGCTTCGGTGGAGGCTGGGTGCTTTATCCGCCCCTGTCAGGTCTCAAGGGCCACCCCGGACCGGCCATGGACATGGTGATCCTTGCCCTGCACACTGCCGGGATTGCCTCCATCCTGGGCGCCATCAACTTCATCGTGACCATCCTCAACATGCGCGCGCCAGGCATGACGCTGCACAAGATGCCGCTTTTTGCCTGGTCGATGCTGGTGACCGCGGTGTTGCTGCTGCTGTCTCTTCCGGTGCTGGCCGGCGCACTCACCATGTTGCTGACCGACCGAAATTTCGGCTCGCAATTCTTCGTGCCCGAAGGTGGCGGCGACCCGGTGATGTTCCAACACCTCTTCTGGTTCTTCGGCCACCCGGAAGTCTACATCATGATCCTGCCGGCCTTCGGGATTATCAGCCACATCGTGTCGACCTTCTCCCGCAAGCCGATCTTCGGCTATCTCGGCATGGCCTATGCCATGGTAGCGATCGGCGTGATCGGCTTCATCGTGTGGGCGCACCACATGTACACGGTCGGCATGTCGGTAGACCTCAAGGCCTATTTCGTGGCGGCGACCATGGTCATCGCGGTGCCGACCGGCATCAAGATCTTCTCCTGGATTGCGACGATGTGGGGTGGCTCGATCGACTTCAAGGTGCCAATGCTCTGGGCGATCGGCTTCATTTTCCTGTTCACGGTTGGCGGTGTGACCGGCGTCGTGCTCGCCAATGCCGGCATCGACCACATCCTGCATGACACCTATTATGTCGTGGCGCACTTCCACTATGTGCTCTCGCTCGGCGCCGTCTTTGGCCTGTTCGCGGGATGGTATTACTGGTTCGAGAAGATGTTCGGCGTGAAGTATAATGGCTTTCTTGGCGGCGTGCACTTCTGGCTGATGTTCATCGGCTCGAACGTGATCTTTTTCCCGCAGCACTTCCTTGGCCTGCAGGGCATGCCGCGCCGCTATATCGACTATGCGGAGGGCTTCACGACCTGGCATTACGTCTCCTCGGTCGGCTATGTGATCACCATGGTTGCGACGGTTGTGTTCTTCGTGTTGCTGGCCGAGGCGATGCTGCGCCGTCGCAAGGCCGAAGCCAATCCGTGGGGCGAAGGCGCGACCACCCTGGAGTGGACGCTCTCCTCGCCGCCGCCCTTCCACCAGTACAATGAGTTGCCGGTGGTGAAATCCGGGGGTGGCGTCTAGCGCCCGCCCGGACGAAGGTCCGGAAGACGAACAGCAGCGCGCCCGCCACGATCCGACTTGGCGGGCGCTTTGCGTTCATGCCACGATACGTTGCGCATCCGCGGACCGCTGACATGTTCCAGACCGACGGGGCCGGCGAGCCGGCCTTCCTCCAGCATCTCTTCTGGCTGGCTGGGCGGCTCCTGTCCGCTCCGGGCCTCCTGTTCTGGCCCGCCGCGGCGTCCTTCCTCATCCTCATGCTGTTCCGTCGCAGGCTGGCGGCGCACCTCCCGGCGGCGCTGTTCCTGTTCAGCGTTCCGGCCGTACTCGCCGCCGGCTGGCTGGCCGAACGCATGCTGGCCCATCCGCGCATGCTGCCCGGCCTGCATGACGCCTATTTCGTCATGGTCCACCGCAACGCCATCCTGATGGCCGCCGCGGCAGTCGGGCTCGCCGGGCTTTCCTATCTGCTGCTGGAGCGGGGCGCGGGCGCCCGGGTGCGGCTGAGCCTCGCTGTCATGGCCTGGGCCGGGACGGGTCTCGCGCTTCTTCTCCTGTATGCGCCGGGCCTGATCGCCGCCGATGCCGGCATGCCGCAGCGCTACCAGGATGATGGCGCCGCGATGCAGCGGGCGACCGGATATGCCGAGGCCGGGTATTATGTCGCGCTGATTTCCGGCGTAGTATTTGCCATCTCACTTGCCGATGCGCTGTGGCGCCGACAGAGACAACATCAGGCCCCGCCCGACCCATGACCGACCCCATTGCTGCAGCGCCTGCCCCGATTGCCGGTGCCGGAGACTATCTCAACCTCCTCAAGCCGCGCATCATGATGCTTGTGGTGTTCACCGCGGCTGCTGGCCTTGTGGCCGCGCCGGCCGAGATGAACCCCGTGCTGGCGGTGATCGCGCTCATTGCGATCGCGCTCGGCTCCGGCGCGGCGGGCGCGATCAACATGTGGTATGACGCCGACATCGACGCGATGATGGCGCGCACAGCGACGCGTCCGATCCCGTCCGGCGCCGTGCCGGCGGATGAGGCGCTCGCCACCGGCCTCATCCTGGCAGGCGTGTCCGTGTTGCTGATGTGGCTGGCGACCAACACCGTCGCGGCGATGCTGCTGGCCGGCTCGATCGCCTATTATGGCGTCCTCTATACCATGTGGCTGAAGCGCCGCACGCCGCAGAACATCGTGATTGGCGGCGGCGCGGGCGCCTTCCCGCCGGTGATCGGCTGGGCCGCCGTGACCGGCACCGCGCCGCTCGATGCCTGGATCCTTTTCGCCATCATCTTCTTCTGGACGCCGCCGCACTTCTGGGCGCTCTCCCTGCTGGCGCACAGGCAGTATGCCCGGGTCGGCGTGCCGATGCTTCCGGTGACCCATGGCGCCGCGGAGACGCGCCGACAGGTACTCCTCTACACCCTGGTGATGGTTGCCGCCTCGCTGGCGCCAATGCTGACCGGGCTTGGCGGTTGGCTCTACCTCACCGGCGCGGCGCTCTTCGGTGCCGTCTTCCTTGCCCTGGCGGTGCGCCTGATACGCAGCCGGGCGGGGGAGGATGAGGCCACGCCGGGCGACTTCAAGGCGGCGAAATCGCTGTTTGCCTTTTCCATCCTTTACCTGTTCGCCCTGTTTGCCCTGGTGATCGCCGAGCATGGCGCCGGGCTGCACATGCCTGTCACTGGAGCGCTGCATGGCTGACCCGCTTGGCGACCGGCCCGAAACCCGCCCGCTCAGCAAGGCGGAGCTTGCCGCCCGCCGGCGCCGCAATGTCTGGCTGGCGCTGGCGCTCGCCGGCTTCGTCGTCCTTGTCGGCCTGGTCACCGTGATCCGCCTTGGCAGTGGCATACCGGAGCGCATGTGATGACCCCGAACACGAAGATCGCCCTGTCTGCCAGCACCCTCGTGGCTGCCATGCTCGGCCTCGCCTTTGCCTCCAAGCCCCTCTATGACACCTTCTGCCGTGTCACGGGATTTGGCGGCACCACCCGGATCGCCACCGAAATGCCGGACGCGGTACTGGATCGGGCCGTCGAGGTCCGCTTCGACGCCAATGTCTCCGGTGCGCCGGTGCGCTTCCGCCCGCAGCAGGTCTCCCAGGCGGTCCACCTCGGCGAACACAAGCTGGCCTTCTACGAAGTCACCAATGACGGTACCGAGCCGGTCAGCATGATCGCCAGCTTCAACGTCACCCCGCACAAGGCCGGCGCCTATTTCAACAAGCTCTCCTGCTTCTGCTTCGAGGAGCGGGTGATCGGACCGGGCGAGACCCGTTCGCTGCCGGTGGTCTATTTCGTCTCCCCCGATCTCGACGACAAGCGCATCCTCGACGATGTGCACACCATCACGCTGTCCTATACCTTCTTCGACACCAATGCCTGGAAGGGTGCGACGAATGGAGCGGCAGGCGACTAGGGCGTTGCGAGCCGGCGCCGGCTCGGTCTAAACACAAGACCAGTCAGGACAAAGACCGGCAGGACGACAGACCCATGGCGCACGGCGACGTGAAGCACGACTACCATCTCGTCAATCCCTCTCCGTGGCCGCTGATCGGCTCACTCGGCGTAACCGTTACCGCCATCGGCCTTGTCACCTATATGAAGGGCCTTTTCGGCATGCAGGAGGGGACCTGGTGGCTGCTCGCCATCGGGGCCGCGATCATTGTCTACACCATGTTCGGCTGGTGGCGCGAAGTCATCAAGGAAAGCCGGGCCGGCGACCACACCCCGGTCGTCGAGATCGGCCTGCGCTATGGCATGATCCTGTTCATCGCCTCGGAAGTGATGTTCTTCGTCGCCTGGTTCTGGGGCTTCTTCGAATTCGCGATCTTCTGGCCGGAGCGCACCGCGAGCTGGGATGCGGACAACCCGATCTATGCCGACGGGCTGCTGCGCTTCGCCGACTGGCCGCCGGCCGGGGTGGAGACGTTCGACCCCTTCCACCTGCCGCTGATGAATACCCTCGTCCTCCTGCTGTCCGGCACGACTGTCACCTGGTCCCACCACGCGCTCCAGCATGGCGATCGCGAGGGCGCGCGCAACGGCCTCATCCTGACAGTCCTGCTCGGGGCATTCTTCACCGTCCTGCAGGTCTATGAGTACAGCCATGCCCAGTTCACCTATGATGGCACCCTTTACGGCTCGGCCTTCTACATGGCGACCGGTTTCCACGGCGCCCACGTCGTCATCGGCACGATCTTCCTCGCGGTGTGCCTGCTGCGGCTGATGGCGGGCGGGTTCACGCCCCAGAAACATTTCGGCTTCGAGGCGGCGGCCTGGTACTGGCACTTTGTCGATGTGGTCTGGCTGTTCCTGTTCGCCTTCGTCTATGTGGCGCCGCACCTGATCCTCGGCCATTAGGGCCGGGGCGCAGGCAGGCGCAGGCCAGACTTCCCCGTGACCTTCCGGCCGCTCCCGGTCCTGACAGGCCTGACCCTTGTCTCTCTGGCCATCCTGCTGTGGCTTGGCCAGTGGCAGTATGGCCGCTTTGAAGACAAGATGGCCCGTGATCCGGCGCCGGATATCCCGGTCACCCGCCTTGACCTGACCTTCGAGCCCGGCTGGGCTGGGCCGGCGCAGTATGTCTACGGCATTGCCGATGGTGAGGCTGTCTGGCGCCGCTATGTCCCCGCCCGCCTTGGCGAAACCGGCGAACTTGTCCTGCTGATGCTGGACGCGCAGGGTGCTGTGACGCCGAAGTCCGAACCGCTGCCGGGCCTGCGCGCCCTTCGCCTGGAGGGCCGGGTTTTCGAACGCCCGGACCGTGGACAGTCTGCGCGCAATGCCCCTGCTGACGGTCTGTGGTATACCTTTGACACCCCAGGCATTCTCGCTGCCATGGGACTTGAGGCCGATACGGTCCGTGTCGCCGAGCCACTGACCATGCAGGTGCGGCTCGGCGGGCAGACGGAGCGCACACGCATGGCCGCCAATCCCTATGCCGCGCCGACGCCGATCGACCCGCTGCCGCCCCAGCGCCATTTCGGCTATGCCTTGACCTGGTGGGGCCTGGCGGCAACCCTGATTGGGGTGTATCTCGCCTACCACGTCTCGCGCGGCCGGCTGAGTTTCGGGAAGCGGCGATGAAATACGTCTCCACACGTGGCCTCGCACCGCCGGTCGGGTTTCTCGATGCCTGCCTTGCCGGGCTCGCCCCCGATGGCGGTCTTTACGTTCCGGAAACCTGGCCCTCGATCGCGCCGGCGAAGACGGGCGAGCCCTATGCGGAGATTGCCGCGCGCATTCTCGCCGCCTTTGCCGGTGGGGATGTCGGCCATGACACCCTGCTCGGCATGTGCGCTTCTGCCTATGGCCGCTTCGAGCACGCCGCCGTGGTGCCGCTGGTGCAGTGGGACAGTGATCGCTGGATCCTGGAGCTTCACCATGGGCCGACACTCGCTTTCAAGGACGTGGCGATGCAGATCATCGCCGAGCTGTTCGACCATGCCCTGGAGGCCCGCGGCGAACGGATGAGCGTCATCTGCGCGACCAGTGGCGACACCGGTGGCGCCGCCGCGGCGGCCTTCGCCGGCAGCCGGCGTGTCAGCCTGACCATCCTGCACCCGCATCAGCGGATCTCGCCGGTCCAGCGCCGGTTCATGACGACAACCGGCGCCGAAACGGTGCAGAATCTCGCAGTCGACGCCGATTTCGACGCCTGCCAGGCAATCGTGAAAGCCCTGTTTGCCGATCGCGCGCTGGCCGACGCGGTGAACCTCTCCGGCGTCAATTCCATCAACTGGGCGCGGATCGCAGCCCAGAGCGCCTATTATGCCGCCGCCCAGTCTGCGCTGGGACCTGACCGGCCGCTGCGTTTCGTCGTGCCGAGTGGCAATATGGGCGACGCACTGGCGGGGTATGTGGCTGCGCGCTGCGGCCTGCTGGCAGGGTTCGAGGCGGTTTGCGCGGTCAACGAGAACCGGGCCCTGGTCGACCTCCTCGGCATGGGGGCAATGCACCACACGCCGGCACGGGCGACGCCGAGCCCGGCCATGGACATCTCCATACCCAGCAATTTCGAGCGCCTTCTGTTCGAGGCGAGCGGACGCGATGGCGAGGCGGTTCGCACGACCTATGAGCGTTTCCGCCAGTCCGGGGAGGCGAGCCTGCCGCCGGTGGCGCGCGGCCGGCTCGGCTGCATGGGACTGAGCGCTGTCAGCGTCGGCAATGGCGCGACGCTGGAGGAAATTGCCCGCATCCATGGCGAGACCGGCGGGCTGGTCTGTCCCCATACCGCCGTCGGCACCCATGCGGCCCGCTCGCTGTCCGGCAACGGGACGACAACGGTGGTGCTCGCCACCGCCCATGCGGCGAAATTTCCCGAAACCGTCGCTGAGGCGACCGGCCGTCATCCTGCCCTGCCGGACCGGGTTGGCGACCTGGCCGAGCGCGCGGAGGTCTTCGACGTGGTGGCGGCAGATATCCGGGCGGTCGCCGCGGCGGTCGGCGCGCTGGAGGCACGGGTCCGGTGAGCCGGCCGGCGATGGAGGACGCGCTGATCCGGAGCCGGCGGCTGGTCCTGCGTGCGCCGCGGCGGACCGACCATGCCGACTGGGCGAAGTTGCGGGCCGGGAGCCGCGCGCACCTGGAGCCGTGGGAGCCGAAATGGCCGGATGATGCGCTGAGCCGGGCCGACTGGCAGCGCCGGCTGCGCGACTGGCGCGAGGGCTGGCGGACCGGCCGGGCGCTGGTCTTCCTTTGCTGGCTGGCGGAGGCCGGAACCCTGCTCGGCGGGGCATCGCTGACCCATTTGCGCCGGGCGCCGGCCCTGTCGGCCTCGCTCGGCTACTGGCTCGGCGCTGACCATCAGGGCCATGGCTATATGCGCGAGAGCGTCTCGGCCCTGGCGGCCTGGGCCTTCGGCCCGCTCGGCCTGCAGCGGATCGAGGCTGGCACCCTTCCTGAGAACACCCGCTCGCGGGCGGTCCTTGAGGCGGTCGGCTTTCGCGAGGAGGGCTTTGCCCGCGACTATCTTGAGATCGCCGGGCGACGGCGGGACCATGTCTTGTTCGGCCTCCTTCCCGGCGATCTGGAACGGGACGGGGTGCGATGAGCAGCGCCGGACGCTTCCATGGCGAGTGGCGCTGGGACGCCGCCCGCGAACGGCTCGATCTTGACCTGGCGCCGGGCTCTGGTGTCGCCGATCTCAGCGGCAGCTGGACGCTTGAGGCCCTCGGCGCGACCCTTGACGGGTTCAGCCGGGCGCGGCTTGCCAATGCCCTCTCCGATGGCGGCGAGGTCGCCTGCGCCCTGACACTGGCCGGTGGCCGTGTCCTGCATCTTGCCGGCGGATTCGGAGCGGAGGGAGATGCGCAGGGCTTTGTCCTGCTCGAACCGGTGCCCGAGCCAGAAGGCGACGAGCCGGCCCCCGAACTCCACCCGGTCTTCCAGCCGATCCTCTCGCTTGCCACCGGCCGGGTTGTCGCCTTCGAGGCACTGGCGCGCTGGCCCTCGGCCGGACGCGGCCCGTCCGGTCTTGGCCGGCTTGAGGGGGAGGGGCTCGCCAGTGCGATGCTGATCCGCAGCGCCGAGCAGCTTGCCGGATGGCGGGGACTTGCCGGCTGGGACGGGCTTGGCGTGCACGTCAACCTGACCGGGCGGGACCTGCAGGATGGCGGGCTGATCGATCTCGTCGCCTCGCTCATTGCCGGCTACCGCATCCCACCGGGCAGTCTCGCAATCGAGCTGACCGAACAGGCGGCGCTGCGCGATACCGGCGAGGCGATCGAGGCGGCGGCGAGGCTGAAGGCGGCCGGGGCGCGGATCCTCCTTGATGATTTCGGCAGCGGGCATTCCTCCTTCGCCTGGCTGGCCGACCTGCCGGCCGACGGGCTGAAACTGGAGCGCGAACTGGTCCGGCGGATGGACCAGCCGCGCGGGCGCGCCATCGTGGAGACGGTCAGCCTGCTGTGTGCCCGGCTCGGCATGACTGTCACCGCCGAGGGGGTGGAGCGCCGCGACGAGATCGTGCCATTGCGCGAGGCCGGGGTCGGCTTCGTCCAGGGCTTTGCGTTTGCCCGCCCGCTGGCGGCCGCCGATATCGGCCCCTATCTTGCGGCGCAGCCCGGCTGAGGCCGGTTCAGGCCCGGCCCGGCATGGCATGCAGCCGGCCGGAGGAAACCCCGATCCGGTCCAGCGCCCGGGTCCACTTGTCGGCATAGTCGCCGCCGAACAGGAGGTCCGGGTCGGGTTCGCCGAGGAGCCAGGCATTGTCCTTCAGCTCGCGTTCCAGCTGGCCGGGGCCCCAGCCGGAATAGCCGAGCGCCATCGCCGCCTGGGCAGGGCGGGCATCAGAGCCCATGGCCAGGAGGATGTCGCGCGTCGCGGTGAGGCAGGCCTCCGCCGAGATCGCCATGGTCGCGCCCTCGCAATGGACATCGCTGGAGTGGATCACGAAGCCACGGTCATTGCCGACCGGGCCGCCATCGAGGACCGCCTGCTCCGGCAATGGCACCTCGACCGGCACGTCGAGCTGCTCAAACAGGTCCGGCAAGGTCAGTGTCTCAATCGGCTTGTTGAGGACGATGCCCATGGCGTAGTCGCAATTGTGGGCGCACACGAGAATCACCGAGCGGTCGAACCTCGGGTCGCCGATCGTCGGCATGGCGATCAGCAGCTTGCCGGTCAGGCTCTCATACATCGCATGGTCTCCTTCCCTTGGAGGACAGGCTGGGCCATCCATGACGGGCTGGCAAGGGGACTTTGCCGATTGCACTGGCCGCGGCGGGCGCCTATGGCTGGAAATGGCGAAATCAGGGAGAGGCACCATGGCGATTTTGGTGGGCGACAGACTGCCCGAGGCGACCTTCATGGAGATGACAGCGAACGGCCCGGAAGCGCGCAGTATGGCGGACATCTTCGCCGGCAGGACCGTGGCGCTGTTCGCCGTGCCCGGCGCTTTCACGCCGACCTGCTCGGCCAAACACCTGCCGGGCTTTGTCGAGAAGGCCGCCGATCTCAAGTCGAAGGGCGTCGACGACATTGTCTGCACCTCAGTCAACGACGTCTTCGTCATGGGCGCCTGGGCTGAACAGGCCGGGGCTGGCACCGCGGTGCGCATGCTGGCCGACGGTAATGGCGCCTTTGCCACGGCGCTCGGCCTGGAGATGGACGCCTCCGGCTTTGGCATGGGCCAGCGCTCCAGGCGGTATTCGATGATCGTGAAGGATGGCGTTGTGGCCGAGCTCAATGTCGAGGATGGCGGCGAGTTCAGGGTCTCCAGCGCCGACTACATGCTGGGACAGCTCTGATCTGAGGTCCAGCACGCCTGCCCGCAGGGGCCGGAGCGGCCTGCGGCGGCGGTCATGTCCGATTTCCAAGGGGTGCAGGGCTGCTGGTCAGGACGTGTCCGGGGCGAGCGGGCACGTCGGGACACGGGCCGTCACCTCACCGGCTGGTCGCCTGCTCCGGAACGGGACCTGACGCATTGTGAGCGGGCGGTCCGCGCCCCGGAGGCGGGCTGCCAGTGCGCGCGCCGCCGCGATGGTCTCGCTCCAGTGGGGTGGAGGCGCGGGCGCATGCACGAGAAAGAGCCGTCCATTCCGGTCATACTCGATCCAGCCGCCGCGACCTTCGAGCCAGGACGCGCGAATCTCCGGCGCGATCCGGATCAGCTCGCAAACCAGCATCGGCCAGTGGAAGACCGGGATTGCAGCGAACAGGTGGAGGATCAGGGCGGGCATCATGGCGGCGAGCCTACACCCGCCCTCAACCCGGTCGGACAGGGCGGGGACTGTCCAACGGCACGCAACACCCCGGGCGAGCGCCCGTTCCTTATACCCGTGTGCGCAGGTGAGGGTCCATCTGCGCCTCCGGCGCATGGGGCGCCGACGCGCAGTCGCGCTTGCCCTCGCGCTGCGTGGATCGGTTTTGGGTCCATGCAGCCTGGTATTATTGAATATCGAAAAGACTCTCGCCACCTCTAGCCTGTCGCAGGTCAAAAGGAGGGAAAACGCTGTGGAGCTGCCGATTGTTCTGATCTTTCTGGGGGGCGTGGCGTTCGTTGCCCTCTTCCAGGCCTTCAAGTTCGTGCCGCAGGGCTTCAATTACACAGTGGAACGGTTCGGGCGCTATGTCCGCACGCTCGAGCCCGGCATGGGCATCATCAATCCGCTGTTCGATCGGGTCGGAAAGAAGATGAACATGATGGAGACGGTGCTGGATGTGCCGCAGCAGGAAGTCATCACCAAGGACAATGCCATGGTGTCCTGCGATGCAGTGGTGTTCATCCAGGTCGTCGATGCCGTTGCGGCGGCTTATGAGGTCAATGACCTCAACAGGGCCATCACCAACCTTTCGCTGACCAATATCCGGACCGTTGTCGGCTCGATGGACCTCGACGAGGTGCTGTCCAACCGCGATGATATCAATGCCCGCCTGCTTACGGTCATCGATGCGGCAACCAATCCCTGGGGCGTCAAGGTCACGCGGATCGAGATTGCCGACCTGACCCCGCCGGCGGACATCACCGAGGCGATGGCCCGTCAGATGAAGGCCGAGCGCCTGAAGCGGGCGGAGATCCTGCAGGCGGAAGGCGACAAGCAGTCGGCGATCCTGCGCGCAGAGGGCGAGAAGCAGTCCGCCATCCTGCAGGCAGAGGGCCGGCGCGAGGCTGCGTTCCGGGATGCCGAGGCGCGTGAGCGTGAGGCGGAAGCGGAAGCCAAGGCGACGGCCATGGTCAGCCAGGCGATCGCCAAGGGCGATGTCAACGCCATCAATTATTTCCTCGGGCAGGCCTATGTGGAGGCCTTCGCCAAGCTCGCCTCCTCGCCGCAGCAGCGCACGGTGATCATCCCGGCAGAGTTCGCCTCGCTGGCCGGGGCAATCGAGGGGGTGAAGGTGCTGACCGAGACAGCGGCCGAGGCAGGCCGGGCCGGTCCGGGCAATGGTGCAGTGCCGCCGACGGCGCCGCCGCGGCCTCTGGGCTGAGGAGGTCAGGGCGATGGACACCCTTGCAGACCAACTCTTTCCGCTGACGCTCTGGCACTGGCTGGCACTGGCGCTCGTCCTGTTCGTGATCGAGATGATGCTCGGCACGTTCGACCTGCTGATGCTGGCGATTGCCTCAGCGGCAACCGCAGCCTGGGCGGCGTTCGGGCCGCCTGGCATGACCGGCTGGGGCGCCCAGATCATTGTCTTCTTCATTGCCGCGATCGTGCTGATCACGCTCGGGCGGACAGTGATGTCGGGGCTGCGGACCGGCGGCCCGGGCGAGCCGCTTCTGAACCGGCGCATGCACCGTCTCGTGGGCGCCCGCGGGCAGGTGGTCGGCGACTTCATTGCCGGCGCAGGACGGGTCAGGATCGGCGACACGGAATGGCTGGCCGAGGCGGCTGGCCCATTCGACCTGAAGGCCGGCATGTCGGTGGTGGTGGAGGGAGCGCGCTCCACCATCGTCCTGGTCAGGCCGCTCGGCTGACGGTGTCATGCCCCGGTCAGGGATCGGCGACAAGACGGGGCGGGGCGTCCTGCGACGCCCCACCAAGTGTGTCCGTGGCGGGAACCGGGGGTAGGGCCAGGTCCTTGACCACGAACAGGGTGTCTTCCGAAACGGTGATCTCACAGTGTGCGCTGAGGCCATCATGGCTGGCTTCCAGCCGGTAGAAGCCGGGCGGCACGTTCTCGAAGGCAAACTGGCCGAAGCTCGCCGAATGGCGCTCCAGCGGTTCGGCCTCGCCGTCGAGCGCAATGAGGCGCAGCCACTCGCCCTCGATCCGGGTCTCGCCCGCGTCCAGCGCGTCATTGACGTTGGCATCGATGAACAGCGTGCCGCGCACCTGCCCGCTGGCGACCACCGGGATGTCGAGTACGGTGATACGCCCGTCCCCGATCGTCGCCTTCGGGTCTGCCGCGTCCGGCATGATCATGCCGAGCGGCAGGGAGCGGACATCAAGGGCGAGTTCATAGAGGCCGGTCTTCAGGTTCTGGATGGTGTAGTGGCCGGTATTGTCGACGCGCAGCTTCAGCGGCGTGCCGCGCACCCGCACGCCGGCACCGGGTATGCCGGGCTCGTCCTTCTGGCGGATGCCATCGCGGTTGCGGTCGAGGAAGACACGGCCCCTCAGGACGCCGCGGCCCTGCAGCGCCTTGCCATGGCGGCGCGGCGGATTGAAGACGATGGCACCTCGCAGGGCGATGGCAAGGTCGCGGTTGCCGTCGAAGGTGTCGGTATAGCGCGCCTCGATCTCGACATGGCGTCCGAGCCGGTAGCGCGCGGCGGCGTTGGCGAACAGGTCGGTCGGGCCGGTGGCCTCGTCGAAGGACTGCAGCGCGGACAGCTGTCCGTTCAGCTTGAGGCGCTCGCCGAGGGCCGCACCGCTGTCGGCAATCAGCGCGGCGCCGAGGCGGGCGGACCGGGTGTCGTCGGTGAAGAGGGCGCCAAGCGTCGGGGCGAGGGTAACGCTGACGCCATTGGCGAAGGCGCGGCGGACCGGGTGGAGACGGGCATTGGCGACGAGGCGCTGGGTGGTCTCGCCTGTGTCGCTGCCGGAGCGGATATATTGCGCCTGCAGGTCACCCCAGCGCAGTCGCTGAAAGGCGCGCAGGCCAAGGGTGTGGCCGGAGGCGCTCTCGCCATCGGCGCCGGTGCTGGAGGACAGGCCGGCGCTGACGGCGAGGTCGGGTCCGCGCGCGCCGATGCGGCCGCTGGCGTTGAGGCTCACGGTCTGCGAGCGCGCCTCGCCGGCCATCACCGCCGAGACCCGGGCGCCAGCGGCGACAGTGCGCACGATCCCCCAGTTATCGGCGGCGCGCCAGTCGGCGGAAAGGCTGGCCCGGGTGCGGGCGCTGACGCGCTCGCCGAAGACGCCTTCATGGTCATTGGCGGCAAGGCCGGTCTTGTCCTCGTCGGCCTGGTCGGCGTCATCGCCGCCGGTACGGTCCAGGAAGCGCGCGCCGTCATGGCTGAGCGAGGCGCTGAGCGAGCTGGTGCGGCCGAGGCGGTATCGCGCGTCAGCGCGGCCGCGGATATCGGCGCCCTCCTCGAACACGCCGATATCGGCCGCCACGAACAGGTCGCTGAGGCCGGCATCATTGCGGGGGCGGCTGAAATCGCCCTGGTAGCTTGCGACCGCGCGGCTGCCTCCGGCTGCGTCATCGGCAATGGCCAGCGCGATCTCGCGCCGGCGCTTCGGATCGATCAGGCGCACGCCGGCAGCAAAGCCGCCAAAGGTCGGCACCGAGGCGTTCTCGCCAACCGTCTCAGCACCGTCGACGGGAATGCCGGCGGCGATGGCAAGCAGGGTGCCCGACGGGCGCGCGGTGACGAAGGTAGCGCCGCGGATGCGCGCGGCGTCAGCGCCGGCAAGCTGGCGATATTTCGGGGTGGCATCGCCAATCGTGGCGCGCCAGCCCTGCATGGAGGTGATCTCGGTGGCAAGCCAGCGCGGGGCGAGCTGTTCCGGAACCGTTATGGCGCCGGCACTTTCATAGCGCGTCGAGGTGTTCCAGCCACGGACATGGGCGGACAGCACCGCGATGGCGGGGCCACGGTCGCTGACCTGGACGTCGAGGCGCTCCGGTGTCAGCGGCGTGGTGGCGGCCTCGTCATCAATCCGCTGACCCGGCAGGGCGGCGCCCTCAAGGTGCTTGTCGAGACTGACCTCGACCCGGCGCGTGCCCGGCGCGAGGCGGATATGGGTGCCCGTCAGCGTCTCCACCGCATCGGACGGGAACAGCAGGCGGTCCACTTCGGCATAGCCGAGGTTTGGCGAGACGCCGGCGACCTGGCCATTGACGGTGACAAGGCCGGTTGCCGGCTCGAGGCTGATCAGTGCGGCATCCTGGATGCGGGTGACGGTGACGCGGCCGGTCACCGGGTCGACCTCCAGCCCGTGGCCGAACGCCTCGGTGACGGGGCGCAGCGGCACGAGCAGCACGGGCCCCATGGTGCGGGGCGCGTCGGCCGGGTCGACGTCGACGGGCCGCGCGTCGATCCAGAGGTCGAGGTCGAATTTCGGTCTCAGCCGATCATCGAGGGTGAGGGTTAAATTGCCGGCAGCGTCCTCGCTGACCTGACAGCCGGTGAGCACGGCGATGGCATTGACCTCCAGCCAGGTCGAGGCGGCCTCGCGCGGCGTCCAGCCGGGAAGCTTGCCGAGGACGACCTCGCCGGAGCGGACCTTGCCCTCGCTCATGTCGATGGAAAGGCGGGCGCCGTCCTGGAAACGTTTCAGGCGCAGGAGCGTGCCATCAAGCGTGACCTCGCCGCGCAGGGTCTTAAAGATCGCGGCGGCATCAATCTCGCGCGCATCGCCGCGGGTGCGCATGCGCACTTCCAGCGTCCGTCCTTCGACGGTCACGGTCATGAAGCCGACCGCCTCGGAGACGACCGGCGCTGCCTGCAGCGCACCGTCTGCCGTCTCGCCAAGGGCGGGCGGGCAGAGCAAGAGCGCAAGCGCGCCGAGCGCCCCGGCGAGGGGCAGGGAGGGGAGGATGCGCAGAGCCATGACCGACAGCCCGGCCGGGAAGCCGGTTCGCCGTTCCTGAAGTGACTAGCAGGTTGGCGCGGCTGCGAGGGCCTTGCAGGCGCGCCCATGGCAGGGACGCACCGTCACCCCGTCGAACACCTGGCGGCCACCGCGCGCCGGATTGGTCAGGATGAGCTTCGGCGCGTCCTCTGAGAGATCGAACTCGAAGGTCTGGTCGAGCTGCGCGCGCAGCCTTCCAACCGAGACCAGTTCGCGCGTGGTCGAACGCCAGGCACTGCCGATCCGCTCTGCTTTTTCGAGCGGCTTCAGGCAGCGGCCGGTCATCCATGCGCCACCTGTCCCGGTGTCGATGAGGAAACCATGGTCTGTGTTGTCGAAGCCGATCCAGACATCGGCCGAAGAGGGCCCAGCCACAGCAACCGGCGCGACCAGCGCCGATGCAAGGAGAGCGCCCGCAAGGACTACCCGTTTCATTTGATCACCCGTGTATTGTTTTATGTGGCGACCTTAGCGCGCGACGGTTAACACCAATTTTCGCAGTCTGTCCTTTGTGCAGAAACTTGCAAACTTCATGTGACACATGAGGATGATTTTGCGCTTGCGAGATCGCTCTTAGCGCTCCGAATTCAAACAAGTTTTTCTGTTCGTCGTGTTTCGGGGTGCCATTGCGGGCGGGCGAGGCGCCTGCAGTCCGCGGACAGGCGCCTGCGTCGGCGAGGGGGCTGGCGAAGGGCATGCCGGCGGCTGTGCAGGGTTAAGGCTGTCGGGCAAACTGCACCACGGGCCGAGCCGGTTCATTCACCGGTTGCTGCTAATCGCTTCTCCTCAGTGTAGGCCACTGAACCATGGAGGCGGCGAGTGGCAAGCTTTGAAGACCGGACGCTCAAGGCACCGGCGGCGCTGGACACCTTTGTCCGTCCCATCCCTGTTCCACGGGGATTGAGAGGGCAGGTGGTCTCAGCGCAGCTTGGCAGCGTCAGCAAGCTGGCTGGCGTCATTGTCACGGGAAACCTGGTGACCGGGACCCTTGTCCTGTTCGCATTCTCGCGCTTTCCAGACCAGCAGCAATTGCTGGGCCTGTGGGGCACCGCACTGTTCCTGATGTGCGCGGTCTACTTCCTGAATTCCCTGACCCCCTCGCCGCGTCGGTCCCTGCCGGCGCCTAGCGAGCGGATCGGGCAGGCGGTGCGCGCGGCCCTGATCATGGGCGTGGTGTGGGGCGCGCTGCCGCTGCTGATGATGACGCAAGCCGATCCCGGCGGGCAGTCGCTGCTGAGCGCGTTGCTGATGGGGATGATCTTCGGCGGCGGCTTCGTGCTCTCGCGCGTGCCGGAGGCAGCCTATGCTTTCATCCTGCCGATCACGGCCGGCCTGGTCGGTGGGCTGCAGGGCGTACCGGGCGTGCAGGCGGACTATTTCTCGATCATCATCGTGATTTACGGCGCGGTGATCTGCATCAGCGTGCACTGGAGCTATACCGTGTTCGTCTCGCAGCTGCTGGACCAGAACGCGGTAACCCAGCAGCAGCAATTGATCAGCCTGCTTCTGCGCGACTTCGAGGAAAGCAGCTCCGACTGGCTGTGGCAGACCGATCCGGCCGGCACGCTGGTCGAACTGCCGATGGAATTTGACGGGCTGAAGAGCGGTTACCAGATGATGGCCTGCGGGCAGGACCTGCTGGGCCTGTTCGAGCCTGGCGAGGCGCGCACCGTGCTGGCCGCCTGCCTGAAGTCCAAGCAGGGCTTCCGAGACCTCATCCTGCAGGTGCCCTTGCCGGAGGGCGATTGTTGGTGGTCGCTGACAGGCAAGCCGATCTACCAGGACGGCGTCTTCAGGGGTTTCCGGGGGGTGGCTTCCGACGTCACCCAGTCGAAGGAGATCGAGGACCGCATCGCCTATCTCGCCCATTTCGACGGTCTGACCGGCCTGCCCAACCGGGCGAGCTTCCACGAAAGGCTGGAGCGGGCCTGCCGCACGCCGGCGGCGCGCCACCGAACTCGCGCGGTGGTCTGGATCGATCTGGACAATTTCAAATGGGTCAATGACACGCTCGGCCACCCGGCGGGCGATGAACTCCTGCGCCAGTTCGCCCGGCGACTGACAGAGGCCTGTGAGGACGGCGATGCGATTGCGCGGCTCGGCGGCGACGAGTTCGCCCTGATCGTGGAGCGCGACGACACCGGTGCGCTGCCGGAATTCCTCGACCGCCTGTCGGAGGTCCTGGCGCGGCCCTATGATATCTGGGGCTCGACCGCACAGTGCTCGGCAAGCCTCGGTGTGCGCCGCTTCGATGCCACCGCGCGCGAGCCGAACCAGCTGCTGACCCATGCCGATCTGGCCCTGTACCAGGCCAAGCGGCGCAAGGGCGGCTGGGTGGAGTTTTCCGATGAGCTGGAGCGCAAGGCGCGGGCGCGCCGGGCAATCGAGGCGGACCTGCACCGGGCGCTCGAGGAGGGCGAACTGGAGCTCAATTTCCAGCCGATCGTGGAGGCGGCAACGGGCCGGGTGCTGTCCTGCGAGACCCTGCTGCGCTGGAACCATCCGGTGCGCGGTCTGATCATGCCGGGCGATTTCATCGAGCATGCCGAGGACAGCGGCCTGATCTCGCGGCTTGGCGAGTGGGTGATCCGCGAGGCATTGCGGGAGATCGGCTCACTGGACGATGAGGTCCGGGTGGCGATCAACATTTCGCCCCTGCAGCTGCACAGCGCCAGCCTGATGTCGACGGTGGTGCAGGCGCTGGCGGCCAATGGCCTGTCGCCGGACCGGCTGGAGCTGGAGATCACGGAATCGATCCTGCTCGCCGATACCGGCTTCGTGCACGACAGGCTGAGTGCGTTTCGCGAACTGGGCGTGCGGATCTCGCTCGACGATTTCGGCACCGGGTTTTCCTCGCTGAGCTATCTGCGGACCTTCCCGGTCGACAAGATCAAGATCGACAAGTCCTTCGTCAGCGACCTTGAGACCAATGAGGACAGCCGGGTGATCACTGAGGCAACCATCGGCCTCGCCAAGGCGCTCGGCATGCGGGTGACGGCCGAGGGCGTGGAGAGCGCCTTCCAGCGCGACTATCTGCGCCATCTTGGCTGCGATGAACTGCAGGGCTTCCTGATCAGCCGGGCCCGGCCGCTGGCCGATTTGAGGCAGGTGCTCTCGCGCTATCCGACCGGCGCATCGGCTGAGACGGACGAGGTGTCGGGCAGCACCGCACCGCACCTGCGCGCGATCCGGGGCAGGGCGGGCTAGGGCGACTGCGCCACGGCGCCCCATGCGCCGTATGCGCACACTGGTATTAGCGCTCCGCGTCGTCTTCGCGGTCCCTGCGGCCGAACAGACCGCCAAGCGCATCACGGGCAATATCCTCAGCGGCGCGTTCCAGGGCCTCCTCCGGCGATCCTGGCGCGCCGTCGGCGTCTGCCTTGTCCGCGGAAGGGGGCACGCTGCCCCCGAGGACCTCGTCCAGGAGACTGCCGAGATCGCCGCCGATTTCCTCGCCGATTCGCCCGGTGAGGTCGTCTGCCAGGAGCTGGCGGATCAGCCGCATGTCCGGCGAGATTGACGGGCTCAGCCAGGTGCCGGTGATCCGGAAGGGCACCGGCACTCCATTCAGCTGCAGCGCGCTGACCTCGCCGCGGCCGGTGGTATCAATGGCTGGGATGAGCCCGACATCGAGGCTGCGCCCGGCGAGATCGATCGCCCCGGTGCCGGTCAGGGAAAGAACCGGATTGACGAGTTCGAAGTCCTGAAGTGCGGCGATGCCGTCGAAGATATCGAGGCGGGCAGTCAAGCGGGTGAAATCGGTCTGCGCCTCTGGCGAGAGGGCCAGCGGCAGTTCGCCCCGCGCCAGCGCTTCCACCAGCGTCTCGCGGCTGCGCACCAGCTGTGCGATATTGAGGCCCCTGAGCGCGCCGTCGGCAAGCTCGGTGCTGAGCATGCCGTCAAGGCTGGCGAGGATCGCCTGCGGCGTCGCGCCGGTACCCTCCACATCAAGGGTCAGGCGACCGACGCCGCTGAGCGCGTCGAGCCCGGCAAGCGGCCCGAGCAGGCTGGCGATCTCGATGGCGCGCCCGTCGACATCGAAACTGACGCCCGGGACAGCGCCGCGCCCGTCGATCCGCACGCCGCCGGCGAGCGTGCCGCCGATCCCCTTCGCCTCGCGCACACGCACGTTCAGCAGGCCATTCTCCAGGGTCAGCAAGAGGTCGGCGTCGGTAAAGGTGAGCGGCCCGGTCTTGAGCGTGGTGACCCCGAGCTGCAGGTCGGCGTCAGCGAGAAGCAGGGGGCCGGTGTCGATCTTCGCCGTGCTCCAGTCGCCAGGCGCCTCCTCTGCGGGGGCGGCCTCATTGCCTGCGAGGAAGGGTGTCAGGTCAAGGCGGCCGGTGCGCAGCGCGCCGCTCAGGCGCGGCCGGGCGCCAGCAAGAGACAGGGTCAGATCGCCGCTTGTGGCGATGTCGTCGACCGACAGGGCGAGGCCGGGCAGGGCGATTTCGCTGCCGGCCGGATTAGCGGCAAGGCCGGTCTGGAGCGTCAGGGTCTGGAGCGACAGGGTGTCTGGAAGGGCCATGCCGAAGGCGGAGGCCGCCTCGCGCAGGCGCTCGCTGGAGACGGTCAGGCGCCCCTCGCTGGCGCCCGCTGCGCCAAGCGCCAGTCGGCCTGAATAGGCTGCATCGAAGAGGCGGCCAGTGTGGCGGATATCGGCGCCGCTGAGGGCGAGCTGCTCTCCCTCGCCCTCCAGCCTGCCGGAGACCGCGACCGCCTCCAGAAGGCTGGTATTGACGGGCAGTGTGAGGCCGAGCGCGGTGGCCAGGCGGCCAAGGTCCGACGTCTGCGCGGCGAGGTCGAGGCCATAGCGAGGCGCAGCGCCGAGGGCGAGGCTGCCGCTTGCGCTCGCCTTGATGAGGTCGCCGCGCACGCTGGCTGTCTCCAGCGTGATCGTCGGCGCTCCGGTTGTGCCGCCGAGGCGGCCTTGCGCATTGACACGGCCCAGAGCCGCAATCGCCTGCGGCGGCTCAACCGCGATGAGCCGGGCGAGGGCGTCAAGATCATTGGCGCCGACATCAAAGGTGGCGTCGAGCAGGCCGGCCTCGCCGAGCTGCGCGGTGCCGGCGAGACGGGCATTGATGACGTCTGAGGCGAGGCGGACCATGGCCTCGGCGGGGCGGCCCGCAAGGAGCGCGTCCGGGCTGTCGAGTTCGAGGTCCAGGGTGAAGGCAGTCTGCTGCAAGCGGCCCCTTGCGGCGAGCGTCAGCGGCCGGTCGAGCGCCTGCACCGACGCGGAAAGATCGAGATCGGAGAGGCGGTAATCGGCGCCGCTCGTCCGGTCGACATAGGCGAGGCGGGCATTGTCCAGCCTTGCCCGGTCAATGCCGGCGCGCACACCGGCGCTGCCGGGCTCGTCCTGCTCTTGGGGCAGCGCCGCCTTGTTCTGGAGGGCGAAGCGCCAGTTGGCCTGCCCGTCGGCGCGCCGTTCAAGCATCAGGTCGGCATCGACGAAGACGAGTTCGGCAACCTCCACACGGCGCGACAGGAGAGGCGCCCAGCGCACGACCCCGCGCAGTTCGCCCGCGGTCAGCATGGCCTTGCGCGAAAAGCCCTCCGGGTTCGCCAGTGTGACATCGCCAATGCGCGCCGAGAGGCGGGGCAGGAGCGAGAGAGCGACCTCGCCCTCCAGCGTCACCTCGCGCCCGAGCGCCCGGCTCACCGCTTCTTCTACCTGCTCGCGATAGACGCTGTCGGGTATCAGGAAGGGCAGGACCGCGAGCGCCACGAGAAGCAGGGCGAGCACGCCGCCTGCGATCGGGAAAATCCGTTTCATGAGTGTCCTGCCTGTTTGCCGGCGGCGCCGGCGGGAAACCGTGTGCCCTGCTAGATCGCGATTGCGGCAACAGGATGGAAGGTCGCCCTGCAGAAAACGCGCGGCGGCGCGGCGAACGGCGCTTGACCCCGTGCAGGCGCCTGAGTACTTACCGGGATCGCTGGGCCGATGGCGCGGCGCGACCAAGACCCATGCGCGGGTGTAGCTCAGTTGGTTAGAGTACCGGCCTGTCACGCCGGGGGTCGCGGGTTCGAGCCCCGTCACTCGCGCCATTTCTCCTTAGATGGTAGTTGACTGGCTGGGATTGG
>CAYPQD010000007.1:0-76859 GCA_964412785.1 uncultured Hyphomonadaceae bacterium
CCCGCCCCCCGCCTACTCTCCCGGCGTCTCCTCCGGCTGGCTCTTGTCGATGACCGGGTGGCCGTGGCCCGGGTCATCGCCGGCGCGGTGCATTGCGATCACGACGCCGGAGAGGGCGAGGATGGCGATCAGGTTGGGGAAGGCCATGGACGCGTTGGCGATGTCGCCGAGCAGCCAGAGCGCGTCGGTATTGGTGACGAGCGTGCCGCCAAAGACCACCAGAACCCAGAGATAGCGGAACGGGTGAGTGGCCCATTCCCCGAGCAGATAGGTCACCGCCTGCTCGCCATAATAGGACCAGCCAATGATGGTGGTGAAAGCGAAGACGAACAGGGCGATGGTGACGACCCATTCGCCGCCGGGGAAGGCGTTGGCATAGGCCCGCGCGGTGATACCGGAGCTTTCGGCATCGGTCTGCCAGACATAGCGGACCTCGTTCAGCACCGCTGCGTCCCCTGCGGCGGCAAGCGCCTTGTCGAAATAGGCCTGTTCCTCCGCCTCGCTGGCCGAGCGCGGCAGCAAGCCGGCAAGGCTGAGACCGCCGGCGCGACATGCGCTGAGGAAGGCCTGCGCCTCGGCGCCGCGTGCGGCGATCACGCCCTCGCGGCCCTCCTGATAGGCTGACGGGAAGAGATCACCTATGCCTGTGCCCTGCGGCAGGCTGGCATGGCTGCCCTCATCACAGGCATTGGCGGCGATCAACGCCGGGCTGCGCTTGAAGTCGCCCGTCACGGTGAGGATGACCAGCGCGGTCATGGTGCAGATGACAATGGTGTCGATGAACACGCCGATCATGGCGATCTCGCCCTGCATCACCGGATTGCGCGTCTTCGCGGCGGCGTGGGCGATCGGCGCAGACCCCTGGCCGGCCTCGTTGGAAAAGAGGCCGCGGGCGACCCCGGCGCGCACGGCGGCGGCCATGGTGTAGCCGGCCGCCCCGCCGACCGCTTCGCGCAGGCCGAAGGCCGACATGAAGATCTCGGCAAGGGCGTGGGGGATTTCGCTGGCATTGAGGACCAGCACCACCAGGGCGCACAGCACATAGCCAGCCGCCATAACCGGCACGACCCTGCCGGCGACCGAGCCGATCGACTTGATGCCGCCTATGATCACCGCGAAGACGAGGCCGGCAAGCCCGATTCCGACGGACCAGGCGGGGATCTCAACCCCGAAGCTGGAGCGGGCGGTCTCGACCGCGGTCTGCGCGATCGAGTTGGCCTGGATCATCGAGCCGGTCGCCGTGGCGGAGAAAAGCGTGCCGAGACAGAAGATGACAGCGAGCCAGCCCCAGTTTTTCCCGAGACCGTTCTTGATGTAATACATCGGCCCGCCATTGATACGCCCGTACTCATCGGTCTCGCGGAACTTCAAAGCCAGCGAGCTCTCCGAGAAGGCGAGCGCCATGCCGAACAGGGCGGTCACCCACATCCAGAAGATGGCGCCGGGGCCGCCGAGGGTGATCGCAGTGGCAACGCCCGCGAGATTGCCGGTGCCGACCTGGCCTGACAGGGCAGTGGAGAGCGCCTGCCAGGGCGTGATGGCGCCATCCTCACCCTGCGCCTTGCGGCCCTGCCAGACTTCCACCAGGGCCGGGACAAAGCGGCGAAGCGGCCGCGCGCCAAGGCGGACCATCATGATGAGACCGGTGCCGAGGAGGACGATGGCCAGGGGTCCCACGGGAAGGACGCGCGTGTCATTCCACGTGCCGCCCCAGATAAATCCGGAGACGCTCTCGATCAGGCCGACAATCGCTTCCATGGGGCTCCCCGCCGCTCGCTTCCTTGCAGGCCTGCCACCCTAGGGCCATTTGGCGTACTGTGAAGGCGGCGCATGACACAAGCGTGACAGGCGTGGCGGACCTGTCACAGATGGCGCCAGCCGAACGCGTCAGGTGAAGGCATAGGCGGCAAGGCCGGCAAGCGCGAGGACGAGGCCAAACCAACCCCACCAGGGGGCGAAGCCGGCGCGGGCCGGCGCCTTCCCGGCCGGTGCGGCGCCGGACTCGAGCGCGGCCTCAAGCATGTCCATCATGGCCGGCAGGCGCTTCAGCCGGTCGGTCACCTCACGGACATTGCGGGCGGTCAGGCGCACTGCGCCGGCCGGGCCGAGCTGGCGCGTCACCCAGTCGGTGACGATCGGCTCGGCCGCCTTCCAGATGTCGTGCTTCGGGTCGATGCCGCGGGCAACCCCCTCGACCTGCACCATGGTCTTCTGCAACAGCACCAGTTCCGGGCGCAGGTGCATGCCGAAGGCGTGGGTGAAGTCGAACAGCTGCAACAGCAACCGGCCCATCGAGACGTCCTCGGCAGAGCGGCCGAAGATCGGCTCGCCGACCGAGCGCAGGGCCTGCGCAAACTCGCCGACGGACTGGTCGGCCGGGACATAGCCGGCCTCGAAATGGACCTCGGCGATGCGGGTATAGTCGCGCTTCAGGAAGCCGTAGAGGATTTCCGCCAGGAAACGGCGCTCGTCACTTCCGATGCGGCCGATGATGCCGAAATCGACAAGAGCGAGGCGTCCCTCGGGCGTGATGATCATGTTGCCTTCGTGCATGTCAGCATGAAAGACGCCATGCCGTATCGCATGGGCGAGAAAGCCGCGGGTCACGCTGGTGGCAAGGGCGGGGCGGTCAATCGCCGGATTGTCGAGGGCGTCCGGCGCGGTCAGCGGCGTGCCGTCGACCCAGTCGACGGTGAGGATCCGCTTGCCGCTGCGCTGCCAGTCGACCTCCGGGACGAGGAAATAGCCATCCTTCTCGCTGATCGCGCGCATCTCGTCGGCGCCGCCCGCTTCCAGCCTCAGATCCAGCTCGCGGCGCATCGACCGGGCGATGGTGCCGGTGAAGGCGACAGGTTCCAGCCGCCGGCTGCCCGGGCTGGTGCGTTCGATGATCCGTGCGGCCCGCAGCATCGCGCTGAGCGCATTCTCGATGCGCCGCTCTATGTCGGGACGGAGGATCTTGACCGCCCGCCAACCGTCGGCGGTCTGCATGCGGTGGACCTGGGCGAGGGAGGCGGCGGCGACCGGTGGGTCAAGGTCGGGGAACAGTCGGGCGGCCTCTGCGGCGCCGAACTCTGCCTGCAGGGCGGCGCGGGCCGCCTTCATGGCAAAGGGAGGCAGCTTGTCCTTCAGCCGGGCGAGGTCGGTGGTGGTCTCCACGCCGAACACGTCCGGGCGTGTCGCGAGGAACTGGCCGAGCTTGATGTAGGCGGGCCCCAGGCCCTCGAGCGCGCGGGCAAGGCGTTCGCCCGGCCGGCCCCTCGCGCCGCCGCCAATGGCGCGCAGCACCCTGCCGGCGATCCGGGCAGGGACGGGCAGGCGCTGCTGGTACTCGCCCGGCAGGATGACGTCATGGCGCGCCAGAGCGGTGCCGGCGCGCATCAGGCGGGCATAGTCGGCAAGGGCATCCAGCATGTCAGACCGCCCAGGCGGTGTGCAGGGCAGCGATGCCCCCGGAGAAGTTCATGACACCGATGCGGGCGAAGCCGGCCGCCCCGATCTCGCCGGCGAAGGCGGCCTGTTCGGGGAAGGCGCGAATCGATTCCACCAGATAGCGGTAGCTGTCGCGCTCGCCGGTGACGAGACCGCCGAGCGGCGGGATCACGGCAAAGCTGTAGGCGTCATAGGCCTGTTGCAGGAGCGGCGCGGTCATGTGCGAGAACTCCAGAACAGCGAGACGGCCGGCCGGGCGCAGCACCCGGCGGAACTCGGCGAGGGCAGCTGCACGATCGGTGACATTGCGGATGCCGAAGGCGATGGTCAGCGCGTCGGCGGAGCGGTCGGCGAACGGCAGAGCCTCGGCATTGCCACACACCCAGAACAGCGCCCCGCCTTCGGGCGGCTGGTCGCCGCGCGCCATTCCGGCCTCCAGCATCGCTTCGTTGATGTCGCAGACGACCGCGCGCGCAGGCAGCCCGCCGCGGCGGCGGCGGACCCGGCCGGCACGGGCGAGAAAGGCGCGGGCGAGATCGCCGGTGCCGCCGGCGACATCGACCAGGGTCTCGCCCGGCTGTGGGTTCACCCTGGCGATGGTGTCATGTTTCCAGAGCCGGTGGACGCCTGCAGACATCAGGTCGTTCATCAGGTCATACCGTCCGGCCACGGAGCGGAAGACTCCGCGCACCCGGTCGGTCTTCTCCGCCGGCGTGACGGTTTCAAAGCCGAAGCTCACCGGGGTGTCGGACGGGTCGGAAGCAGTCATCGGAGCGGACCATAGTTGCGCAGGCAGCGAAGCGCTATATGCCTCGTCCATGCCTGAATTGCCCGAAGTCGAGACGGTTCGTCGCGGGCTGGCACCGGTGATGGAGGGGCGCCGCCTGCTGTCTGTGGAGGCGCGCCGGGCCGACCTGCGTTTTCCCCTGCCGGCGCGCTTTGCCGAGCGGCTGACCGGCGAGCGCGTGTTGCGTCTTGCACGGATGGCGAAATTCCTGTGCGCGGATTTGTCGAGCGGCGAGACCCTGGTCATGCATCTTGGCATGTCCGGCCGGTTCACGATCGATGCCGGGCCGGTTGCCGGCGCGTTTGTCCATGACACTGGCGTCATGCCGGCGCACGACCATGTGGTGTTCCATGTCGAAGGCGGCCGAAAGATCACCTACAATGACCCGCGTCGGTTCGGCTTCATGGAGCTCTGGCCGACTGAGACCTTCAACAGCTATCCGCGGCTGAAGGGGCTTGGGCCCGAGCCGCTCAGCAATCGCTTCTCCGCCGCCTGGCTCGACACCGCGCTGGCGGGCCGCGACACGCCGGTAAAGGCCGCGCTGCTGGACCAGAAGACGGTCGCCGGGCTCGGCAACATCTATGTCTGCGAGGCGCTGTTCCGGGCCGGCATCTCGCCGCGCCGCAAGGCCGCCAGCATTCCCGGCGTCAGGGCCGAACGCCTGGCCGCGGCGATCAATGCCGTCATCGCCGAGGCGATCGAGGCGGGCGGGTCTTCGCTGCGCGATTTCGCCGGCGCCGACGGTGCGCTTGGCTATTTCCAGTTGAGCTTTCGGGTGTATGGCCGGGAGGGGGCGCCGTGCACGGGGTGTGGTGCACCGGTGCAACGGATCGCGCAATCTGCGCGCTCAACCTTCTTCTGCCCCAGGTGTCAGCGTTAAAACCCGTTCATAGTCTAGGTGAACCGGCTCGCGCTGGGGCCATTTCCTGCTAATCATGGGGGGCGAACCGGTCCGGTCGGCGGCCCGGCCGGGGAGGTCCCGATGCGTGTTGCGTACCTTGTCTTGAGTGTCCTTGCCCTGGTGTCGACCTTGCCGGCGCTGGCCCAGGAGATCACCTGCGCCCCCGATGACGGCCTGATGGGCGGGGTGACCTGTCGGTCCGGCGACGGTGGCCTGAGGGTGCTGAGGTCGGCACCCTCTCAGGGCGTCGTGCCCGCCGCGCCGCGCCTGCGCCACATCCGGCTGGCCGATGCGCCGGTACCAGCGGCCACGCGCGTGCATCGCAGCTATGGCGTTGCGCCGAGGCCGAGGCCGGCTGACGCTGAGGCGCCTGCTGCCACGGGACGGGGGAGCTACCGGGTGGTACGCAAGACGGGCGCCGTCAAGCCGCTCTTCAGTGACGATGATTTCCTTGTCACCAGCCAGGGCCGGCCGGAGCAGGAGGCCTGCCAGGAGCGCATCGAGCGCCTGCCGGACCTGCGGATTGGCGGCCGGCGCTACCGGGTCTGCTATGGTGACCTGATCCCGCTCGACCCGGTCTCCAGCGTCACCCTGTATGACCGGATTGCGGTGGCGGCCGGGCGCGCCTGCGGTGTCTTTTCCGGCGCGCGCTGGACGGCCCTCGCAGCGCAGCTCTGCCAGATACGGGCGATCGAGGAGGCCATGGCGCGGACACCGCTCGACCGCAGCTCCGGCTATGGCTCGGTGCGCGCCCCACTCAGGCTGCGCCGCACCCAGAGGCGCTTCAACTGGCGCTGAGGCGATTTCAGCGTCAACGGCATCGGAGCGTCAACGATTTCGTGCTTTAACCGGGCGATCATGGACCGCAAACGAATCCTCCTGATCATTGGTGGCGGGATTGCCGCCTACAAGGCGCTGGAGCTGATCCGGACGCTGGCCCGGCGCGGCATTGCGAGCCGCTGCATCCTGACGGCCGGCGGGGCGGAGTTCATCACACCGCTATCGGTGGCGGCGCTTTCTGGCGAGACGGTCCACACCGACCTGTTCGATCTCGATGCCGAAGCGAAGATGGGCCATATCGAATTGTCGCGCTCGGCCGACCTCATCGTCGTCTGCCCGGCGACGGCGGACCTGATCGCCAAGGCGGCGGCCGGGCTGGCCGGGGACCTTGCGACGACGGCTCTGCTGGCCACCGACAAGCCTGTGTTGATGGCGCCGGCGATGAATGTGCGCATGTGGACCCATCCTGCAGTGCGGCGGAACGTGGCCACCCTGCGCGCTGACGGCGTTGCGGTGCTCGAGCCCGACGAGGGCGCCATGGCGTGCGGCGAGTTCGGGCCTGGCCGCCTGCCGGAGGTGGAGCAGATCGCCATCGCGATCGAGGCGCGGCTTGCCGGCGACGGCGCGGGAAAGCTGGCCGGCCGGCATGTGGTGGTGACCGCCGGGCCGACGCGCGAACCGCTCGACCCGGTGCGCTTCCTGTCCAACCACTCCTCGGGCCGGCAGGGCTATGCCATCGCCGGAGCGCTGGCCGCGCTCGGCGCGCGAGTGACGCTGGTGTCTGGGCCGGTGAGCCTGCCAGCGCCTGTCGGTGTCGACAGGGTCGATGTGGAAACCGCCCGCGACATGCTCAAGGCGTGCGAGGCGGCGCTGCCGGCGGACGCCTTCATCGCGGTCGCCGCGGTGGCCGACTGGCGCCCGGCCAAGGCGGCGGCGCGCAAGCTGAAACTGAAGGGCGGCGAGGACGCCGCGCCGACGCTGAACCTGGCGGAAAACCCTGACATCCTGGCGACCCTCGCGCGCAAGCGGAAGGGCCGGCCGGCCCTCGTCATCGGCTTTGCCGCCGAGACCCATGACGTGCTCGCCCATGCCCGGGACAAGCGGGAGCGAAAGGGCTGCGACTGGATCCTTGCCAATGACGTCTCCGGCGACGTGATGGGCGGGGCGGACAATCAGGTCCACCTGATCACAGCCGGCGGCGAGGAGGCCTGGCCAGTGATGGACAAGGCCGCGGTGGCCCGGCGCCTGGCAGACCGTATCGCCGATGCCCTCGGCCCGGCCGTCGACACCCTGCGCTCGGTGGAAGGCTGAAGCGCGCGCCTATCCTTTCACTTCAGGTGAGCGCCTTTTACCCGTCTGCGCGGATCAGTCCTCGTCCGCATTTACGGCGCATGAGCGCCGACGCACAGTCGCGCTCGGCCTCGGCGGCGGCTGGCCACAGTCTCAGTCTGGCTGGCGGCCAGCCTGAAGCAGCCGCCTGGCGCTTGGTGGAGGTGTCTGGCTTCCGGCCGAGGGCATGCGCTTGGCCGGGCGGCAGGCAGGCCCGGCCTATTCATCGACCCGGACTTCGAAGGTGACGATGCCGGCCTCGCCGGGGACCATGGTGCCGGTGCAGGTCCAGCCAAGGGCGCCGGTATAACCGGGGCCGGGCGCGGGCGGCGTTGCGAGCGTGCAGGAGAGCCCTGAGGGCGTGCGCAGGATGGTTGGCGCGGTGGCCGAAAGGCTGGACCAGGCCGGCGTGTCGTCGAACACCTCCACATCGTCCACCGGCTCCGGCCCACTCGCCTCGAAGACGATGCGGTAGAGCAGGCGGTCACCCGGGCGGCCCGCATTGCTGGCGGCAAAGCCTGTACCGGCCAGCGCGTCGCATGCCGAGGCGGTGGCGTTGCAGACCTGCTTGGTGAGGATAAGCGCGCCACTCTGCGAAACAGTGACCCGGTCGGTGTTGGTGAGCGCGGCGGCCTGCGCCGTGCCTGCGAAGGCGAAGTCGGCGAGGACGTCATAGGTCAGGCGGGCAGCGGCGGGGGCGGCGGCATCAGCCTGCACGCGGACCAGCACGCAGGCGGTATCGCCGGCGGCGACCGCCTGGCCGGCGGGCGGCGCTCCCTCGCCTGCATCAATCGCGCCATTGCAATTGGCGTCGAGGATCAGGCTGAGGGCGAAAGCGCCGGCCGGCTCCTGGGTCTCGTTCGCGAGGGCGAGGGTGAGCGTGCCGGCGGTCGCCAGGGTGATTTCATGGGCGAGCAGGACCACCTGCCCCTGGGTGAGCGCGGCCTGTCGCGGCTCGACGAGGACCGGGTCGCGGACCTGGCCGACATCGACGCCGGTATAGACACCGCCGGTGGCGGGGGTGAAGGCGACCTCGCCATTGCTGGCCAGCCTGTCATCAGGCGCGGGAAGGTCGCCCGGCATGCCGGAGATGTAGCGCCAGCCACCGCCCGGCGTCGCCATGGCGAGGGTCACCGGCGTGCCGGCAGCCATGTGGGGGAGGATGAGGGTGTAGAGGCCCTCGCCATCGGTGGTGACGGCCTCGGCAATGGGGTCGCCGGCCACATCGAGCGCCTGAATGAGCACGCCGCCGAGCCCGCCCTCACCGCCGGCGAAGAGGCCGTCATGGGCGCCGGCCCCGCCAGCGCCATTGTCCTCGAACACCCGCCCGGAAACGGTGATGCTGCCCGCCTGCACAGTGAGCTGGTAATCCTCCACCTCGCCGTCTGGAGCGGCGGCGGTGGTGTCGAGGCCGGAGCTGGTCGACCAGCGGAAGCGGGCGAAGGTCGGGCTGCTGGTGGCGTCGGCGGGCACGGTGGCAGGCACGCTGATCGTGCTGGTACCCGCCGCAGCGCTTTGCAGGTCGGTCGCGATCTGCTCGCCCGCATCGGCAAAATCGCCATCGCCATTCCAGTCGATCCAGCCCTGAAGGTAGCCCCTGTTCGCACTCGCCTGTGTGACGCTGACCGGGATCGTCACGCTGGCGCCCTGTGTCAGGGCAGGGAATGTGACGCCGTCATCATCGGCGCCGTCGCCGGAGGCGTCCGCATTGGAGATCGAACCTGCATCCGCGTCGATCGCCGTGCCGAGGGCGTCCCCTGCCATGATGATGTGTGTCGCCTCGCCATAGCTTGTGCCGCTGGTCGGGGCGTCGGAGCGATCAAGAGCTATGACGTTGAGTGTGACCAGGGCCTCGTCATCTTCGGCGACAGACGGGGGAGTCCCATTGCCGGGCAGGCTGTCGACATCGTTCGCATTCATTGTGGTTACCTGCGCCCAGGCGTCGGTGGCGCCTGCCGGGCCGCCGGCAATGGCGACGATGTCGATGGACTGGCTGCCTCCGGTGGCAGCCAGCGAGCCCGGCACGCTCCAGATGCCGGTGGCGGCGTTGTAGTTGCCGCCGGAGGTGTCGCTGACCCAGGTGAAGCCGGCTGGCAGGTCGAAATCGGCCTGGACGCCTGAGACCGGATCCTGGCCGGAATTGGCGACCGTCAGGGTAAAGGTGACGGTGTCGCTTCCGGCGGTTGGCGCTGTGTCATCGACACTGAGCGCAAGCTCGACATCGGCATCGGCGAGGAAGTCGGACGACGAAATCCATTTCAGGAAGACGGCACTGTCGAACCAGGCATCGCCGGCATCCGCGATCGCCAGCTTGATCTCATAGGTGGTGCCGGGCGTCACCGGCGTGTCGACGACGAAGGGGATGGTGAAACCATCATATTGCAGGTTGGCATTGCTGGCCGGCGTGGTTCCCTGACCATTGTTGACATAGGCGGCGGCATTGGAGAGGTCGCTGGTCACGCCGGAATCGCGAGAGGCGACGTACTGGGAGCCACAGCCGCCATTGTTTATCGTGTTGACGGCAATCGGGGCCGTTTTTCCCGGTATGACGGCCGCATTGGTCCAAGCGGTCGTGCCCTTCTCGCGGATGAAGAAACCGAAAGCGTCGTTGAAGACCGTACACACGTATTCAGGGTACTCATCGGAGCCGAAAGCGAAGCTGAACTTGATGAAGGCGCCGGATGGCGTGGCTTCCAGTTCGAGAATGACGGGATCGAAGATTGCGTTGGCGGCGATGCCGGTGAGCTGCGGATCGACAGTCGACGTGCCGACCACGCTGGAGATGCCCGGCGCATCGTTTGGCCCTTTGACCGCGTTGAGCGTTCCGGTGAATCCATAACCTTCAAGAACGCCGCTCGCTCCTGTGCCAAGAGAATCGGCCGTCGCCAGGAAGATGCCGCGGTCGATCCCGACCACCGGGCCGGGGCCCGCGGGCAGGTCGCCATCCGTGAAAGTGCCGTACTGGCGCGGCTGACCGGCCGTCGCCGACAGCGATCCCGGCGTGATGGCGATGCCGGGCCCTTGGAGTGCAGCCTCCATCTGGGCATTGCTGGCGGTCGGGTCGAGGTCGGGACTCGCGCCGGCGGTGAGGCCGATATGGCTGGCAAACGCGGCTGCAAGTGCCGCCCTGAAGACGCGGCCGAGGCCTCGCCAATCCGTATCCCGGAACATGCCCGCGCTCCCCGAAAACAACCCTGAGTCGTTTTCGACTTAAGGTAGCGCATCTTTCGAAAGTGTTAACACCCCTCAGGCGGGGGTCACCGGACCGGCGCCAGGTCGAGGCTGACCGGCGCGTGGTCTGAAGGTTTGACGCCGCCGCGCCAGGCCAGGTGGATGCGGAAGCTGGCGAGGTCCGCACCATCGAGGGCGGCCCGGTCGGTCCAGACATGGTCGAGCCGCCGGCCGCGATTGGAGGCGGCCCAGTCGCGCGCGCGATAGCTCCACCAGGTGTAGAGCTTCTGCTCGGGGGGATGCACATGCCGCGCGACATCGATGAAGCGTGCCGCCGCGCGCGCCGCCTCCAGCGCCTCGGTCTCCACCGGCGTGTGGGAGACCACGTTGAGCAGCTGCCTGTGCGACCAGACATCGTGCTCCTGCGGCGCCACATTGAGGTCGCCGACAAGCACCTGCGGCACGCGGGCGCTGCGACCGGCCGCGAAATCGCGCGCCATCGCCGCCAGGAAATCGAGCTTGTGGGCGAATTTCGGATTGGCATCCGGGTCGGGCGCATCCCCGCCCGAGGGGACGTAGAGATTGTGGATATCGTGGCCGCCAATGCGCGCGGAGACGATCCGCGCATGACCCTCGCGGCAGAGCGACGGGCCGTCGATCAGCTCAAGTGGAAGGCGCGAGGCAATGGCCACGCCGTGCTGGCCCCGGCCCTGGCCGCGTATGGCAAGGTGAGGCAGGCCGGCGGCGGCGAAGGCCTTGCCCGGGAATTCGTCGGTCCGGCACTTTATTTCCTGCAGGCAGAGAATGTCTGGCGCCTCGGCGGCAATGAATGCGGCGACCCGCTCCATGCGCAGGCGGACAGAGTTGATATTCCAGGTCACAAGACGGAGACGCGACATTCCGACACCGGTAACGCCACAGCCCGGCACGTCAACGCGCCCGGGCAGGGGGGGATGCCCGGGCGCGCTCGACGCACTTGGCGTCACACCGGGAGGGGAAGGGGTCCGGTGGTAGCCTGAACGGTGTCGGGTACAGCGGGGGGATGCTGTTCGAGGTAAGCACCGTGGCTACAGTGGCAAATATGTCACGAGGCTGGCGCATTTCAAGTGACGTTTGCGTTATTTTCTTTCCCGTGGCGGGAATGTCCGGGCGCGACCCGGCTCAGCGGTCCCGGTCCTCCTCCTCATCGCCAAAGTCGCGGATGCGGAACAGGCGTGGATCGAGCCGGACGCCGGTGACCACGTCATCCAGTCGCACGGTGGTGAGTGAATCATTGGCGTCAACGACGCGCCAGCCCATCAGATCATAGCTCGCCGCCTCGAACACGAGGGTGAGTTCGCCCTCCATCTCGCCGGAGCGATCGCGCATGGCTATTTCGAGGATGCCATTGGCCCGGCGCACGCGCACCACTTCCGCCTCGGTCTCGAAATCAAGGTCATCGTCAAGAACAAGGTTGAGCGGCGTTGTCGCCAGCGGGACCCGGTCGACCTCTTCCAGCGCCTCGTCGCGGATGGCGACATTGGTGCCGTCCGCGGCGAGAAGGATCGGCGAGGGATCGTCATAGTCAAAGCGCATGCGGCCCGGCCGCTGCAAGGCGAACCGGCCGGTTAGCTCGCGGCCATAATCGTCGAACTGGACAAAGCGCCCCTCTGCGGTGCGCACGTCCGACAGGGCCCGGGCGGCGGACTTCAGGACAGCACGCTGCTCGGTCGGCGAGATCACTGCGGGATCGGGCACGGGTACGGTTTCCGGGCCGGGGGCGGGCGCCAGGGCGATTTCCGGCACGGGAGCAGGGGCGGGCGGCACAGTCTCTGTCGGCGCCTGGTCGCGGGCCTCGTCAGCCGGCCGGCTGTCCTGTACGGGGATCAGCGCCGGCGGGGGCGGGCCTGCCGGGGGCGGGGCGATACCGGTCGCGCTCACGTTTGCGCCCGCGATCGGACTGACTGCGGCCGGCTCGGTTGCTACCGGCGCGGAGGACAGATGGCCGCCGAGTGTCACGCCGAGGGTGCCGGGAATGGCGAGGGCGGCGCCGTGGCCGGCGAACTGGCTGGCCAGAAGAACGCCAAGGCTTGCGAGAGGGGTCAGCATGGGGGCTTTCGCCTCCTTGGGTTACGTCGAGTTGGACGTCAGATAGCAGGGCTGGCAAGCCGCATAAGGGCGAAAATGCGGCATTTGCTGCCGTCTTTCGTTGGCCCGCGTTCAGGCCTCGGCCTCGGCACCGGACCGGGCGAGGATTTCGCGCTTGCCGGCATGGTTGGGAGCGGAGATCACGCCCTCCTCTTCCAGCCGTTCGATCAGGCTCGCGGCCTTGTTGTAGCCGACCTTGAGGCGGCGCTGCAGATAACTCGTGGAGGCGCGCTGGTCGCGCACCACGATCGCGATGGCCTGGGCGAAGAGGTCTTCCTCGCTGTCGCCGGTGGAGGTTCCGAGCATGGCGTCCATCACGGCGCTGCCGGAACCCTCCTCGGGCTCTTCAAGCACCCCCGGGTCATAGTCCGGCTCGCCCTGGGTGCGCAGCCAGGCCACCACCTTCTCCACTTCCTCGTCTGAGACAAACGGCCCGTGCAGGCGGCGCGTCTTGCCGCCGGGCGCCTGGTAGAGAAGGTCGCCCATGCCGAGGAGCTGTTCGGCGCCCTGCTCGCCGAGAATGGTACGGCTGTCGATCTTGGTGGTGACCATGTAGGAGATGCGCGTCGGGAAGTTCGCCTTGATCGTTCCGGTGATGACATCGACGGAGGGGCGCTGGGTCGCGGTGATCAGGTGGATGCCGGCAGCGCGCGCCATCTGCGCGAGGCGCTGGACGCAGCCCTCGATCTCCTTGCCCGCGACCATCATCAGATCGGCCATCTCGTCGATCACCACGACGATGTTCGGAACCTGCTCGGTCGGCAGCACCTCGGTCTCGTGCACCGGCTTGCCGCGCTCGTCGAAGCCGGTCTGGACCTCGCGTGTCATCGGCTCTGCGCTGGCGCGGTATCTCGCGGCCTTCTCGTTGAAACCGGCAAGGTTGCGCACGCCCGCCTTGGACATCAGCTCATAGCGCCGCTCCATCTCGCGCACGGCCCATTTCAGCGCGTTGACCGCCTTCATCGGGTCGGTGACCACCGGCGCCATCAGGTGCGGAATGCCCTGATAGACCGACAGCTCAAGCATTTTCGGGTCGATCATGATGAAGCGGCACTGATCGGGCGTCAGCTTGTAGACGAGCGACAGGATCATGGCGTTGACGCCGACCGACTTGCCCGAGCCCGTCGTGCCCGCGATCAGAAGGTGTGGCATCTTCGCCAGCTCGACCACGGTCGGCTGGCCGCCGATATCCTCGCCGAGCGCCATGGGCAGCGTCGCCTTGCTGTCGCGGAACGCCGGGGCAGCAAGCAGGGAGCGCAGGTAGACCGTCTCCCGGCTCTCATTGGGCAGCTCGATGCCGATGGCGTTCTTGCCGGGGATGACGGCGACGCGGGCCGACTGGGCGCTCATGGAGCGGGCGATATCGTCAGCAAGCGCAATGACACGCGCCGATTTCACCCCCGCCGCCGGCTCCAGCTCGAACAGGGTGACGACCGGGCCGGGGCGGACTTCCTTGATGCGCCCGCGCACGCCGAATTCGCGCAGCACGCCGGAGAGTTGGCCGGCGCGGGCGACCAGCGCCTCTTCGTCGACCCCGCCGCGGCGGGCCGGCGGGGGAGTCAGCAGGTCCAAGGCGGGCAGACGCGAGCGCGGCGAGGCGGTGGCGGCCGGCCGGCGCACGCGCGGCGCCGCTTGCGCTGCGGGCCGTGCCGGGGCGCGAAAGGACGGGCGGTCACCGGCGGTCTCCACCGGCGCAGCGTCAAACGCTTCGGGCTCGCCGGCCGTATCGGCGCCTTCGCTCTCCGGAAGGGGCAGGACCCGTTCGCGATAATCGGCGTCGCTGAAGGCGAGGCTCTCTGCCCGCCACAGGCGCCAGCGGTCGGCAAGGCCCCCGCCAAGGCGGCGCAGCCAGTCACCGAGGCCGCGTGCCCGCGAGGCCGCGCGCACGCCCGACTGGGCCGCCGCCTCCTGCAGCAGGCGAGCATCGTCGCGGCGGAAACCGAGCGCCGCGATTGCAAAGGCAAGCGCCGCCATGCCAGCCAGCCCGCCGGCCAGCAGGGTCGGCGCCGGCAGAAGCAGCGCGCGGAACGGCCATTCGGCGAGATAGAGCAGCCCGTCGCCGGTGATGCCGCCAAGCCCGGCCCGCAGCGGCCACGCCGCCGGCACGGGCCAGGCGGCAAAACAGGCAGCCGACAGGGGGATTGAGGCAACGCCATAAAGCCAGCGGCGGACCCTCGGCCGGCCGATCAAGACCGCGCGCATGGCCCCGCCCGTCATTAGCGCAAGGCCGCCTGCCCAGCCTGACCAGCCAAGGACCTGGCGGGCAAGGTCGGCAAACACCGCGCCGCCGCCGCCGAACAGGTTGGTGGCGCCGGCATCGGTGGCGACATTCCAGCTCGGGTCGGCCGGGTGGTAGGAGGCGACGCTGCCGCACACGAACACACCGACCGCAAAGGCTGCCGTGCCGGTCAGGATGCGCCAGACCGGATCGCTGGCGGCGCGGCGGTTGGCCGGCGCGGCGGACGGCTCATAGGCGGCGGATGTGTCGGCTGGCATGCGCCAACAATCACCCTGTCAGGCTTAACGCCCGGCAAATGCCGACAAAGGAAAAGCCCGCCCCCGGGGGCCGCCTTTCAGCGCTCGGGGGCGGGCCGTCCGGAAAGCCCGCGAGGAGGTTGCCGGAAGCAGCGCTACTGGGCGAACTCCGGATAGGCCTCCAGTCCGACCTCGGAGCGGTCCAGCCCCAATTCCTCATCCTCGGGCGACAGGCGGATACCGACGGTGAATTTCAGGATCATCCAGCCGATGAGGGACATCACCACGACAAAGGCGCCGATGGAGACAATGCCGATCGCCTGCCACAGGAAGCTGGTACCGTCATTGGTCCACGGCACGATGATCGTGCCCCAGATGCCACACACGAGGTGGGCCGGGATGGCGCCGACCACGTCGTCGATCTTGAACCGATCGAGCAGCGGCACGGAGACCACCACAAGAACACCGCCCACGGCGCCGATCAGGACCGACTGCCAGACTGCCGGGGCGAGTGGCTCAGCGGTGATCGAGACGAGGCCGCCAATTGCGCCGTTGAACACCAGGGTCGCGTCGATCTTGCCCTTGTAGAGGATGGAGGTGGCGATCATCGCGGCAAGCACGCCGCCGACGGCCGCCATATTGGTGTTGACGAAAATCCTGGAGACGGAGTTGATGTCCTCGATCGTCCCGGCAGCGAGTTGCGAGCCACCATTGAAGCCAAACCAGCCGAACCAGAGAATGAAGGTACCCAGCGCAGCCAGCGGGATGTTGGAGCCGGGCATCGGGTTGATTGTCTTGCCGAAATACTTGCCGGTGCGGGGGCCGAGGATGATTGCCCCGACAAGGGCAGCCCAGCCGCCGACGGAGTGGACCAGCGTCGATCCGGCAAAATCGGAGAAGCCGTTCTGGTAGAGCCAGCCCTCGCCCCATTGCCAGGAACACTGGATCGGATAGATCACGCCGGTGAGAAAGGCGGTGAAGATCAGGAAAGGCCAGATCTTGATCCGCTCGGCCAATGTGCCGGAGACAATCGAGGCTGCGGTGGCCACGAACACCATCTGGAAGAACCAGTCCGAACTGGAGGCATAGTCGCCATCGCTGGTCGCCGTGTCACCCGGCGCCCAAACCGCGGGCATGCCGAGATAGCCCTCGACGATCCACGAACCCGGATAGAGCAGCTGGTAGCCGATCAGGTAGAACATCAGGCCGGCGACCGAGAACAGCGCGACGTTCTTCATCGACTGCATGGCTGCATTCTTGGAGCGGACGAGACCGGTCTCCAGCATGCAGAAACCGGCGGCCATGAACATCACCACGAGCCCTGAAAGCAGGAACAGCAGGGAGTTGTCGACATAGGCCGACCCGGACGCCTCAAGCGCCTCCAGTCGGGCAATCATGTCGGCGTCCTGGGCCGACGCTCCGGCGGCCAGGACGGCGGTAAGGCCTAAAAGCGTCGGCACCTTCCAGGCCGCGCGCATCAATGGTGTCATGGACTGTCTCCCTCAGTGTTCAACACGTGAGGCCCCCGCATACGCCCCACGACGCCTACACTCAGAGGGCGGGACGCGGCTTGAACAGGCGCAACGCCACCTGACGGAGCCGCCGGGCCAGACGTGACCAGAATCTGTGCATCCGCAGCATGCGGCGCTTAAGGATATGTCACACTTCACCAGGCGAGTGCGCCGGACTATGTTCATGCATGATGATGCAGATGACCCCGTCCCCTTCCCCTTCGCCTTCCCGGGCCGACATGGCCGTGATCGGCGCAGGACCGGCGGGTGCGACCCTCGCGCTCGCCTGCGCCCGCGGCGGGCTGACCACACTTCTTGTCGACGGGCGAGAGCGGCCGGCGGAGAAGCGCGCCCGCGACACCCGCAATTATGCCATCGTGCGCGGATCCTGGCGGCTCCTCGACGCACTTGGCGTGGCCGACGCGCTGCTTGCCCATGCCGAACCCCTGAACGGGCTGGAAGCGGAGGATGGCGGCACGCACCTTTTCGATCCGCCCGCCATCCTGTTCGGCAATGACGACCTGCCGGAAACCGGCCGGACCGACCTGCCACTCGGCTATATGGTCGAGGCGGAGCGTCTGCAGGCGGCGCTGGACGAGGCTGTCGCCGCATCGCACGCCATTGCAGTCCACGCCGGCGTGCGCTTCGAAGGCCTGACACACCGGCCCGGTGCGCTGGATGTCGTCCTGTCGGATGGCCTGACCCTCGAAACCCGGCTGCTCGCCGGCTGCGATGGCGTCAATTCCGCGGTCCGCGCTGCGGCCGGGATCGCCACAGAGGGCCGCGACTATGGCAAGTCGGTACTCGCCGCCAATGTCCGCCTGGCAGAGCCCCATGGCGGCATCGCCCGCCAGCTGTTCACACCGGAAGGGCCGTTCGCGACCCTGCCACTGCCGGGCCAGCGCGCCAACATCGCGTGGTACATGGCCCGCGGCGCAGCCGAGGCGCTGGCGGCCCGCGGCACTGCAGCGGTGGAAGCGGAACTCAATGCCCGCTTTTCAGGCTTTGCCGGCGAGATGACGGTGGAGGGGCCCGTCCTGACCTATCCGCTTCGCCTGCAGCTCGCGCGCGCGATGGTCGCAGGGCGGGTCGCGCTCGTCGGCGATGCGGCCCGGCGGATCAACCCGCTGGCCGGACAGGGCCTCAATCTCGGTTTCAAGGATGCCGCTGCGCTGGCCGAAATCGCCATGGACGCGGTGCGTTGCGGCCTCGACCCGGGCAGAAGCGGTGCACTGGAGCGCTACCAGCGCTGGCGGCGCTTCGACGCGATGACCACGGCGCTGTTCATGGACGGCGTTGACCGGGCGTTCTCCAACGACAACCCGGTCCTCAAGCCCCTGCGCATGGCCGCCCTTCTGGCCGCCGACCGGATCGGTCCGCTGCGCCGGGCCATGGCCCGCCAGGCCAGCGCAGACCAGCCCGGCCTTCCGCGCCTGATGCGGCCATGAGCGCCACAGGTGCAAACCCGGCCCCGGCAGACCCGCCAGGCGCGGCAGGACTGCGCGGGCGTTTGGGACACGCCAATAATACCAGGCTGCATGGACCCAAAACCGATCCGTGCAGTGCAGGCAAAGCGCGACTGCGCGTCGGCGCGGATGCGCCGGATGCGCAGATGTACCCTCATCTGCGCACACTTGTATAAGGCAGTCAGGCTGCGCCCCAGACCGGTTGCCAGCTGTCAATCAGCCAGGTCGGATCGTCGAAGGCCGACGCCTCGCCGATCGGCGCCCCGGGCAGGCCATCGACCGGCAGGCCGTCCGCCATTCCGGCCCCGTCATCGCCTGAGCCGGGCGGTGGGTCGGCCTTCACCAGGGTCTCGGAGAAGCTCGCACTGCCATGGGTCATCATCTCCGGCGAATCGCCGAAATCGAAGGCCTTGCCGCTCATCTTCAGCAGTTCGTCGAGCCAGAGAGCGATGGTTTCGACGCGTTCGTTTGCGTTACCGTCCTCGTTGAGGAAGCGGCCGTTTTTGGTTGGGAATCCGATATGGTAGAGGCCGTCGGCGACGGTGTTGATGGTGTTTTCATCGAACAGCCGGGCTGTGGCGCCGTCATTCTGGACGGTGTGGAAGCCCCATTCGCGGCCGGGTTCGTCGTCGCCATGGGCGGCGAGGAAGGTGTCATAGGCGTTCTCGCCGATCCAGGCGGAGATGTCGTAGACGTCCGAGGCGGTGATGGCGCCGTCATTGTAGAGCCCGCCATCGCGGATGGCCTGCACGATCAGGGCGTTGATGGTGGCCGCCGCGTCGGCCGCCTGGTGCATCTCGCGCAGGGTGACCTGCGCGTTGAGGCCCTCATCGGTGAAGATCATCGCCACCAGTTCGTCGAGCCCGGTGCCGGTCCTCGCCCAGCCGGCGGTCGGGTCGGCGCCGGCATTGGCGAGCGTGCCGGCGGCCAGGTCATCGGCGAGCAGGCTCTCCAGCCAGTACGCCCCGGTCTCGATATCGGTGCGGTGCAGCCCCAGCGGGCCGCCGACTTCGCCCTGCTCGGTATTGATGCCCGCGCCGATATAGAGGAGCGTCTTCAGCACCGCGTCGACCCCGGCCTCGTCGAACAGCCGGCCGCTGGCGCCTTCGTGGAACACCGCCTCCAGGCCGGTCTCCAGGCTGCGCGCCGCCAGCAGCGCCGCGCCGACCGGGCTTTCGCCCTCCAGCAGGTCGATGCCGTAATGCACCCCGGCATCGGTGACGATCATGGGCTCCTCGACCAGGTCGCCATACACCGTCACCGTGCCCAGCATGTCGCGGTTGTGCGCGCCCCCGCCATTGCCCTGGTTGGAGTAGACATGGATCACGGAGTAATCGGCGAGGCCGTCGCTATTGCTGTCCATGTGGGCGACCTCGAACACCAGGGTGGTGTGGCCGAGGATCTCGATCGTGTCCTCGGCGGCGTTGAAGTCGGCGATCACCTCATCGCCCAGCCCGTCGACCCAGTGGTCATGATTGGTCTGGTTCTCGCCGGCGACCCCGCCGCCGGTCCAGTCCACATACGCCCGCGGCCCCATGGAGAGGTCGAACATCCCCATCATGTCATGGGGCTGGAAGTGGTGGGCATGGCCATACCCGGTATGCTCGGCGAGAATGTGCGGGCGCGCATCAATCAGGGTCAGGAACCGGAAGGTGTCATGGCCCGCGCCGCCGATCAGGGTATCGGACGCGCCGGCAAACGCCGGCTGGTCATACACCGTGCCGTCCTGACCGCTGCCGGGATAGCGGAACGGCTCAGGCTCACCGCCATCGCCGGTCGAGACCAGCACGTCATCGCCCGCCCCGCCATGGATCAGCTGGTTGCCGCGACCGGCCTCCAGCGTGTCGGCGCCGGCGCTGCCATAGACCCCGAGACCGGCCTCGAACAGCGCCCCGTCCAGCGCAGGCCCACCGGTCAGGGTGATGTCGCCCGCCGACACCGCGTCGCCATACACCTTCAGCGCGCCAAGCAAGGCCCCGCCCGGGCCTGCCAGCGACACCAGGGTGTAGGCGCCGGCGCCATCGCTGCCGGCCACAAACCCGGACACCGCGACCCCCTCGCCATGCACCAGGATGCGGTCGCCCCCCGCCCGGTCGAAATCCGCGATCGTGTCGGTGCCGATCGCCTCAAGCGCCCCGCTCACCGCATTGCGCGTCACCTGGATGTGGACCTGGTCCGCCCCGGCCCCGCCGGCGAGATGGTCGTCCGCCCCGTCGGAGGCCGACACCAGGCTGTCATGGCCGGCCCCGCCATCAAGCAGGTCGCTGCCCGAGCCGCCATCAAGCGCGTCATCGCCCGCCTCGCCGCGCAGGGTGTCATGGCCGGCCCCGCCCGACAGCTGGTCGCGACCGTTCTGGCCGCGCACCGTGTCATTGCCCGCCTCGCCATACAGCGCATCGGACCCCGACCCGCCGCGGATGTCGTCAGAGTGCGTGCCGCCGAGGATCAGGTCGCGCCCGCTCTCGCCAAGCAGCGTGTCCGCGCCCGCCCCGCCATTGACAAGGTCGCCGCCGGTGCCCGCCCAGACGATATCGCCGCCCGCCCCGCCATCGATCACGTCGCGTTCCTCGCCGCCATGGATCACGTCGGACCCGCCGCCGCCCGCCACCGTGTCGAAGCCGAGCCCGGCCCGGATCGTGTCATTGCCGCCATGGCCCTCGATCCGGTCCTCGCCATCGCCGCCGAGCAGCATCTCGCCCGCGCTGGTGCCCGTCACCGCGTTCGCGCCAAGCCCCAGCGCATCGCCCGCAAGCGCCGTCCTGCCATCGCCCAGCGCCTCCAGATACGCCGCATGGCGCGCCGGGTCGGCGGCGATCCAGTCGGCGATCGCCGACAGATCCGCCCCGGTGATCTGCCCGTCATTGGCGATGCCCGTGGCGAGGATCGCATCGACCAGCATCTGGTTCAGCGTGTTGGTGCGCGCCGCCGCCTCGGAGATCTCGTCATCGGAGAGGCGCTCATTGAGCCCGTCATCGCCGAGCACCATCGCCACCAGCGCGTCCAGGCCGGTGCCCGTCGTCGCCGCCGCCTCAGGGCCCGCCACATCCACCGCCACCGGCGCCGGCGGCGTGCCGGCGAGCGCCGCCTCGAAGTCGGCCACGCTGGCATAGAAGGCGCCGGCGTCCATCACCGCCCCGTCCAGGGTCAGCTGCAGGCCCTCGCCGCCATGGTCCTGGAACCACGTCACCCGGATCGCGTAGAGGCCGCCCTCGAAATACTGCGCCGCCGCGCTCTCCGCCATCGCCCGCGTCCACTTGTACTCCGCCAGCGTCTCCCCGCCGATCTCCAGCCGTGCCCCGTCATCGGACGAGAGACCGAGCACGTGCCAGCCCTCCGGGATGTGGACATAGCCCTCGAACACGCCGGCAAAGGTCGAGGCCTCCGCCCCGCCCGGGCCGGAGGTGAGCCGCGCCGCGCCGGAGAACAGGTCCTCCAGCCGCGCGCTCGACACGCCGCGGCCGCCAAAGTCGATGACCGCCGCCTCCAGCGTGTGCGTCGCCTCAAGCCCCGCCGCCAGCGCCGCGTCGACCCCGTCGAGGGTGTGGAACCTCTCCTCGCGGTCATACAGCCGCCCGGTCAGCCCCGAGCCCGGCGTCGCCGGCGCCGCATCGCCCGCCACCACCGGGCCCTGGCCGGACCCCTCGGCCAGGCCGAACGCCTCCACCGCCGCCGCATAGGCCGACGGGTTGGTGTAGAACGCATTGCCCGCAACCACCTCGCCGTCCAGCTCCAGGATCAGGCCCTGGTCGCCCCAGTTCTCGTAATACCAAAGCTCAACCTGGTAGAGACCGCCCTCGAAGTGCTGGCCCCGCGTCGTCGGCGCAAGGCCGCGCGGGCCCTCATGGCTGATGAACGCCTCGCCATTGAGCTTCAGAAGAAAGCCGTCATCGGAGCGCACCGTCACATCGTGCCAGCCCTCCGGAATGTAGATGAGGCCCTGCAGCTTCAGCCCGATCGTCGTCATGTCGGTCCCGGCATCGCCGGACTTCACCACGCCGTCATCGCCGAGGAAGTCAGACAGGATGTCGTCGCCATCCCAGTGCTCGCCGAACGCCACACGGTGGGCCTTGAAGGTGTGGGTCTCCACAGACGCCCCGCCGGCAGCATAGGCGATCAGGTCAGACACACCGGTAAAGCCCGAAGCGCGGTCATACACCCAGCCCGTGAGACCTGTGCCCTCAACCGCCGGGCCGTCAGCCGCCACCGCAGGCGCCAGAGCCGCCGCCGGCGGGCCGAACGTGCCGGCCGCAAGATCCCCGCGCAGCAGCTGGCCAAGCCAGGACGACAGCGTCTCAAGGTCCGCGCCCTTGCTCCCCATCCCGTCGCTGACCCGCCCGTCAAGGAGCTCAAAGCCCAGCTTGTAGACCTCCTCGGCCACATCATCGAGCGCGTCCCGGCCGAACAGGTCCGTCGACTCGCTGGTCGCCAGGACCGCCCGGAAGCCGCTGGTCTCAGACCCGAACGCCTCAGCCCATGCCTCAGCCCGGTTGCCCCGCAGCCAGGCGTTCACCGCATACAGGTCGTCCACGCTGATCCAGCCATCCGACCCCGCACCCGTCGCGCCCAGGGCCTCAACCAGCATCCCGTTCAGCGCGTCGGCCGCCGCCGCACGCTGCGCCAGCTCCGCGCCAGGCACATGGTCGTTGAGCCGCCCATCGGTCAGGATAACCCGCGTGAACAGGTCAAGCCCCGTCCCACTCGTCGGCTGCGAAAACGCCGCAGGGCCGCTGCCCGACAGCGTGCCGGCCGCCAGGTCGTCCGCCAGAAGCCGGTTCAGCCAGCCCGACACCGTCGTCACAGAGACATTGCGCTGGCCATCCTCATTCTCGAAATAGCCATGGTCGATCTCAAAACCGATGTGGAACAAACCGTCGGCCACCGTATCCACCAGGTCAGACCCCAATAGCTGGCCCGTCGCCCCATCGCCGCGGACAAGGTGGAAGCCGGTCTCATAGCCCGACCCGTCATCGCCATGGGCCTGCGTGAACGCGTCCAGATGGTGCGCCCGGATATACCCGTTCACCAGGTAGAGGTCGCCCGCTGAAATCCAGCCATCATCCGCAACACCGGTCTGCGTGATCGCCTCGATGATCAGACCCACAATCTCGTCCGCCGCAGAAGCACCAGACCGGATCTCGGTCCCAGGCAAGCGAACCTGCAGGCCCGCATCCCGGACCATCAAATCCACCAGAACATCAAGCCCCGTCCCACTCGTCGAAAAATCACCAGTAACAACCGGGTTGACCAGCGCTGCGGTGTCGTTCTTCAGCAGTTCGTCGAGCCAGAGAGCGATGGTTTCGACGCGTTCGTTTGCGTTACCGTCCTCGTTGAGGAAGCGGCCGTTTTTGGTTGGGAATCCGATATGGTAGAGGCCGTCGGCGACGGTGTTGATGGTGTTTTCATCGAACAGCCGGGCTGTGGCGCCGTCATTCTGGACGGTGTGGAAGCCCCATTCGCGGCCGGGTTCGTCGTCGCCATGGGCGGCGAGGAAGGTGTCATAGGCGTTCTCGCCGATCCAGGCGGAGATGTCGTAGACGTCCGAGGCGGTGATGGCGCCGTCATTGTAGAGCCCGCCATCGCGGATGGCCTGCACGATCAGGGCGTTGATGGTGGCCGCCGCGTCGGCCGCCTGGTGCATCTCGCGCAGGGTGACCTGCGCGTTGAGGCCCTCATCGGTGAAGATCATCGCCACCAGTTCGTCGAGCCCGGTGCCGGTCCTCGCCCAGCCGGCGGTCGGGTCGGCGCCGGCATTGGCGAGCGTGCCGGCGGCCAGGTCATCGGCGAGCAGGCTCTCCAGCCAGTACGCCCCGGTCTCGATATCGGTGCGGTGCAGCCCCAGCGGGCCGCCGACTTCGCCCTGCTCGGTATTGATGCCCGCGCCGATATAGAGGAGCGTCTTCAGCACCGCGTCGACCCCGGCCTCGTCGAACAGCCGGCCGCTGGCGCCTTCGTGGAACACCGCCTCCAGGCCGGTCTCCAGGCTGCGCGCCGCCAGCAGCGCCGCGCCGACCGGGCTTTCGCCCTCCAGCAGGTCGATGCCGTAATGCACCCCGGCATCGGTGACGATCATGGGCTCCTCGACCAGGTCGCCATACACCGTCACCGTGCCCAGCATGTCGCGGTTGTGCGCGCCCCCGCCATTGCCCTGGTTGGAGTAGACATGGATCACGGAGTAATCGGCGAGGCCGTCGCTATTGCTGTCCATGTGGGCGACCTCGAACACCAGGGTGGTGTGGCCGAGGATCTCGATCGTGTCCTCGGCGGCGTTGAAGTCGGCGATCACCTCATCGCCCAGCCCGTCGACCCAGTGGTCATGATTGGTCTGGTTCTCGCCGGCGACCCCGCCGCCGGTCCAGTCCACATACGCCCGCGGCCCCATGGAGAGGTCGAACATCCCCATCATGTCATGGGGCTGGAAGTGGTGGGCATGGCCATACCCGGTATGCTCGGCGAGAATGTGCGGGCGCGCATCAATCAGGGTCAGGAACCGGAAGGTGTCATGGCCCGCGCCGCCGATCAGGGTATCGGACGCGCCGGCAAACGCCGGCTGGTCATACACCGTGCCGTCCTGACCGCTGCCGGGATAGCGGAACGGCTCAGGCTCACCGCCATCGCCGGTCGAGACCAGCACGTCATCGCCCGCCCCGCCATGGATCAGCTGGTTGCCGCGACCGGCCTCCAGCGTGTCGGCGCCGGCGCTGCCATAGACCCCGAGACCGGCCTCGAACAGCGCCCCGTCCAGCGCAGGCCCACCGGTCAGGGTGATGTCGCCCGCCGACACCGCGTCGCCATACACCTTCAGCGCGCCAAGCAAGGCCCCGCCCGGGCCTGCCAGCGACACCAGGGTGTAGGCGCCGGCGCCATCGCTGCCGGCCACAAACCCGGACACCGCGACCCCCTCGCCATGCACCAGGATGCGGTCGCCCCCCGCCCGGTCGAAATCCGCGATCGTGTCGGTGCCGATCGCCTCAAGCGCCCCGCTCACCGCATTGCGCGTCACCTGGATGTGGACCTGGTCCGCCCCGGCCCCGCCGGCGAGATGGTCGTCCGCCCCGTCGGAGGCCGACACCAGGCTGTCATGGCCGGCCCCGCCATCAAGCAGGTCGCTGCCCGAGCCGCCATCAAGCGCGTCATCGCCCGCCTCGCCGCGCAGGGTGTCATGGCCGGCCCCGCCCGACAGCTGGTCGCGACCGTTCTGGCCGCGCACCGTGTCATTGCCCGCCTCGCCATACAGCGCATCGGACCCCGACCCGCCGCGGATGTCGTCAGAGTGCGTGCCGCCGAGGATCAGGTCGCGCCCGCTCTCGCCAAGCAGCGTGTCCGCGCCCGCCCCGCCATTGACAAGGTCGCCGCCGGTGCCCGCCCAGACGATATCGCCGCCCGCCCCGCCATCGATCACGTCGCGTTCCTCGCCGCCATGGATCACGTCGGACCCGCCGCCGCCCGCCACCGTGTCGAAGCCGAGCCCGGCCCGGATCGTGTCATTGCCGCCATGGCCCTCGATCCGGTCCTCGCCATCGCCGCCGAGCAGCATCTCGCCCGCGCTGGTGCCCGTCACCGCGTTCGCGCCAAGCCCCAGCGCATCGCCCGCAAGCGCCGTCCTGCCATCGCCCAGCGCCTCCAGATACGCCGCATGGCGCGCCGGGTCGGCGGCGATCCAGTCGGCGATCGCCGACAGATCCGCCCCGGTGATCTGCCCGTCATTGGCGATGCCCGTGGCGAGGATCGCATCGACCAGCATCTGGTTCAGCGTGTTGGTGCGCGCCGCCGCCTCGGAGATCTCGTCATCGGAGAGGCGCTCATTGAGCCCGTCATCGCCGAGCACCATCGCCACCAGCGCGTCCAGGCCGGTGCCCGTCGTCGCCGCCGCCTCAGGGCCCGCCACATCCACCGCCACCGGCGCCGGCGGCGTGCCGGCGAGCGCCGCCTCGAAGTCGGCCACGCTGGCATAGAAGGCGCCGGCGTCCATCACCGCCCCGTCCAGGGTCAGCTGCAGGCCCTCGCCGCCATGGTCCTGGAACCACGTCACCCGGATCGCGTAGAGGCCGCCCTCGAAATACTGCGCCGCCGCGCTCTCCGCCATCGCCCGCGTCCACTTGTACTCCGCCAGCGTCTCCCCGCCGATCTCCAGCCGTGCCCCGTCATCGGACGAGAGACCGAGCACGTGCCAGCCCTCCGGGATGTGGACATAGCCCTCGAACACGCCGGCAAAGGTCGAGGCCTCCGCCCCGCCCGGGCCGGAGGTGAGCCGCGCCGCGCCGGAGAACAGGTCCTCCAGCCGCGCGCTCGACACGCCGCGGCCGCCAAAGTCGATGACCGCCGCCTCCAGCGTGTGCGTCGCCTCAAGCCCCGCCGCCAGCGCCGCGTCGACCCCGTCGAGGGTGTGGAACCTCTCCTCGCGGTCATACAGCCGCCCGGTCAGCCCCGAGCCCGGCGTCGCCGGCGCCGCATCGCCCGCCACCACCGGGCCCTGGCCGGACCCCTCGGCCAGGCCGAACGCCTCCACCGCCGCCGCATAGGCCGACGGGTTGGTGTAGAACGCATTGCCCGCAACCACCTCGCCGTCCAGCTCCAGGATCAGGCCCTGGTCGCCCCAGTTCTCGTAATACCAAAGCTCAACCTGGTAGAGACCGCCCTCGAAGTGCTGGCCCCGCGTCGTCGGCGCAAGGCCGCGCGGGCCCTCATGGCTGATGAACGCCTCGCCATTGAGCTTCAGAAGAAAGCCGTCATCGGAGCGCACCGTCACATCGTGCCAGCCCTCCGGAATGTAGATGAGGCCCTGCAGCTTCAGCCCGATCGTCGTCATGTCGGTCCCGGCATCGCCGGACTTCACCACGCCGTCATCGCCGAGGAAGTCAGACAGGATGTCGTCGCCATCCCAGTGCTCGCCGAACGCCACACGGTGGGCCTTGAAGGTGTGGGTCTCCACAGACGCCCCGCCGGCAGCATAGGCGATCAGGTCAGACACACCGGTAAAGCCCGAAGCGCGGTCATACACCCAGCCCGTGAGACCTGTGCCCTCAACCGCCGGGCCGTCAGCCGCCACCGCAGGCGCCAGAGCCGCCGCCGGCGGGCCGAACGTGCCGGCCGCAAGATCCCCGCGCAGCAGCTGGCCAAGCCAGGACGACAGCGTCTCAAGGTCCGCGCCCTTGCTCCCCATCCCGTCGCTGACCCGCCCGTCAAGGAGCTCAAAGCCCAGCTTGTAGACCTCCTCGGCCACATCATCGAGCGCGTCCCGGCCGAACAGGTCCGTCGACTCGCTGGTCGCCAGGACCGCCCGGAAGCCGCTGGTCTCAGACCCGAACGCCTCAGCCCATGCCTCAGCCCGGTTGCCCCGCAGCCAGGCGTTCACCGCATACAGGTCGTCCACGCTGATCCAGCCATCCGACCCCGCACCCGTCGCGCCCAGGGCCTCAACCAGCATCCCGTTCAGCGCGTCGGCCGCCGCCGCACGCTGCGCCAGCTCCGCGCCAGGCACATGGTCGTTGAGCCGCCCATCGGTCAGGATAACCCGCGTGAACAGGTCAAGCCCCGTCCCACTCGTCGGCTGCGAAAACGCCGCAGGGCCGCTGCCCGACAGCGTGCCGGCCGCCAGGTCGTCCGCCAGAAGCCGGTTCAGCCAGCCCGACACCGTCGTCACAGAGACATTGCGCTGGCCATCCTCATTCTCGAAATAGCCATGGTCGATCTCAAAACCGATGTGGAACAAACCGTCGGCCACCGTATCCACCAGGTCAGACCCCAATAGCTGGCCCGTCGCCCCATCGCCGCGGACAAGGTGGAAGCCGGTCTCATAGCCCGACCCGTCATCGCCATGGGCCTGCGTGAACGCGTCCAGATGGTGCGCCCGGATATACCCGTTCACCAGGTAGAGGTCGCCCGCTGAAATCCAGCCATCATCCGCAACACCGGTCTGCGTGATCGCCTCGATGATCAGACCCACAATCTCGTCCGCCGCAGAAGCACCAGACCGGATCTCGGTCCCAGGCAAGCGAACCTGCAGGCCCGCATCCCGGACCATCAAATCCACCAGAACATCAAGCCCCGTCCCACTCGTCGAAAAATCACCAGTAACAACCGGGTTGACCAGCGCTTTCGCAATAGCCTGCGAGCCAGAATTGAACGACATGCTTCCCTCCAAGGCGACCAGCTTGCACGACGTCCTGCCACAACTCGATGACCGATTCTTTCCCTCCCGCCGTTAATTAATCGAAAGCTTGATCGAAATCTGCCAGACTGGGTGCACAAGACGACCCGGAGACAGCCGGGGCCAGGATCGAAACTGCTGGTGAGGCAAGGAATTATGAACGAACCGGTACCGGTGCAGGTGTGCCTGCTGCCGCATTTTGATGGGCTCGCCCTGCCGAATTACGAAACGGAAGGATCGGCCGGACTGGACGTCCGGGCGGCGATTCCGGCCGGCGCGCCGCTCATCCTGGCGCCGGGCGCGCGGGCGCTGGTGCCAACCGGGCTCGCCCTTGCAGTGCCGGCCGGCCATGAGATCCAGGTGCGCCCACGCTCCGGCCTTGCCGCGCGGCACGGCATTACCTGCCTGAACACGCCGGGAACGATCGACAGCGACTATCGCGGCGAAGTGATGGTGATCCTCGTCAATCTCGGCGACAAGCCCTTTGCGATCGAACGCGGCGAGCGGATTGCCCAGCTTGTCCTTGCGCCAGTGACCCGCCTCGCATGGGAGCCGGTCGACGCCCTGAAGGAGACCGCCCGCGGCGCCGGCGGGTTTGGCTCGACCGGGGTTTAGGGGGTATTTTTCCGGTGCAGGGACCTTGCGCACCGACCTCGGCGCCCCAACATATCGTTTAACGATATTGGTGAAACCCGACACGAAAGGACAGGGGAGCCATGGACATCGACAGCCCCTTCACGATGGTGGTGCTGATCGTGCTGATCGCGGTCGGCGCGGGTATCATCAACAACTGGCTGAAACTGCGCGGTTCCCGGGAGAGCGACGCGCCAAGCGCTGACGAGATGGCGCGGCTGAAGGCCGACCTTGACCGGCTGAACGAGCGGGTCCGGGTGCTGGAGCGGCTGGCGACGGACAATGACCGGCGCCTGCATGACGAGATCTCGCGGCTCGCCTGAACCGGCGATCCGCACAACAGGGGCGCCGCGCCCGGGGACGGCGCGCGCACCGCTTTGCAGGAGGCCCTGTCCCATGAACCTGATCCTTGTCCTGATCCTATTCCTGACGATCTGGCTGACCTTCGGTCTGTGGTCGGTGACCCGCCGGGCCGGCGAGGTCCGCCCGGCCCGCGAGAGCGTCGATGAGCTGCGCCAGCGCATCCGCACACTGGAGGCGATCATCACTGACCAGGAGCGCCAGTTGCGCCGCGATTTCGACGGGCTGGCCTGACGATTGCGCCGCCGGCATCGATCACAGCTTGATCGACAGCCCATCCGACAGGGACCGGCGCAGCGCCGTCCAGGCCGGCCAGAGACCGATGAGAAGGGCCGAGAGGGTGACCGCGCCGATGGTCAGGACGTCGGTCATCCCGGGCGCGAGGCCCCCAAGGGCGATGCCGTAGCGAGCCGCCAGGGCCGGCGCCAGAGCCGCAAGACCGAGATTGACCGCGAGCGCGCCGAGGAGCGCGCCGACAAAGCCGAGCAGGCCGGCCTCGGCGACCATCAGGGCGAACACGTGCTGCGGTCTCGCCCCGACCGCGCGCAGGATCGACATCTCCCGCCGCCGCGCATTGAGGCTTGTGAGCAGGCTGGTCAGTATCGACACGAGGCCGACCACGACGACAAACACAGACACCGCCAGCAAGACCCGCTCCGCGACGCCCGTCACCTCCCAGAGCTCGGCCAGAGTGGCGCCGGGGATGATCGCCAGTAGCGCCTCGCCGCGATAGGTGTTGATGTCGCGCCGGGTGCGCAGGATCGTACCCTTCCGCTCCAGGCCGACGAGCACGGCGGTCACGGTCCTCGGGGTCAGGTCAAAGCCGCGGATCATCGCCTCGTCGATCGTGTCGGCAAGGGGGTTCCGGGCGCCGCTCTCCCAGCCCACATGGATGGCGGTGATTGCCTCCAGCGACACGTGGACCGTTCGGTCAACCGGGGTGCCCGTGGGCGCGAGGATGCCGGAGACGCGGAACGGTCGGTTGTCATGGTCGCTGAGACCGCCCGCACCGAGGCCGTGGGTCAGGACAAGCGGCGTGTCGATCCGATAGCCAAGGTCGCGGGCGACATCGGCGCCGATCACGGCGTCGAACAGGTCCTCAAAGCGCTCGCCGCGGGCAAGGCGCAGGTCCTGGCCGCCGGCATATTTGTAGCGGTCGAAATACTCAGCGGTGGTGCCAAGGACCCGGAAGCCGCGATGGCTGTCGCCAAGCGAGAGCGGCACGGTCCAGCCGACATCGTCTCGCGCGCCCAGCCATTCATAGGTCTCCCAGGACACCTCTGCTGTCGCGTTGCCGAGACGAAAGACGGAATAGAGCAGAAGGTTGATCGGACCGGAGCGCGCGCCGACAATCAGGTCTGTCTGGGAGAGGGTCGCGTTGAAACCGTCACGTGCGGCATGGCGCGCCTTTTCCACGCCGAGGAACAGGCCGACCGACAGGGCAACGGCCAGCACGGTGAGCAGGGCCGAGGCCTTGCGATTCATCAGGCTCTTCCAGGCGAGCGCCAGCACCGGAGCGTTCATGCCAGCGCCTCCGCGCTGGCGCGGTTGATAGCGTCAAGGTCGACCGCGCGGTCGAAAAGCGGCGCCAGTGCCGCGTCGTGGCTAACGAACAGGAGCGACGCCCCGGTACGGTGCACCTGGTCGGAGAGAAGCGCGATGAAGCGATCACGTGTGGCCGCGTCGAGGGCGGAGGTCGGCTCGTCGGCAATGACAAGGGCGGGGCTGGCGATCAGTGCTCGGGCCGCCGCGACCCGCTGTTGCTGGCCGACGGAGAGGTCAATCACCTGCCTGTCGATCAGGCGGGCGTCGTCAAGTCCGAGAGCGGCAAGGAGACGCCGCGCCTCCTCGCCAGGCGATCCGTCGAGGCGGCCGCGCCGGGCTGCTGAGAAGCGGACCGGCAGGGTGACGTTCTCGATGACCGAGAGATAGGGCACCAGGTTGAAGAGCTGGAAAATCACGCCGAGATCGTCGGCCCGGATGCGGTCGCGCGCCGCACCTTTCAGGCGTGTCAGGTCCTCGCCGAGCACCCGCACGGCGCCGGCGCTGGCTACCAGAACGCCGCAGACGAGGCTGAGCAGGGTCGACTTGCCCGACCCCGAGGCGCCGCGCAGGAACACACGCTCTCCGGCCGCCACCTCGAAACGCGGGATATCGAGCACCGGTGCTGGCGCCTTCGGCCAGCTGAACCGGACATTCTCAAGGCACACGACCGGCGCGGCACCCGTGGATGCATCGGCGCCAGCGCTCACCGCAAGCGGACCTGCGCATTGCCCGGACTGAGCGTGCCTGCCGTCATTCCGGCGTCAGTGATGACTACGAGGGCGACCTCCTCGATGCCGGGATAGGCGGTAAAGCCGGCAAAGCGCAGGCGGTCCGGCACTCCGCCAGCACAGGCGAGGGTGTAGTCGATGACCGCTTCACCATGGGCGCCGTCAAAGTCGAACAGTATGCTGGTGTCGCGGGGAGCGCAGCCGGCGGCCGCGTCGATGTCGAACAGGGTGGCCGGGTCAGCGAGCGCTTCACGGACCGCATCGAGGGCGGACCGGGCGGCGTCGTCGCCGGGTTCGCTCTCGCTGAGGCCGAGATTTGCCATGGGGGTGATCAGACCAAGGGACAGGGTGTCGCCACTGACCGCTACCGACATTTCGGCGGCGCCATGGACGTGCACCGCACCCGCGCCGGAGGCCTGGTCATGGTCATGGTCGTGACCCGCTTCATCGTCGTGGTCATTGTCATGGTCGTGATCCGCGTCATCGCCATGGGTTTCCGCATCATGGCTGTCGGCTGCGCCGTCGCCATCGTCATGGGCCTGATGGGCCTGACTCTCGTCACCACCATGCCCGGCCGCCTCGGTGCCATGACCGCCTGGCACGCCAGTATCCCCCGCGCGTTCGCCGCAGGCCACGAGGACAAGGCACGCCGAAACCGGCAGCGCCGCCAGCCGGAGCTGCAGGGGAGATCGTTTCTGAGCCATGTCCTCGCTCCTTGTTGTCGCACATCATACCGGTCTGCGCCGATGAGTCCTCACCCGCGGTACCGGCGCATGGAGCGCCGACGCGCAGTCGCGCTTGCCCTGGCGCTGCAAGGGATCGGTGCTGATCCCTTGCAGCCTGGTATCACGCGACTGAGGTGCCTCACCGTGCTGCGCATTCTTCCATCGCCAAAGCCCAATTGCGATACTATAACACCGGGCGCGGGGACAAGCCTTCAGGGCGTTCGCCCTGTTGTCTTGTGTCCGCACCGGAGTGCCCCCTCATGCTCAGTGCTATCCAGGCCCCCCTGTTGTTCGGCCTGATTGCGGCCCTTGTCACCACGATGGGCCTCCTGGCAGTGGCTCAGCGGGGCGACTGGAGCGCCCGGCATTCCGGCCTGTTCGCAGTGGCCGCCGGGGGCATGCTGGTCACGCTCACCCTGCTGCATATCATGCCGGAAGCGACCGCGAAGGGCGGGGCATCGCGCCTGTACCTGCTGGGCGGCTTTCTCGGCGGGGTCCTGATCCATTATGCCGTGCGCGGCCTGTTCGGCGCGACAAGCCAGCATGGCCAGGCCGCAGCCCTGACGCCGGTGCTTGCGATCGGACTGCACAGCTTCATCGACGGTGCGATCTATTCGGTCACCTTCGCAGCAAGCTTCAGCGCCGGCGCCTCCGCCGCCATTGCACTGATCCTTCACGAGTTCCCCGAAGGCATCATCGCATTCGCGATCCTGCGCGGAGCCGGCGTCTCGAACCGCCTGTCCTTTCTGTGGGCGTTCGTCGCAGCGGCGGCGACGACGCCCCTCGGCGTGATCGCGTCGGCGCCAGTGATGTACGGGCTGAACGACGCCTGGCTTGGAAACCTCTTTGCAATATCGGCCGGGCTTCTGCTGTTCGTTGCCACCGGGCCGCTGCTGGCGCCGCTGCGTGAGGAACCTGCCCTTCGCAGCTTTGCCGCACTCGGCGCAGGCGTCATTGCCGCTGGCCTTCTGTCACTGTCGCCGGTTCACCGCCACGACGACGCTGGCCACGACCACGCTCACCCGCCCGCCTTCTCCGCCATACCCCGCCAATGACCGATGCGCGCGCATCACACCTGTGCCGATGCGGGATGCGACGCGGCGCTGTCGCCATCAGAAGTTTGGCATCAGCCCGGCTTCTTCAGGGTCGCCGACCATCCGTTCCAGCGCCTTGCGCAGCTTTCCGAGCGCCTGGTGCTCGATCTGGCGCACCCGTTCCTTGGAGATGCCAAGCTCCCGCCCGATCGTCTCCAGTGTCACGGTCTCCTCGGAGAGCCGGCGCTGGCGGATGATCAGCATCTCGCGTTCATTGAGAGCCTGCAGGGCATCGGCGATCCACTGCTTGCGGCGCTCCGCGTCACGGCGCTCCATCACTTCGTCTTCCGGCGCGATCGATTCATCGGCGAGCAGGTCCTGCCATTCCGCGTCGCCATCGACCGCGAGCGGCGCATTGAGCGAGCGATCGCTGGCCGAGAGCCGCGCTGCCATCGCCTCGACATCGCGTTCGGGCACGCCGAGATGCTCGGCAACCCAAGTGCGGTTCTCCGCCGTCATGGTGGCATCACCGGTGTCATCAATCCGCGCGCGCAGGCGCCGCAGGTTGAAGAACAGGGATTTCTGCGCCGCCGTCGTGCCAGTCCGCACGATCGACCAGTTGCGCAGGACATAGTCCTGGATTGAGGAGCGGATCCACCAGGAGGCATAGGTCGAGAAGCGCACATTGCGGGCCGGCTCGAAGCGAGCGGCGGCCTGCATCAGGCCGACATTTCCCTCAGAGACCAGGTCCGGCATCGGCAAGCCATAATGACGAAACCGCGCCGCCATGGCGATGACAAGACGCATATAGGCTGTGGTCAGTTCGTGCAGGGCGCGCTCGTCGCCCGTCTCGCGCCAGCGCCGGGCAAGCTCCAGCTCATGCTCCTGCTCAAGGAGCGGCGCCTTCATGGCCTTCTTGACGAATTGGCGGTCCGCCACTCCATTACCATACTGTCCGCTTGCCATGCCTTACTCCCTTTTCCCGTCCTCCTGACCTGAATACGCACCGGCGTGCCCGCCGGTTCACCGGCTGCAAGGGATTGGAGGACGGCAATACGAAAACGCCGGCCCCTTTTCGGGACCGGCGAACCCGGCTTACGGTGAGAACGCTGCGCTGCGCTGACGCGCGCAAGGCCGATCAGGCGGCCGCCTTCTTCTTGGCGAGCGATTCGGCCAGCAGCTCCATGGCGCTGTCGCGGTCGATGTTTTCGACCGCCGCCAGCTCGCGGGCCATGCGGTCGAGTGCGCTCTCATAGAGCTGGCGCTCGGAATAGGACTGATCCGGCTGGTCGGCGTCGCGGTACAGGTCGCGCACGACCTCTGCGATCGAGATAAGGTCGCCGGAATTGATCTTCGCCTCGTATTCCTGGGCGCGGCGCGACCACATTGTGCGCTTGACGCGGGCCTTTCCGCCGAGCGTGCGCAGTGCGTCCTCCACAAGGGCAGACCCCGCAAGGGCGCGCATGCCGGACGCTTCGGCCCGGTTCGTCGGAACCCGCAGGATCATCTTGTCCTGGTCGAACGAGACCACAAACACTTCGAGGATCATTCCGGCGACCGTCTGGGTTTCAATGCCCGTGACCCGGCCAACCCCATGAGCGGGATAGACAATCATCTGGCCGACTTCGAAGGCCAGGCCCGACGGTTTCTGCGCTTGTTTTGCCATGTGACAGGAGCCTCTCTACGCTGTTATCAAGACCGAAACGCCATTATCCCGCTCCGCGAGCAGGCATCGGATCATACATTTCGGCTATTTCTTGGCTGCACCTGACAGGAGTGTAACAGGAACACGACGGATTTTCAACGTCGCACGGCCATGATGACGTCAGTCACCCGCCCCTGGATTGGCGCTGAAGTACTTTGCCAGCTTGTCGGTTTCCTGCGCGAATTGCTCACGGTCCTCGGGCGGGTCCTTGCGGCGGGTGATATTTGGCCAGGCCTTCGAGAATTCGGTGTTCAATTTCAACCACTTGCCGTCCGTGTCGTCCTCGGTGTCGGGCTTGATGGCCTCGACCGGGCACTCAGGCTCGCAGACCCCGCAATCGATGCACTCATCCGGGTGGATGACCAGCATGTTCTCGCCCTCATAGAAACAGTCCACGGGACAGACCTCGACGCAATCCATGTATTTGCAGCGGATACAGGCGTCGATGACGATGTAGGTCATGGGCAATTCCAGCACTTTGAGAAGTTCACTGTCCTACCGCACTTAATCAGCGGCGACCCGCTGTCAATCAGGAGCGACCACGCCAGATGGTCGCTTCAGCAGCGCTTAACCCTCGCTGGCAACCCGGGCTTCTGCCGCCTGGCGGGCGCGCGCCCGGCGCATGTCGTCGACATGCAGCAGCGACGCAACATGGCGAATGAAGGCGTCCTCATAGGGACAGCGCTCGCCATCGGCGAGGGCGACGCGGTAGAGCCCCTCCACCACTTTCGCGCGCTCGTCCAGCGGCAGCGTCTTGACGTGCTTGGTAAACTGGTGGGCGCTGATGGCGCCTTCCGCATGCCGCTCGCCATCGCGGATCAACTGGTCGACCCGCTGCGCATCCAGCGGGAAACTGTCGAGCAGGATCTCCGCGATCATGTCACTTTCCATATTGGCATAGACCCCGTCGACCAGGGCCGCCTCCACGAGCAGCGCCGATGCGGCCGTGTACGGATCGAGGGTGTCACGCTCACCGCGCGCGCGTCCGGCGCCGAAGAGCTGTTTCAGGCCGTCGAACATCATGCCTCTCCTGCCAGTTCGTAGAGCCCTTGCGCCTCGTTGGCGGGCCCGCGACGCGTTCCGAGCGCAATGACCCGGACCGTGTGAATATGGCCCCCGGTGGCGAAGGTCAAAACATCGCCGATACAGATGCCGGCGCCGGGCTTGTCGGCGCGCCGTGTCTGGCCGAGTCGGGTAATGCGCACGCCATGGCCGGCGACAAAGCTCGCGGCCAGCGCGCGGGTCCTGAAGAAGCGGGCGCGCCAGAGCCAGGCATCAAGGCGCAGGCGGGCGTCCGGCAGTTCGGTCACTGGAAGGGCGTGTAGACAAAGCGCCCGGTGGCGTCGGGGCTGGCGGCGGCGCCCTGGCCCTTGCCGCGCCGGCGCTTGCGCCGCTTCGGCTTGTCCGCCGCCGGTGGCGGCTGGATGAGAACCGCCAGCGCCGCGAACGGACTGTCGGGATCAGGCGCACTCGGGGCGCGCGGGGCGGGCTTGCGCCCGTCGGGCCGCGGTGGCTTGCCAGACCGCTGACGGCGCGAGGCGACCTCGCCGGCGGGGCCCTTGTCTGCGGGCCGGCGCGGGTGGCGACGCGCCGGCGCGTCATCATCCTGGCGGGCGCGAGCCTGGTAGCGCCAAAGGGTTACGGCCTTCGTGTCCGGGTCGTGCTCGGCCGGCGACAGGCCGAAACCCTTCAGAACCGCCGGAAAGGCATCGCCCGGACAGGACACGATCGAGGCGAGTTCCGGCGGCAGGGCAAACGCATTCCTGCCTGCATCCTTGCGCCGCTTTGCGATCTCCCAGGCCAGCCGCTCGGCAAGGTCGGCGCGGATGGCACGCGGCCCGAAACGCAGATATCCATTGGCAAGCAGTGCGCCGTCGCTCCAGCCGGAATCGGGTTCGAAAGAGCCAGCCCCCTCAGGGGCGAGCGCGCAGGCGGCCCCGTCGAACAAGCCGCGCAGCTCGGCAAGCAGGCGCTGGGCCGCAGGCTTCTGAGCATCGGTCGCATGCGCCGACACCCGGCCAGCGCGCACACCGATTGCCTTCAGCGCCTCGCGCTGGGCCTTGTCGAGACGCAGGCCCGGATCGTCTGCGCGCAGGTCGACGGCTGCGCCGGTCTCCATCAGCCGGAAGGCAAGCCCGCGTGCCAGCCCCTCAAGCCCCTCAGCAGCGCCAAGCGCCTTCAGCCCGTAATGGGTCGGCAGGCGCCTGGCCATCTCTGTCTTCAGCCACGAGTCGAGGCGCCGCTGCACCGCCTCGCGCGCACCGCTCTCGCCGGTCTCACCGCCGATCAGCTCGATCCGCGGGCTCAGCCAGTCGCCGCCCCTGACCAGCCGGGCGATCGCCTCGCCGCGGAACGCAATCCTCCTGTCCGGGCCGAGCGCGAAGTCGGCCGCACTGGCTTCGGTTATCTCCGAGAGCCGCCGCGCGAGGATTGGCCTGAGCGCCTGCATGGCCGCATTGCGGACAGCCTTGCCTTCCAGGGTGCGGGCGCTGGAGGCGGGCTCGAAATGCAGCCCGACCAGCCGGCCGACCACATGTCCCTCGACGCTGACCTCGCCCTTGTCGCTCATCTCGGTGACGAGCGCGTCCTCCTTTGACAGGCCGGCGAGAAGCGCCGTGGTGCGCCGGTCCACAAAGCGCGCGGTCAGCGCCTCGTGCAGCGCATCCGACAGAGCATCCTCGATCTCGCGGGTGCGTTCGCGCCAGTGCTCGGGATGGGCCAGCCAGTCCTCGCGATGGGCGGCATAGGTCCAGGTGCGGATGGCAGCGAGACGCTGTTCGAGGCTGGAAATGTCGCCCCGGGCAAGGCTGAGCTGCTCAAGGCGCTTTTCCATGCCGGCATCCGACAGGCGCGCATCGGGATCGGCCAGGGTGTCGGCAAGGCCAAGGACAAGGCGGGCATGGCCGTCGCGCCCGGCCTTGCGAAAGTCCGGCAGTCGGGCGAGGTCCCAGAGGCGACGCACCCGGCGTTCCCCCGTGACATCCGGCCCGATGCCCTCATGCTCGCTGATCCGCCGCAGCACCCATTCGTCGAGCGCGTCCGGATTCTGGCGCAGTACGGGATTGGGCGAGGGGGCAGAGAGGCTGGCGATCAGTGCCCGTATCGACGCGAAATCTAGGTCGGCACTGCGCCACTGGATGGCGTCGACCGGCTCGAATTCGTGAGTCTCGATCCGCCGGCGCATTGCCTCGTCGAACTCGGGGCAATCGGACGTTTCGCCGAATTCGCCGTCGGACCGGAACCGTCCGGCCCGCCCTGCAATCTGGCCGCACTCGGCGGCCGTCAGCAGGCGATGGCGGCGCCCGTCGAACTTGGAACGGGCCGCGAAGGCGATCCGGTCGACATCGAGGTTGAGCCCCATGCCGATGGCATCGGTGGCGACGAGGTAGTCGACATCGCCGGACTGGTAGAGCGCAACTTGGGCATTGCGGGTGCGCGGGCTGAGCGCGCCCATGACGATGGCGGCGCCGCCCTTCTGGCGTTTCAGCAATTCGCCGATCGCATACACCTGTTCGGACGAGAAGGCGACGATGGCGGTGCGCTTGGGAAGCTTGGTGATCTTTGTCGGGCCGGCATAGCGCAGTTCGGAAAACCGCTCGCGCGGGTCGGTGTCCGCATTGAGGTCGAGCTGGCGGAGCAGCCCGCGCATGGTGTCGGAGCCGAGCAGCAGTGTCTCAGATCGCCCGCGCGCCCGCAGGATGCGGTCAGTGAAGACGTGGCCGCGATCCTCGTCTTCGGCGAGCTGGATCTCGTCGATGGCGAGAAAGTCAACCGCACGCTGCACCGGCATGCTCTCCACGGTACAGACGAAGTAGCGTGCGGTGTCCGGCTCGATCCGCTCCTCGCCAGTGACCAGAGCGCAATGGGCGGCCCCTTTTTCCGCGCAGATGCGGTCATAGACCTCGCGCGCAAGCAGGCGCAGCGGCAAGCCGATCATGCCGGAGGCATGGCCGAGCATGCGCTCGATCGCATAGTGGGTCTTGCCGGTATTGGTGGGGCCAAGCACGGCCTTCAGGATCGACATGCCGAGCGGGATAGCAGAGGCATTGCGGTTTGTGAGGGGGCCAGCGCGGCAAATTTCTGCCCGGGCGATCACACCATACCTAACCGCCGCGTTCCAGCCGCGCTTCCTCGGTCACGACCGGCTCGAATTTCAGCGTACCGGCCTGCAGCACAACCCTGCCGATATCATCGGTGTCCGCCTCGATGCGGACGGGCATGGTCGCGCCATTGGGCAACTCGGCGAGATACATCCGCAGCGGCCCATCAATACCGGCCAGCGAATCCTTGTTCTTCTCGCCCTTCTTGAAGCCCGCAACCTTGTCCAGGCTGACATGGCATTCGATCGCCTCGCCCTTCCAGGCGTCGGAGCGCACGCGCTTGCGCCCGGCATAGGTCAGGTGCAGGTGCGAGAGCTGGCGCCCGTCGAAGATCTTCAGCGGGCCACCACAGGGATTTGCGCCAAGGTCACGCGGCTCCAGCCCGAAGCTGATTAGGGCCGTGATCGGGTCACTGGCATCGGTCTTCTGGTCCGGCAGCGCCGGCGGGTCGCCGAGATTGCCGAAAGCGGGCGTCGCCTCCATGGCGACATCGTCGGCGCGCCAGACCATCTCGACCCGCCGGTTCTTCTTGCCATCGGTATTTTGCGACACATAGGCGTAGGAGGCGAGCCGGTCACCCGCCGTATAGCCGGTCGCCGAAAGGTCGAGATCATAATCGACAAGAATGTCCGCCAGCCCGGTGGTCTTGACCTTGGAGCGGATGCGGTAGGTGTCGCCATGGATGTCGGCGGTGAACCGCGCCTTGCCGGTAACCGGCAGGATGAACACCCAGGCCGAGGCCTTCAGCTCATAGGTCAGCCGCATGGGCTGGCCGGCCTCCACCGCGGCGAGCGGCGTTGCCGGCCTGACCGGCACCGAGGTGTCGGCGAAGGCGGCTGCGGCGAGGGCGATCAGCGACAGGGCGGCGATCGGCTTGACGTGTTGGCGCATGTCCCGACGGTCCTTTCGGCGAGGCACTATGTTGCGAGTGTAATCCCACGCGATCGCCCAATCCAGCCTGAACAGGTGTGCCGCCATTCCGCCCGATTTCAAATTGAACTTTCAGTCAGGTTCGGGCCGGGTGAAAGAAGCGGGGAGGATCGCCTTGACGCCGCCACCCGGGCCCTGTATTTCCCGCGCTTCGTTGAATTCCAACCCTTCCGACAGGTCCGCCCATGTCCCGCCAGTGCGAGCTCACCGGCACCAAGCCGCAAGTCGGCCACCATGTGAGCCACTCCCAGATCAAGACCAAGCGCCGGTTCCTGCCGAACCTTGTGAGGGTATCGCTGCATTCTGAAACCCTCGACCAGAGTTTCCGCATGCGGATTGCGGCCAAGGCCCTGCGCACGGTCGACAAGGTCGGCGGGCTGGATGCCTTCCTCGCAAAAGCCAAGCCCGACCAGCTTTCCGAGCGCGCCCAGAAGATCAAGCGCGACATCGAGAAACGCACCGCCGAGGCCTGAGCGGGCCGGTGGCGGGGGACGAGAGGCCGGACAAGCGCCGCAACGGCCCCTGGGCGGTCCACGACAGCCGCGTGTGCTACGACAATCCCTGGATCGAAGTGACCGAGCACCAGATCACGCACCCTGGCGGCATGCCGGGAATTTATGGCGTGGTCCACTACAAGAACCGGGCGATCGGGGTCCTGCCAGTCAGCGCGGACGGCCTTGTCTGGATCGTTGGCCAGCACCGCTTCCCCTTCGATGCCTATAGCTGGGAGCTGCCGGAAGGCGGCGGGCCGCTTGCTCAGGACCCGCTGGAGGCGGCGCGCCGCGAGCTTCGGGAAGAGACAGGCCTCACCGCCCGGCACTGGGCGCCGCTGATCGAATTCGATGTCTCCAACTCGGTGAGCGACGAGGTGGCGATATGCTTCCTGGCCTGGGGGCTGAGCGAGGGCGAGCCCAGCCCGGAGCCGTCAGAGGCGCTGCGCGTGAAACGGGTGCCCTTCGCCGAACTTCATGCCATGTGTCTCGATGGACGGGTGCGCGACAGCCTGTCCGTGGCCATGGTGCTCGCCGCCGAGACGCGGGCGCGGCAGGGTGTGTTGCCGGAAGAAATCGCCCGATACCTCGCGATCACCTGACGAGCGGGCTTGCCGCCGCCATTCCAGTCGCCAAGATGCGTGGCCATCCAGATCGGCCGGACCCCCCCGACCATGCCTGATACTGCCACTCCCCGGAGCCCGCCCATCGCGGAAGCCGTCCCGCGCCTCGGGATCGGCACGGGTGAGTTCGTCGTCATGATCGCCGGCATCATGGCGCTGAACGCGCTGGCCATCGACGTGATGCTGCCGGCGCTCGACGACATTGCCGCCGAGCTTGGCGTGACGGGCAATGCCCAGCAGCTTGTCATCTATTCCTATGTGCTGGGTTTCGGCGCGCCGCAGCTCCTCTATGGCCCCCTGTCGGACCGCTATGGCCGCCGACCGGTCCTGTTCGTGGCGCTCGCCGGCTATGTCGTCTCCGGGCTGGTTTGCATGTTCGCATGGAATTTCACCGCCCTGCTCGCCATGCGCTTCCTGCAGGGCGTGTTTGCTTCCGGTTGCCGGGTGGTTGCCGTGGGGATCGTGCGCGACGTCTTCATGGGACGCGGCATGGCGCGGATCATGTCGCTGGTGATGACCATCTTCATGGTGGTGCCGATCCTCGCACCCGCCATCGGCCAGGCTGTCCTGTATGTGGCGCCGTGGGAGTGGACCTTCGGCGTACTCTCGGCGGCCGGGGCGGTGATCCTGGCATGGACCATGGTGCGCCTGAAGGAGACCCGCGATCTCGCCGAGCGGGCGCCGCTGACCCTGCGCTCGGCGATGGGCAACTATGGCGAGGTGTTCCGCTGCCGCGTCACCTTCGGTTACATGGCCGCCTCCGGGGTGATCTTCGGGGCGCTGTTCGCCTTCATCGGGTCGGCGGAACAAGTCTATACGGAGGTGTTCGGCTGGCAGGAAACCTTCGTCCTGTGGTTTGCCGGAGTGGCGATCTGCCTCTCGGTGGCCAACTTCGCCAACTCCCGCCTGGTTGAACGCTTCGGCATGCGCCGCCTCAGCCATGCCGCTCTGATCGGCTTCATTCTTGCTTCCACGCTTCTTGCCGCCCTGATGGCCGGCATTGGCGAGCAGTTTGCCCTCTTTTACCCATTGTTCTGTCTCGTCTTCATGTGTTTCGGAATGATCGGCTCCAATTTCAACGCGCTTGCCATGGAGCCGCTGGGCCGGATCGCAGGCACGGCCAGCGCCGCCTATGGCTTTGCCACGACAACCCTGTCGAGCCTGATCGGCTGGACCATCGGCACGCGCTATGACGGGACGGTCGCGCCGCTGATCGCCGGCTTTGCAGCGCTCGGCCTCGTCTCGCTGGCGATTGTCCTCATCACCGAACGCGGTCGCCTGTTCGCCTCGCGCTAGCAGGTGGCGAGACCGGCTTCACAATAGCGCAAACACCCCCTAAGACCCCGCTTCGATCGGAAATGAGGCGCCCCACCATGGCAGATTACAGGCTCTACGGGGCGGAGACCTCGCCCTACTCGCTGAAGGTGCGGGCTGCGCTGCGCTACAAGAATGTGGCGTTCGACTGGGTCTCGCGCAGCCAGGCAAGCGAGGCCGACTTCCAGGCAAGTGCCCGCCTGCCCACCGTGCCCCTGCTGATCGCCCCCGGCCGTCCTGCCAGCCAGGATTCCACTGCCATCCTCGCCGACCTGGAGGCCGACCGGCCGGAGCCGACCACAGTGCCGGATGACCCGGCTTGTGCGGCGCTGGCCCTGCTTGTGGAGGACTATGCCGACGAGTGGCTCAACAAGGCGATGTTCCTGAGCCGCTGGTCGCAGTCGCCCGACCGCGAGGCTGCCGCTGAGCGGGTGATCGAACAGGTCTTCGCCGGCAGCCCGCCCGGCGGAAAGGACGCGGCCCGCGCTGCCATTGCCGAGCGCATGGCTGGCCGCCTCGACCTGGTGGGCGCCTCTGCAGTCAATGCGCCGGTCCTGATGGAGAGCTTCCAGCGCGCGGCGACGCTGCTCAACGCCCATCTGGAAGCCTCCCTCTTTCTGTTTGGCGGGCGTCCCTCCGCTGCGGACTTCGCCCTCGCCGGCCAGTTCCAGCAACTGCTCAGTGACCCGACGCCCGGCGAATGGATGCGCGACCGGGCCCCCTTCGTTACTGCTTGGTGTGAGTTCATGGAAGCGCCGGCACCTGGCGCGCCCTTTGGCCCGCTGGCCGAGCTGGAAGCAACGCTCCTGCCCTTCTTCCGCGACGAGCTGGCGGTTACCTACCTGCCCTGGGCTGCGGCCAACGCGGAGAGCGTCGCCAGGCGCCGCAGGTATGCCCGCGTCGAGATCGGCGGGCACGCCTTCCGGCAAAGCACCCAGAAATACGCGGCGAAGTCGTTCAAGTCTGTGAAGAAGGCCCTCAAGGGCCTGGCCGACGCGCCCGGTCTCGATGCCTTCCTTGAGGCGGCCGGCGCCAAACCCTACATCACGTAAGGCGCTGATGACGACAGCGTGAAATGCCGCCGCCCATGGGTCGATTACCCTCGGCGCGCCTCTTTTTCTCCACAATCAGAATGCCTATTTATCGGTGCTGCGCGATGATCTGCATGCGCAGACGGGGGATGACAGCGGCCGCTGCAAGGGCAGGGCAGGGTCCCCGGAACCACACCGAGCACGGGAGTCCGACGCCGCCAGGCGGGTCGCCTGTCCCGTGAGACGAGGAGAGACGACATGGCCAATTCACCCGCGAAGGGATTTTCAGTGGCGCTGAGCCCCGAACAGGGCCTCAACCGCTATCTCAGCGAGATCCGCAAATTCCCGATGCTCGCCAAGGAAGAGGAATTCATGCTCGCCAAGCGCTGGCAGGAGCATGAGGACCCGGAAGCGGCCGAGAAAATGGTGACCTCGCACCTGCGGCTGGTCGCCAAGATCGCCATGGGCTATCGCGGTTATGGCCTGCCAATGGCGGAGGTCATCTCCGAGGGCAATGTCGGCCTCATGCAGGCGGTCAAGAAGTTCGACCCCGACAAGGGCTTCCGGCTGGCCACCTATGCCATGTGGTGGATCCGCGCCGCAATCCAGGAATACATCCTGCGCAGCTGGAGCCTTGTGAAGCTCGGCACCACGGCCGCGCAGAAAAAGCTGTTCTTCAACCTCCGGCGCATCAAGGGTGAGATCAACGCGCTCGACGAAGGTGACCTGAAGCCCCACCAGGTGAAGGAAATCGCCGATCGGCTGAACGTCACCGAGAAGGAGGTGATCAGCATGAACGGGCGGATGTCGGGCTCCGACGCTTCGCTCAACGTGCCGATGGGCCAGGATGGTGACCTCGAATGGCAGGACTGGCTGGCCGATGACGAGCCGGACCAGGCGACGGAATTCGCCAACCGGCAGGAATTCGATGCGCGCATGGACCTGCTCGGCGAGGCGATGACCGACCTCAATGAGCGCGAGCGCCATATCCTGACCGAACGGCGCCTGTCAGACGAGCCGAAGACGCTCGAAGACCTGAGCCAGGTCTACAATGTCAGCCGCGAGCGCATTCGCCAGATCGAGGTCCGCGCCTTCGAGAAGCTGCAGAAGGCAATGCGCCGCATGGCCAAGGAGCATGGCCTGCCGGCCGGCGCATAGATCCCGTCGGCCGGACACTCGTAGCGCCCTTGGCCCATTCTTCGAGACGGGCGCTGGCGCGCCCTCCTCAGGATGAGGTCTTTCCCGCACACCCGCCCTCATCCTGAGGCGCGGCGCAGCCGCGTCTCGAAGGATGGGGGCCAAATCCGGCCTGCCCGCAACTACGCCAGTGTCCCCGCCGCCTTGGCCATGTCGCTGAGGAGGCGCTCCAGCCGACGGCTCTGGGCCTGCAGGTTGAACTCCGCAAGGGCAAGCGCCCGGCCGGCCTCGCCCATGGCGCGGGTCCTGTCCGGCTCGGCCAGCATCCGGGCAAGCCGACCAGCAAGCGCTGGCGCATCGCCCTCGTCCACCAGGTAACCCGTCTCGCCGTCGCGCACGCATTCCGGGATGCCGGCATGGCGCGTCGCCGCCAGGGCGCAGGCCGACAGCATCGCCTCGATGCAGACCAGCGGCAGCCCTTCCGCATCGCCCGACGCCGCCCGCCGCGACGGGACGCACACGATCGCGGCCCCGGCGAACTGCTCGGGCATCGCTTCAGCCGGCATCCAGCCCGGCAACTCCGCGACAACGCCGCAGGCCTGCAGCTTCGCCACAAGGGCGGCCTTCAGCGCGCCGTCGCCGAGGAGGCGCACCCGCCAGCCCTCAAGCGCCGGGCCGAGCCGGGCAAGCGCATCGATCAGCGTGTCAATGCCCTTCTTCTCCGTCCAGCGGCCGGCGAACAGCAGCACCTTCTGCTTCTCGCCGGGCTGGAAGACGTCCGGGTCGGCTGTGTTGTGGTGGACGACGATCTTGTCGTCCGGCGCGCCGGCCCCGACCAGCTCGCGGCGGATGAAATCCGAACAGGCGAGGATCAGGCGCGCCTCCTGCCACAGCGCGGCGCGGCGGCGATTGTAGACGCGCAGGACGCTGGCCTTCCGGTTTGCGGTCTTGGTGGCATCGCCGCCATAATAGGTCACAGCCAGCGGCAGGCCGAGCGCGCGCGCCAGTGGCAGGGCATAGCCGCCCGACTTGCCGAAGCTGGCATGGATCGCGACCGGCTCGAGCGCCCGCAACCGCTTCATCAGGGCCGGTGACACGAGACCGGCCTGCTTGAAGCCCGCCTCACCGAGCGGCCCGTGCAGGGGGCCAAGCTCGATGATCTCCGCCCCTTCCGGCACCGGGCCCTTCACCTCATGGCCGAGATAGGCCGGCCGAAGCCGCTCAAACGAACGATAGCCGCGATGAATGAAGCTTTCCGACGGCGTGAACAGCTTGTCGGCATAGGCAAGAACGACGCGCGCGCCCGGCTCAGCCACGCCACATCCCTTCGCGCTGGTGCCAGGCGAACGCGGTGGTCAGGATGCTGTCCACGTCGGAATGCCGCGGCGCCCAGCCGAGCACGTCCCGCGCCTTCGAATTGTTGGCAACCACCACCGGCGGGTCGCCCGCCCGGCGGGGGCCGATGGAGTGCTTCGGCGCCTCGCCTGTGACGCGCTCCACCGCAGCGATGATTTCGGCAACCGACGTGCCCGTTCCCGTGCCGAGATTGATGCAATCGGACCCGCGAGCGGCCCGGAGGTGCTGCAGCGCCTTCAGGTGCGCATCGGCCAGGTCGGTGACATGGATGTAGTCGCGGATGCAGGTGCCATCGCGCGTGTCGAAATCGTCGCCGAAGACCGTCAGGGAGAATTCAGGGTCCATCACCGCGCGGATCGCCAGCGGGATGAGGTGCGTCTCCGGCTCATGCCGCTCGCCGATCTTCCCGCCGGCATCGGCGCCGGCGGCGTTGAAATAGCGCAGCGCCACGAACTCAAGGCCATGGGCGATCTGATAGTCCTTGAGCATGCGCTCCACGAACAGTTTCGACCAGCCATAGGGGCTCAGTGGCGCCTGCGGGGTCTCCTCCGTCACCGGCATAACTTCCGGCATGCCATAGGTGGCGCAGGTGGAGGAGAAGATCATCTGCCCGACCGCGTTCGCCCGCATCGCCTCCAGCAGGCTGAGCGTGCCCTGGACATTGTTGCGGTAATAGATTTCTGGCCGGGCGACGCTCTCACCGACATAGGCAAAGGCCGCAAAGTGGGCGACAGCGTCGGGCCGGCTCTCGGCAATCGCCGCGCTGAGGCGCTCGGTGTCGAGAATATCGCCCTCGATCAACGGCCCGAACTGGACGAGGTCGCGCCAGCCGCGCGAGAGGTTGTCATAGGTGACGACCTCCCAGCCGGCATCGGCAAACGCCTTGCAGGCATGGCTGCCGACATAGCCCGCCCCGCCCGTCACGAACACCGTCTCTGCCATGCCGCACACTCCCTCGCATCCCCAGCGCCTTCGCCGAAAGCGCTGGTCTTTCGTTTCCCTTCAGACCAGCGCCTTATATCCTTGTTTTTCCGCAAATATCTGTTCGCAAATGAGTCCAATTGCTCTGAAGTTGCTTTAGGCGGCGCAGGGGGATTAAGCAAGACTGCGGGTTGCAAGCGCCGTGCCCCGGGCGTGGCACTTCAGATCTCTCGATTGGGCTGGCTGTGCTGCCATTCCGCAAGCAGGGTCCGCAGCGCCGCGACGAAGGCCAGCGGCTGGTCGAGCATGACGTGATGGCGCGCCTCAGGGATGGAAATGAACGGCACCTGGTGGCCGAGCAGTGCCTGCATGTGGTCGCCGACATCATCGGGCATCAGCGCGCTCTCCTCGCCGCGGATGATGGCGATGCGGCAGCGTGCCGCCTTCAGGAGGTCGCCAGGCTCGCGGCCCGGCTCGAAGCGGCGCCAGATCGAGGGATCGAACTTCCAGGTCCAGCCGGGGCTGCCATCCTCCCGGGCGACCTTCCGCAGGCTCCAACGGGCGATGTAATCCATGGTGTAGTGGTTCTCGCAGGGCTGCGGCGGCGCCAGCCGGAAGCGCGCCAGCGCCGATGTCAGGTCCGGATAGACCCGGTTGCCGCGCGGGCGCCGGTTTGGCCCATCGCGCGGGCGGTCCGGCGGGTTGACCGGGCTGTCGACAATGATCGCACCGGTCAGGCGGTCGCCATGGTCCGCCGCCGTCACCATGGTGACGAAACCGCCGAAGGAATGGGCGCAGACGATCGGCTTTACCGCATGCTCGAACATGCCCGCCGCCTCGCAGACAGCGATCTGCTCCTCGGCAAAGGTCGCCATGTCATAGCTCTCGCGCCAGGCGCTGTCGCCCATGCCGGAGAAGGTCAGGGCAGCGACATTGTAGTGCTCGCAGACATAGGGCGCGACAAAGTCCCACCAGTGGGCATGGGCGCCATTGCCGTGCACGAAAAGGAGGCCCGGACGCGCCGGATCGCCCCAGCGTTGGTAGTGCACGCGCGCCCCCTTCACGGTCACATGGCCGGTCTCATAGGGCTGGGCGATGGCGCGCGTGAACCAGTCCGGCGCCGGCGGCTGTGCCCCTTCATAGTGCGCCAGCGGCCCGCCCTCCACCGGCATGTCCGGCGGCTGGTCCCGGACAATGCGATCGCTCGGTTCGGTCATGGTGGCCTCCCTTTTGCGCGAGTGTCCACCATTGGGGCCCGGCTGTCATGGGCCCGTCAGGCCTCAGGATCAGCTGGGCCGTGCGCAGTGACTCGCCCGGACAGTTCAGGGAGAATGCGACGATCGTTCCGTCCGCACGCGTCGTCGTGCTCTCACACTTCGCACCGCCTGCGAATTCCTTGCCGATGGCGGTCATGTCCATTCGCGCCTCAGCCGGACCCACACAGTCGGTAAGGGCGTCCTTGACCTCCTTTCCGCCGACGCGGATCGTCATTTGCCTGCCATTTTCCAGGGCGGAAATCGGCCGACTGCGCGTGCGCAAGCGCACCGGACACAGCGAGCGCGCAAAACCCCAACACGATCCGAAAGGCCAGCATGACTTCCCCCTCCTTCGTCTGCGCCCAGACGATATCGGTCGGATTTCAATCGACATTGCCGCGCTCTGACGCAATGGCGAGACAGAATGGGTTTCCGACGACGGTATCAGCACCGCGCTGTGAGGATGAGGCTGACCCTACCCCCGCTTCAGCAGCTTGAAGGTGCCGGTGCCGGTCATCAGGGTCCGCTCGCCGCACCAGATGCGCCCGCGCACGGTGTGCAGGTCGCCCTGCACGCCGACGACCTCCCCGGTCCCCTCCACCCAGTCGCCATGGCGCGCGCCGGAAACGAAATCGCAGACGAGGCGCACTGTCACCCACCAATGGTCCGGCCCGGCATCAACCACATGCCCCCAGGCCATGTCTGCAAAGGTCATCAGCATGCCGCCATGGGCGTTCATCATGCCATTGGTGTGGTGTTCCTCCACCCGGAAGGCGCGGATATAGCCGCCACCGGGCAGGCGCTTGTCATACAGCGGGCCGACCTGCCTGCCAAAGCCGCGATGCCAGGGCAGCACCTCGAATCCGGCAGGCACTTCGCTCGTCTGATTGGCGGTGAGGTCATCCGACATGACCGGCTTCAAACCGCCGACAGCCCGGCCCGTCAATCCGCGCCGCAGGGTCAGCCGGCAGGCGTTGCGGCAAACAGGAGCAGGGACACCCCATTGGCCGACATGTGCGCAGCGATCGGCGCGGCCATCGAGCCGGTCTGGATGCGCAGCCAGGCGCAGTAAAGACCAACCAGGAAGATCGGCAGGAGCGCCGGAAGGGTGTACTGCACATGCAGGGACGTGAAGGCGAGACTGGTCAGAAGAGCGGCCGGCAGCGGCGCCCAGCCGCGTGCCAGGAGGCAGCCGAGCGCGACGCCGCGAAACGCCACCTCCTCGACCAGTGGTGCAAGCACCAGCCCCGAAACCAGCAGCATCGGCCCCAGCGCCTCGCGCGTCAGCAGCGAGGTGTCATAGCCCTCCCGGTACATCCAGTCGCCCTCGCCACTGCCGGCGAACAGGCCCACCAGAAGGCCCGTCCCGATCAGGACGATCGGGCCGATGGACACGGCCGCCAGAAACCAGTCACCCGGAAGATGCATGGCCCCGCCGAACGGGCCAGCGCCGATGCGCTGGCACCAGAGGCTGAGCGCGATGAAGCCGACGAACTGGCCAAGCACGAGCACGCGCCACTGGCCAGCGACATCCCCGCCACCGCCAAGCTGCGTCTCGACCCAGCCGGGGGCGATGAGCCCGGCGGCCAGGATCGCCACGAACTGGAACACGAACGGTGCCAGCATCGCCCAGAAGACAGCGGCCAGAGGATGGTGGCCGAGCGCGGCCGGGGTGTTGTACGATGCTGCGGACATGTCGGGACGGGCTTAGGCGCTGAGGCCGGCCACCTCAAGCGCCTGCACCTGGCGCGCGGCGACAACAGGCTCCTCCAGGCCGGCGAGGCTTTCCTCGAACATGCGATGGAAATTGAGCTCCGCGCGCAGGCGCAGATAGGCCGCGCCAAGCCCGATCGCAGCCCGGTCCATGAACACGAACTCGCGCGGAATGCGCACCGGCCCCTTCTCCTTGAGCTGGCGCCGCACCTCGAATGCCTCGCGACGGCCATAGTCGCCCGGTTTCACCCCATCAGAGACGCTGCGCACCCGATCATCGAGCAGCGGGCCATAGATGAACCGCGCCCAGATATTCAGCACCTCGATCAGCTCGCGGGTCAGGTTGCGAAAGCCCCACTTCTCATAGGCTGCGACGCTCGCATCGAAATCCTCTGCCAGAAGCGCCCGGTAGAGGTCGACCGTGCCGGCGACGAAACTCGGCGGAAAGATGCGGATGCATCCATAATCGAGGAGGTTGAGGCCCGTCCCATCACCAGTCACCTGATAATTGCCGAGATGGGGATCGCCATGGATCACCGCATACCGGTTGAACGGGGTCCACCACGTCCAGAACAGCATCTCCGCGATCCGGTTGCGGACATCCTGCGAGGCGTCCTCGTAAGCGCTCAGGCGGTCGCCGGTGACCCAGCTCATGGTCAGCAACCGGTCGGTGGACAGTTCCGGTACCGGCTGCGGCACCGTGACGAAATCGAGGCCCGACAGCATGCCGGCGTAAAGCCGCATGTGCTTCGCCTCGCGGTCATAGTCGAGTTCCTCGCGCAGGCGGTCTGAGATTTCCTCGATCATCTCGCTGGTGTCGATCGAGCCGTCGAGCCGCCTGAACAGGCCGAGCAGGGTGCGCAGTTGGCCGACATCGCTTTCCACAGCGCTCGACATTTCCGGGTATTGCAGCTTGCAGGCGACCTCGCGGCCATCATGAAGTCGGCCCCGGTGGACCTGGCCCAGCGAAGCGGCGTGGGCCGCGCTTTCGCCGAATTCGGCAAAGCGCGCGCGCCAGTCCGGCCCCAGTTCCGCGCGCATCCGCCGCTTCACGAACGGCCAGCCCATGGCCGGCGCCTGCGCCTGCAGCTGGCCAAACTCGGCCGCATACTCCGGCGGCAGGAAGTCCGGAATGGTGGAGACCATCTGCGCCACCTTCATGAGCGGCCCCTTGGAGCGGCCCAGCGCCGCCGCCAGCGCCCGCGCCATCCTCTGGTCGGCCTCATCGCCACCCATCACGCGATTTGCCGCCAGGCTGAGACCGGCGCCGGACAGGTTGGCCCCGACCCGGGCGGTTCGCGCCAGACGCGCGCTCAAACGGTTTCGTTCAGGATCGTCCGAAAAATCGCTCATCACCCATGGCACATAGGACGCCGCAGGCCGGCTCCCAGAGCCAAGCCCCAATCCAGGAGACGCGCAGATCGGGTTTCAGCGCCCGCTCCCACTGGCCGCAGGCCGCCGACGCGGTCGGTCAAATTTGCCGGGCCGCCTCAACCACACCTCCATGCGATTGTGCCAAACCGGGCCTCGACAGGAAGGCGCCGCCCGGGCGGGGCACGGCGCCGGCAGTTCCAAGGGTCTGGTGGCATGGCAAAAACGGTTCTGGTGGTCGATGATGACCCGACACAACGCAGGCTGCTGCAGGCCGCCGTGGAGAAGGCCGGGTTCGCCTGCCGCACCGCGCCGGACGGCGAGTCCGGATTCCAGGTCGCCAGCGACCCCAAGGACGGCATCGACGTGGTCCTGCTCGACCTGGTGATGCCGGGACTGTCCGGCCAGGAAACGCTGGAGCGCCTTTCCGAGCGCCGTCCCGACCTGCCTGTGATCGTCCTGACCGCCACCGGCGGGATTGACACAGTGGTGCAGTCCATGCGCGCCGGCGCGATCGATTTCTTCGTCAAGCCGGCAAGCCCGGAGCGGGTCATCGTCTCGATCCGCAATGCGCTCAAGATGTCGTCCCTGTCGGGTGAGGTGAAGCGCCTGTCGCGCAAGGCCGAGGGCGGCATGCAGTTTGCCGACATGATTGCGCGCGCGCCGCTGATGCGCCAGGTGGTGAAGATGGGCGAGCGCGCCGCCGCCTCGACCATCCCGGTTCTCATCCTCGGCGAGAGCGGCGTCGGCAAGGAAGTCGTCGCCCGCTGCATCCAGGGCGCATCGGAGCGGGCCGGCAAGCCCTTCGTCACCGTCAATTGCGGCGCCATTCCGGAAAACCTCGTGGAGAGCATCCTGTTCGGCCACGAAAAGGGCGCCTTTACCGGCGCGGTGTCGAAAACCCTCGGCAAGTTCGTCGAAGCCGATGGCGGCACGCTGTTCCTCGACGAGGTCGGCGAGTTGCCCCTCGACATGCAGGTGAAGCTGCTGCGCGCCCTGCAGGAAGGCGAGGTCGACCCGGTTGGCGCGCGCCGCCCGGTCAAGGTCGATGTGCGGATCATCTCCGCGACCAACAAGGACATGGCCGCTCAGGTGAAGGCCGGCACCTTCCGCGAGGATCTCTACTACCGTCTCAACGTCTTTCCGATTGAGGTGCCGCCTCTGCGCGACCGGGTGGAGGACGTCCCTTGCCTGGTGGACCACTTCATCACCCGCTTCAACGCGTCGGAAGGCACGCGCATTGACGGCGCCACCGAGAAAACGCTGGGATTGCTGTGCGCCCATGACTGGCCGGGCAATGTCCGCCAGCTGGAGAATGCAATCTTCCGCGCCATGGTTCTGGCTGACACGCCGCTCCTGCAGCCACAGGACTTTCCGCAGATTTCAGGCCTGCTGCCCGATGTCTCCCAGCTTCCGGAAACCCTCACCCTGCCCCAGCCGGCCAATGATGCCGGCCCCGAGCGCGCCGGCGCCGCACCCGTCGCGATCTTCGACGAACACGGCGATATCCGCCCGGTCGAGGCGATCGAGCGTGACCTCCTGCAGTTCGCCATCGACCATTACGAAGGCCACATGTCGGAAGTCAGCCGCAAGCTCGGCATTGGCCGCTCAACGCTCTATCGCAAGGTCCGGGAATACGATCTCACCGTCCGCGGCGAACGCGAAGCAGGGTAGAGGCCAGGAGGGCGCCACCGCCAGCGCCTATTCCGCCGCCAGCTTCTCCCCATCAGCGGTGCGCTCATCCTCAAACACGAGGATGTCGCCGGGCTGGCACTCAAGCTCTCGGCAGAGCGCCTCCAGAGTAGAGAAGCGCACGGCCTTCGCCTTGCCCGTCTTCAGGATCGACAGGTTGGCCAGCGTCACGCCAACACGCTCCGACAATTCGGTAAGGGACATACGCCGTTCGAGCAGCACACGGTCGAGGGTCACACGGATCGCCATCGCACCCTCATTCAGATCGTCATCTTCTCTTCCTCGCGCAAGCGGGTTCCTTCACGGAACACCTGCGAGAGGATGAGCAGGGCCGCCACGGCTGCCCAGACAACGAGATTGATCGTGATCGGGTTGTCGCGCGCAACACTGCCGGCCTGCGGCACCACATGCATGATGATGACAGACAGAAGGCTCGCCACCTCCATGATCGCCAGAGCGACCGCAACCCGCGTCAGACGCGCGGCGTTGTCCGGTACGAACGGGTCGCCATCGGCCAGGGTTGCCAGGATGCGCCGCAATTGCACGCTGACATAGACGACGCCAGGTGCAACGACCGCCAGCCCGATCAGCGGGAAGACAAAGTCGAGCGGGCCGACCTCCGCCGTCGCCGCACGGCCCGCCGGGATCGCCAGCGCGCCATCATTCAGGCTGGTGACAAGCCCGATCGCGAGGATCACGAACACAAATACACCCAGCACCACCGCGACCCAGATCACGCCGGTCATGATCATCGTCAGAACGGCCGCCATGGAATTTCCGCGCTTGACGCTCATATACCGAACGGGCCCTTTCGCCGGGGCTTGACAGGGCTATCGGCGCCCTCCTTGTTGATAAACGATAATTGACGAGAAAAGTAAAGCAAGGATGACGCGTCCGCCCATGGCCTACAAATCGCTGACGCCGGGGCGCCTCGTCGCCGCCACCCATAATGCCGGAAAGGTCCGGGAACTGAAGGCGCTGCTGGAGCCCCTGGGGTTCGAGGTGGTGCCTGCCGGGGACCTCGGCCTTGCCGAACCTGACGAGACCGAATTCACCTTCGCCGGCAATGCCCGCATCAAGGCGCACGCAGCCGCGCAGGCCTCCGGCCTGCCGGCACTCGCCGATGACAGCGGGCTTGACGTGGCCGCCCTCGGCGGCATGCCGGGTGTCTTCACGGCGGACTGGGCCGGCCACCCGCGCGATTTCCACCGTGCCATGGACAAGGTCGAGCGCGAACTCGTGGCGATCGGCGCGAGTGACCGCTCCGCCCGCTTCGTCTGCGCGCTCGCCATTGCCTGGCCCGATGGAACCGACGCTGTGTTCGAAGGAGAGGTGCGCGGCCACCTCACCTGGCCGCCGCGCGGCGAAAGGGGTTTCGGCTTTGACCCGATGTTCATCGCGGCTGGCGACACGCACACCTTCGGCGAGATCGAGCCGGAGCGGAAGCATGCGATCAGTCACCGCGCTGACGCCTTCGCGAAGCTGACCACCGCCCTGCTGCCATGACCCCGGCCGCGCCGGTCGGCCCGGACTGGGGTTTCGGGCTGTACATCCACTGGCCCTTTTGCGCGCGCATCTGCCCCTATTGTGATTTCAACGTCTACGCCGCGAAGGACCGCGACCCGGCCCCACTCATCGCCGCCCTGCGCCGCGACCTCGCCGCCCATGCGCGCCGGCTTGCCGGCCACCCGGCGCTGACCTCTCTCTACTTCGGAGGTGGCACGCCCTCGCTGATGCCCCCGGCATCCATCGCCGTACTGGTCGAGGACACCGCGCACCTGTTCGGCCTCGCGGCCAGCGCAGAGATCACGTTGGAAGCCAATCCCGATGACATCACCGCGGCCCGCCTCGCCGACTGGCAGGCCGCCGGTATCACACGCCTGTCCATCGGCGTGCAGGCGCTCGATGACGCGGCCCTCGCCGCGCTCGGCCGCAACCATGACGCCGCCACCGCCCGCTCATCGCTAACCGCTGCGCTTGGCCGCTTCGACACGCTCTCGATCGACCTCATCTACGCCCGCCCCGGCCAGGACCGCGATGCGTGGACACGCGAACTCACTGCGGCCCTCGCCCTCGGCGCGCCGCACCTGTCGCTCTATGAACTGACCATCGAGCCGGCGACCGCCTTCGGCAAGCGCGCCGCACGTGGGGGCCTCATCCCCATGCCGGACGAGCAGCAAGCCGACCTCTACACGCTGACCCAGGATATCTGCGCCGCGCACGGCCTGCCGGCCTATGAGGTGTCCAACCATGCCGCCGGCGCCGCCCATCGCTCGGCCCACAACCTGACCTACTGGCGCGGCGGCGACTGGATCGGCCTCGGCCCCGGCGCCCATGGTCGCCTGACGCTGGACGGCGTGCGCCATGCCACTGTCGCGCCCCGCCGGCCCGTCGATTACATCGCAGCGACCAAGGCCGGCGCCCCTGCCCACGGCGCCGGCGAAGCGCTTGCACCGGGTGAGGTCGCCGACGAACTTCTGGCGCTTGGCCTGCGGACCACCGAAGGCCTCGACCCGGGGCGGCTTGCGGCGCTGACCGGCGCGCGTCCGGACCGCGGCCGCCTCGCCGCCCTCGCCCAAGCGGGCTGGCTTACCCCCGACCCGGCCCGCCTTGTCCTCACCGACGCCGGCCGCCTCCTCGCGGACCGCGTCGCCGCGGAGATCGCTGCAGTGATGGCGCCGGTCCACCCGGATTGAACCCTGCCCTTCGGTCCTCCGCGGTTACGGCGCATGGGGCGACGACGCGCAGTCGCGCTCGGCCTCTCACTGCGCGGATCGGTTTTGGCTCCGTACCGCTTTGTATTACGCACCGCGCGGGTGGGCGCGGGCGATGGCCTCGCGCAAATGGCCGGTGGCGACAGCGGTATAGACCTGCGTGGTCGACAGGCTGGCATGGCCGAGCAGGGCCTGGATCGAGCGCAGATCACCACCATGGGCGAGCAGATGGGTGGCGAAGGCATGGCGCAGGGCATGCGGTGTTGCGGTGTCCGGCAGGCCGAGTGCGCCGCGCAGCTGCTGCACCCGGCCCTGCACGATCCGCGGGTTGAGCGGGCCGCCGCGCACGCCGCGGAACAGGGGCGCTGTCCGCGCCGGAACGAACGGCATGAGCCCGGCATAGGTATCGACTGCCTTGCGCACCACCGGCAGCAGCGGAACAAGGCGCACCTTGCCGCCCTTGCCCGTCACCCGCATCACCTCCGGCGGTGGCAGGTCGGCCCCGGTGAATGCCAACGCCTCCGAAATCCGCAGGCCCGCGCCATAGAGCAGCATCAGGACGGCCGTATCGCGCGCGCCGACCCAGGGCTCGTCCGTCAGCGCTGCCACCTCGTCGATCATCTCGCGCGCGGCTTCCTCATCGACGGGCCGGGGCAGCCGGGCGCGCCGGCGCGGCCCTTCAAGCAGCGCGATGGCGGTGCTCTCCACCCCATGGCGCCGGTGCAGCCAGTGATAAAAGCCGCGAATGGCCGACAGCGCCCGCGCCAGCGAAGCCTCCGACAGCCCGTCCCGCCGCCGCTTGGCGAGATAGGCGCGCAGGTCGCCGGCGGTCAGCGCGCCATACTCCCCGGGCCCCGTCACCGGTGCGCCGAGATGGCCGGCCAGGAATCCCGCGAAGGCAACCAGGTCTGTGGCGTAGGCCTCACGGGTGCGCGCAGCGAGCCGGCCGGCGCCGGCGAGTTCCCCAAGATAGGCGGCGATCGGATCGGTCATGGTGCTGATCCTCGCCGCAGCCGGTTAAGAAACCGCGCCGCCGGGATCGCGCCGGTGAAGCGAGATCGTGTCGGTGTTGAGATCGAAGGTGCCGACAATATTGGTGTCGTTCTCATCGATCTTCATGCGGACCGCGTCGCGCAGCTCCTCCAGCGTCTCCTTCCGGTCATCGACGAGGTAGATCTGTTGGCCGTCAGAGGTGCCGATGCGCAGGCGGAAATAGGGTTTCACTGTCTGGATCTTCCGCCACATGCCCGCCGCAATAACCGAAAGCGCCAGGAAGGCCGCGCAGCAGAGCAGGCCGACAATCGCCGATGGCTGCGTGATCGCGGCGCCTGTCATGCCCCACCAGGCGAGCGCGAACATCGCCACCAGCAGGAACAGAGCACCGAAGGCGACATAGCTGCCCATGCCACGCCGGTTGCGAGGGGTGTCATAGGGTTTGAAGGAATGGGTCTCCACGCCGAGGGTCGCGATCCCCTGAAATGTCACCGTGTCGTCGCCGAGCTGGATCGAATGCTCGAACACCCGCCCCCGGCGGGCGCCCTCCTCGTCCAGTGTCAGCCTTTCCATTGCCATGGCATCCCCGCTTGGTACGTCCAGCACGCAGTGTCCCCCAGCGACACGGGAAGTCAAATGACAGTTCGGCGGCAGCACCTAGTCGAGATCGCGGCGCACTTCCGGGCTGTCCAGCAGGCGGTCGATCCGCGCCCCCTCGTCATAGCTGTCATCGGCCACGAAACGCAGGTCGGGGGTGAACTTCATGTCGATCTCCCGGCCGAGCCGACCGCGCAGGAAGGCAGCGGCCCGGGTGAGCGCCGCAGCGAGCCGGGCCCGGCCCTCTGGCGTGTCATCACCCAGTGGCGAGCAGAACACGGTGGCATGCTTCAGGTCCGGTGAACAGCGCACCTCGCCGACAGTCACCGACACGCCCTGCAGGTCCGGGTCGCGCAAATTCTCCCGCGTCAGGATGTCGACCAGAGCGTGGCGGATCAGCTCGCCGGCGCGCAGCTGGCGCTGGCTCGGCGGGCGTGGTGGCTGCTGCGGGCGCCGGCTCATCGCGCGGCCGCGCTGGCCCGCGCCTCGACCAGCTCCAGGAACTGCGCCCATGCGCCTTGGCTGTCGAACCAGGCAGACGGCACCACCGCTGCGGCCGCACCATCGCAATGGATCACGGCGCGATGTCCCGTGCGCTCGATCCGATTGACACCGGCCCAGGCAACCCGGGTCTCGACGGCACCGCGCCGGATAACCAGCGCGTCGGGTCGCGCCTGCACCGCCATCTGCACCTGGCGCGCCGTCCGCTCGCGGATACGCTCGGCATCCGACCAGCGTACGAAGATCAGGTACCACGCACCGCCCGCCATCGCGGCGACGATCGACGACCACATCATGACCCAATCGGGCGTGAGAAGACCGGACTCGGCGAGTGCGCTGCGGGTCACGAGTGCCATGGCGGCAGAAATCGCTGGCGCCACGGCCCCCGCATAGTAGAGCGCGGTCGGCCCGACGGCGCCGTCTCGGGTGGCATTGACCAGCGCGGCAACATCGCGGCGGTCGAGCATGCCGGCAATCGCTGGCGTCTCAGCCATGGGCGCCGACACAGGCAAGGAGGGTCGATCGGATGCGGCGGCTTTGCGGGCCCTCGGCATGGATCCGCCCGGCATCGGCGCGAATGGCATCGGCGTCATGGGTGCTCACAAGGTCCGGGTCGCGGACGGTCAGGCCGGCGAGCCCATGGGCCTCGAACAACGCCTCGCAGGCCTGCACCTGCTCCAGCCGCGCCCTCACTGACGCCATTTGCTCCATTCGTTCCGGCTGCAGGAGCTGCTGCGCAAACGCCTCCATGCCAGCCCGGTCCAAAGGCCTGACGCGCTCGGCTCCCCGGTGCCATAAGATACCGGCCAGCCCCGCAGCGGCGGCGCCGAGCGCCAGGGTCCAGAACCAATGACGAGACAGGGCAAGGCTCCCGGGAACACTCGGAGATGGCAAGGCTAGTCCAGCCGCCTTTCGATTTCCTCAACCTCGAAGCACTCGATGCGGTCGCCGGCGCGGATGTCCTCGTATTTCTCGAAGGCCATGCCGCATTCCATGCCGGACGTCACTTCCGCAACCTCGTCCTTGAAGCGCTTGAGGGTTTTCAGGTTACCCTCGTGAATGACGACGTCGTCGCGCAGCAGGCGCACGCCGCAGCCACGCTTGACCACACCTTCGGTGACCCGGCAGCCGGCAACCTTGCCGACCTTGGTGATGTTGAAGACCTCGAGGATTTCCGCATAGCCGATGAAGGTCTCGCGCTTCTCCGGCGCAAGCATGCCCGACAGCGTGTCCTTCACGTCATCGAGCAGGTTGTAGATCACCGAGTAATAGCGGATCTCCACCCCCTCGCGCTCGGCGAGGTCGCGCGCCTGCTTGTTGGCCCGGACGTTGAACGCGAAGATCGGCGCACCTGACGCCTGCGCAAGCAGCACGTCGCTTTCCGAGATCCCGCCGACGGCGCCATGAATGACGCTGGCGCGCACTTCCTCTGTGGAGATCTTTTCCAGCGACTGGCTGATCGCCTCGACCGAACCCTGCACATCGCCCTTGACCACGATCGGCAGCTCGCGCGTCTCCGCCGAGCCATCCTTCAGCTTGCTGAGCAGCTGGTCGAGGGAAGCGCGGGCCGCAACGCTCGCCTTGCCGGCAACCTGGCGTTTCTGACGGACGCGGTACTCGGTGATCTCGCGGGCCCGGGCCTCGCTGTCGACCACGTTGAACGGCTCGCCCGGATCGGGCGCCCCGCCAAGGCCGAGCACTTCCACAGGGACCGCCGGACCCGCCGTCTCGAGCTGCTGGCCCCGTTCATTGACGAGAGCGCGCACCTTGCCCCACTGGGTGCCCGCCACCACGATATCGCCGCGCTTCAGGGTTCCGCGCTTGACGAGGACCGTTGCCACCGGGCCGCGGCCGCGGTCGAGCTGGCTCTCCACGACAAGGCCATCGGCAACCCGATCCGGGTTGGCCTTAAGCTCCAGGACGTCGGCCTGCAGGGTGATCGCCTCTGTCAGCTCCTCAAGACCTGTCCGCTTGAGCGCCGAGACCGGCAGCGCCTGGACCTCGCCGCCCATGGCTTCCACCTGGATGTCATGCTGCAGCAGCTCGGTCAGCACCTTGTCCGGCTTGGCATCGGGCTTGTCGATCTTGTTGACGGCAACGATGATCGGCACGCGCGCAGCCTTGGCGTGGCTGATCGCCTCGACGGTCTGCGGCATCACCCCGTCATCGGCGGCCACCACCAGGATGACGATGTCGGTAACGTTGGCACCGCGCGCCCGCATGGCCGAGAATGCCGCGTGGCCCGGCGTATCGAGGAAGGTGATCTTCTCGCCGGAGCCCAGCTGCACCTGGTAGGCGCCGATATGCTGGGTGATCCCGCCGGCTTCGCCGGACACCACATCGCTCGCACGCAGGGCGTCGAGCAGGGAGGTCTTGCCGTGGTCGACATGCCCCATCACGGTCACGACCGGCGGACGCGGCTTCAGGTCCTGCGGCGCGTCCTCCTCACCCTCGAGGCCGATTTCGACGTCGGACTCCGCGACACGCTTGACCGTGTGTCCGAATTCCTCGGCGATCAGTTCGGCAGTATCGGCATCAATGATGTCGTTGCCGCGCAGCAGCTCGCCCTGCTGCATCATGAACTTGATAACGTCGGCGACGCGCTCGTTCATTCGTTGGGCAAAATCCTGGAGCGTGATCGTCTCAGGCAGTCTGACATCCCGCGAGACCTTGTCACGATTGTCGCCGCCGCTTCCGGTACGGCGCTCGCGCTCGCGCTCCCGCGCGCGGCGCACCGAGGCCAGCGAACGCTGGCGGTCGCCATCATCACCCAGCGCCGATGCAATGGTCAGCTTGCCGCGCCGGCGTTCGTTCGACCGCTGGCGCGCGGGAGCGACGCGCTCGCGCTCGTCCCGTTCCGCGCCGGTGCGGCGGCTTTTCACACGGCCTCCGGCCGCTTCCAGTTCGGCGGGGTCGGCCGGGGCGGCCTCGTCGGGCTTGGCGACAGGCTTCGCCCGGGCCGCCGGCTTGGGATCGGCCTTGGCCTTGACCTTGGCAGCCTCCTCCTCGGCCTTGCGGCGCACCTCCTCGGCCTTGCGGCGCGCCTCGGCCTCCTCGCGTTCCTTTTCTTCCAGGGCGCGCTTTTCCTGCTCGCCGCGCAGGCGGGCATGGGCCTGCGCGTCGGCCTTCTGTTCCGCCTCGCGCTTGGCTTCCTGTTCCCGGCGTTTCAGCAGCGCCGCATGGCGGGCCCGAAGCTCAGCCTCGGTAATGCCGAGCTTGCGGGCGGCTTCGGCGATCTTGGAGACGGGCTTGGCCTGTGCGCCGTTCTGGCCGCCGGAGCGTGCCCCGCCCTGCGCCCCGGCCGGCGCGCTGACGACGCGCTTCTTTTTCTTCTCGACCACGACCTGCTTTGAACGGCCATGGCTGAAGCTCTGCTTCACCGTGCCCGAACCGCGCGCCGGTCCCGTCGATTTGCGTCCGCCTCTGTCTTTCGTCTCGCTCATGCGTTTCCAATACCAAACTTGTTCCGGCCGGCCCATCCTGACCGCGTCCGTGCTAGCGATCCCGTCCTGAGAACCAGTGATCCTCTGGGGCTGGCCTGAAACCGATCAATCGCCGGTAGGCGACTGCCCAAGCCTCGGCAAACGAGCCGACCTCAAGCAGCCCGTGTACCACAGAGGCACGGCCAAAGGCCATGCCCAATTCAGCGGCAGACAGGGCGCCTGAGACCCCTGATTCTCCATATAGCGCCCTCGCCAGCGAATACACCTTGTTGCGGCCATCCTCGCCGCCATCACTGGCTTCGAGAAGCCAGCCGGGCCGCCCCCTGCGCAGGGATGCGCGCACCTGGTCAAAGCCGAGCACCACCGAGCCGGCCTTCTTCGCCATGCCCAGCACGCCCTGGCAGCGCGCCAGAAGCAGCGCCTCGACCCGGTCGGCAAGGCCGTCCGGGACACTCACCCGGCACTTCAGGCCGCGGGCAAATGCCTGCGTCCGCACCGCCCGCTCCAGCGTCTCCCGTGCAGCACCGACCCAGACGCCGCGGCCCGGCAGGCGCGCGGCGATGTCAGGCACGACAATGCCATCGGGATCGGCGACAAAGCGGATCATCTCCGCCTGCGGCCGGCGCTCACGGCTCACCGCACACTGGCGGACCGGGCCGGTGGCCCGCCCGCTCAGGGCGTCGGCTGGACCGGCTGGCTCATTGGCGCGGCGCGGCATCGTCGCCGCCCTCCTCATCAAGATCGAGTTCCGCGGCGAGCGCCTCGAGGTCGAGCTCCGCCTCATCGTCGCCATTGCCGGAACCGACCGCCTCGCTGTCGCCATCCTCCTCCGCGACGCCTCCGCTGCCGAGTTCCCCGAGTGCCAGCAGCGCCTTTTCCTCCTCGGTCAGGTCCATTTCCTCGCTGAGCTGTTCGGCGGCCTGCTGCGCCTCCAGCTCGGCGAGCGCTTCCGGCTCGACCCAGCCGGCCTCGACGCGGGCTTTCATGATGAAAAGCTGGGCGTCATCCTTGCGCATCTCGCCCTTTTTGAGGATGCCATCCTGGAACACCGGCTTGCCGTCCGGACCGGGCTCGCGCCAGCCGGTGATGTCGTCCGGCACAAGGCCGGCCACGTCATCGACCGTCTTGATCCCGTTCTCGCCGAACTTCACCGCAAAGGCCGGCGTCATGCTGTCCAGCGCCATCACCGCATCCTCGACGCCGAGCTCCCGGCGGCGGGCATCCTGCTCCTCGGCGAGGCGCTCCAGGAATTCGCGGGCGCGCGCCTGGATTTCGGCGGCGACATCCTCGTCAAAGCCCTCGATCGCCAGGAAGTCATCGGGTGCGACATAGGCGATTTCCTCGACCGTCTCGAACCCTTCCGACGCCAGCAGCTGCGCCAGTGTCTCATCGGCATCGACGGCCTGCATGAAAAGCTCGGTCCGGGCCTGGAATTCCTTCTGGTAGCGCTCTGAGTCCGCCGTCTCGGTGATCAGGTCGATCTGCCAGCCGGTGAGCTGCGAGGCGAGGCGGACGTTCTGCCCACGGCGGCCGATCGCCAGCGGGAACTGGTCGTCGGCAACCACCACTTCGACGCGCTTCTCATCCTCGTCCAGCACCACCTTGGAGACTTCCGCCGGCTGCAGGGCGTTGACGATGAAGGTCGCCTCGTCATGACTCCAGGGAATGATATCGATCTTCTCGCCGGACAATTCACCGACAACGGCCTGCACCCTGGCGCCACGCATACCGACACATGCGCCGACCGGGTCGATCGAGCTGTCATTGGATACCACGCCGATCTTTGCACGCGAGCCCGGGTCGCGCGCGCAGGCCCGGATTTCGATCACGCCCTCATACACCTCCGGCACCTCCTGCGCAAACAGGCGCACCATGAAGTCCGGATGCGCCCGCGAGAGGAAAATCTGCGGCCCCTTCACCTCCCGGCTGACCTTGTAGAGATAGGTGCGGACGCGGTCGTTCGGCTGGAAGTTCTCCCTCGGGATCGCGTCGGTGCGGCGGATGATGGCTTCTGCCCGGCCGAGATCGACGACCACATTGCCATACTCGACCCGCTTGACGATGCCGTTGATGATCTCGCCGACCCGGTCCTTGAATTCCTCGTACTGGCGTTCGCGTTCGGCCTCGCGCACGCGCTGCATGATCACCTGCTTGGCGGTCTGCGCCGCAACCCGGCCGAAATCGAAGGGGGGCAGTTCCTCCGTGATCTCGTCGCCCGGCTCCAGCCCGGGATCGATCTTCTTCGCGTCACTAAGCCGGATCTCCGCACCCTCGTCCTCGAACGCGTCGTCCGTGACCACGGTCTGCACCCGCCACAGCGACTGTTCGCCGGTGTCGACATCGATCCGCGCGCGAATGACATGCTCCTGACCATAGCGGGCCTTGGCGGCCTTCTCGATCGCCTCCTGCATCGCCTCGATGACGATCGTGCGATCGATCGACTTCTCCTCGGCGACGGCCTTGGCAATCTGCAGGATTTCGAGCCGGTTGGCCGATACCCCTACTGTACTCATCGATGTTCTCCGTGATCGTCGGTTTCGTCTGTCATGTCGGTATCATCGACGTCGAGGTCGTCGAGGTCGTCGACATCGAATCCCTCAAGCGCCGTCTCGCCCGGCTGCGGCGGCAGGCCACCGGCGGACCGTGCGGCCTCGATCAGCTGGTCGGTCAGGATCAGCGAGGCCTTGCTGAGCTCGTCGAGGGTGCAGACCAGTTCGCTCTCATCGTCGAGCCGCAGCCGGATAACGCCGCCATCCTCGCCGGTGATGACCCCCTGGAAGCGGCGGCGCCCGTCCAGCGGGCGGACCAGTTCCAGTTTCGCCGCATGGCCGGCCCAGCGCGCAAAATCGCCGGGCCGGGTCAGCGGCCGGTCGATTCCCGGTGTGGAGACCTCCAGCGTGAAGGCGTCGGAAATCGGGTCCTCGGCATCAAGCACGGTCGAGAACGCCCGGCTGAACGCCTCGCAATCCCCGATATCAGCAAGCGCACCACCCGCGCGCTCGATCATGACCTGCAATGTCGCACGCCGCCCCCCCATCAGCCGCACCCGCACGAGCGCAACGCCAAGCCCTTCCGCCAGCGGTGCGGCGAGGTCCTCGATGCGGCGTTCCTGCTCCGTCAGCGCGACGAGTGTGGGCAAGCGTCTCCCCTTGCGAGCTTAATGAAAAACGGCGGCCCCGTTGCCGGAACCGCCGCCGATCAGATTTCGACTTGGGTTTGGTATAGGTCGCCCGGGACGGTCTGTCACCCCCCGAAAGCAACCCCGCGCGGTGTCTACAGGACCTTCAGCTCAACCGCCGACGTCTTGTTGCGGCGTGTATCGGTGTGCAGCTCATAGCTGATTGCCTGGTCTTCGTTGAGGGTCTGCAGGCCGGACCGCTCGACGGCGGAAATGTGGACAAACACGTCCGCACCGCCCTCATCCGGCTTGATGAACCCATAGCCCTTGGTCGCGTTGAACCATTTGACTTTGCCCGTCGCCATTGCTGGCTCCTTCTGAATGCGTGGGGACCCCAACCATTCCGTCCCCTGGGTCGTCTACGGGCAGTCTGTCGGGCGTCCTTGCCGGCGCCGGTAGTCAAAGTGCCGTATTCGTAGGGCGATGTCGTGCATGGTTGGCCCGTTCCGTCAAGGACAAGCGGCAGGGGCGGTCAGGTCCAGTTGCATCAGTCTCCCGGCGGGAAGTTGATCGTCTGCACGACCTTGTCCAGTGACAGGCGAAACGGTTCCTCGGGGCTGGCGGGAGCAGCCGCGAACGCCTCAGGACCCGGTCCGCAGATAGTCCAGGAACACCGGCGCGCAGTCGCCGAGCCGCTTGGCCTCATATCGGGTGGTGACGTGGTCCGCCGGCGGGAGGCGCCAGTCTCCGGCCTGCCCCGCCATCCACTCAAAGGCCGCCATGCCGGCCATGATGGCGACGATCTCATCCACATAACCGGCGACATCGCTGGCGATCCTGAGGCGCCCGCCAGGCCGGATCACCCGCGCCAGCGCTCCGGCGAAATCGGGCTGGATGAGGCGGCGCTTGTGGTGGCGCGTCTTCGGCCACGGGTCGGGAAAGAGGATGAAGGCGCGCGCGATCGAGGCCGTTGCCAGCCAGTCGACGAGGTCGCGGCCATCGCCCCAGAGCAGCCGCACAGTCTCTAGCCCGTCCGCCTCGATCGCCGACAGCGACTTGACAATGCCGTCCCGGAACGGCTCGGCGCCAATCAGGCCAACAGTGCCGTTCCGGCGCGCCTGACCGATCAGGTGCTCGCCGCCGCCAAAGCCGATCTCCAGCCAGGTCTCCCGCGCGCCCGGGAACAGCGTCGCCGGGCTGAGCGCGCCCGGCGCAGCCTCCGGCACCGCGAGGCGCGGCAGGAGCGCGTCGAGCAGGCGCTGCTGGCGGGCCGACAGGGGGCGCATGCCGCGCCGCGCATAGGTCGCCAGGCGCTGTGGCCGCGGGGGATCGGTTTCAGTCACGCCGAGGCGCTTAGCGCGGTCCGCAGCCTGGCGTCCAGAATCCGGGGTGAACGCATGACCTCGACGCCAACCGGGGCGGCCATCGCCCGGAAGCGCTCCAGAACACGTTCGGAGCAAATGGAACCGTTCACGACCGGATCATTGCGCCAGGCCCCGGCACTGAAGCGACGGTCTGGAGCGAGCGGCGAGACTGGCGCTCAAGGGCGGTTGTCAAGCGAGGGCGGTTTCCGGCCTAATGCCGCAGTGCCGCGGTAACGTCCTGCCCGGCGCCGCGGCGCTGGAGCGGGCAGATGAACCACGATCCGTCACCGGCATCGAGCCCGGTCCGCACCGGCTCGCAAAAGGCAGGATCGCCCGCCAGCGGTTCCAGCCGGGCAATCTTCGCCAGCACGTCCGCCGGCGTGTCATGGCTGAAGGTGACGGCATAGACAGGCCGCTGCGTCGCTTCGATGAAGGCGCGCAGGCGCGGGCGGTAATTCTCCAGCGCCGGGCGGAAATAGTCCTGCATCGCCACATGGCCGAATACCGCGCTGCCTGGAAACTGCGGGGCGAGGAAGGCACTGGGATAATCGCCAGAAAACAGCAGGATCGCCTCCTCGAAGCGCTCCGGCATGGGGATATCGGCGCCGGCATAGGGCGCATCCCAACGCTCCCACGTCGCCCGGCGCAGCTCGTGCGGCCCGGTCATCGCCAGCAATGCAAGGCCCGCAATCGCCGTCACCCGCCCCGCCCGAACCGTCAGCGCACTCTCGCGCGCCAGCACCAGCCACAGGATGTAGGCCAGCAGCGGCCCCAGAATCCAGGCGGCCAGAAGGTAGCGCAGCACCGAGAACACCTGCATCCAGGTGAGCATCGCCACCAGCATGCCAAGCGAAAGCGCCAGCACCAGTCGCACCGCCGGACTTTTGCCCGCCCGCCCCCTGAACATCGCCCAGCCGAGCAGGCCGAAGCTCGCCAGATAGGCCATCAGGAAGCGGACATCATCGGTGTCCTCGCTGCCGATCAGGGTGGCATCGAAGGTAAAGACGAAGGGATAGGCGAGCAGGCCGAGAACCCCGCCGGGCTTTCGCCGGTCATAGGCGTCATAGTCGGTGGGCCCCAGCGGGCTCTCGAACAGGCCGTTCGCCATCGGGAAGAGCGGGTTGGCAAAGCGCTCCCACAGAACCCAGGCATAGGGCCCGGCGAGCAGGAGTGTTGCGGCCCCGCCGGCAAGGGCGCAGGCGAGCGCTGCGCCAAGCCGCTCGCGCCAGTCGGCCGCAAGCACACCGACGAACACGGCAAAGGCGAGCACATAGGCGAGATTGGTTGCCTTCATTCCGAACGCCGCGCCGAGCAGCAGGCTGGCCGCCGCCAGTCGCCCGGGACCGGCGAGGCGACCGCCGGGTCCGATCGCCAGCACCAGCGCGGCGAGGAAGGCGCCCGCCCCCCAGGCGTCATTGCGCAGGGACGCGAACAGGTTGAGGTGCCCCTCCGCGATGAAGCCGGCAAGCGCGACGATCAGACAGGCTGCCATCGAGGCGCGCCCCGCGATCGCCAGCGAGAGGGTGCGGCAAAGCACGTAGAGAAGCGGCAGGATCAGCGCCTGCGGCACGGCCACCAGCGCGTTGACCGCCGGCCCGGGAAGCCGCTCGATCAGCCAATAGACGAGGATGTTGTAGGCCGGGTTGATGAAGCTGTGCATGTCCGCTGGCGCAAAGTCCCGATCGATGCGGCCATGCAGCGCGGCCCAGCCATTGTGAATGTGATAGTGCGCAACGTCATAGCTCGCATCGCGCGGCAGCACCGCCGAGACCAGCATGAAGGCCAGCACCCAGGCTGCCCACACCCAGAGCGGGACGGCAGGGGGGGGCGCGTCGCGCGCGGTCAACGAAGTCATGGCACGGGCTCCTTTCTCAGCGGGGCGGTTGCGTGCGCAACGACGCCCGCGGCGCCGGCAAGGAGGAGGTCGCCTCCGAGCGTTGCAAGCCGGTAGAGCGCAGCCAGCGCCAGCGCCGCCGGCTCGCCGAGCGCGGGGCCGAGCGCGAGCACGAGCACCGCTTCGCGCACGCCGAGCCCGGCCGGCGCGCCCGGCGTCACGAAGCCGGCGGCCCAGGCAATCGCGAGCGTGCCGGTCAGCAGCGCCAGCCAGGACGCGGCGCCATCGCCAGGTCCGGGGGCAAGGCCAAGTGCCCTGAGAAGAATGGCGGCCACACAGGCGCAGCCAAGGAAGAACATGAGATAGAGCCCCAGCACGCCGGCCAGCGCCGGCGCGAACCGCCCGAACCGCGTCCGCCAGGCCAGCGCGCCGGCAACCAGCAGAGCCATCAACACGGCCACCCCGATGCCGGCGGTCCGGCCGGCCGGAAACCCGCCCACAGCCGCGCCGGCAAGCTGTGGCGCAGCGAGCAGGCCGACCAGCGCCGCAGACATCACAAGCAGCCCCGCCTCACTGCCGGCGGCCGCCAGCAGGACGCGATCAGGGATACCGCGCCGCCGCGCCGCCACATGCCGCCCGGCCAGGTGGACCACATTGCCGGGCAGGTATTTGAGCGCCTGGGACAGCGCATGCAGCTTTGCCTGTCCGGCCGGGGTGCCGCCATGGACCGCGACGAGCCGCGCCCAGGCGAGCGCCAGAAGCAGGCCGAGCGCACCGTAGAGCAGGGCGGCCAACCCGAGTGCGCCGAACAGCGCCGGCGTCGCCTCCAGCCCGGCGCTCGCCCAGTCAGTCGCCGCCAGGCGCATCGCAAACCAGAGCGTCAGCGCCGCCACCGCCAGCAGCACTGTCCAGCGCGCCCAGGCCGTCAGGCCCGGCGACAAGCGACGCGACGGCATCAGTCGCATCGGCAGAGCAGCATCGTCCACGGCAGCGGCCGCGCCCGCGCCACGATCCGCGCATGCCGGCTGACAAGGCGTTCAAAGCCGCCGGCCGACCAGTGCTGGATATGCCCTGGCGTGTTGCCGAAATCGCCGAGATACCTGCCGCGCGCCATGTTGAGGACACGCCAGACCGGTTCGCGTGGCACGCTGACCAGCAGCCAGGGACGGGCGAGACCCGTGAGGACCTGCAACGCCCGCTCCGGGTCGGGAACATGTTCCAGCACCTCGCAGCTGACGATCAGCTCTGCCGCGTGGCGCTCCGGCGAGAGGGTGTAGAGGTCGGCCACGTGGAACCGCGCGGTTGCGCCGGCCGCCTCGGCATTGGCGCGCGCCTCGGCGACGGCAACTGCTTCCAGGTCGACGCCATGGGCGACCAGCCCGGTCGCTTCCATGCGCAGGCTGAGATGACCCTCGCCGCAGCCGACCTCGAAGACCTGCTGCGCGCCGCTCTGCGCGACCAGGCGGTCGAAACCTGCCAGGAAGCCACGCATCAGCAGGCGCGCGACCGGGTTGGTCGTGTTGTACTTGTCATAATGGTTGCCGGCGACGTTGTCGTAGCTGGCGAGGCTGGATTGGGTCATCGCTCGCTCCGTGTCCGGTCTCAGACGGCCTTCGCCGCTTCAGGTGGCGCAGCCGGGACCGCGCGGCTGGCGGGATCAAGCTCGGCGAGTTCGCGGCGCACACGCTCGAACGTGTCGGGCCGGACCGCCGCTTCGCCCATCGACTGGCGCAGGAGCCTCAGGCGGATGTCCTCCAGCAGCACCCGGTTGGCGGCCTGCAGGTCGCCGATAATGCCGATGGCGAAGGAGAGGAACGCGGCCATCGCCAGCACCGACAGAAGGATCAGCGACTGCACCTTGCCGCCGCCATCGCCGGCAAGGAACGCCCACAGGAAGCGCGCGCCGATGACGCCGGCGGCGAGCGCGAACACTGCGCCGACCGCGAAGAAGGTGCGCATCGGCTTGTAGGTCATGTAGGCGCGCAGGATCGTCACCAGAGAGCGCTGGACATATGACCGGATGCTCCTGACCAGCCGCGAGGGCCGGAGGTCCTCATTGGTGCGCACCGGCACGGAGGTTGTGCGGATGTCCTTGCGGCCCGCCTGGATGATCGTCTCCAGCGTGTAGGTGTAGTCGTTGAACACGAACAGGCGTTCGGCTGCCGAGCGGTGGATCGCCCGGAAGCCCGACGGCGCGTCGGGAATGTCGGTGTTGCTGGCCACCCGGACCGCCAGGCTGCCAAAGCGCTGGAGCCACTTCTTGACGGGGGAGAAATGCGGCGTCTCGTCGATCGGCCGGGCGCCGATCACGAACTCCGCCTCGCCCGCCACGATCGGGCGGACAAGGTCGGGGATGCACGTGGCGTCGTACTGGTTGTCAGCATCGGTGTTGACGATGGTGTCGGCGCCGAGCCGCAGGGCTGCCTCGATCCCGGCCATGAAGCCGCGCGCCAGGCCGCGATTGTGGCCCATGGAGACGATGTGGTCGACGCCCTGTTCGCGGGCGACGCGAACCGTCCCGTCTGTCGAGCCGTCATCGATCACCAGCCATTCGACGACGTCATAGCCCGGCACCGCGCGCGGCAGGGCGCCCAGAGCGATCGCCAGCGTCTCCTCTTCATTATAGCACGGGATCTGGATGATCAGCTTAAGCGACACGGGTTTTCCACCATCATTTATCGGGCACGACTTGTTTCCGACAAGATGGCAGAGATCGTTTTAGAAAGGGTTACATATCGCCGGCGACAGGCCCAAGCGCTCAGAACGCCCCCTTCAGGTCATCGACGAGGTCGAGCCTCTCCCAGGAGAAACCGCCATCCGCGTCGGGCTCGCGGCCGAAATGGCCATAGGCGGCGGTGCGCGCATAGATCGGCCGGTTGAGCCGCAGATGGGTGCGGATGCCGCGCGGTGACAGGTCCATGAGCTCCATCAGCACCTCCTCCAGCCGCGCTTCGTCAACCTCACCCGTATCATGCAGGTTTGCATTGATCGACAGCGGCCGGGCAATGCCGATCGCATAGGAGAGCTGCAGGGTACAGCGCGCGGCGAGCCCCGCGGCAACCACGTTCTTGGCAAGATAGCGGCTGGCATAGGCGGCCGAGCGGTCGACCTTGGTCGGGTCCTTGCCGGAAAACGCGCCGCCGCCATGGGGCGCAGCGCCGCCATAGGTGTCGACGATGATCTTGCGGCCCGTCAGGCCGGCATCGCCATCGGGCCCGCCAACGACGAACTTGCCCGTGGGATTGACGTAGAAGCGCGCTTCGGGCGGCATCCAGCCCTCTGGCAATACCTCTTCCACGACAGGGCGAACGATCTCGCGGATTTCTCCGTCGCTGAGACCGTGCGAATGCTGTGTGGAGACCACCACCGCGTCAGTGCGGACCGGGCGGCCATCCTCATAGACCAGGGTCACCTGGCTCTTGGCATCGGGCTGCAGGCGCGCCTCCGCGCCGGATTTGCGCATCGCGCCCAGAGCCTGCAGGATGCGGTGCGAATAGTATAGCGGCGCCGGCAGGAAGGCGTCGGTCTCATTGGTGGCATGGCCGAACATGATGCCCTGGTCGCCGGCCCCTTCCTCCCGGTTGGACCCCTCATCGGCATCAACGCCCTGGGCGATGTCCGCCGACTGTTCGTGCAGCCAGTTGTCGAACGCCAGGCGCTCCCAGTGGAAGCCGTCCTGCGCATAGCCGATCTCGCGCACCGCAGCGCGCACCACCGCCTCGACCCGTTCCCTGCTCACCGTTTCCGGCCCGCGGACCTCACCGAGGAGCACGACACGATTGGTGGTCGCTGCCGTCTCGCAGGCGACGCGCACCCGGGCGGGGTCATACCCTGCCGCGATCGCCTCGCTATAATACAGATCGACGATCTCATCGGAGATGCGGTCGCAGACCTTGTCCGGATGGCCTTCGGAAACGCTCTCGCTTGTGAACAGGAAAGTCTTTCGATGCACGGCCCTCGCGCTCCTTCGCGTCTTTGATCGCCCGCCAGGGGGTACCGGCGCAGGGCCGCCACCGCAAGCACGCCGACTGAGGCGGGCTCAGTCCGCCGGCGCCACCGGGGCCTCATCGAGCGCCGATGCGGCGGCCTTGACCGTCTGCAGGATGCTCTTGCGCAGACTGGCATTGTCGATCTTCTGGAAGGCGGCGATCAGGTCGAGGGTTTCCGCGTTCATCACCGGCGCGTGCGGCGCATCCTCTCCCTCGGCGAAGGACTGGCGCTCGCGCTCCAGATACTCTTCCGCGCCATCATAGAAATAGGTGATCGGCACGCTGAGCACGCTCGCCATCTCATAAAGACGGCCGGCGGAAATGCGGTTGATGCCCTTCTCGTACTTCTGGACCTGCTGGAAGGTCAGGTCGAGAAGGTCGCCCAGTTTCTCCTGGGTGAGCTTCAACTCGCGGCGGCGCCAGCGCACGCGCTGGCCGACGATCCGGTCAATGTCGCTCGGACTTTTGCTGTCTGACATCTTATACTCATCGCAAGAGGATCACCCAGCCACTCAACGACGCCATGCAACTAATGCCATAGCAGCGAAAAGCGCAAGACTGATCCAGAAAAACGCACTACCGTAGCGAGAATGCAAGGTCTGTGCCTCGTATTTCGGAAGCGCTGACCTTACGGCACGAGCATTCCAGCCCGGTAGATCGCCCCCGACCGGGACAGACCGGGCGATTTCCCGGCCCCGGCCATCGGTCACGGCGCTGGCCCCGCGCGAGGCGACCCGGGCCATGGGCAGGCCGGTCTCGATGGCACGGTAGCGGTTCTGGGCATAATGCTGCGCCGGCCCGATCAGGGCGCCAAACCAGGCATCATTGGAAATCACCACCAGCCAGTCGGCGCGCGGTTTCACGGCCCGCGGGATTTCCGGATAGAGCCCCTCATAGCAGATCATCGGGACGAAGGGGGGCACGCCCTCGGCATAGACAATCGCCGGCCCCGGCCCCGGCTCGAAGCCGGAACGCGCCATGCGCTGCAGCGCCGAGGGCAGGACGCCCGATATCGCCTCACCGAACGGGATGATGCGCGCCACCGGCAGCTCGCCCACCGGCACCAGCCTGTGCTTGTCATAAAGCGCCACCGGGCCGGAACGGTTGCTGCCCGCATTCAGGACGGCCAGCGCGTTGAACCACAAACCGTCGGCGCCGCCATTGCTCTGCCAGCGGCTGGTCCCGACAATCAGGTGCCGCTCGCCAAGATAGACCGAGATCGCATCCATGGCGTCTGTGGAACTGAGCAGCGCAAACGGCATCGCCCCTTCCGGCCAGATTACCACGTCGCCCGGCGCGCTTTTCACCGTATTCAACATGTCGACATAGCGGCGCAACACGTTGGCGCGGTTCTCCGGTTGCCACTTCTCGTGCTGCGGCACGCCTGAGTCCATCAGCACCACATTGGTCCCGCTCGCCACCGGCGGCACCGACAGGCGCTGGCCGCCCCACGCCCAGGCCAGCGACAGGCCGATCACTGCCGCAAGGGTCGGCGCCAGCCTGAGACCCAGGGCGCGATCCTCACGCGTGTCGACCAGCGCGGCCGGCGCAGCGCAGGCAAACACGGTAAGAAGGGTCAGCCAATAGACGCCACCGATCGAGGCCAGTTGCGAGACGGCACCGCCGGGCAGCCAGCTGGTTCCGGGCAGGTTCCAGGGGAACCCGCCAAACAGGTGCCCGCGCGTCCATTCGGCAAAGGCCAGGAAGGCCGCGAAGACGAAGACGCGTGACGGCGAGGACGACCAGAACGCCGCCGCCATCGCGGCCGCCGCGCCCCACAGAAGGGCCATCCCGCCCGGCAGCAGGATCAGAGGCATCCAAAGGAAGGCCGCATGCTTTTCCGGCTCCACCAGGAACGGCGCCGCGGTCCAGTGCAGGCTGACCAGGAAATACCCGAAGCCGAACGCCCAGCCGCGGGCGAAGACCGCCCGCCCCCAGCGCCGCTGGCCGCGGGCGCCGTCGATCATCCAGACCAGCCCGGAAAGGCCCAGCATCAGGATGGCGGTGACGTGGAAAGGCGCAAACGCAAACAGGCAGAACGCGCCGAGAAGCGCGGCAACGCCGATCGCCGGCCACCCGCGCAGGCGCGCAAACGCCTCATGCAGGGGCCCGAGCGCAGTGATACCGCGGCTGCGCACCGTCAGGACGTTTGTCATGCTGCCGCTTCAGGCGCCGCTTTCGGGTCGGCAAGGCGCAGGCGAAGGCGCCGGATCCGACGCGCATCGGCCTCGATGATCTCGATATCGGCGCCGCTTTGATGGCGCAGCACCTCGCCGCGCGCCGGCACCCGCCCAGCCAGCGCAAAGGCGACCCCGCCCAGCGTGTCGATCTCGTCCTCGAAATCCGGCAGGGACAGGTCAAGCCCCGTCTCCTCTGCGAAATCGTCAATCTCCATGCGCGCATCCACCTCCCAGACATTCCGGCCCCGCTTGACCAGGAGTTGCGCATCCTCGTCGTGTTCGTCCTCAATGTCACCGACGATCTGCTCCACCAGGTCCTCAAGGGAGACCAGCCCGTCGGTGCCGCCATACTCGTCAACCACCAGCGCCATGTGGATGCGTGTCGACTGCATCTTCACCAGCAGGTCGGCGAGCGGCATGGAGGCCGGGACGAACAGGATATTGCGCCGCAGCCTTTCCAGCGGCGCGTCCTCGCGTGCGCCGCCGCGGGCGATCTCGGCGACGACATCCTTGATGTGGACAAAACCCAGCGGGTCGTCGAGCGTCTCCCGATAGACCGGAAGGCGCGAATGCGCGGCCTCGGCATACAGCGTGATCAGGTCGTTGAACGGGGTGGACACCTCCACCGCGACGATCTCCGCCCGCGGGATCATCACGTCGGACACGATTGCAGCAGCGAACTCGTTGACCCGCAGTCGCATCGCCGCCGGCAGGTGCTCCTGGGCACCGTTCAATGCCGGCTCCGTCTCGGCAGGCGCTGGTTTCCGGCCAAGCGCCAGCCACCTGCGCAATCGACTGGATGAGGGTGTGTCAGGATCGGAAGCGGAGGATTCGGTCATGGCCGTCAGCGAGGTTCCCAAACATATGGGTCAGCGATACCAAGACTTGCAAGCGCCTTTCGCTCCAGCGCCTCCATTTTCTCCGCCTCCTCGTCCTCCATGTGGTCATGTCCGAGCAGGTGCAGGACACCGTGCACCACCAGGTGGGCGAGATGGTCGGTGAGCGGCCTTGCCATCTGGGCCGCGTCGGCGGCCGCACGGCCATGGGCAATCACGATGTCGCCAAGAAAGGGCCGGTCAAGCGGGTCGGCGGCAAAGGCGAGCACGTCGGTCGGCGCGTCCTTGCCCCGCCAGCGCCCGTTCAGCGCCCGGATTTCCGCATCATCGGTCAGCAGCAGGTCGAGCGCGCCGCCATTGCGCACGCCGGCAGCCGCGAGCGCGGCGTCGGCCGCCTGCTGGCAGAGCCTGTCCGCCCCGGCGAGCGCTGCCCAGTCCGGGCCGTCGATCCGCAGGTTGAGGTCGACAGGCTTCATCCGCCATGCCCGGCCGCTTCATAGGCATCGATGATCCGACCGACCAGCCTGTGCCGACGCACATCGGCCGCTGTCAGCGTGCTGATCGCAACGCCGTCCACACCGGAGAGAATGCCGAGCGCGTGGGACAAGCCGGAGGGCTGGCTGGCGGACAGGTCGACCTGGCCGGGATCGCCGGTCACCACCATCCGGCTGTCGCGGCCAAGCCGCGTCAGCACCATCTTCATCTGCGCAATCGTGGTGTTCTGCGCCTCGTCGACGATGATGAAGGCGCGCTTCAGCGTGCGCCCGCGCATGAAGGCGAGCGGCGCCACCTCGATCTCTCCGCGTGCGATCTTGCGCTCCATCACCTCCTGGCCAAGCAGCTCGCGCAGACTGTCCCAGATCGGCAGCATGTAGGGATCGACCTTTTCCTCCAGCGTGCCGGGCAGGAAGCCGAGCTTCTCGCCAGCCTCCACAGCCGGGCGGGTCACCACCAGCCGGTCCCGCCGACCGGTCAGCAGTTCCGCCACGCCGACGGCAACCGCCAGGAAGGTCTTGCCGGTGCCGGCCGGTCCGACACCGAAGACAAGGCCGTTATCAGCGCCGGTGAGGGCCTTGATATAGACCGACTGGCCCCGGGTCTGCGGCGCGACCGGCACCTTCAGGCCGGCAAGGGTGGCGAACTCGCCCTTCGGCGCCAGCGCATCCTCGATTGCTCCGTCAAGCGTCGCCTCGTCGGGCGGGCTGCCGGAGCCGATACGCTTCTCGAAGGCGGCCAGCACCGCTTCGGCGAGCGCCTCGCTGTCGGGCGTCCCGTTGATCTCGATGCCGCCGCCCTGGCTTTCCAGCCGGCGCAGGCCGCGCGCCTCCAGGCGCGCCTCGATGATCTGCAGATGGCGATGGTGCGGGCCGCACAGATCGCGCAGGCGTTCCGCTGACGCAACGGCGTAGACCCGGCTCAAGCGGCCGCCTCCGCTCCGGCAAGCGCACCACTCAGCGCATTCAGGCTGGCGCCATTCACCTCAACATCCACAATCGACCCGACAAGGTGCACAGGTCCGTCGAAATGGATCGCCTGCAGCCAGGGCGAGCGGCCGTGCAGCTGGCCGGGCATCCGCCCGGTGCCGCTGACAAGGACCTTCACGGTCTCGCCGATCCTGGAGGCGTTGAACGCGCGCTGCTGGTCCCGCAGCAGCGCCTGCAGCGCCTGCAGGCGCTCGTCCTTCACCGCCTCGGGGACCTGGCCAAACATGTCGGCCGCCGGCGTGCCGGGCCGCGGTGAGTATTTGAACGAGAAGGCCGATGCAAACCCGACCTCGCGGACCAGCGCCATAGTCGCTGCGAAATCCTCGTCCCGCTCGCCGGGAAAGCCGACAATGAAATCCGAGGCGACCGCCATGTCCGGCCGTGCGGCGCGCATCGCCGCGATAATGTCCAGATAGCGCTGCGCCGTGTGGCCGCGGTTCATCGCCTTGAGGATCCGATCGGAGCCGGACTGCACGGGCAGGTGAAGGTAGGGCATCAGCTCAGGCACATCGGCATGAGCGGCGATCAGCGTCTCGTCCATGTCGCGCGGGTGGGACGTGGTATACCGGATGCGTCCGATCCCGCCGATCCGGGCAAGGTGGCGGCAGAGCTGGCCAAGCCCCCATTCCCCGCCATCGGCGTCGAGCGCCGGCGCGCGGCCATGCCAGGCATTGACGTTCTGGCCGAGCAGGGTGATCTCGCGAACGCCCTGGGATGCGAGGCTGCGCGCCTCCAGCGTGATGTCATCGACCGGCCGCGAGACTTCTGCACCGCGGGTATAGGGCACGACGCAGAAGGTGCAGAACTTGTCGCAGCCCTCCTGCACCGAGAGGAATGCTGTCGGCCCATCGGCCTTTCGCGCTTTCGGCAGGGCGTCGAACTTCTCCAGCGTGTCGAATTCGGTCTCCAGCCGCTCGCCGGCCGCGCGGGCGACGCGCGCAACCATTTCCGGCAGCTTGTGATAGGCCTGCGGGCCAAGCACCAGGTCGACCGCCGGCTGGCGGCGCATGATCTC
>CAYPQD010000008.1:0-49108 GCA_964412785.1 uncultured Hyphomonadaceae bacterium
GTGTCGGCATTCATGCCTCCTTTCCAATCCGGCCGGGTCGTCGCCGCCATGCCGGGCCTGCACTATTTCGATAGCCTTGCCATCACCGAGGCCGGCCATGTCTGCGTCGCTACCATCTTCAATGGCGGGATCACCACGATCACGCCGGAGGGCGCGCACAGCCACATCGCCTTGCCCGACATGATCACCACCAACATCGCGTTCGGCGGCGCCGACATGCAGGACGCCTACATCACCCTGTCGAGCACGGGCCGGCTGGTGCGTTGCCGCTGGCCCGAACCCGGGCTGGCGCTCGCCTTCGGGGCGTGAGGGATCACGTCGGCCTGACGGAGAAGCCTTGACCGGATGCGCCGGCGCGGGCTCAAAGGCGAGGATGGTTGATCGCCGCAATCTCTGGCTCCTGGCCGGGCTGGTGCCCCTGATCCTGGTACTCGACCAGGCCACCAAATGGTGGGTGCTGAACACGCCTGTCTTCAATGCGTTGGCTTGCCTGGAGGCGCGACGCGGCTGTGGCCAGATCGAGGTTTCCGGCATTTTCGACCTGACGATGGTCTGGAACCGCGGCATGAGCTATGGCCTGTTCCAGTCCGAGGGTGCCGCCCGCTGGCTGCTGGTAGCGCTGACTTTGACCATCGCCATCGTCTTTGCCATCTGGCTGGCCAGGGCTGAGCGACGGCTGACGGCGCTGTCGCTCGCCCTCGTGGTCGGCGGGGCCGTCGGCAATGTCATCGACCGTATCCGCTTCGGCGCCGTGGTCGACTTCTTCGACTTTTCGGGGCTGTGGTTCCCCTATGTGTTCAACGTCGCCGACGCCGCCATTTCTGTGGGTGCCGTCTTGCTGTTTCTGGATCAGTTCCTAGTGTCGCGAAAAGAGAAATCGCCGGCCTGAGACGGCCGATTGCGAGACGGAGGTAAGCTCGCTCATGTCCATCCGCCAGACCCGCCCGCTCGGTCTCCTGCTTGCCGGCGCCGCCCTGACGCTGGGAGCGGGCTGCGCCTCGTCCCCGCGCGATGACGGGATAAACACAGCCGCGCCCGACGAGTTCCGCGTCGTCACCAAGGCGCCGCTGACCCTGCCGCCGGATTACAATCTTCGCCCTCCCCGGCCCGGTGAGGCGCAACCGACCGAGGTCGACCCGCGCCTGACCGAACAGGTCGCCGCATTCGGCACCAATATCGGTTCCGATGCCAGTGCCTCCGAACGCGCTCTCGTCGCCGTGGCCGGCGCCAAGGCGGTAAGCCCGGTGATCCGCGCCCAGGTCGACTGGGAGGAGGCCCGCATGATCCGCAAGTCGCCCTCGCTCGCTGACCGTATCCTGTTCTGGCAGGGCAATGAGGAAGAGCGCCAGGAGGCCGCGACCGACAGCGCCACCGGCGGCGCCGAGGTCGAGATCGCGCGCGGCGAGCGAAGCGGTGGCGGCTTCAAGCTGCCGGGGACCTAGCCGGCCTTGCCGGACGGTGATACCGCCAGCACCTGTATCGAGGACCGGGCGCAGGACCGCCCGGCCCGAAGGGAGAAACCGTTGAGACACGCTATCCTCGGCCTTGCCGCCCTCGCACTCGCCCCGTCTGGAGTTGCAGACACAGCGGGCGCCTGGGGGCCGGAGACCTTCACGCTCGACAATGGCATGGAGGTCGTCGTCATCCCCGACCACCGCGCGCCGGTCGTCACCCACATGGTCTGGTACAAGGTCGGCGCCGTCGACGAGGCGCCCGGCAAGTCCGGCATCGCCCACCTGTTTGAGCATGTCATGTTCAAGGAGACTGACGATATCGGGCCGGAGGAATTCACCACCATCGTCCAGCGCAATGGCGGCCAACTCAACGCCTTCACCTCCTGGGACTACACCGCCTATTACGAGCGCGTCGCCAGGGACCGGCTGGAGCTGGTGATGGGGCTTGAGGCGGAGCGGATGACCGACCTGATTATCAATGACGATCCGGAAGGCCCGTTCATCTCCGAACGCGACGTCGTCAAGGAAGAACGGCGCCAGCGGGTCGACAACAATCCCAGTGTCATCCTGCAGGAAAAGATGTTCGAGACACTCTACCGTGACCACCCCTATGCCATACCGGTGATCGGCATCATGGACGAGGTCTCCGCGCTGACACCTGAGGACGGGCTGGAGTTCTACACCACATGGTATGCGCCCGAGCACGCCATCCTGATCGTGGCCGGCGACGTCACAGCCGATGAGGTCCGCCCGCTGGCGGAGGCGACCTATGGCCGGATCGAACGCTCCGGCAAGAACCGGCCGCCGCGCGGCTGGCGCCCGGTCGACGCGCTGGAGGAGAGCGTGGAGATCACCCACACCGACCCCAAGGTCCGCCAGCCGCAATGGCAGCGCTATTACCTGAGCGCCAGTGCGCTCGCCGACCCGGAGTTTGCCTACGCGCTCGAGGTTGGCGTCGAGGTGCTGGGCGGCGGGATGACCAGCCCGCTCTACCAGTCGCTGGTGGAGGAGCAGGCGCTGGCCGTTGGCGTTGGCGCGTTTGCCATAACCAACTGGCATGACCCGGGCCCGGCAGGCCTCTATGCGACGCCGGCTGACGGGGTCGATCTGGATGCCCTCGAAGTGGCCTTCGTGACTGAGCTTGATCGCATCCTCGCCGAGGGCCTCGACGAAGCCGACGTCATCCGCGCGCGTAACAAGCTGGCAGCCAGCGCGATCTATGCCCGCGACAGCCAGTCCTCGCTTGCCAACTGGTTCGGCCGCACGCTCGCCGTCGGTGGGACGGTCGACGATGTGCTCGCCTATCCGGACCGGTTGCGCGCGGTCACGCCCGGGGCCGCCACGGCAGCCCTGCGCAAGGTGTTCGGCGAGCAGGGCCATTATGTCGAAGGCCACCTCCTGCCTGAGGAGACGCTCTGATGCCGGTTCGAGGCTTCCTCGAGGTCCCCGCCATGATGCTCGCGGCCGCCGGTCTCGCCCTGCTGGCCGCCTGCGGCAATCCGGCTTCGCAGGGCAGCGGCGAGCCCGCCGCTGTGCCGGAACCGCCGGTGGCGCTGGAGGTCACGGTGCATGATGGCGACTTCGCCCGGATCGAGCAGTTCATCACGCCGGGGGGCATTTCCGTCTGGCTGGTCAACGAGCCGGCGATCCCGATCGTCTCGATTCAGGCCGCCTGGCAAGGCGGCTATGCCTCCGACCCGGTCGGTCTGGAGGGCCTGGCCGCTGCCGTCACCTACCAGATGAATGAGGGCGCTGGCGATCTCGGTTCGCTCGCTTTCCAGACCCGGATGGAAGAGCTCAACATGAGCTTCGGCTGCTCGTCCGGGCGGGACTGGACCAGTTGCTCGGTCAGCATGCTGCGCGAGAATGCCGGCGAGGCGATGGACCTGGTTGCGCTTGCCTTTGCCGAGCCGCGCTTCGACGAGGGCCCGTTCGAGCGGGCGCGGCGCGAGACCGAGGTCGGTCTTAAACAGCGCGAGACCAATCCGGGCTTCCTCGCTGGCGACGCGATCGAGAGCGCGCTCTACCCAGATCATCCCTATGCCCGGGAGGTCAGCGAGGAGAGCCTCGCCGCGATCACGCGGGAGGCCGCGCTGGCCTACAAGGACCGGCTGATGGTTCGCGACCGGCTGCTTCTCACCGCGGTCGGGGCGATTACCCCGGAGGCGCTGGCCCCGCTGATCGATACCGCCTTCGCTGGCCTGCCTGAGACGTCCGACCTTGCCCTGCCACCGCCGGCCGGTCTCAACCCGCCAGTCACCGATCCGATCATCGTCGACCTGCCGCAGCCGCAGTCGCTGGTTCGCTTCATCGCCCCCGGCCTGCAGCGCGACCATCCCGATTTCTTCACCGCCTATGTCCTCAACTACACCCTTGGCGGCGGCGGCTTCGAGAGCCGGCTGATGAAGGAGTTGCGGGTCGAGCGCGGCCTCACCTATGGCATCTCGACCGGCCTCGATTTCGGCGGCGAGCTGGCGACCTGGTCCGGCGGCGGCCAGACGAAGAACGAGACCGCCGGCGAGTTCGTCCGCCTGATCCGCGCCGAGCTCGCGGGCCTTGCCGAAGGCGGCATCACCGAGACCGAACTGGCCGACGCCAAGGCGTACCTGACCGGCTCCTACCCGCTCGGCTTCGACAGCAATGCCAAGATTGCCGGCAACATGATGAGCGTGCGCCAGCAGGCGCTAGGCGTCGACTATTTCGACCGGCGCAATGGCGCAATCGAGGCGGTGAGCCTGGCGGATGTCAACCGGGTGGCAGGCGAATGGCTGAAACCGGAACGCTTCACCTTCGTCCTTGTCGGTGAGCCTGAGGGGCTCGACGCCGGCGACTGAGGCGCCAGCAGGCGCGACGCCCGGGGCGGCGCTTGGTCGAAAACCGGTTTGTCATCACGGCCCCGACGGCGTCAGGGCGGGGCCGCGGCCCGGGGCGGCGGCGCGCCATGGGTGCACGCACCAACGCTACAACACGCAGGGGCCTGGACGGACCGCGGCGATAGCGTGCTCTCCGACCACGTCACAGGCCAGCTGACAGGCCAGCTGACAGGCCAGCTAACAGGCATGTCGCCGGCCAGAGCGAGGGCGAGTGCGCGGGCGTTCGGCGAGGGCGCTGGCGGGGCCTCATGGGCGGGCGGCGGGTCGAGGATTTCCAGGCTGAGCCAGCCATGGTCGCTGATCCAGACGCGGCCCCATTGATGGCCGGCCGCCAGCGCGCAGCGAATGTCTGCGACCAGCAGGACAAGCGAGACCATCACCACCGGCCAGTAGAGCGGCGGCACGATCTCGAAGACGTCACGAAGCCTGAACGAAGCCATGACGGGGACGCTAGCATGCGGGACAAGGGGTAGGATTGGATGGGCAGCTGGGGGGACCGCCATTCCGGAACCTGCCCGCCGCAGGTGTCCCGGACCTGCGGGCATTGCCGGGCCGCAGGGTGACCCTACAGCGCCGCGAGACGCCCGGCGAGGGCGTTGGCGTGGGTGGTGATATCGCCGGCGCCAAGGCAGACCACGAGGCTGCCCGGTTCGGCAATGCCTGCAATGACGGCGGCAAGCTCGTCCAGGCTCCCCAGTGCGGCCACGTTCTTGTGGCCATGGCGGCGGATCGAGGCGACCAGGCTTTCATGGTCAACGCCCTCGACCGGCGCCTCGCCGGCCGGGTAGACCGGCGCGATCAGGACATCGTCGGCGGCGTCAAAACAGGTGGAGAAGGCGTCGAACAGGTCGCTCAGGCGCGAATAGCGATGCGGCTGGGCGACTGCGATGAGCCGGCCGGCACCGACCATCGCTCGCGCGGCTTTCAGCACGGCGGCAATCTCCACCGGGTGGTGGCCATAGTCGTCGATGATCTTCGCCCCGTTCCATTCGCCGACAGCGGTGAAGCGACGCCTGACCCCGCCAAAGCCGGCAAGGGCCGCGCGAATCTCGGTGTCGCCGGCCCCGAGCTCGAGCGCGACAGTAATCGCCGCCAGCGCGTTCTGGACATTGTGCTCGCCCGCCATGGGCAGGCTGAGCGCCTCGATGAGACGGGGCTGGGCCGATCCGGGGCGGCGAAGCGCCACGTCGAAATGGGAGCCTTCAAGGTCGGTGCGGATATTGACGGCGCGCACATCTGCCTGGCGGTTGAGGCCATAGGAGATCGCCCGCCGGTCGGTGACGCGGGCCGCCAGCGCCTGGACTTCGGGATGGTCGGTGCACAGCACGGCAAAGCCGTAGAAGGGCAGGTTCTCCACAAAGGTGTCAAAGGCAGCGCGCAGGGTCTCCATGGTGCCGTAATGGTCCATGTGCTCCGCGTCGATATTGGTCACGATCGCCGCGGTTGGTGACAGCTTGGTAAAGGTGCCGTCGCTCTCGTCGGCCTCCACCACCATCCACTCTCCCGCCCCCGCCTTGGCGTTTGACCCATAGGCATTGACGATGCCGCCATTGATGACGGTGGGGTCGAGGCCGGCGCCGTCGAGCAGGGCGGCAACCATGGAGGTGGTGGTGGTCTTGCCATGGGTGCCGGCGACACACACGGTCCATTTCAGGCGCACGATCTCCGCCAGCATGTTGGCGCGGCGCACCACCGGGATGCCGGCGGCCCGGGCGGCGTCGACCTCCGGATTGCCGGGACGGATGGCAGAGGAAATGATCACGGCGCCGGCGCCGGCGACATTCCCGGCGGCGTGGCCGATGAAGATGCGCGCACCCTTCTCGCGCAGGCGCTCAACAATGGCACTGTCGCGGATGTCGGAGCCCTGCACGGCATAGCCCATGGTGAGCATCACCTCGGCGATACCGGACATGCCGATGCCGCCAATACCGACAAGGTGGGCCGGGCCGAGATCGAAGGGGGTGGGCGGTTTGATGGGCATGGCGAGTTCCGGTTGGGGTGGGCCTTCAGGACGCCCCCTGTGTAAAGGGAGCCGGGCAGCGGCGTCCACTGCCACGGCATGGCGAGCGCGCGGGCGACTTGCGCCGGCCGGCATGCTTCTGGCAACGGATCGCGGCAGGAACAGGGCCGGTGTCCGGCGCTGGCGCGATGCTTAGGGAGAGGGATCCATGGCCGGTCCGATGCGGCATGTCTGGCCGAGGCTGGAACAGCAGGCGCTGCGCTCGGTGCACCGGGCGCTGCTCGGCCGGGCAGGCGACATGACGGCGGAAACAGCGGGGCGCAGCGCCCTCATGCTTGCACCGCACGCCGACGACGAGACGCTGGGCTGCGGCGCGACGATCGCGCTGAAGCGGCGTGCCGGGACGCCGGTGACTGTGGCGGTGGCGACCGACGGGCGGGCCTCCCATCGGCATGAGCGCTGGACCACATTGTCGCGGGAGGACCTGCCGGCGCTGCGCGAGCGCGAGACCCGGGCGGCGACGGGGCGGCTCGGGCTCGACGGTGAGGCGCTGCACTTCCTCGGCCTGCCCGATGGCGAGCTTGCGGGGGTTGCGGACCGGCTGGAGGCTGCGATCGCGGCGCTCATCGAGGAGACGGCGCCGCAGGAGGTCTATGCGCCGGCGCTGGCTGACGGGCATCCGGACCACCGGGCGCTGGCGCGGGCGGCGCGGGCGCTGCTGGCGCGCGGTGCCCTTGGCGGGGCGCAGCTGTATGAGTACCCGGTCTGGGTCTGGGATTTCCGCAGCTGGCGGCCGGAGGGTGCCTCCAACAAGGGCGGCTATTGGGAGGGGCGCAAGGCGCTGCTTGCCTATGCCGCCTCGCGCCGGCCGGTGCGGGTCGGCACGGCGGAGCTGATGGCCCTGAAGCGCGAGGCGCTGATGCAGCACCGCTCGCAGCTCGGCCTGTTGCCGGAGGAGCCGGACTGGTCGGGCCTGCCGGAGGATTTCCTCGCCTATTTCCTCAATTTCCCGGAGCTGTTCTTCGAGGTCACCGCGCGCGATCAGGCCAGCTGAGGCGTGGCTGGCCGCGGCGGGGCGATGCTTGACGGAGCGCGAGGCGCGCCGCTTGATGGTGGCGCCGCTGCCCCGGAGGGATTGCCCCATGCGCCTTGCCCCGTTCGCCCTCATTGCCCTTGCCGCTGCCTGCGGCGCGCCGCAGGAGCCGCCCGAGCCTGCCCTCGTGGAACCGACCCGTTTCAGCGTGACTGTAACCGGAGAGGGCCCGCCGGTGATCCTGGTGCCCGGCCTTGCCTCTTCGCCTGCGGTCTGGAACAGCGTGGTGGAGCGGTTCGCTGATGCCCACACGCTGCACGTGGTCCACGTCAGGGGATTTGCCGGTACACAGGCGCCCGACGGCGCAGCGGACGGCCCGCTCCTGCAGCCGCTCGCTGACGAGATCGGCGCCTATGCGGCCGGCCTTGCAACGCCTGCGGACGTCATTGGCCATTCGATGGGCGGGGTCGTCGCGCTGCTGGTGGCGCGCGACCATGGCGAGGCGGTTGACGATGTCATGGTGGTCGACGCCCTGCCCTTCTTCTCGGTGCTGATGAACCCCGAGACGACGGCGGAGGCCATGCAGCCCATGGCGAGCGCGTCGAAGGCCCTGCTGGTGGCGCAGGGCCCCGCCGCGTTCGAGGCAGGCCAGCAGCGCGCGATCGCCGGGCTGGTCGCCAATGAGGCGGTGCGCGGGGAGATCCTGGACTGGTCGCTGACGTCCGAGCGCGCCTTCATGGGCGCGGCGATGGCGGAGGTGATGACGACGGACCTGCGCGCCGACCTGCCGGCGATCGGCGCTGAGGTCACCGTGGTGTATGCGCAGGGCGATGGCATGCCGCTGCCCGCCGGGACGCTTGCCGGCCTCTACCAGCGCGACTACGCGGGCCTGGCCTCGGTCCGCCTGGTGCCGGTCGCCGGGGCGCGTCACTTCATCATGTATGACGAGACCGAACGCTTCCTTGAGATCATTGCGGCGTTCCTCGACGACGCTCCGGACAGCAATTGACACACGCGGTGTTCCGCTGCACTTTTCCGCGACATTCAACACTTGTTGAAACGAGGGCCGGAGAAGGCCCCATGTCAGTGGGAGGGATACCGTGACATCCATGACGCACAAGCTCGTTCTTGGTGCGCTGCTCGGCGGCACGCTCGCCGGCACCGCGCCGGCCTGGAGCCAGGCCGAGGAGACCGAGGCGAACGACGACGCACGGCGCTTCACGACGGTGGTCGTGACCGCGCAGCGCCGCGAGGAAAGCCTGATTGACGTGCCCCTGTCGGTGTCGGCCTTCGATGGCGAGGACCTGGCGGAACTGGGCGTCGTGACACTGGATGAGATCTCCAAGATATCTCCCAATGTGACGCTGGAAGCCTCGCGCGCGACCAACAACACCCTGGCGGCCTTCATCCGCGGGGTCGGCCAGCAGGACCCGCTGGTGGGCTTCGAGGCGGGCGTGGGCATCTATGTCGACGATGTCTATCTGAACCGGCCGCAGGGCGCGATCCTTGACGTGTTCGACGTGGAGCGGGTCGAGGTGCTGCGCGGCCCGCAGGGCACGCTGTACGGCCGCAACACGATCGGCGGCGCGGTGAAATACGTCACCCGCCCGCTCGATGACGAGCCCTATTTCAAGGCCCGTGCCGCGCTGGGCAGCTACAACCAGCAGGACGTCATCCTGACCGGCAGCCTGCCGCTGGCTGACACCTTCCGGGTTGGCGCGAGCCTCGCCTACCTGACGCGCGACGGCTATGGCAACAACCTCACCCTCGCGGGGGTGGAGAACTACAACAAGGATGTCCTGTCCGGCCGTGTGTCGGCGGAATGGGACCCGATTGACGCGCTGCAGCTGCGCTTCGTGGCCGACTGGACCGAGGACAATTCCGATCCCAAGCAGGGCCACCGCCTGATCCCGTCGCGGGTCACCGGCCAGCCTGTGCTCGGCGATGTTTTTGACACGCGCGCGGGCAACAACATTGTCGACCAGTATTTCGAGGGCGGCGGCGCGTCGCTTGTGGCGGAATGGACGATCAATGACCGTTTCACCCTGAAGAACATCCTTGCCTACCGCGAGGATGAGTCGACTTCGCCGATCGATTTCGACTCTCTGGAGGAGGTCGATGTCGATGCACCGGTGATTTATGAAAATGACCAGGTCTCAGAAGAGCTGCAACTCCTCTATACCGGCGACCGGCTGAACGGCATTGTCGGGCTCTACTATCTCGATGCAAACGCGCTGAACGCGTTCGACGTCATCCTTGGCACCACCGGCAGCCTGATCGGCCTGCCCGGTCTCAACGCGCAGACCTTTGGCGACGTCAACACCGAGACCTGGTCGCTGTTTGCCGACTTCACGCTGGACCTCACCGACCAGTGGTCGCTGGCCCTTGGCGGTCGCTATACCGAGGACGACCGCAATGCACGGGTGCTGCGCACGACCTTCATTGGCGGGGCGTCGGACTTCTTTGACGGCGCGGGCGTGCCGATCGCTGTGACATCGGACTTCACAGGCACCGCATCGTTCGACGATTTCAGCCCGCGTATTTCGCTATCCTACAAGCCGGACGCGAACAACAATGTCTACGTGACCTATGCGCAGGGCTTCAAGGGCGGCGGCTTCGACCCGCGCGGCCAGACCACGGCAGCACCGGACTTCAACCGTGACGGCGTGATCAGCGAGGAGGAGATATTCAACTTCATGCAGTTCGACCCGGAGGAAGTGGTCTCCTACGAGCTTGGCTGGAAGACGACGGCCAATGAGGGCCGGCTCCAGTCCAGTGTGGCAGTGTTCTTCACCGACTATACCGACGTGCAGGTGCCGGGCTCCGCTGGCGTCGACACGGACGGGGACGGCGTCAATGACGACTTCACCGGCATCGTCACCAATGCCGGTGCGGCGACCATCAACGGGATCGAATGGGATGGCAGCGCCGTGCTGGCGGAAAATGCCCTGGCGAGCGACGACGCGCTGACGCTTGGCTGGTCGGTCGGGTACCTCGACGGCCAGTATGATGTCTTTATCGATGCGACCGGCGAAGATGTGGCGCGCAACCGGGTGATCCAGAACACGCCCGACGTGACCCTGTCGGCCCTGATTGCCTATGATACGCCGTTTGCGCTGGCCGGACGCGACGGCGTCTTAACCGCCAATACGCTGGTGTCCTATCGTGGCGATTCCAGCCAGTTCGAGGTGCGGGGCGCAATCGACCAGGAGGCCTACCGCACGATCGATGCCGGCCTGCGCTGGCAGACCACCGACGGGCGCTGGGCCTTTGCGCTCAACGGCAAGAACCTGACGGATGAAGAGGTCATTGTGGCGGGCTACAATTTCCTCGACCCGCCCGATGATCCCGAAGGTGCGTCAACGCTGGGCCTCGAAGGCATCCTGACCGGCTTCTACGCGCCGCCGCGGACCTACACATTCGGGATCGAATTCAAGTATTAGGGCGGTTTGCGGACAAAACGCACCAATCCTGCGCATGGACATCGGAATGACCGGGAGCGGGCCTGCCAGGGCGGCGGGCCCCTTCCCTTACTCAAAGGTCTGTCGCTGGCGCGTCGCCCGCGACAGGTCTCACGCAGGCGGCTTGCAGGCCTCGAAGCCGGCGGTGATGAAGGCGACCATGTGCTCACAGGCGTCGGCGAGGTCATCGGAGCGGCACAGGCCGCGCGAGAGGACGTCGAGCCGGCCGGTCTGGGCAAGGGTCAGCGTGAGCGCGCCAGACAGGCAGTGATAGCCCCAGTAGATCTGGCGGTCCGTGGCGTCCGGCCGGGCGAGCTTCAGCGCCGCGATGAAGCGGTCGACCAGCGGGTTGAAGTATTCCGTCATCAGCTTGCCGCCCCATTCGGGCGAATTGTTCACATAGGCGATGAGGGCGTAATACGCCTTCCAGCCGGGCTCGCTGAGGTGGTCACCCAGCAGCAGCGGGCGGAAATAGGCACGGATGATCGCCTCAACGCTCGGAGGGTCCGGCGCGGCCGCCTCCAGGCAGGCCTCCAGTTCGGCGAGCCGACCCTGATTGAGAAATGCCGCGCGTCGCATCAGGACAGCATCGAACAGCGCCCGCTTGCGCCCGAAATGATAGTTCGCCAGCGCAACATCGACGCCGGCCTCGCGGGCGATGGCGCGCAGGGTGACGCCATCATAGCCATAGCGTGCAAACAGGGCCTCGGCCGCATCGAGGATGGCGGTCCGCCGTTCGCCGCGAACCAGTCCGCTTGGCATGTCGTCCTGCCTCGTCTCGTCCCGGGCACAGGTTAGGCCGGCCGCCGGTGGAAATCAAAAACCGGCGGGTGACCGGCCAGTTGACAGCGCCCCCATGTCGTCCTCAACACGTGTTGAGGATGCCAGGCTGGCGACCGGCATGGCAAGACAGGTCCGCATGAAGGACGGGGAGGAGCGGCATGGCGGAGGAAATCCACTACAGGGCACCGGACGGGCTGGACCTTTTCGCCTGGCGCTATGGGCCGGCCGATGCCCCCCTGACAGCGCTGTGCATGCATGGCCTGACCCGCAATCACAAGGATTTCGAGCCTCTGATCGCGAAGCTGGATGCGCGTTTCGCTTTTGTCGCGGTGGACGTGCGCGGGCGCGGGCGCTCGGCGCGCGACCCGGACCCGGCGCACTACACCCCAGCGACCTATGCCGGCGACATGGTCGCCCTCATTGACCACCTCGGGCTGTCGCGTGTCGCCCTGATCGGCACGTCCATGGGCGGACTGATGGCAATGGTGATGATGCGCAAGCGGGCCGGGCGGATCGCCGGCGTGGTGCTGAACGATGTCGGCCCGGTGCTCGAGCGCGCCGGCCTGCAGCGGATTGCCGGGTATGTCACCGCCGTGGAACCGCTTGCAGACTGGGATGCGGCCGCCGAGGCGGTGGCGCGGGTGCAGGCGGACATCTTTCCCGATTTTCGCCCCGATGACTGGATGGCGTTTGCCAGGCGGACCTTTCGCGAGCTGCCGACCGGCGAGGTCATCCTCGACTATGACCCGGCGATCACCCGCACGGTCGGCGACGTGAAACCCGGCATTGCCCTGCGCTTTGCCATGTGGCGCCTCTTCAAGGCGATGCGGAGGGCGCCGCTGCTCGTCATCCGTGGCGAGACGTCCGACATTCTCTCCGGGAAGACCGCCGCCCGGATGCTGCGCCGGCACCCGGACGCCGCGCTGGTGACGGTGCCCCGGGTCGGCCATGCGCCGATCCTCGACGAGCCAGAGGCGGTCACCGCGATCGAGGCGTTCCTCGAGCGTCTGGCAGGCCGGTCATGAGCGGGACGGCGCAAGGTGTTCCCGCCGAGCGCGTACCGGTCGGCGGGCGGGCCTGGGTTCTGGCCGTGCTGACGCTCGTCTACACCTTCAACCATGTGGACCGGCAGATTCTCGTGATCCTGCTTGAGCCCATCAAGCTGGAGCTTGGCCTGCGAGACAGCCAGCTTGGCATGCTGACGGGGCTTGCCTTCGCACTGTTCTATGCAACCCTCGGCATCCCGGTGGCGATGTGGGCCGACCGCGGCAACAGGCGCAACATCATCGCGCTCGCCCTGACAGTCTGGTCGGGGATGACGGCGCTGTCGGGCCTGGCGCAGAGCTACTGGCACCTGCTTGCGGCGCGGATCGGTGTCGGCGTCGGCGAGGCGGGTGGCACGCCGCCGGCGACCAGCATGATCGCAGACCTCTATGCCCCGCGCGAGCGGGCGACCGCCATGGGCATCTACACCACCGGGATCGGGCTCGGCATCCTTGCCGGCTTTGCCCTCGGCGGTTTTGTCTACGAACTGTTTGGCTGGCGCGCCGCTTTCTTCGCGGCCGGCATTCCGGGCCTGTTGCTGGCTCTGGTGGTGCGCTTCACGGTCCGCGAGCCGGAGCGGGGCGCGGCCGATGCGATGACCCATGACACCGCCCCGGTGCCGCCGATCGGCGAGACCCTGCGTTTCATCATGGGCCAGACCGCCTATCTCTGGCTGCTTGCGGGCTGCCTGATGATCTGTATCTCGTCCAACGCCTTCCTCGTGTTCACCTCCAGCCACCTGCAGCGCAGCTATGGCCTCAGCCCGGGCGACGTCGCGCTGCCGCTGGGCCTTCTGATCGGCGGGATCGGCAGTATAGGCGCAGTGGCAATCGGCGCGCTCTGCGACCGGCTCTCGCGCCGGGACCTGCGCTGGCGGCCATGGATCATTGCCGCCTGCGCGGCTGTCGCCCTGCCGTTTGCCTGGATGTTCCTGCGTGCCGAAACCGTCGGGGCCGCCTATGCCTGGAACCTGGTGCCGAGCCTGATCGGGCTGGTCTATGCGAGCATCGCCTATACCGCCTCGCAGGAGCTGGTGAGGCTGCGGATGCGTGCGTTTGCGTCGGCCTTTACGCTGTTCTGCCTGACGCTGATCGGCATTGGCGGCGGTCCGGTGATCGCGGGCTATCTCAGCGACCAGTTCGCGGCGGCGGGTACGGCGCAGCCACTGGCGCGGGCGCTCGAACTGGTCCTCCTGTTCAATGCCGCCAGCATTGCCTGCCTGCTGTTGGCGGGCATTCACTACCGGCGCGACGTGGCCCGGGCGGCCCGTGACGAGACGGCCCCCCCCGTCCTCTAGGCTTCCCGCAGCGACGGAAACCTCGCCGGCCGGCGTTCAAGGGGGCAGAGCGAGACGGAGCGGCCTGTCCATGAGCCTTGAAGGCGCGATTGCAGTCACCAGGTTCGGCCTTGGCGCAAAGACCGGCGAGATCGACGAGGTCTCACGCGATCCGCGCGGCTGGCTGAGGGCACAGCTCACCGCCGACAGTGCGGCGCGCTTCATCGGGGACGGCCTGCCGTCCTCAAAGCAGGGGCTGACCGAGCTTCAGACCTATTTCGAGACCCGGCGGCGCGGCGAGGCGCAGATAGACCCGCAAAAGGTCGAGGCGTTCCGCATGTCGGTCGTCAAGGTTGCAATCGGCGAGACGGCGGCGCGCACGCGCTTCGGCGCGTCGACGCCGGCGGGCTTCCATGAAAGGCTGGTCCGCTTCTGGGCAAACCATTTCACCGTGTCGGGCCTGAAGGCCCAGACCATTCTGGTCGCGGGAGCCTATGAGCGCGAGGCGATCCGGCCAAACAGTCTCGGCACGTTCCGCGACCTCGCCCATGCCGCGATCTTCCACCCGGCCATGCTGGTCTATCTCGACAACTGGCAGTCGGTCGGGCCCGGCTCGCGCGGCGGGCGGTTGTCCGGTCGCGGTCTCAACGAGAACCTCGCACGCGAGGTGCTGGAGCTTCACACGGTTACGCCGAAGGCGGGCTACATGCAGGCCGACGTCACCGAGTTTGCCCGCGCGCTGACCGGCTGGACCGTCGGCAACCGGCGCGTCGGCCGGCAGAAGATGGGCGAGACCGTGTTCTCCCCCCTGATCCACGAGCCCGGCATACGCACGGTTCTGGGCCAGCGCTACCCGGAGGATGGCGAGGTGCAGGCGCGGGCCGTCCTCGACGATCTCTGCGCGCGGCCGGAGACGGCCGAGAACGTGGCCCTGAAGCTCGCCCGCCACATCATCGCCGACGCGCCACCGGCGCGGGCCGTAGCCGCACTCGCAGACAGCTTCCGCCGCACCGGCGGCGACCTTCAGGCGCTCTACCGCACACTGATCGACCTTCCGGAGGCCTGGATACCGCAGGCGCAAAAGGTCAAGACGCCGGACGAACTCCTGACCTCGACCGCACGGCTCATAGGCGCCGAAGCGGTGTTTGCCGGAAAGCCCCGCGATGTGCTGGAGAGCTTCGCCCAGCGGCCCTTTACAGCGCCTTCGCCCGAGGGCTGGCCGGACATGGCAGATGCCTGGATAGGGCCGGATGCCCTCAGCAAGCGGATCGAATGGGCGAACCGGCTGGCTGCGCGGATGCCGACGCGCGACGCGCGGGCGCTGCTCGTCGAGGCGCTTGGTGAGCGGGCTGACCCGGACACGCTGCAGGCCGTGTCGCGGGCAGAAAGCGGAGAGCAGGCGCTGGTGCTGGCGCTGATGAGCCCGGACTATCAGAGGAGATGAGCGAGATGACCGGTTTCACGCGGCGCACTGCGCTGGCCCTGATCGGCGCGGCGGCCACCGGTCCGGCACTGGGTGTTGCCCATGCGGCCGGCGCCGGAGCGCGGAAATTCGTGTTCGGCGTGATGCGCGGCGGGCTGGACGGGCTGGCAGCGCTTGTCCCCGATGACCGCGAAATGGAAATGCTGCGCCCGAGCATCCTGCCGGCCCCGGGCGAGCGGCTCGACCTCGGCAATGGCTTCCGCCTGCACCCGTCGCTGGCGGGCCTGCACGGTCTCTACCGCTCCGGTGAAGCCGCCTTCGTGCACGCGGCTGCGACGCCCTATCGCGCGCGCTCGCATTTTGACGGACAGGACGTGCTGGAGACGCTCGGTCCTGCCGGAACGCGGGATGGCTGGCTGAACCGCGCCGTGGCAGAGGCGGGCGGCAGTGGGCTTGCGGTCGGCTATGCCGTGCCGCTGGCGCTGAAGGGTACGGCGCCGGCCACCAACTGGTCACCGCCGGTATTCGCGGAAGCCTCCGATGACCTGCTTGACCGACTCTCTGATCTTTACACCGATGACCCGGTGTTCGCTGCACCGCTAGCGATGGCGCGCGCCACGCCGGCAGCCATGGACGACATGGACAGGTTGAAGCCCCGCGGCGGGCCGGAAGGCCAGTTCCGGGCGGCGGGCGAGGCGCTCGGCCGGCTGATGGCCACCGAGGACGGCCCGGCGATCGGAATGATCTCGTTCGATGGCTGGGACACCCACGCCAACCAGCCGGGTGCACTCACCAACCGGCTCGCCGCCCTTGATGGCAGCCTTGAGGCACTGAAGGCGGCGCTCGGGGCGCACTGGGCAGATACGGTCGTCGTGCTGGCCTCCGAGTTCGGGCGAACTGCGGCGGAGAACGGCACGCGTGGCACCGACCATGGCACCGGCGGACTGGTGATTCTCGCGGGCGGGGCGGTGAAGGGCGGACGTGTGCATGGCGACTGGCCGGGCCTTGCCCCATCGGCCCTGCGCGAGCGCCGCGACCTCGCCCCTGCGAATGACCTGACCGGCGTGCTCAAGGGCGTGCTGCGCGACCATCTCGGGCTGGACAGGCAGGTCCTGGACACGCGCGTCCTGCCCGGCCCCGCGCGCCCGCTGGACGGACTGGCCAGCGCCTGACGCGGATGCCCGCCCCCGCCATCGACCCTCAGCGCGTGTTCCAGGCGATCTTGTAGAGGTCGAACCGACGGTCGCGAAGGTTGCGGACCGTGCCCTGGGCGCGCGCCCAGGAGAGATCGGTGAGGTCGAGGTCAGCGATCGTCACGGTCTCGACATTCTCGCTCGCCTCCGCGGCGATGCCATCGCGCGCGAACGGGAAATCGCACGGGGTGAGGATGGCCGACTGGGCATATTGCACGTCCATGTTCTCCACATTCGGCAGATTGCCGACATTGCCGGAGATGATGACGTAGAGCTGGTTCTCGATTGCCCGCGCCTGGCAGCAGTAACGCACGCGCAGATAGCCCTGGCGGTTGTCGGTGCAGAACGGCACGAACAGCAGGCGCGCCCCCTCGTCGGCGAGGCGGCGGGCAAGCTCGGGGAACTCGCTGTCATAGCAGACGAGGACGCCGATCGGGCCGCAGTCGGTGAGGATGGTGGAGACCTCGTTGCCACCCTGGATTGCCCACCAGCGCTTCTCATCCGGGGTCGGATGGATCTTCTCGCGCGGATGCACCGAGCCGTCGCGCAGGAAGATGTAGGCGACATTCTGGATTTCGCCATCCTCTGTCCGGGTCGGGTGTGAGCCGCCGATGATGTTGATGTTGTAGCTGATTGCCATCTGGCGCATCGCCTCGATGAAGCGTGGGGTGTAGGCGGTCAGGGCCTCAATCGAATCAGACGGGCTCAGCCGGCGCGGCTCCAGCGCGAGAAGCTGCAGGGTGAAGAGCTCCGGAAAGGTGACGAAGTCGCAGCGATAGTCCGCACACACATCGACGAAATACTCCACATTAGCGATGAACTCCTCGAAGGAGGCGACGACGCGCTGCTGGAACTGCACGGTGGCGACGCGGACATGCTCCATCTGGCCATGGGTCAGGGTGGAGCGGCTTTTGACATCCTCCTCATACGGATTGCGCCAAACCATGTGGGTGGCGCACCCGCCGCTCTCGGTGTCGGAAGGCAGGTAGCCGCTGAGGACGCCGACCGGCTCGAAACCGGCGCGCAGGTGGAAATTGACGATCGGGTCGATCACCTTCTTGTCGCGGACCGCCTCGACATAGTCGAGCGGGTCCGGCCACTCTTTCTGGCGCTTGGCCCAGCCCGGCATGCGCCCGCCGAACACGATGCCCTTCAGCCACTCGCCCTCGCAGAGCTGGCGGCGCGCGTCGTAGAGCCGCTGGCCGATGCGCAGGCGGCGGTGTTCCGGGTCAACGCAGACCTCCATGCCATAGAGCCATTCACCATTGGGATCGTGGCGCGCGCCATAGCCCCCGCCGGTGATCTCCGACCAGGTGTGCGGCTTCATCGCCAGTTCCTCGTCGATCAGGAAGGCAGCAGCATAGCCGACAATCTCACCCTCATACTCCACGACGAACTGACCGTCGGGATAATTGGTGATCTGCCCCTGCAGCATGCCATGGGTGTAGGGCAACTCTTCAGTATAGGCGCGCGTGGACAGGCGGATGATTGCGGGGATGTCGGCTGTCGTAGCATTGCGCACCGACAGCGTGCTTCTGGAGGTGTCACTGGCCATTCCCGACCCGTGGCGCAAGCCCCGGAGCGCGTCAAGCCGGGTGCTGGACAGGGCGGCTGGCGCGACGCACTGTCTGCCTCAAGGGGCGCTACAGCCCGGCATGACAGGCGGGAGGACACACGGCAATGAGCCAGCAGGACCAGATCGACTACTGGAATGGTGAGGCGGGGCGCAAATGGGTCGCCCATGCGCGTCACCTTGATGCGATGCTCCTTCCCTTTGCCGAGGCGGTGGTGGACGCCGCGCGGCCGAGGCCCGGTGAGGCGGTGCTGGATGTCGGCTGCGGCGCCGGCGCGCTCACCCTGATGGCGGCTGAACGGGTCGGCCCGGTGCATGGGGCGACCGGTTTGGATGTCTCCGAGCCGCTGCTGGCGCTGGCACGAGAGCGGGCGCAGGGCAGCAATTTACCGGCGCGGTTCGAACTGGGCGATGCGGCGGCGTGGCGGACCAGAGCGCCGGTCGACGTCCTGGTCTCGCGCTTTGGTGTCATGTTCTTCGAGGACCCGGTGGCGGCATTCGCCAACCTGCGCGCCAGCGTCAAGCCCGGCGGGCGGCTGGCATTTGCCTGCTGGCAGGCGCTCAGCGAGAATGCCTGGGCGCTGGCGCCGCTGCAGGCCGCCCTGCCCTATCTGGCCGAACCTCCGTCGCCGCCGCCGCCCGGCATGCCCGGGCCGTTCGCGTTTGCCGAGCGCGCGCATGTGTCGGGTGTTCTAAGCGATGCGGGCTGGCACGACGTGGCGGTTGTGCCGTGGAGCGGCGCGATCACCCTGCCGGGCGAGGGACCGCACGAGATCGCCGCCTTCATGATCGAGCTCGGGCCTGTGGCGCGTCTCCTGGCGGCGCAGGAGGCTGACCTCGCCCCGGTGGAGGCCGCGCTGCGCGCCCGCATGGCCGAGCTGGCCGGCAAGGATGGCCGCGTCGCCCTGCCCGCCGCGGCGTGGATCGTGACGGCGCTGGCTTGAGGACGTCGGGGCGCGCTCCGCTTCCGCCAATGCCGGGCGCCATCTATCGCCCTTGCGCGTTCAGTTTCTGCCACTCGCTGACGGTTTCGAGGAGATCGTTGAACGTCGGTGCCTTGCGGTCAAATCTCAGGATTTCGCAGATCGATTCATAGTCGCTCTCGACGTCCTCATAGCGCTCGATCACATGGGGTGCGCCTGGGATCGGCTTGCGGCGTGAGACGGTGCTGAGCCAGTCCCGGATCCGGCGGATCGCGACAAGCAGATCGCCGTCGTGACAATCCACATCCTGCCCTGAAATGTCGGAAATCGCCTTCTGGCACCGAAAGCGATCACGGTCGAGGATGATCAGCCGCTTGTCTTTCTCCCGCCCGTCGCCAAAGCGCCTGGCACCGAGGAAGAGGCCGAGTTCCAGCGGCATGTTGAATCGCGGCAATCGGGAAACCGGGTCCAGCTCCATGTTCGACAGGTCATGAATGCCGAACTTGCACGCTTCGATCAGGCGCTCGATCTTCTGCCGCCGGATCTCGCCGCCATCGATTTCCTCAAGGGCACAACGCGGCCTGAATCCGCAATCGGCCACGGCGAACACGATGGCCCGGAACATCGGCTCGTAATCGTCCGTGAAGGGACAGTTGATGAAGACGGAATTGGCGTAGGCCGGGCGGCTCACCCGGCGCTTTCGCCAATCCGAAGCCTGCGGGCCGCGATCAGCGCCTCGCGGATCTCGCCCTTCGAGTAGACCCCGCCCTTGCCCGGCTCGTAGATGACGCGCCCATCCCTGAGCCTCACGAACTGACCGCGGCCGGCCGGTCCCGGCCGCTTGATGGCTTTCCTGTCGGTGGGCTCAATCATGGGAAATCCTCACCACATGCGTCGGTTCTGCAAAACCAAGCGTCCTACCCCCGCGCGAATTTCTTGAACTTGACGCGTTTGGGCGCGACGGCGTCGTCGCCGAGGCGGCGCTTCTTGTCTTCGAGGTAGGATGAGAAATCGCCCTCGAACCACTCGACATGGCTGTCGCCCTCGAAGGCGAGGATGTGGGTGGCCATGCGGTCGAGGAACCAGCGGTCATGGCTTATGACCACAGCGCAGCCCGGGAAGCCGTCAAGCCCCTCCTCGAGGGCCTGCAGGGTTTCCACATCGAGGTCGTTGGTCGGCTCGTCGAGCAGGAGGAGGTTGGCGCCTTCCTTCAGCATCTTGGCGAGATGCACCCGGTTGCGCTCCCCGCCCGACAGCAGGCCGACCTTTTTCTGCTGGTCAGAACCCTTGAAGTTGAACGCGCCGACATAAGCGCGGCTGCGCACCTCGATCCCGCCGAGATCAAGCACGTCGACACCGCCGGAAATCTCCTCCCAGACATTCTTGTTGGGGGCGAGGGCATCACGCGACTGGTCGACATAGCCGAGCTTTACCGTGTCGCCGACGCGTATGGCGCCGCTGTCGGGCTGTTCGGTGCCTGTGATCATCTTGAACAGGGTCGACTTGCCCGCGCCATTGGGGCCGATCACGCCGACGATCCCGCCTGGCGGCAGCTTGAAGGAGAGGTCCTCGATCAGCAGGTGGTTGCCGAAGCCCTTGCGCACATTCTCCGCCTCAAGGACGACGCCGCCGAGACGCGGGCCGGGGGGGATGCGGATCTGGGCGTTCGAGACCTTCTCGCGCTCGGCCTTGGCGGCCATGTCCTCATAGGCGTTGATCCGCGCCTTGGATTTTGCCTGGCGGGCCTTGGGGCTGGCGCGCACCCAGTCGAGCTCCTTGGACAGGGCGCGCTGGCGGCCGGCCTCCTCGCGGGCCTCCTGTTCCAGACGCTTGGCCTTCTGCTCCAGCCAGGCGGAGTAATTGCCCTGATAGGGGATGCCGCGGCCGCGGTCGAGTTCGAGGATCCAGCCGGTGATATCGTCAAGGAAATAGCGGTCATGGGTGACGAGAATGACGCAGCCGGGGAAGGTGATCAGGTAGTTCTGCAGCCAGGCGACCGTTTCGGCGTCGAGGTGGTTGGTCGGCTCGTCCATCAGCAGCATGTCGGGCTTCGACAACAGCAGCGCACAGATCGCAACGCGGCGAATCTCGCCGCCCGAAAGGGCCGAGACGTCGGCCTCGTCAGGCGGGCAGCGCAGCGCCTCCATCGCCATGGCGATCTTGCTGTCAATGTCCCAGGCGTCGGCGGCGTCGACCTGCTCCTGCAGGACGGTCATTTCCTCCATCAGCGCGTCGGTGTACTCCTCGCCGAGCTTCAGGGAGACCGCGTTGAAACGGTCGAGCAGCTGCTTTTCCGGGCAGGCTGCGGCCACGTTCTCGAACACGGTCCTGTGCGGGTCGAGTTGCGGCTCCTGCGGCAGGTAACCGACCTTGATGCCGTCGGCCGCCCATGCCTCGCCATGATAATCCTGGTCAACGCCTGCCAGGATCCTCAAGAGGGTCGACTTGCCCGAGCCATTGACCCCGACCACGCCGATCTTGGCATCCGGCAGGAAGGACAGGTGGATGTTCTCAAACACCTTCTTGCCGCCAGGATAGGCCTTCGAGACGCCCTGCATGTGATAGACGTATTGCGGGTTGGCCATTCTGGACGGGCTCCTTGGGCTTGCGAGGGATGAGGGCTGCGATGTGGCGCAGCGCGGCAACGAGATCAAGCGCGGCAGCGCTGCCCGGCTACTGGAAGCCCTCGACGAGCAGGCCATCGACAGTCAGCATCCTCAAATGGGCGCGGTCATGGGCCGGCACGATGACGAGCGCCGGCTCGGCGGCCATCAGGTCGTGCAGGGCACGCACCTGCTCCAGCACGCGGGCGCGCGCCTCGTCTGGATCAAACACCACATATTGCAGCAGCCGCGGGCGCGTGGAGAGGTCGGCGATATTCTGCATCGACCAGACGATATCGCCGATCAGCAGGTATTCCTGACCATCGGCGCGCTGGACGTAGAACACCTGGCTGCCCTGAGTATGGCCGGCAGCCGGGGCGACGACAACGCCAGGCGCAATGCGCTTCGCACGACTGACCGCGACGGGCTCAAGGCCCTGCAACTCGGCCGGCAGCATGCCATCGGTGGTGAAGGCGGGCATGACCGCGAGCTGGTACGGGTTGAGCCGGAGCGTCTCGGCAAGGCGCTGCGGGCGGGGATGGCGCGCGATCGCCATGACATGGTCGACGTGCTCATGCGTGATCCACACAGCGTCGGCGCCGCCGACCGTGGCGAGCAGGATGCGGTAGGCGCGCTCGTCGAACCGCCCTTCCGGGGTCTGGCGCATGCTCTCGAACGCGGACTCGTCGACCGCGCCGCCGATCAAGAGGGAACGCCCCGGCCAGGAGAGGCGGACGGCATTGTAGCTCATCTCCACCGGCGCGCCGAAGCGGCCGGCCTGCACCGCCCAGGCCGGCGCCTTGTCGTGGGCAACCTCCAGCCATTCGACGGCGGTCGGGCCATCCCCCTCATCGGCCGCGACAAGGCTGCGGTATGCGGCAAGGTCGAACAGCTGCGGCGCCCTGTTCGGGGCGCGGGCGTCGATCAGCAGCCACCAGGTGCCTGCGGCCGCGACAAACACCAGACTGAACAGCAAGACCAGGAGCTTGCGCATGCGTCACCTCGCGTGATCCCCACCCCTGCAGAAGTCTTACGCCGACGGGGAGGGTTTTGCACCCCCCTCATGGTCTTCGTCCGAAGGCTCACCCGGCAGGTCGGCAATATCACCGAAATCAAGGACGGGCGAGGCATCGATGCGTTCCGCGTCGAGGAGCGAGACCACCCGCAACAGGGCGGCGACCAGCGCGGCCTGTTCCCAGTCGGCAAGGCGGGCGAACCGGCTGCGAAAGGTCTCCTGCAGGAGGTCGGGCGCACCCTGCACCGTGCGCACACCGGTCGCGGTGATGCGCACCCAGACGCGGCGGCGGTCGCTGTCGCTGCGCCGGCGCTCGATCAGGCCCATATCCTGCAGCCTGTCGAGCAGGATCGAGATTGTCGCCTGCTTCAGGTCGACCGCCCGCGCGAGCTCCCCGGTCAGGGTCTCGCCGCGGCTCTTGAGGACCTGCAGGACGAGCAGTTGCGAGGCGGTCAGGCCTGACGCGCTGGCCAGCGCCTTCACATTCGCTTCGGTCGCCTTGAGGATGCGCCGCAGCGCCACCAGCGCGATATCGGCCTGGTCAGTCATGGCCTGTCCCCTTTTCGACGCTGAACCTGCCCTCCCCGCCATTAGGGCGTGTTGCGGGGCCGGATCAATGCCTGCCTTACCGATGATCGCGACCAGCGGGCCGCCTGAACTTTTGTCCGTCGCACAATTGACCCGCAAGGTGCGTTTGCGCGAACACGGCGTCGGCAGGAGAAGACATCCCATGGTCCGTTCGATACTCGCCCTGATCGCTCTGGCGTTCGCCGCGTCCCTGCAGGGCCCCGGCCTGGCGCAGGAGACCGCCATGACAGACGTGCAAAGACTGACGATCGAGCGGCTGTATGCCTCGCCCTCGCTGAACGGCCCGAGCCCGCGCGAGGTGAAATATTCACCCGACGGCAGCCGCGTCACCTTCCTGAAGCCCCGCGCGGACGAGCAGGACCGTTTCGATCTCTGGGCCTTCGACGTCGCCACCGGCGAGGCGGCGATGCTGGTCGATTCCCGGCTGCTGGACCCGGACGACATGGAGCTGTCGGAAGCGGAGAAAGCCCTGCGCGAGCGCAAGCGGATCGCTGGCTCGAAGGGGATCATTGCCTATGACTGGGGCCGGGCCGACCAGGTGCTCGTTCCGCTTGGCGGCGATCTCTATCTCGTCACACTCAGCAAGGGGGCGCCGCAGGTCCGCCGCCTGACCGAGACCGAGGCGTTCGAATACGATGCCCGCATCTCGCCGGGCGGTCGCCATGTCAGCTTCATACGGGACGGCGCGCTGTATGCGATTGAACTGGACAGCGGCGAGGAAATGCCCCTGTCACCGCCGGCCGAGCCGGAGAACGCGATCTCCTACGGCGTCGCAGAGTTTGTCGCGCAGGAAGAGATGAGCCGCTATACCGGCTACTGGTGGAGCCCGGACGAGCGCCATGTGGCCTTTACCCGGGTGGATGAGTCGACCGTCGAGATCATCCCGCGCTTCGATATCGCGGCCGAGGCGGTGACGGTGATCGAGCAGCGCTATCCGCGGGCCGGCCGTCCCAATGCGGTGGTCGACCTGATGGTCCGTGACATGCTCACCGGGGAGATCGCAGCGGTCAACTGGCGCCAGCCAAGCTGGGGCCCGGCGACCGACCAGTATCTCGCCCGTGTCGCCTGGAGAGGTGATGGGCTGAGCCTGCAGGCGGTCGACCGCGACCAGACCCGCATCGTCCACCTCTCGGCCGCGCCGGATGAGGGCTTCACGCCGGTCATCTACGAGGTCGAGACACAGGAGCGCTGGGTCAATCTCGGCGGGGACGTGCAGTCCGTGGCGGCCTGGGACAGCCTGCTGATGACCAGCGAGGCCAGCGGCTACCGCCATATCCACGTGCTGCGGCCGGAGGATGCGGCGTTCACGGCGCTGACCGAGGGCCCGTGGGTGGTCGACGCCATTGCCGGTCGCGACGAGGCCGCGCGCCTTGTCTATTTCGCCGGTTTCCGCGACACGCCGCTGGAGCGCCACCTCTATGCGGTGTCGATCGATGGCGGCGCGCCGGAGCGGATCACCGCGCGCGGGCGGTCCTGGTCGGTGACGGTGGCCCCGGACGGGCGCTCCTTTGTCGCCACGTCGTCGTCACCGACCGAACCGCCGCAAACTGGCCTCTACCGCGCCGACGGGACCCTGATCGCCTGGATAGACGAGAACGCGCTGGAGCCCGGACACCCCTATTTTCCCTATCTGCGGACCCACACCGTGCCCGACTATGGCACGCTGGAGGCCGAGGACGGGCATACGCTCTATCATTCCATCCAGCTGCCGCCGGATTTCGACCCCGACAAGCGCTATCCGGTGCTGTTGGAGGTCTATGGCGGGCCGCACGCGCAGACCGTGACCCGCAACTGGGAGGCGCTGACCGACCAGTTCTACACCCATCATGGCTATATCGTCTTCCGCCTCGACAATCGCGGCAGCTGGAACCGTGGCAAGGCCTTCGAGGACGTGATCCACCGCCAGACCGGCGGGCCGGAGGTCGCCGACCAGCTCGCCGGCGTCGCCTGGCTGAAGGCGCAGCCCTTCGTCGACCCGGACCGCATCGCCATCCAGGGCTGGAGTTATGGCGGGTACATGACGCTGATGGTGCTGTTGCAGGCCGAGCCCGGCACCTTCGCAGCGGCCGTTTCGGGCGCGCCGGTGACCGACTGGACGCTGTATGACACCTTCTACACCGAGCGCTACATGGACACGCCTGAAGACAATCCTGAGGGGTATGCGCGATCTTCGGTCTTCTATCACCTGGAGCGCTATCAGGGCGACCTGCCACCGCTCCTCCTCATCCATGGCATGGCCGACGACAATGTCACCTTCGACAACACCACCCGCCTCATGGCAGCGCTGCAGCAGGCGCGCCGGCCGTTCGAGCTGATGACCTATCCCGGCCAGCGCCATGGCATTCGCGGCGAGGACCTGCAGGTCCACCTGATGAAGACGCGCATGGCCTTCCTGGAGCGGCACCTCAAGGCCGGCGCCGGTACGGGAGGCTGACAGGGCGGCGCGGGAGCGCTATCCTTTACCCATGGGCCTGCAATGGACACTCGCCGGAACGGCTGACACGCGCCAGCGCAAGCTGAGCGTTGAGGATGTCTTCGCCATGGTCGAGGCCGGCATCATCGGCCCGGACGAACGGCTGGAACTGATCGACGGGGTGCTGGTCGAGATGAGCCCGAAGAATGTCCGTCATGAACGCGTCAAGATCCGCCTGAGCAACTGGCTGGTCCGGCACTTGCCGGAGCACTTCTGCGTCGCGGTCGACTCCACGCTGAGATTCTCCGATACGGAATTCGTCGAGCCGGATATCGTGGCCTGCGCCGATCGGCTTGGCGAGGCGGGGCTCACGGCAACCGATTGCCTCCTCGTCATTGAAATCGCCGACAGCTCCCTCGCCTATGACCTCAACGAGAAGGCGCAGATCTATGCCCAGCGGGGCATCCGCGAGCTCTGGGTCATCGACGTGCGCGCCGGCGAAGTGACGCGCCACCTCGGCCCGGCCGCCGCCGGCTGGGCCGCGGTCGATACCCACAAGCTTTCACAGACGCTCCACCCGCTGTTCGCCCCGGACCTTGCCGTCAACATCGCCCGGATCGTCGACGCCTGAGGAGACTTCCATGACCGCGCGCCAGCCGACCGCCGACCAGTTCCGGGCCTTTCGCGACGATCCCCATGACGGGCCGGTCGCGCAGGTGAACCTCCTGAAGTTCCGGGATAGCGCCACCTATGGGGCCGGCGAGCCGGAAGCAGGCGACGGCTCCAGCGGCCGGGAGGCATACCTGCGCTATGCCGACGCGTTCGAGCAGATGATGGCGGATACCGGCGGCAAGTGCGTCCTCAGGGCCGATGCAGAGCGCTATTTCATCGGCGGCGGCGGGGCCAACGACAGCTGGGACATGGTCTGGATCAACTGGTTCCCGAACCGGCAGGTCTTCATCGCGACACTCAACCATCCCGGCTACAAGGACGCCCACCGCCACCGCGAGGCCGGCCTCGACCACCAGCAGCTGATCGTCACCCGGCCGGCCGGTTGAGTTATCCGGGCCGACGCCCTAGCGTCGCGTTTGAGATCACAGATCGTGATCTCAACTCGACGCTGGGGGGTTCGAATGAACGATATGGTCCTGGTGGCTCAGCACGATGGGGGCAGGTTGACGGTTCCGATTGTCGATATCGACGGTCACCGGGTTGTCCTCGATCAGGACCTCGCCGGCGAGTCGCTGTCCGCACTGAGAGCCCGCTTGCGGAAGGAAGGGCTGAAAGCGGCAGAAATCGAGGCCAGGATCGCTCAGATCATTGCTGATGGCCAGAAAACGCATGCCGAAACGGACCAGATCAGGGCTGGCACGGAGCGCCAGCGTCTCGATGCGCAGATCGCGACCGTCAAGGCGGCACTGATCGCAGAGCGTGCCATGCGTGCCGACTCAACCGCGGAATTTCTGCAACTCATCAACGCGATGCAGGACAGGTGACAGCGCGCCTCACGCGGTGAGTAATATCCCGCAAATCGCTTCCAGGCCCTTGCGGTCGGTCTCGTCAAAGGCGTCATGGTCGGTGGAGTCGACATCGAGAACGGCCGCCAGCGCGCCGGCGGCGTCGAACACCGGCACGACAATCTCCGAATTGGAGCGCGAATCGCAAGCGATATGCCCAGGAAAGGCGTGGACATCCGGCACCACAAGGGTCTCGCGCCGGGCCGCCGCCGCGCCGCAGACGCCCTTGCCGAAGGGGATGCGCAGGCAGCCCAGCGTGCCCTGATAGGGCCCGACCACGAGTTCCTCGGGCTTGTCCGGGGCAACCACATAAAACCCCGTCCAGAAGAAGCGCGGCCGGAATGCCTCCGCCAGCAGGCAGGCGGCGGTGGCATAGCGGGCTGTGTGGCTCCGCTCACCGGCGACCACGCTCTCGATCTCGGCGAGCACCTCGCCATAATGGCTGGATCTGTCAGTCATTGGCCCTCTTCCCGCCATGCTCTGGAGGCAAACCGCCCTGTGGGAGCACATGACGCCGGACGGCGGCGAAGTGAAGCCCCGATGCCGCCCCAGGTGGACGCCATCGCAGGCGTTTGGCATCGTGACAATGAGCGGTCCGGGGGCGGCGGACCGGGAGAGCGGGGAAAACGGCAGATGAGGGCAATTGCACCGCGCGCATGCAGAGCCGTGCAGGCAACCTGCCTCGCGCTCGCCCTCGCCTGCCTTGCGCCGGAGGCCTTCGCCCAGGACGCCGGCGCGCCACCGCGCTCGCTCGAAGAGGTCCACGCCGACTTCGTGAGTGACCCGACCTTCCAGCACCAACGCCCGGAAAAGCCGCCGCAGCCCATCACGATCCCGGACCCGCCGCCCGGCTGGCTGGTCTGGCTGATGCGCATGGTCGGCGACGCCTTTGCCTGGCTCGGACCGCTGATGCGCTGGCTGTTCTATGGCATGATCGCGCTGGTGTTGCTTGCAATCGCTTATTTTCTCTTCGGCCAGGCGCTGGATATTCGCCCTGACCGGCGCGACCGGGCGAGCGACCGGATGGAGGTCGACGAGGCAGACCGCCTGCGACCGGAAGCGGCGGCTGCGCGCAGCCTGCTGGAGGAGGCAGACGCACTCGCCCGGGGGGGACGCTATGCCGAGGCGGTCCACCTGCTGCTGTTCCGCTCCATTGAGGACATCCAGTCGCGGCGGGAGGGCGGCCTGCCGCCGGCGCTGACCGCGCGCGAGATCGGGGCGCTCGGCTTCCTGCCGGACGCGGCGCGACGCGCGCTGGGGCCGATCATCACGGTGGTGGAGCGCAGCTTCTTTGGCGGCCGCCCGGTCGATGCGCAGGGTTGGCAGACTGCGCGCGCCTCCTATGAGAGTTTTGCCTTCGGCGAGGCGTGGCGATGAGCGATGCGCAATCTGCCGCAATGCCGGCGTTTTCCTCCCGGGTCGTCATCGTCCTGCTGGCGATTTCCGTCATCGCATTCGGCACGGTGATGACGCTGATTGCCTGGTCGCCGGAGCTGGCCGACAAGGACCGCGCCGGAACCCACCCCTATTCCTCCTCCGCGCTCGGCTATGCGGGCATCATCCGCCTGCTGCAGGAGACCGGAACGCCGGTCACGGTCTCGCGCACGCCGGCCGACCTCGGCGAACAGGGCAGCGATGTCCTGCTGGTGGTCACCCTGCCCCGGGGCGGACTGCCAGGCGATATCGACGCGCGGGACATTGCCGGCCCGGCCCTGATTGTCCTGCCAAAATGGTCCGGGCGCACCAATCCCGACTACCCGGCCTGGCAGGACGACACCGACCTCATCGCAGAAGGCCGGGTGGCGGACGCGCTGAACACCTTCGACGCCGATGCCGACATCTGGCGCCTGCGCACACCGGCGCAGATCGACGCCCCCTGGGGCAGTTTCCGACCGGACCTCGGCGATGACCTGCAGGTGATGCGCGCCGACAGCCTCGTCACCATGGTCGACCTGCCGGGCGGCAGCCTGCTCTCGCGCCTGCCCGACCGCGATGTCTGGATCCTGTCGGACCCGGACCTGCTCAACACCTTTGGGGTGACCGACCTGGAGACCGCCCGCATGGCGCTTGGCCTGTTCGACTGGCTGACCGAGGGCTACACGACCGAGATCGTCTTCGATGCCACCCTTCACGGTTTCGAGCGCTCGGAGAACCTGCTGCAGATGGCACTCGACATCCCCTTCCTGGGCGCATCCGTGACCGCGCTGGCGGCGGTCGGCCTGCTCGGCTGGGCGGCCGCCATCCGCTTCGGCACGCCCGACCGCGAGGGCCGGGCGATCGCTCTCGGCAAGGAGGCGCTCGCCGACAGCACCGCCGGCCTGTTCACCATGGCGCGGCGCGAGGCGCAGCTGGCGCCCGGCTATCTCGCGCTGACCCGGCGCAGCGCCGCCCGCGCCATCGGTGCGCCGAAACACCTTCGCGATGATGACCTCGCCGCCCTGTTCGACCGCCTTGGCGAGAGCGCGCGCACCAAGACTGCCTTCACCGACCTCGCCGAGAGCCTGCGGGTGCCGGCAGAGGGCCGCGACGACCTGATACGCAAGACCCGCCAGCTCTGGCGCTGGCGCAAGGAGATAACCCATGGACGTGACTGACATCCAGGCGCTTGCAACGCGCATCCGCGCTGAAGTCGGCAAGGCGATCATCGGCCAGGACGAGACCATCGACCTCATGCTGACCTGCCTGTTCGCCTCCGGTCATATCCTCCTGGAAGGCCCGCCCGGCACCGCCAAGACCCTGCTCGCCCAGTGCTTCAGCGCGGCGATCTCGCTCGATTTCGGGCGGATCCAGTTCACCCCGGACCTGATGCCGGGCGACGTCATCGGCACCAACCTGTTCAACTTCCAGACCAACAGCTTCAGCCTTACCAAGGGGCCGATCTTCACCGACATCCTGCTCGCCGACGAGATCAACCGCACCCCGCCAAAGACCCAGTCGGCGCTGCTTGAGGCGATGCAGGAGCGGCGCGTCACCATTGATGGCGAGAGCTACCGGCTGAATGACCGTTTCATGGTGATCGCGACCCAGAACCCGATCGAGCAGCAGGGCACCTATCCCCTGCCGGAGGCGCAGCTTGACCGCTTCCTGTTCAAGCATGTGCTGGCCTATCCCAGCCGGGAAGAGGAAATCGCCATCGTCTCCGCCCACGGCACCCGCACCGGCATGGCCTCGCCCGGCGGCTTCGGCGTCGAGGCGGCGGTCAGCCGCGACGAACTCGACGCTGCGGTGGCTGCGGTCGCCGGCGCGCGGCTCAATGACGAGATCATCGCCTACATTGTCGACCTTGTGCGCGCGACCCGCGAGACAGCGGCGCTGGAGACCGGTGCGAGCCCCCGTGCGGCCGCAGCCCTTGCGACCGCCGCCCGGGCCCGCGCCGCCCTGGAAGGGCGCGATTTTGTCATCCCGGACGACGTCAAGGCGCTCGCCGGCCCGGCGCTGCGTCACCGGGTGCTGCTCTCGCCGGCTGCCGAGATCGAAGGGCGCACCACCGACGAGACCCTGTCTGCCCTGATCAGCCAGACAGCAGCGCCGCGGTGAAGGCGCCGGACCGCCTCCGACCCCTCCGGTGCCGCCTGGCAAGCGAACGGCGGAGGATGGCGCTCTGCTGCCGGCGCCTTGCCATTCCTCGCCGTTGGAGGTCGCGGGGGACGGGGAGTTGCGCCGGTCTGAAAGGCGCCGCGTCATGATTTCGCCGACACCCCGGGCCGTGATCGTGATGATGCTCGGCGTGCCGGTGATGCTGCTCATCGCGGTGTTTGCGCCGGAGCTATGGACGCTGGCCGGAGGCTGGATCGCGGTCGTCGGCGGGCTGATGCTCCTCGACGCGGCGATTGGGGCACGCCTCAGCGGCCTTGAGATCGCCGTCGAGGCGCCGAGCCTTCTCTATATCGGCGGCGAGGACCCGGCGACCGTCACCATCGCCTTCCCACGCGGCCCGGCCCCGCCCCATGCCGATGTTCGGCTTGAAACCGATGAGCGGATCGTCCAGCCGGAGACCGTGCGCCTGAAGGGCTTTCCCGAGGGGCGACGCGCGCGCGATTTCCAGCTGCGCCCGGTGCGGCGGGGGATGGCAGACATCACCCGCGTCTGGGTGCGCTGGCCCGGGCCGCTCGGCCTTGTCCACAAGCGGCGCACGCGCACGCTCGCCCTGGCGCTACCGGTCACACCAAACCTGCGCTGGGTGAAGGAGGAGGCCGTGCGGCTCTACGCCCGCGATGCGGAATTCGGCATCAAGGCACAATTGGAGCGCGGCGACGGTTCGGAGTTCGACGCCCTGCGCGAATTCGCCGCCGGCATGGACCGGCGCGCCATCGACTGGAAGCACTCCGCCCGCCACCGCCACCTTCTGGCCAAGGAATTCCGCACCGAGCGCAACCACACCATCGTTTTCGCCTTTGACACCGGTCGGCTGATGAGCGAGCCGCTCGGCGGCGTGCCGAAACTCGACCGGGCAATCAATGCCGCCCTGCTGCTCGGCTATGTCTCGCTGCGCAATGGTGACCGGACCGCACTGTTCGGTTTCGATGCGCGTCCTCGCCTGACAGCGACGCCGCTGACCGGTACCCGCGCCTTCCCGAAGCTGCAGGCGCAGGCGGCCAGTCTCGACTATTCGCCCGAAGACGCCAATTACACACTGGCGTTGAGCGACCTTGCCGGCCGGCTCGACCGGCGCAGCCTGATCATCCTGTTCACCGACTTCGTCGATACCATCTCGGCAGAACTGATGCTGGAGAATGTCCGCCGGCTGTCGGACAGGCATCTGATCGTCTTTGCGACCTTCGAGGATGAACTGCTGGGCCGTTTTGTCGACGCCGAACCGGACACGGCGGAGGATGTCGCCCGGGCCGTCATCGCCGACACCCTGCTGCAGGAGCGCGAACTGGTCTTCCGCAAGCTCGCCCGCCTCGGCGTGCAGGTGATCGAGACCCGGCCGGAGCGCTTCGGTGCTGACCTCGTGTCGCGCTATCTCGACATCAAGCGACGGGAGCTGCTGTGACCGACCTGCTGAAATCCTACCGCTTCCGGGAGGAGCGCGAGAGCGACTGGCGCCGGCTGGAGGCGATCCTCAGGCGCGCAGAGAACCGCGGCGTCAAGGCGCTGTCGGACGAGGACATGACCGCCCTGCCGCGGCTCTACCGCCAGGCGGTGTCCTCGCTGTCTGTGGCGCGCGGCATCTCGCTGGACCAGAACGTCGTCGAATACCTGGAGAGCCTGTGCACGCGGGCGTACTTCTTCGTCTATGGCACGCGCGCGACGCTGGCAGAACGCATCACGCGGTATTTCCGCCATGACTGGCCGGCAGCGGTGCGCTCAGCCGGCTGGTCCTTCCTGCTGGCGTTCGTCTGCCTGTTCGGGGCCGGCGCGCTCGCCTTCGCGTTGTGCATCCAGGACATGGACTGGTTCTGGACCTTCCACACCGACATGATTGATGAGCGCACGCCGGACGCCTCGACCGATTACCTGCGCGCCACCCTCTACACAGAGGCCGCCCATGCCGACGAGATGCTGGCGGCGTTTGCCGGCAAGCTGTTCTCACACAACAGCCAGATCGCCTTGTTTGCCTTCGCGCTCGGCTTTGCCTTCGGCGTGCCGACGGCGCTCCTGCTGATGTACAATGGCGTCGTGCTGGGCGCGTTCTACGCCCTTTTCTGGGACCGCGGGCTGGGCTATGAGCTGACCGGCTGGCTGCTGATCCATGGGGTGACGGAGCTGCTCGCGATCGTGCTTGCCGGTGCCGCCGGCTTTGTGATCGGCGGCGCCGTCGCATTTCCTGGCCGGCGATCACGGCTGACCGCCGCGCGGGACGCAGGCAGGCGGGCTGCCCTGATCGCGGCGGGCTGCGTGGTGATGCTGTTCATTGCCGCCCTGCTGGAGGGGTTCGGCCGGCAGATGCTCAATTCCGACCTCACCCGCTACCTGATTGCAGGCACGACCCTGCTGGTCTGGGCTGTCTATTTCATGATGCCGCGCGGCCGGGGGACGGGCGCATGAGCGAGGCGGCGCCCCCCGCCGATATCAGCGCGGACGCTGCGGCCCGTCGCCGGGCCCGCGCTCGCTTTGCGGGGCTGATGGGCAAACGCCAGCGCAGCCTGGTGACGCCGGAAGGCGCGGAGCTGAAACTCCGGATTGGCACCTTTGGCGAACGCGCCGGCGCCTTCATCATCGACTTCATCATCCAGTGGACAATCGTGGTGGTGATTGTCCTGTCGGTCGGCTTCGTGCTGAACCAGCTCGACTGGGAGGCGCAGGGTTTCGGACAGGCCGTCCTGATCATCCTGGTTTTCGTCTTCCGGAACTTCTACTTCATTGTCTTCGAAATCGGGCGGAAGGCGGCAACGCCCGGCAAGCGCCTGCTCGGCCTCAGGGTCGCGGCCCGCAATGGCGGCCAGCTGACCGCGGACGCCGTGTTCGCCCGCAATTTCATGCGCGAGATCGAGGTCGGGCTGCCGCTCTCCTTCCTGTTCATGGGCGGTGACCCGCTGAACGCCCTGATCGGCCTGTTCGGCTTCCTGTGGGCGGCGGTGTTCCTCTTCTTCCCGCTGTTCAACCGGGACAAGCTCCGGGTCGGCGACATTGTCGCGGGCACCTGGGTGATCCACGCACCGAAGACGAGCCTGATGGCCGACATCGCCGCCAGCGCTCCGGCGCCCGGTGCGCAGGCCGGCTTTGCATTCACTGAGGCCCAGGCCGACGCCTATGGCATCCACGAGCTTCACGTGCTGGAAGATGTGTTGCGGGAATCAACCGACGAGATCAAGGCGAAGGTCGCCGCCCGCATCCGCACCAAGATCGGCTGGGCCCGTCAGCAGGGCGAGAGCGACCGCGCTTTCCTGGAGGCCTATTACGCAACGCTTCGGCGACGGCTGGAACAGCGCATGCTGTTCGGCCAGCGCAAGACCGACAAATACGATACACGCTGAGCGTTCGAGCCCTTTCATCCGCCCCAGACGCGAATGAAAGGGCTTGGCTCTATAGCGGCGCCCGGCCGAATGGGCTCATTGCGCCGCTGAAGATCTGTGTTTTTTGCGCCTTTCCGGACGGCGAACCGGTTCCCACTTGCCCTGGAAACGCGCTAGTCCGGCACGGCCCCGGCCGTCTCCGGCAACGCACCGACACCATGGCTGCGGAACCAGGCCAGTGCGCGCTGCCAGCCATTTGCGGCCGCTTCGGGGTTATAGCTCTGGCGGTAATCGGCATGAAATCCATGCTCGGCGTCGTCATAGAGGATGATCTGCGAGGCGCCGCCGGCCTCGTCCAGCGCCACACGCATCGCCTCGACATCGCCAACCGGGATGCCGCGATCCTGTCCGCCATAGAGGCCGAGAACCGGCGCCCGCAGCCCTGAGGCCACGTGGATCGGATAGGGGCGCGGGGTCTCGTCGCTGTCGGGGCGTGGTACTAGGCGGCCATACCAGGCGACGCCCGCCTTCACCCGCGGATCATGCGCAGCGATCATCCAGCTAACGGCGCCGCCCCAGCAGAAGCCGGTGACGCCGAGCGCGCCGGTATCGGCGCCATCCTGTGTTTCCAGCCAGTCGACCAGATTGGCCAGGTCGCTCATCACCTGGGCATTGTCGGCCGTTGCGACGATCTTGCGGATCTCAGCGAAATCAGTGAGGGCGGACGGGTCGCCGGCGCGGGCGAAGAGGTCCGGAACTATGGCGTAATAGCCCTCCTGCGCAAAGCGGCGGGCCGTGTCGCGGATATATTCGTGGACGCCGAAAATCTCGTGGACGACGATCACCACCGGGAACGGACCGGCCCCTTCCGGCCGGGCGACATAGGCGGGAAGTTCGCTGCCGAGGCTCGGAAAGCTGATGGCGTCGATGACCAGCCCCTCCTCGGGCGTGGTGATCGCCGAGGCGGCAGCCGGCGCCAGCGCGGCGGCAAAGCCTGCGGCGCCGAGAAGGCGGGCAACGCCGCGCCGCGTCAGTTTCAGTCCGGGCGCATCGCCCTCCGGTCCGGGCAGGTGCATGGGGCCTCTCCTGTGCTCATGGAACGAAATCCAGCCTAGCGCCAGAAGGGGCGCCCGGCCAACCACGTCAGCAGCCCCCTTCCATCCTGTGGGCGTGGGCACGCAGGCGAAAGGGGGCCCGCTCGGTCATGCTGCGGGGCCCGGCCACGCCATCAAGCTCAAGCGCCGCCGCCCCGCCGGAAATCCGGTAGGTGCCCTCCGCTTGGCCTGAGATCTCGCCCGAACAGGTGAGCCGGAAGCGGACGGCCTCGCCGTCGCGGACACTGTCGGACACGCGGCAGTCATGGCGCAGGCCGCCCGCGAGGTCCTGCACGGTCGTGTCCGCCTCCTCGGCGGTGACGCATTCGCGCCCGCTATCCTCCACTGGCAGCCCGACCAGGGTCGCCGTGTAGGACCAGCGCCACAGCCCCGGCTCGATCCCGAGCGACTGCGCGCCAGCAGACATCGGCGACAGAACGAGCGTGATGGCGGCGAAAAGACCGGAACGCATGAACTCTACCCTTTCGGACGTGGACACCCGATCCCTGGCTAGCGCGATCAGGGCGCCAGGTCGGGTGAATTTTCTGTAGGGACCGGGTGGGCCGGCACGGCCACCGGGCCGAGCCAGCCTAGCAGCCTTGCTAGTTCCGGCTCTTGTCGACGAGGCGGTCGTTCTGGGCCCAGTGCATCATGGCGCGCAGCCTTTCGCCGACCTCTTCGACCTTGTGCGCATTCATGCGCGCGCGCATGGCGTGGAAGCCGGGAGCGCCAGCCTGATTCTCCAGAACCCAGTCGCGTGCGAACTTGCCGGTCTGGATATCGTCCAGAACCTTCTTCATCGCCGCGCGTGTCTCATCGGTGATAACACGCGGGCCGGAGACATACTCGCCATACTCGGCGGTGTTGGAGATCGAATAGTTCATGTTGGCGATTCCGCCCTCATAGATCAGGTCGACGATCAGCTTGACCTCGTGCAGGCACTCGAAATACGCCATTTCCGGCGCATAGCCCGCCTCTACCAAGGTGTCGAAACCGGCCTTTATGAGCTCCACGACGCCGCCACAGAGCACCGCCTGCTCGCCGAACAGGTCGGTCTCGGTCTCCTCACGGAAGCTCGTCTCGATGACGCCTGCGCGGGTATTGCCGATCGCCCTGGAGTAGGACAGCGCAACCTCCCGGGCGGTGCCGGTCGCGTCCTGATGGATTGCGACAAGGCCTGGCAGGCCGAAACCGCGCTGGTACTGGTCGCGCAGGGTATGGCCCGGTCCCTTGGGTGCAGACAGGGACACGTCGACGCCGGCTCGCGGACGGATCAGATTGTAGTGCACGTTGAAGCCATGGCCGAACATGATGTGCTGGCCGTCGCGCACATGCGGCTCGATCTCATTGGCCCAGAGGACCGCCTGCTTCTCGTCAGGCACCAGGATCATCAGCACATCCGCCCACTTGGCGCAGTCTGCCGGCGCGATCACGCTGAGGCCCTCCGCCTCGGCCTTTGGCCGGGACGCTGAGCCCGCCTGCAGGCCGACCCGCAGCTCGCTGACACCGCTGTCGCGCAGGTTCAGCACATGGGCATGGCCCTGGCTGCCATAGCCGATGACGGCGACCTTCATGGCCTTGATGAGGCTGAGGTCGGCATCCTGGTCGTAATAGATGTTCATGGGGCACTCGCACTTCTGGTCGTTGAAACGGCGGGACGGGGCGTTGCGGCGGGACCTGCGGCCACAGGCGCGATGGACAGGCGGTGGGCTTCGAGCAGGCGCGCATGGCGCGGTGAGACGCCGGCGAACGCGATCTCGACCCCTGCCAGTTGAAAGAGGGCGATCGCGCCGCCGTCAAGGCCGGCAAGTGCGGAGAGGTCGAGGGTGAGCGGTCCGTCGGCACCTGCAAGGGCCTCACGCAGCGGGCCGAGATGCGGCCAGGTCGCGTCGCCGGAAAGCCGCAGCGCCTGACCGTCGCATGTCACCGACAGCGGACGATTGCTCTGCAGCGCGGCCATCGCCTGCCTGAGCCGCCCGGCCCGCCACCAGAGTGCCGGCAGCGCGCGCCCGTCGCTCCAGTAGCGCCGCCACAGAGCCGGCTCAGCGCCGATACGCCAGGCCCATTCCAGGCCGGTTTTCCTGAGCGCGACCGGCGCGCGCGGGATGGTGCCGGCGACGAAGTCGATGACGGCGCCGAGATGGGCGATGACCGGGGCCTCCAGCGCGTCCTCGTTCGCCTCGATCCACGCCTGTCCCTTTACCGCGCCAAGCGCGACCAGCACGAAATCGGGCCTCGCGGCATTGATCGCCTGGCGGATGGCAGGCGTGCTCATGGACGCCACATCGCCATGGCCAGGGTCGAGCCAGCCTGCCGCCCTCACGCCGCCTGCTTCGTGATTAACAGCGGCGCGAGCCCTCTCAGCGGCCCCGGCGCGCCCACCGAAGAAAAACACACGCAGCCGCCGCCCATCAGTCCGCGGCGCGCGCAGGCGCTCGAACAGGTCAGAGCCGGCCGCCCGGCCCGGGATCGGCGCGCCGAGCCTGCGGGCAAGCGCCACCACGGGCGCCCCGTCGGCCAGACTGAGATCGGCGCGCAGGACCTGTGCGCGGGCGCTCTCGTCCCGCAGGGCACGGACAAGCCAGTTGAGGTTGGGCGTGACAAAGGACAGACGCCGGCGCGTGCTGGCCGCCTGCCAGACCGACGCCTCGGCCTCATCCAGCGTCACCAGGTCGACCGGCACGCCGAACAGCGACCAGGCCCGGCGCCAGGCCGGAGGGAGGAGGGGGGGCTTCACGGCTGCCCCCGCCGCACGGTATGGATCATCGGGAGGACTGTCAGCGAGGCCAGCACGCTGCGCACGTCAGAGAGAACCGCCTCGCTCGCCTGTCCGAGCCGCTCAAACCCGCGCGAGGGCCGGTGAACGGAGCGGACCTGGTCGACCACGGCCTTGGGCAGGCATACCGCCAGGCTGTCGCCCCACTCCGATACCTTCACGATGATCGCCATGCTTCAGGCCTTCTTTGGATATACACTGCATATCCGTGGCGGGCGTCCGGCCACCGGTCTCATCCCTTCTCCTTGCCGCGCTGGATGGAGAGGACGCCCGTGCGCGAGACCTCGACGAGGCCGAGCGGCTTCATCAGTTCGATGAACTGATCGATCTTGTCGCTGCCGCCGGTCAGTTCGAAGACGAAGCTCTCGATCGTGGTGTCGATGACATTGGCGCGGAAGATCTCCGCGATGCGCAGGCTTTCGACCCGGTCCGGACCCGTTCCGGCGACCTTGACAAGGGCCAGCTCCCGCTCGATGCCACCCCGCGAGCGGGTCACGTCAATGACGCGCGCCACCGGAACGATACGCAGCAGCTGCGCTTCGATCTGCTCAAGCGTTTGCGGCGTGCCACCGGTGACGACAGTGATACGCGAACGATGGCGGCTGGCATCCACCTCGGCAACGGTCAGGCTCTCGATATTGTAGCCGCGCGCAGAGAACAGTCCCACGACGCGGGCGAGCACGCCCGGCTCATTGTCGACCATGATCGCCAGGGTGCGTCGCTCGAACGGCGCATCGTCATGGACCATGTCATAGGCCGAACGGGGGCCGTCATCGCCGCGATCATGGGTCGTCATGGCGCAGGGGCCTCGCGTTCCTGGACGTCGTGGAGGAGCCGCCGGCGCTCCTCGGCCGGGACCAGGTCCATCCAGCCGCGGTCATGCGCCCGGGTCAGCAGGCCTGGCCGACGTGCATCGAGAATGATGCCGAGCCGCCCGGCCCGGTTGAGCGCGTCCGCGCGCGCGCGCGGGCGCTGATCGGTATAGCGTTCGATCACCTCGTCGAGCCGGTGTGGGTCAAGGTGCGCCTGCAGCTCCGAAACCGCCAGGCGGCGGCATTCGGTTATGAAACCGGCACTGTCCTCGCCGCGCACCGGTCCCTGGCCGATTTCCATCACCTCATAATAGGCGTACATCACCGCATCGAGGATGGCCGGGCGCTTGCCCTTGTAGGCCTGCTCCTTGTCGGTGCCGTGGCCATCGGGATCAACATTCGGGAAGAACATCCGTCCCTGGTCGATCAGAGCCGACAGCCGCCGCGCCACGTCCAGCCGTCTTGACTGCATCTCCGCCTCGGTCAGGTGGTGGGACAGGGCAAGCGCGCTGGCCTCGCTCAGGGTGTCGATCACGGTGCAGCCCCAGTCGAGGCTCGCCCCATCAATCCTCTGGCGCAGGCTTTCGCGCTGCAGCAGACGCTGGCGATGCGTCTCATGCCGCGACAGCAGCATGCTGACAAGCGCGACCCCAGCCGCAAGGGCGGTGAATATCGCGCCCAGGAATTCCCCATGCGAACCGCCCCATTCGAAGACTGACTGGATATCCATTACGAACCCCTCCGATGACCCGCAGAGGTATTGCCACGGACCCGCCATGCCGGGCAATCGGACAAACGTGGCGCCTGGCAGGCTTCAGGATCAGCTTCCAAAGCCGGTGATGCGCACACCGTCACGCGCGGCGAGGCGCAGGCCGGGCACTGGCCGGGCCGATGGCCGCTCGGAAGGGGCGGCATCGAACGCCATCGCGAAGGTCAGGCCCTCATGGGCGGCTGCGGCGGCGCGCGGCGGCTGGCCGAAGGTCAGGCCCGACGCAGCGGACCGCACCATTCTCAGGGGGGCAATCGAACGCTTCATCACACCAGCCTCTTTCCATCTTCGCCGATTTCATCACCCTGGATCTCGCCCAGGATCATCTCGTTGTGGGCCGCCCCCGACGGGATCATCGGCAGGCAGTTCTCGTCCCTTGTGACGCGACAGTCGAACAGCACTGGTCCGGGATACTCGATCATCTGAAGGATCTTCGCGTCGAGCTCGGCCGGCTCGTCACAGCGCAGGCCAAGACAGCCATAGGCCTCCGCCAGTTTCACGAAGTCCGGCAGGGCGGCGGAATAGGAATGGGAATAGCGCTCGCCATGCAGCAGCTCCTGCCACTGGCGCACCATGCCCATCCACTCATTGTTGAGGATGAACACCTTGATCGGCAGGTCGTGCTGCACCGCCGTCGACATTTCCTGTGTGACCATCTGCACGCTGGCCTCGCCGGCAATGTCGATGACCAGGGCGTGAGGGTGCGCCGCCTGGATGCCGAGCGCAGCCGGCAGGCCATAGCCCATGGTGCCGAGCCCGCCCGACGTCATCCAGCGGTTGGGCTCGTGGAAATGGAAGAACTGCGCCGCCCACATCTGGTGCTGGCCGACCTCTGTCGAGATAAAGACATTGCGGTCTCGGGTCAGCGCGTACAGCCGTTCGATCGCGTATTGCGGCTTGATGGAGGCGGGATCGGGCGCATAGGCGAAACACTGGCGCGCCCGCCATCCCGCGATCTCCGCCTTCCAGGGCTCCAGATCCTGCGCCCTCGTGCCACGGGCCTTCCAGCCATCGACCATCGCCTTCAGGGCAGCGCCGCAATCGGCCACCACCGGCACATCGGCCCGTACGATCTTGTTGATCGAGGAGGGGTCGATATCGATGTGGACCTTCTTCGAGTTCGGCGAGAAGGCATCGATCCGCCCGGTCACCCGGTCGTCGAAGCGCGCCCCCACGCAGATCATCAGGTCGCAAGCATGCATCGCCTGGTTGGCCTCAAGGCTGCCATGCATGCCGACCATGCCGAGCCAGTCCGGGTGGTCGGCATCAAAGGCACCGAGCCCCATCAGGGTCGAGGTCAGCGGAAAGCCGGTCAGCGCCTGCAACTCCCGCAGCAGGCGGGACGCCTCCGGCCCAGAATTGATGACGCCGCCGCCGGTGTAGAAGACCGGCCGGCGGGCGAGGGCCATGAGGTCGAGGGCCTGCTGGATGCGCTCTGGTTTCGGCTCGCGGCGCGGGGCATAACTTGCCCGCGTCACCGCAGACTTCGCCACATACCGCCCCATGGCGAACTGGATGTCCTTCGGGATGTCGACCACGACCGGGCCCGGCCGGCCGGACGTGGCGACGAGGAAGGCCTCGTGCAGGGTCCAGGCAAGGCGGTCGACATCGGTCACAAGATAGTTGTGCTTGGCGCAGCAGCGGGTGATGCCGACCGTGTCGCACTCCTGGAAGGCATCGGTGCCGATGAGGTGCGTCGGCACCTGGCCGGTGATCACCACCATCGGGATACTGTCCATCATCGCGTCGGCGATCGGGGTCACGGTGTTGGTGGCACCGGGCCCGGACGTCACGAGCACCACGCCCGGCCTGCCGGTGGAGCGGGCATAGCCCTCCGCTGCGTGGCCCGCCCCCTGCTCATGGCGCACCAGCACATGGCGGATCGAAGGGGCGTCGAACAGGGCATCATAGATCGGCAGCACCGCCCCGCCCGGATAGCCGAACATGACCTCCACGCCCTGCTCCTTCAGCACGTCGATGACGATCTGCGCGCCGCTCAGCATCACGGATGAAGCGGGCACTTGCGCGCGAGCGCTCTGGCGGTCGATCTGGTCAAGGGCGGGTTTCATGGGATCGGTCTCGGTTCGGTCTCGTTTCGATTTCGGTCAGGGGTGGCGGTCGACAAAGAAAAAAGGGTCTCCGCAGGGAGACCCTTGATACCCCACGCCCGCGGCTGGCTCGCTCCAGGCCAGCTATGGACGCAGGAAAAGTCGTACGGTCAGGATTATGTGTTGCAGCTCACGCATTGGGGTTTCCTCAAACTCCAAGAAAAGGAATAACCTACCCCTTAACCCGCGTCAATCGCCTTATAGAGGGCAAGAATTACCTTTTTGCGCGGTTCAAGCTCCGGCGAGGGAATCCGCGGCCAGAACGGGAACTGCCGGGCGATCCAGGTGAACTGGCGCTTGGCGTAGCGCCGCGTGTCGCGCTTGGCGTGCTCAGCAGCATTCTCGGCCGTCAATTCACCGCGCAGGAAGGCGGCAAACCACGGCATGCCATGGGCCTTCATTGCCGGCAGCTCCTTGTCGAGGCCCCGCCCGACCAGCGTCTCGGCCTCCTGCATCGCGCCGGACACCATCATTCCGTCGAAGCGCCGGTCAATCCGCGCATAAAGCCGCGCCCGCGGCGGTGTCAGCGCCACGCCGAGCCACTCGCCCGGCTCCAGGAGGGGCCGTGCCCGGGCCCCCTGAAAGCTGCTCAGCGGCCGGCCGGTCGCCAGCCAGACCTCCAGCGCGCGCGACAGTCGCTGGCGGTCGGTCGGGCCGATGCGGTGTGCCGCCTCCGTATCGACGGCCAGCAGCCGCCGGTAGAGGCCTTCCGGCCCCTCCGCCGCCAGCATCACGCGCACATCAGCGCGAATCTCCTCCGGCACCGGCGGGATTTCGCTCAGCCCCTCAGTGAGGGCCAGGAAGTAGAGCCCGGTGCCGCCGACAATCACCGCCCGCCGCCCGCGCTGGGCAAGGTCTCGCAGCACCCGGCCAGCCTCGTCGAGCCAGCGGCCGGTGGAATAGCGCTCGGCGGCATCCACATGGCCGAACAGATGGTGCGGCACGCGCGCCTCTTCCTCGGGCGTTGGCCGGGCCGACAGGATGCGCAGGTCGCTGTAGACTTGCATGGAATCGGCGTTCACCACGTCGGCGTCGAGCCGTTCGGCGAGGGCGAGCGCAAGCGCGGTCTTGCCGCTTGCGGTCGGACCGTGGATGAGGAGCGCGGGCGACATGGGTTGACCGACTTACGCCCTTCGCCGTGGCGTGGAAAGGCGCAGAGACCGATGGAGACTGCAATGACATGTGCCGCAGTGGCGGTCGCACACGGCCGGGCGGACGACCTCGGCGAACGGCTCGGTCAAGCCCTGGCCGGGACCGGCATTATCGCCGGACCGCCGCAGGTACTCGGCGAACGCGGTGGCCAATGCGCCGTCCAAGCCTGCCTCGCAGCGCCCAACCCTGAAGCCGTGCAGGCCCGGCTGGCTGACAGCCTGCCCGGAGCCGATGTCTGCGTCCTGCCCGAAGAAGGCCGGCGCAAGCGCCTTCTTATCTGCGACATGGACTCCACCATCATCGCGCAGGAATGCCTCGACGAACTCGCAGACTATGCCGGCCTCAAGGCGGAAATCTCCGCGATTACCGAACGGGCAATGCGCGGCGAGCTCGACTTCGAGGGCGCGCTGACCGAGCGGGTCGCGCGCCTTGAGGGCCTCGGCCTCGACGCCCTGGAGCGCTGCTATCGCGAACGCCTCACCCTGTCGCCCGGTGCGCGGACCCTGACGGCGACCCTGTCAGCCGCCGGCGCGCGCTGCGTCCTCGTCTCAGGCGGATTTACCTACTTTACCGGTCGGATCGCCGCCGATGCCGGCTTCCAAGCCCATCGCGGCAATACGCTGATCGATGACGGCACGGCGCTGACGGGCGCGATCGGCCGGCCCATCCTCGGCCGGCAAGCCAAGCTGACGGCCCTGACCGAGGAAGCCGCCGCCCTCGGCCTCGGTCCCGACGCCGCGCTCGCCATCGGTGACGGCGCCAATGACCTTGCAATGATAACAGCTGCCGGGCTCGGCCTCGCCTACCGCGCCAAGCCGGTTGTCGCTGCCGGGGCCCGCGCGGCAATTTCTGAGTGCGACCTTGTCACCGCCCTCTATTTCCAGGGCTATCGGGATGACGAGATCACCTGGGTGAGTTGACACACCCGCTCACTGCGGCATCCCATCTCATTGATCATGAGCCAGGGCTTCGACCTCCTTATCCGCAGCGGCACGCTGGTCACTCCCGGCGGGGAGGGACCGGCAGATATTGGCGTGCGTGATGGCCGCATCGCCGCGATCGGTGACCTCGCCACAGCCCATGCCGGCGAGACCCTCGACGCGACCGGCCTGCATGTCCTGCCCGGCGTGATCGACAGCCAGGTCCATTTCCGCGAGCCCGGCCTTGAGTGGAAGGAAGACCTGGAAACGGGCGCGCGCTCTGCTGCGCTCGGCGGCGTCACCGCTGTCTTCGAGATGCCGAACACCGAACCGGCCACCACGACGCCGGACATGCTCGCCGACAAGCTTGCCCGGGCCAGCGGGCGGATGGACGTCGACCATGCCTTCTATGCCGGGGCGACCAATGAGAATGCCGACCTGCTGGCAGAGATGGAGGCGATGCCCGGCTGCTGCGGCGTTAAGGTGTTCATGGGCGCCTCGACCGGCTCGCTGCTGGTGGCAAGCGATGAGGGCGTCGCCCGCGTCCTCGGCGCGATCCGCCGCCGGGCCGCCTTCCATTCCGAGGATGAATACCGCCTCGCCGAGCGCCGCGGGCTGGCGCGCGAAGGCGACTGGACGAGTCACCCGGAGGTGCGTGACGCCGAGGCGGCGATCCAGTCGACCAAGCGCCTCCTGCGGCTCGCCCGCGCCGCGGGAAAGCGGATCCATGTCCTGCACATCACCACCGCGGAGGAGATGGAGCTGCTGCGGGACGCAAGGGATGTCGCCAGCGTCGAGGTGACACCGCAACACCTCACCCTCGTCGCGCCGCAGGCGTATCAGCGCCTTGAGGGCTTTGCCCAGATGAACCCGCCGATCCGCGAACAACGGCATGTGGACGCCCTGTGGCGGGCCCTCAATGCCGGGATCGTCGACGTCCTTGGCTCCGACCATGCCCCGCACTCCCTGGAGGAGAAGGCACGCCCCTACCCGGCCTCGCCATCGGGCATGCCCGGCGTGCAGACGCTCGTGCCGCTGCTGCTGACCCATGTGAATGCCGGCAGGCTGACGCTGCGCCGCTTTGTCGACCTGACATCCGCCGGCCCGCAGCGCATTTTCGGCATCATCAACAAGGGCCGGATTGCGGAAGGTTATGACGCCGACTTCACCCTTGTCGACATGGCGCGGCGGGAAACCATTACTGCCGACTGGTCGAAATCGAAATGCGGCTGGACCCCGTTCGATGGGTTTGAGGCGACCGGCTGGCCGGTGGCGACCCTTGTGCGCGGGACCAGCATCATGCGCGACGGCGAGATCGTCGCGAAAGGCCAGGGCCGGCCCGTCCGCTTTGCCGAGACCCTCGAACCGGAGGCGTCGGGCGCGCCCGCTGCATGAGCGAACGCAGGGGGCTCAACCGGCAGATCTTCTGGCTCTATGAGGGGACCGGACGGGTGCCCTGGGCGTTCCGGCTTGTCCTGCTGGCCTTCGATATGGCAACCATCACCTATTTCCTGCTGGCGCCCTTCGAAGCGCGCGCGGTCGCACATATCTGGATCGATTACGTCATCGGCGCGGTGATTGCGCTGGACCTGCTCGCGCGGTTCTACATTGCTCGTCCGAGACAGCGCTTCTTCCGGCGGATGTACAACTGGGCAGACCTGATCGTGGTGGCGACCATGTTCGCACCACTGCTGACCCAGAACTTCGCCTTCCTCAGGGTGCTGCGCGCGGTGCGGATCGTGCGCGCGTTTACTGTGCTGCGCCGGGCGCGGGCGGTCTCCTCCTACCTGCGCGAGCACGAGGTCATCACCGAGCGGGTGACCAATCTCATCGTCTTTATCTTCATCATGTCCGCACTCGTCTACGTGGCGCAGGTGCGCGTCAACGACCAGATCCACAGCTTCCTTGATGCGCTCTATTTCACCGTGACCAGCCTCACCACCACGGGCTATGGCGACATCCTGATGGTCGGCGATTTCGGCCGGGTGCTCTCCATCGTGATCATGGTGCTCGGGCTGACCCTGTTTCTCAGGCTGTTGCGGGCGCTTTTCGTGAAGAGCGACAAGGTGGCGGTCGAATGCGATGCCTGCGGCCTTACCCGCCATGACCGCGACGCGGTGCACTGCAAGCATTGCGGCGCCGTCGTCCACATCGAAACCGAGGGGGTCGGGTGACGCCGGGCCGGCAAGCCCCTACATCGGCGGTCATGGATGCGCCCCTTGCCCTGCTTCGCGATCGCGCCGTCCTCTCCCTTGCGGGACCGGACACGCTTGTCTTCCTTGAGCGCGTGGTGACCTGCAACACCGCCGGCTGGCCGGCCGGCGAGTCGCGCTATGGCGCCCTGCTGACGCCGCAGGGCAAGGTGATTGCCGACTTTCTCGCCCTGCGCGACGAGGCCGGCGTCCTGCTCGATGTTGCCCGCGGCGCGCTCGCCGACCTGCACAAGCGGCTCACCCTGTTCCGCCTGAGGAGCGATGTCGCGATTGCACCGCGCGACGATCTCGCCGTGATTACGGGCCCTGGTCCGGCGATGGAAGGCGCGCCACATGTGTTCGCCGATCCCCGCAATCCCGGCGGCCGGCTGCGTGCGTTCACCGCCGAACCGCCTGCGGGCGACGCTGCCGCCCTCACCCTCTGGCAGGCGGGGCGCATCGCCGCCGGCCTTCCGGAATTCGGCGAGGATTTCGGCGCCGCTGAGGTGTTTCCGGCCGACATCAACATGGACCTCCTGGGCGGCATCGACCTGAAGAAGGGCTGTTTCATCGGCCAGGAAGTGGTCTCTCGGATGCACCGGCGCGGCAATATCCGCAAGCGGAGCCTCGTCCTTGCCGCCGACGGCGCGGAACCGGGTGCGCCCGTGCTCGCCGGAGACAGCGAGATCGGCATGGTGACGTCGGCCGCAGGCGGCCATGCGCTGGCGCGGATCCGCATCGACCGGCTCGCCGCCGCAGGCGAGGCCCCGCTCACCGCCGGCGGCCAGTCAGCGGCGGTGATCGGCCCGCCGGCGCTCTGGCCCCCCGTCAATGCGGCCAGCGGCGGTGACTGAGGCAGACGACATACCCTGCGGCTGGGCGCCGGCAGACGATCCGCTCTACCGCGCCTATCACGATACGGAATGGGGCGTTCCGGTGCGCGACAGCGAGGCGCTGTTCGCCAAGCTGATGCTGGACGGCATGCAGGCCGGCCTCTCCTGGATCACCATTCTCAGGAAGCGCGCGGCGATCCTTGAGGCGTTCGAAGGCTTCGACCCGGAGCGCCTGGTGCGCTGGGACGCGTCGAAGATCGCCCGCGCACTGGAAAACCCCGGGATCATTCGCAGCCCGAAAAAGATCGAGGCGACGATCGGCAATGCCCGCGCCTACCTTGCCATGCGCGATGCCGGCGAGGACTTCGCCTCCTGGTGCTGGGACTTCGTCGATGGCGAGCCGCAGGTGAACGCGCTCGACCACTGGCGAAACGTGCCCTCTAAGACGTCGCTGTCGGAGGATGTTTCAAGAGCGCTGAAGCATCGCGGCTTCACGTTCGCCGGGCCGGTGATCGTCTATGCCTGGATGCAGGCGGTCGGGATCGTCAACGATCACGAAACCCGCTGCCCGCGCCATGCCGAGGTGCGGTGCCTGTGACAGGCTGGCGCCGGTCAGTTACGACCGGCGCTGCAATCATGGGCTTGTGCCACGGATCATAGTGTGATTGTCCAATCACAATTTGCCACGCAAGGAGCCCCGCCATGTCCCGACCGCTTGCCCGCCTTGGCGCCCTGCTGCTCGCCGGGCTGCTGCAATTGGCGACGCCCGCACGCGCCCAGACCGAACCGGCTCCTGCGCCTGTTCCCGGTCCGACGGCTATGGCGGGCGATATCCATCCGGTTTCGGGCTACATCGCCGAGCATGGCCTGGCACGCGCCGATGCCATGCTGTCCCTGCAGGCAGCGTTCAATTTCGGCAAGGCCTCGCAGGTCGACTTCCTGCTCGGCGGGGTGCGCTTCCTGCGCGCGGTGGAGGCCGGCCTGCAGGTGCGCTGGCAATCCAATGTCAGCGGCCCGGACTTCCTGCCTGGCCTGCGCGCGCCGATCCCGGCCAATCCGGATGCCCGCCCGTTCGAGGCTGGCGACGTCGCCGGCGTGTTCGAGGCGATGCTGGCAAGCCTTGCCGAGGCCCGGTCGCCGCTGGAAGAGGCCGTCAATGGCCGTGACTTCGCTGCGGTGATCGACCTCGACGACCTCTGGTTCGACATTGACGGTGATGGCGCGCGCGCCAAGTTTGAGAGTGCCGCCGCCCTGCTCGGCGTTACCGGCTTCGACCGGGTCGCGCGCGGCAGCGAATTCTCCGGCGTCGTCCGCTTCGACAGCGCCGATGCCGACTGGCTGCTTGCCTATGTCCACCTGCTCTCCGGCGTATCGCAGACCGTTCTGGCGCTGGAGCCGACACCGGCGATCGAGCGGGTGATGAGCGCGCGCGCAGACATGCTGGAGCTCACCGGCGGGGCCGAGGCGCGGCTCTACGATTTCGTGGAGCAGGACTGGATCGACACCGCCGCCAGCGTGCTGTGGACCCTGGAAGGCACGCCGGATGCCGCCCGCTCGGCCGCCGCCCACGCCCACTTCAAGGCAATGATCGCGCACAATCGCAGCTTCTGGGCGAAGGTTGAGCAGGAGAGCGACAATGACCGCGAATGGTTGCCCAATGGCGCGCAGGTCTCCGCCTTTGGCCTCGAAATTCCCGCCGGGGTCGCCAGCCAGTGGCAGGCTGTGCTCGGCGAGCTGGAAGCCGTGCTCGACGGCGAGATTCTCGTCCCTTACTGGCGCACCAGCCCGCAGGGAGGCGAGGACTCTGCCATCGGCATAGGCCTCAACCTGCGAAAGCTGTTCGAACAGCCGGGCGAGATGGACCTCGTCGGCTGGCTGCAGGGCGCCAATGCCGTACCCTATCTGGAGCGCGGGCCGCTCACCCGGATGGACAGCCTGCGCCAGTTTGGCAACATGGTTCGGGGAGACAGCCTGTTCTTCGTGCTCTGGCTGAACTGACCAGCGGGCGCTTTCGAAACTGGAACACGGATCGGAGGGTCCCCGTGACACGCGCACTCATGCTCGGCCTAATCGTCGCAACCAGCCTCGCCGCCTGTGTCTCGACGCAGGAATCCGACACCTCGCGCGCCTGGTCGGCCTGCGGCGAGATCGACGAAAAGGCCGAACGCGATGCCTGTATGGAGCGCGCCCTGGCGGACTATGCTGCCGAGCGCCAGGCGTTTGCCGAAGACATTAGTCATGACACCGCTGTGCGCGAGCGGCGCGCCGCCGAGCTGGAGGCGCTCGGCGTGCCGCAGAGCGAACGCGCAACCGGGCCGGTTGTGCCGAAATGAGCGCGGCGCGCGCCCTGCTGCCCGGGCTCGCCGGCGCCGACAGGCAGTCTCCCGCATTCCTGTCGCTCACGGCCCTGTCGCTCACGGC
>CAYPQD010000008.1:49208-73894 GCA_964412785.1 uncultured Hyphomonadaceae bacterium
TCGCTCACGGCAGCCCCGATTCGCCAGACGCCCCCGCAGGGCGCGGGCTGACCGGCCGGCGGGCCTTGCCCGCGCGTGTTTCCACTGGCCCCGATACCAAGCCGGCGCGTGTCTGCTCTATTCGGCCGCCAGTTCCCGCATCCGGTCGACCCGTGCGCTGGCGCGCTCGGCCGGTTTCGGGTTTGTGAAAGTCATCACGCCGTCATCGACAGGCAGCGTGCGGAAGATCTTCCTTTCCAGCGCATAGTCCTGACTGTTGATCCAGGGCAGGCGGTCGCCTTGTTTCGGGAATCTGTCCAGCACCCGGCGCATATATCCGGCGGAGAAATTGTCGATCCAGTCCCGCGGCGCCATGCCTTCATCCTCCGGCCGCACTTGCGGCGTGGCCTGGCGCATGCCGGCTGCGTCCATGTGATTGATCAGCCGGCAGGTGTATTCCGCAATAAGGTCGGCGCGCAGGGTCCAGGACGCGTTGATGTAGCCGAAGGTGGCGATGAGGTTCGGTACGCCCGAATTGGCCATGCCGAGATAGCTCCACGTCTCGGAGAAATCGACCGGGCGGCCATCCACCACAAAATCCGCATCGCCGAGAATGACCAGTTCGAGCCCGGTCGCCGTCACGATGATGTCCGCATCGAGATGGGCGCCCGATTTCAGCCGGATGCCTGTCTCTGTGAACCGCTCGATCTCGTCGGTCACCACCGACGCGGTCCCGGCATTGATAGCTTCGAAAAGGTCGCCATTGGGAATCAGGCAGAGGCGCTGGTCCCAGGGATTGTAGCGCGGCGTGAAGTGCGCATTGGTCTGGTCGTCGCCCAGCGCCTTGCGAACCCCGCCCAGCAGGAGGTCCCGGATCTTGTCTGGCCGGGTGCGCGTGCGCTTGTAGAAGAAGGACTGCAGGGCCACGTTCTTGCGCCGCGTCAGGTCATAGGCCAGCTGGCCGGGCAGCACCTTGCGCAGGGTATTGGCGATCGCATCGCGGTCGGGCCGCGAGACCACATAGGTTGGCGAGCGCTGCAGCATGGTGACATGCGCGGCCCCGTCTGCCATCGCCGGCACCAGCGTCATCGCCGTCGCGCCGGAGCCGATGACGACCACACGCTTTCCCGAATAGTCGAGGTCGTCCGGCCATTCCTGAGGGTGGATCACCGCGCCGGAAAAGTCCTCCCGGCCCTCGAAATGCGGCGTGTGCCCGCCCTTATAGCTGTAATATCCCGCGCACATCAGCAGCATGTTGGCCTTGAGCTGCACGCGCTCATCACTGCCGGAGCGTTCGCACGTGATCGTCCAGCTGGCGTCCTCGCTCGACCACTCAGCCCGCCGCACCCAGTGGCCATAGCGGATGTGCGCCTCAATCCCGCCCTCGGCGGCCGTGTCATGGATGTAGCGGCGGATTGACGGCCCGTCGGCAATCGACTTCGCCTCCGTCCATGGCTTGAAGGAATAGCCCAGCGTGTGCATGTCGCTGTCGGAGCGGATGCCGGGATAACGAAAGAGGTCCCAGGTTCCGCCCATGGCCTCGCGGCCCTCCAGGATCGCAAAACTCTTGCCAGGGCATTTTTCCTGCAGGTGGCGCGCCTGGCCGATGCCCGAAAGCCCGGCACCGACGATCAGCACGTCGAAAGTCTCAATGGCCATGCCAGTCCTCCAGCGGGAGCCGTCCGGGCTGCCCGTGCCTGAATTGAAAACAACGCTCAACGAAGTGTCACACAAAACCTGCGGCCGGCCAAGCGGGCGCGGGTCAGGCGGGGCGCTTGATCTCGTTGCCTTCGCCGAGAAGCACGACAGTCGGGGCGTGCTGGCGCGCCTTTTCCGCCTCCACATGGGCGAACGCGGCGATGATCACCGTGTCGCCTACGGCAAAATGCCGGGCCGCCGCGCCATTGACGCCGATCGTCTTCGACCCGCGGGGGGCCTCCAGCGCATAGGTCGAGATCCGGGCGCCATTGGTGACGTTCCAGATGTCGACATGCTCGTGGGGAAGGATTCCCGCCGCCTCAAGCAGGTCCTGGTCAATCGAGACCGAGCCCTCATAATGCAGGTCGCACTGGGTTACCGTGGCCGAATGAAGCTTCGCTTTCAGCAGGTTCAGCCACATGGTCACCCTCTCCCCTCTGTTCACGGCGCCGCGGCGCCCTTGTTTATCAACCTGATATAGGTATCACATGCCGCTGCGTAAAGCTGTTGCACTGGACCCATTGCGCTTATGCATGGCGCATGCCCGACGTCAAATCGCGCCGGCAGGATGTCTATTTGGAGTAGGAGACGACGCCCGTCGACAGGTCAAGCGAGACGGTGAAGGGCGGCGCGCCGGCTGCCTCGGCGAGGCGTTCCATCCGGCCCATCGCCACCTTCAGGAGGTCATAGTCGCGCGTGTCGCCGATCGGTTGCCCCGCCTCATCGCGGCATCGCAGGCTGTAGATCGTCTCGCCCGGTGCCGTGCGCACCGAGAAGGTCACCCTCACGCTGCCCGGCAGGGCAGACCGTGTGAGCGCGGCGCGCCAGTCCTCATCGCCCGGCACCGCCATGATCAGACCCCCGCCATGTCGCCAAGCACGCGCGCCAGCAAGCGCTGGAATGGGTCGCCGAACAGCGGCGACCAGGTGTGGTCGTCACTGCTGACCGGCTTGGTCGAGTTGATCCCGGCGACCGCCAGTGTGCCCGCCACCCGGGTCAGCCAGGGCCCGCCGGAGGAGCCCTCGGTCAGCCCGTTCTCCGCCTTGATCAGCTGCCAGGAGCCGTCCACGACCCGTTCGCCCGTGCTGGCATAGAGAAACCGTCCGTCGAACGGATAGCCGCCGCTCGGCTGGTGGGGATAGCCGAGTGCGGTGAACGGTCCGTCGGGCGTGGTATTGGCATAGACCGGCGCCACGCCGGTGGCCGCCGCGATCGGCTCTGCCAGCCGGACCAGCGCGAAATCATAGGGCCCCTCACTGGACCGCGCCGCAGGGTCGGCCCAGCCCTTCAGCACATAGGCGCGCTCGCCCGACCAGCTGCCGAGCGCCTGGCCGGCACGGTATTGCGGCTGGAACTGGATCCAGTCGGCAAAGCGGCCTTCGCGCTCATACGCGCGCGCCCGGGCGAAAGCGCAGTGGCCGGCGGTCAGCACCACCCGTTCGGCAATCACCGTGCCGGTGCAATAGCGGATGCGCCCGTCGAAAAAGGCCGTGATCCGCCCCACTGCCGCAACCGGCTCTCCAGCCTGGTCGGCGACAGCCTCGGTCAGAGCGCCGCCGCCAACGACCTGCTCGGCACTGACCAGCCGGCGGGCGACCGCCTCGTCAAGGCGTGCCGCGGGGCTGTCCGGGCTGACGGTGATCAGCGGCGCCTCGGCGAGGCGTTCGATCGCCTCGCCGCCGCGGGCCCGCCCCGGCGGATCGGCGAGGCTGAAGGTGACCGATCCGGAGGGCGGCGGCGCGTCCTCGTCCGCCGCGCGCTGGTGGCCGGGCGGCGGCTCCAGAGCGGCAGCCAGAATGTCGAGATTGGCGGAGAGATCCATCGCAGGCGAGGGTGCGGCGCCTCGCCCGCAAGATCAAGACAGCCCGAACAGGGCATCGCTGTCGGCGATCACCTGGCGGCCGGCATCGGTGATACCGGCGACGCGGCCGGGCGCCTGCGCCAGGTTGGTCTCCGCATAGAAGCCGGCAAGTGCGGTCATCCGCGCGCGCATCCGCGCGTCCTCCTCGCGGGCGGCGACGGCCCCGCGGGTCAGGAAATGCCCGCCGATCACGTCCCCGGCCAGCGCCAGATAGGCGGTCGCGCCGGCCAGCGCCGTCTCACGGTCACCCGCCATGGTCTCGACCATCCAGCGGGTCGCCTCGCCGAGCGCCGCGCGGGCCGCCGCCAGCCTGTCGGCCACCTGCACCAGCTGCGGCTCATTGCTGGCGCGCGCCTCGCGCTCGGTGTCTGCGACCTCCTCCAGCATCGCCGCCATTGCGGCGCCGCCATCGGCCGCGACCTTGCGCCCGGCCAGGTCGATCGCCTGGATGCCGTTGGTGCCCTCATAGATCGGCGCGATGCGGGCATCGCGGTAGAGCTGGGCCGCCAGCGTCTCGTCCATGAAGCCCATCCCGCCATGCACCTGCACGCCGAGGCTGGCGACCTCCACGCCCATGTCGGTCGACCAGGCCTTGGCGATCGGCGTCAGCAGGTTCTCCCGCGCCGCTGCAGCCGCCCGCGCGGCGGGATCGGCCACGCTCACGGCAAGGTCTGCGGCGATCCCGCAGGCATAGCAGATGGCCCGGGCCGCCATCACGCGTGCGCGCATCGTGGTCAGCGTGCGGCGAACGTCGGAGTGGTGCAGGATCGGCGCGGCGCCCTCCACGCCGGGTGCCCTGCCCTGCTTGCGCTCCTGGGCATAGGCGAACGCCGCCTGGTAGGCCGCCTCGCCAACGCCAACCCCCTCCAGCCCGACATTGAGACGGGCGGAGTTCATCATCGTGAACATGTGGGCGAGGCCCCGGTTCTCCTCTCCCACAAGCCAGCCGGTGGCACCGTCATACTCCATCACGCAGGTCGGCGAGGCGTGGATGCCAAGCTTCCTCTCAAGCCCGATACAGGCAACCCGGTTGGGCTCCCCAAGGCTGCCATCGGCGTTGACCAGAACCTTAGGCACCACGAACAGGGAGACCCCCTTCGAGCCCGCCGGCGCATCCGGCATCCTCGCCAGCACCAGGTGGACAATGTTCCCTGCCACATCATGGTCCCCCCAGGTGATGTAGATCTTCTGTCCAGTGATCGCATAGCGCCCGTCGCCCAGCGGCACCGCCTTCGTCCGCAGCGCGCCGACATCGGAGCCGGCCTGCGGCTCGGTCAGGTTCATGGTGCCGGTCCATTCTCCGGAGACGAGCCTTGGCAGGTAGAGCGCCTGCTGCTCGGGGCTGCCATGGGCGATCAGCGCCTCGATCGCGCCGAAAGTGAGCAGCGGGCACAGGCCGAACGCCATGTTGGCGCCGTGCACCATCTCCATGACCGCAAGCGCCAGCGCCTTAGGCAGCCCCTGCCCGCCATGTGCCTGTGGAAAGGCAAGCCCCATCCAGCCGCCATCGCGAAAGGCCGCATAGGCCTTGGCAAAGCCGGGCGCGGCGGTCACGCCCGCCTCGGTCAGGGTTGCACCGGCCTTGTCGCCCCCGGCATTCAGAGGCGCCAGAATGTCCGCCGCCAGCCGGCCGGCCTCTTCGAGGATCGGCAAGACCAGCTCCGGGTCATACGCCTCGAATTCGGGCGCACCGTTCAGCCGGTCCAGTCCCGCCACTTTCTGCAGGATGAAGCGGATCTCATCAACCGGCGCCTGGTAGCTCATGCGTGCTCCTCCTGTGGAAACAGTGTTTTTCCTGCCCTAGCGATAATCCGGCACTGGCAGCGCGCCTAGTCTTGACTATCTGGTTGAGGGGAGCAGCAAGGTGAGGAGAGCCGACATGCACCTGATCGCCGCGATCGCTGCCTGTTCGCTTGTCTGTGCCGGATGCGTCTCGGTCGATGCCGGCCTTGAGCGTGTCGAGAGCGGTAATTTCGTTCTCGACCCGGCACATGCCTTCCTGACCGTCTCGGTCACCCATTTCGGGATTTCCGACTACCGGATAGACCTGACGCAGTTCGATGCCCAGCTCGATTTCGACCCGGACACGCCGACCCGCTCGCGCGTGTCGCTGCAGATCGACCCGATGGCCCTTGAGACCCACTATCCCGACCCGGAGAAGAAGGCCGACTGGGAACGCGACCTGTCCACCGACGGACGCTTCCTGGACGGGGAGCGCTTCTCGCAGATCAGCTTCGTCTCGACGGCAGCGGAACAGACCGGGCCGAATACCGGACGCCTGACCGGCGATCTCAACCTGCGCGGCGTAACCCGGCCGGTGACACTGGACGTGACCTATAACGGCACTGCAACCTCGCCGCTTGATGGCGGCCGGCGGCGGATCGGCTTTACCGTCACCGGCACGTTCGACCGCACCGCATTCGGCATGGACGCGCTGACCCAGTTCGTTTCCGAGGAGGTGCGGATTTCCTTTTCCGGCGAATTTCTGAGCGTCGGATAAGCCAGCCTGACCCCTTAACATCGCCAACAGACCCAACAAGGAGGACCCCCATGACCACACTTACCCACCTCAGCGCCGCGGCCGCCGGCCTCGTCCTGATCGCCGCCTGCGGCGCCGCCGAGGCACCCGCCGCCGCCGAAAGGCAAGCAGAGCCAGCCCCAGCGAGCGAAGCGGCGGCCCCGATCGATGCGGCAGGCGAAGCCACCGCGGCCACACTCGGCGATGTTGCTGCCGGCAACTATTCGCTCGACCGCAACCACGCCTTCCTCGGTTTCTATGTCGGCCATTCCGGCGGCATCTCAAAATACCGCACAGGCTTCGGCGATTTTGACGCCGACCTCAATTTCGATCCGGAGACGCCTGAAAACTCTACGCTTTCGGTAATGATCAACGCACAGGACCTGCTGGTCCATTATCCCGGAAACTACAAGGCAAGCCATGCCGACAGCGAGTTCGACAGCTGGCAGGACGACCTCACCAACAATGATCGCTGGTTCAACGCCGACACATATCCGCAGATCACCTTCACCTCCACGTCGGTGACCCGGACCGGCCCCAACACCGGCGAGGTGACCGGCGACCTCACCTTCCTCGGCGAGACCCGGCCGGTGACCCTTGACGTCACCTATAACGGCCTGGCCAACGCCCCCTGGGCGCCGGACCAGGACATTATCGGCTTCACCGCCTCGACCACGATCCAGCGGGCCGATTTCGGCATGGACGCCCTCATCCCGTGGATCGGCGCAGATGTGAAGGTGACCTTCTCCGGCGAATTCAAGCAGGATCTGTAGGCCCGTAACGCAAACGCCGCGGGCGGGCGCTTCCCGGGCGCCCGCCCGCTCGCCGTTCCGGCCAGCCCGACCGCCGCCAAGGGACCCCGCCATGACCGAAGCCGCCCCCATCGCCCGCGCACCGCGCTACACGGCCATTTCGATCACCCTGCACTGGATGATCGCGCTGATGCTTGCCGGGCTGATCGCCGTCGGCTGGTCCATGGGCGACCTGCCCGACGGTGCGCCGGGCAAGCAGCAGCTCTACCAGATGCACAAATCGTTCGGCATCATGGTGCTCATCCTCACGCTTGCGCGCATCGGATGGCGGGTGCTGAACCCGCCGCCGCCGTTGCCGGCCAGCATGCCCGCACGGGAAAGGTTGGCCTCTCACGCGGTTCATATCGGCTTCTACGCCCTGATGCTGGCCATGCCGATCACCGGCTGGCTGTATGTGTCCACCGCCTACGCATTCGATGTGCCGACCGTGCTGTTCGGCGTGATCAGCTGGCCGGACATTCCGGGCGTGGGGTTCCTCGCCAACAAGGCCGGCCATGGCGCGGTGGAGTTTGTCCACTCCAAACTGGCCTGGCTCGCGATCGGCCTTCTCGTGCTGCATGTCGCCGGGGCGCTGAAGCATGAATTTGCGGCCGGGGACGGCGTCCTCAAGCGCATGGTGCCGGGGCTGTTCGGCAAGACCGGCGGACCGGCCGCACCGCCGCGCGGCGCGCTGCTGAGCTTTGGCGGGGCGCTCGCCGTGTTTGCAGTCATCGCTGCGGTGCCCCTTCTGATCCAGCCGGGCACCGCCGCCATCCCAGCCGCGGCCACACCCACAGCCGCCTCCGACTGGATCGTCGATCCGGCGGCCTCCGCGATCACCTTCTCCGGCGTCCATGACGGCCGGCCCTATGAGGGCCGCTTCGAACGCTGGCAGGCCGACATCACCTTCGATCCGGACGCTCTCGACGCGGCCTCGGCCAGCGTACGTGTCGAGACGGCCAGCGCCGTGACCGGCACCAAGCTCTATGACGACAGCCTGAAGGCGGCCGAATGGCTCGATCCGCGCAGCTTCCCGCTCGCCACCGTGACGCTCGACACCTTTCGACGCGACGAGGCGGGCGGCTATGTCGCCGAGGCGAGACTCACCCTGAAGGACATGTCCGTGAGCGTGCCTTTCCGCTTCGACCTCGCCCTTGCCGGCGACATGGCGGAGATGACCGGAACGGCGATCCTCAGCCGCAGCGCCCTCGACATCGGCATGAAGAGCGACCCCGGCGGCGACTATGTTGCCGAAAGCGTGCGCGTCGAGGCGCGCGTCACCGCAAGGCGAGCCCCCTGACGCCCCCACTGTCCACACTTTCTTGACACTGGCATGACAACCGGCACATCCGGCTGATGGACGCCCCGATTGTCAGAGCCGGCTATGACGCCATCGATGAGGCCGTGCGCATCCTGCGTGACGGCGGCCTCGTCGCCATGCCGACCGAAACCGTCTACGGCCTTGCCGCCAATGCTGCCAGTCCCGACGCAGTGGCGCGGCTCTACGACGCCAAGGCGCGCCCGCGTTTCAACCCGCTGATCGCCCATGTGGACGGGCCGGACATGGCGCGCCGAGAGGCCCGGCTCGACGGCGCAGCGGCCTTTCTCGCCGGTTTCTACTGGCCCGGCCCGCTGACCCTCGTCCTGCCGGTGGCGGCGACGGGGCAGACCTGCGACCTCGCCCGCTCCGGGCTCGACACCATCGCGCTGCGCCATCCCGGCCACTCGGTCGCCCATGACCTCATCACCGCATTTGGCGGGCCACTGGTGGCGCCCTCGGCGAACCGTTCCGGCCGGATCAGCCCGGTGACGGCGCGCGAGGTCGCCGCCGAACTTGGCGACCGTGTGGACCTCATCCTCGATGGTGGGCGCTGCCCGGTCGGGCTTGAGTCGACCATTGTCGACATGACCGGCGCCGCCCCGTTTCTGTTGCGGCCCGGCGGGCTCGCCACGGAGGCGCTTGACCGATTTCTTGGCATGCCGCTGTCGCGGCCGGCGAGCGACCCCGACCGGCCGCGTGCACCCGGCCAGATGTCGCGCCATTACGCTCCGGAGGCGACGCTCCGGCTGGACGCCCTTGAGGCCGGCCCGGGCGAGGCGCTGCTCGGCTTTGGCCCCGTCAGCAGCGCCACGCTCAACCTTTCGCCCGGCGCGGACCTGCGCGAGGCGGCGGCAAACCTCTTCACCATGCTGCGCCGGCTCGACGCGGTGCACTCGCGCATTGCCGTGTCACCCATTCCGCACCGGGGGCTTGGCGAGGCAATCAATGACCGCCTCGAACGCGCCGCCCGCCGCCCGGTTGCGGACTGAAACCGCCCTAGAACCGCTCCACCGCCATGGCAATGCCCTCGCCGCCACCGATGCACAGCGAGGCGACGCCCTTCTTCACGTCACGCTCTTCCATGGCGGCCAGCAGGGTCACAAGGATCCGCGCACCCGACGCGCCGATCGGGTGGCCCATGGCGCACGCGCCGCCATTGACGTTGACCACATCGTGGGACAGACCGAGCTCCTTCATGGCGATCATCGGCACCACCGCGAATGCCTCGTTGATCTCCCACAGGTCGACATCGTCCTTGCTCCAGCCCGCCTTCTCCAGTGTCTTCTGCATCGCCGGAACGGGGGCGGTGGTGAAATAGCGGGGCTCATGGGCATGCGAGGAGGCCGCGACCACCTTGGCGATCGGCTTGAGGCCGCGCTTTTCCGCGTCCGACTGGCGCATCAACACGAGCGCCGCCGCGCCGTCGGAGATTGCCGAGGCGTTGGCCGCCGTCACCGTGCCATCCTTGTTGAAGGCCGGCTTCAGCTGCGGGATCTTGTCCGGTCGGGCAATGCGCGGCAACTCGTCGGTGTCAACCACGCTCTCGCCCGCTCGGGAGACCACCGTCACCGGGACGATCTCGCGCTTGAAACGGCCTTCCTCGGTCGCCTTCTTGGAGCGCGACAGGGTTTCCAGGGCATAGGCGTCCTGCTGTTCGCGGGTGAACTGGTACTCACCGGCAACCATGTCAGCAAAGACGCCCATGGCGGTGTGCTCATAGGCATCCTCCAGGCCGTCCGTCGCCATGTGGTCGCGCATCGCGGCCTGGCCGTATTTGTGACCCTTGCGCAGGTCCACGAGGTGCGGCGCGTTGGTCATGCTTTCCATGCCGCCGGCAATGACGATGTGCGCCTCGCCGGCAAGGATGGCGTTGCGGCCCATGACCGCCGCCTGCATGCCGGAACCGCACATCTTGTTGATCGTGGTTGCTTCCAGCGATTTGGGCAGGTCCGCCTTGATGCCCGCCTGACGGGCCGGCGCCTGGCCCTGTCCGGCAGGCAGGCAGTTGCCCATGATGATCTCGTCGGGCGCCTCGCCGTCCAGACCGGCATCGGCAAGTGCGGCTTTCACCGCCATCGCGCCGAGCTCATTGGCAGAGAAGCCGGAGAGGTCGCCAAGCAGCCCGCCCATCGGGGTGCGTGCGATGCCGACGATGACGACGGGATCCTGTTCAGCCATTGGGTGTCCTCCTTGACGTGCACGGTGTGGCCTCCAAGGGCACATGAGGCGAGACTTGGCCGGCACGTCAAGGGGATGATGGTCCGCGCTCAGCCGGCAAGGGCCGCCTCGATCTCGGCGATCAGCGCCGGATCGTCCGGTTTCACCGCCGACGGGAAGGCCTTCAGCGGCGCCCCGTCGGGCCCGACCAGGACCTTGTGGAAATTCCAATTCGGCCGTGCCGCCTCGCCCAGCGCCGCCTCTGCGGCGGCATAGAAGACGTGGCGATCCGGGCCGATCACCGTGGTCTTGGCCGTCAGCGGGAAATCGACACCGTAATTGATCTCACAGAATTCCTTCACCTCCGCCTCGGTGCCGGGCTCCTGGCCACCGAAATCATTCGACGGAACGCCAAGCACGACGAGGCCGTCATCGCGGTAGCGCTCCCAAAGCGCCTGCAGGCCCTCGTATTGCGGAGTATAGCCGCAACGCGACGCGGTGTTGACGACAAGCACAGCCTGGCCGCTGAATTGCGAGAATGGCAGGGGCTGACCGTCAATCCTTGTGAATTCGGTCTCGGTCGGAATCACGGGGCTCTCTCCAGGTGTGGCTGCCGGGCTGTCCGGCGCAGGTTCGGTGACCGCCTCGCCGCAGGCGGCAAGGGCAAGGGCAGCAAGGGCGGTGAGGGTTGGAAGGCGCATCGGCTTGGTCCTCGTCGGGTTCGTCATACTACTCCGGAACTAGCGCGCCGGCGCGCGCCGTCACGCCGCACCATGCCAACCGGACCGCACCCCGCCCCGGAAAGCCTCGCCGCCGGGGCGGGTCCATGGCATGAAGGCCTCATGACCGGAATCCTGCACCGCCTCCGCCCTGCCGGCCTCGCGGCCATCTGCCTTGCCGCCCTCACCGCATGCACCGAGGCCTCCGCACCCGAGGCCCGCCTGCCGACCTCGCCGGTTGCGCGCTGCATCAACCTCTCCAACGCCCTGGAAGCGCCGGCCGAGGGCGACTGGGGCTACCGGATCGAGGCGCACCACCTCAGCGCCATCGCCGCGGCCGGCTTCGATACGGTGCGCCTGCCGGTCCGGGTGTCCGCCCATGCGCAGGCCGCCCCGCCCCACACGATCGACCCGGCCCTGCTTGCCCGTCTTGATGCGGTGATCGGCGCTGCCCTTGACGCCGGCCTGCAGGTCATTCTGGACGTCCACCACTATCACGAGATCAACGCCGCCCCGGATATCCATGAGCCGCGCCTCGAAGCGATCTGGGCCCAGCTTGCGGCCCATTATCACGGCGCGCCCGACGGCCTCCTGTTCGAGCTGATCAACGAGCCGCACTCGGCCATGACGGTCGCACGCACCGACCGGCTGAACCGCCGCCTCATCGCGCGCATACGCGAGATCGATCCGGAGCGCTGGATCGTCGCCGGCTCGGCCGGCTGGGGCGCGCTGGACGCCTGGCTCACCAGCGACCCGCCAGAGGGGCCTGGCCTGCTCTCGACCTTCCACTATTACGACCCCTTCGACTTTACCCACCAGGGCGCGGCCTTTCTCGATGAACCGCCGCCGACCGGGAAAAGCTGGGGCTCGGAGCGCGACCTTGCAGCGCTGGAGCGCGCCATGGCGAAGGCCGCCGCCAAGGGCGCGCGCGAGGGCGTGCCGGTGTTCATGGGGGAGTTCGGCGTTTACCGGGAGGTGGCGCTGGACCAGCGTGCCGCCTGGACCCGGGCGGTCCGCGTGGCCGCCGAGCGCCATGGCATTGGCTGGTGCCACTGGGGCTTCGCTGCCGATTTCCGCGCCTATGACACCGCCGGGGAAGCGTGGATCCCGCCAGTGCTGGACGCACTGATCGGGGAGTAATACCGTTTGCGTCCCCGTCAGACGTCCACTTCCGCTTCGAGCGCATTGTCCTGGATGAACTCCCGGCGCGGCTCGACATCGTCGCCCATCAAACGGGAGAACATCTCATGGGCCTCGTCGGCCTGGTCGATCCGGACCTGCAACAGGGTGCGGGCATTTGCGTCTAGCGTGGTCTCCCAGAGCTGGCTGGCATTCATCTCGCCGAGGCCCTTGTAACGCTGCACCTTGATGCCCTTGCGGCCGGCGGCATTGACCGCCTCGATCAGGCTGACCGGCCCATGCACGGCGACCTCGCCGGCCTTCTCGTTGCGCAGCACCGACGGCTCCACATAATAGCTTGCAATCCTTGCCGCGCGCTCGCGCAGGCGACCGGCATCCGCGCTGGCGATCAGCTGCGCATCAAGGACCTGGCGCTCGCTGACCCCGCGAACGGTCCGTTCAAGGACCAGCGCGCCGTCTTGCCAGCGCCCCACCCAGCCGTCCTCGCCCTCCTCGGCAATGCGGTTGAGCCGCTCGGCCGTGCGCGCTGCCTCGTCCTCACCCGCGGCCGGGTCGAGCGCGCCGGCCAGCGCGGCCTGCTCCAGCAGGGTCTCCGGAGCGCGCAGCGCCAGGCGCGACAGGGCATGACGAAAGGAAGCGGCCTCGCGCACCCGCTCGCGCAGGTCCGCTGCGGCAATCTGCGTCCCGTCAGCCAGGACAAGGACCTCGCCATCGGTGCCCTGTTCGATCAGGTAGGCCTGCATTTCCGCCTCGTCCTTGACGTAGCGCTCAGAGCGGGCGCGGCTCACCTTGTAGAGCGGCGGCTGGGCGATGTAGAGATAGCCGCGCTCGATCAGCTCGGGCATCTGGCGATAGAAGAAGGTCAGCAGCAGCGTGCGGATGTGCGCGCCGTCCACATCGGCGTCGGTCATGATGACGATCTTGTGGTAGCGCAGCTTGTCTATGTCGAATTCGTCGCGGCCGATGCCGGCGCCGAGCGCCATGATCAGCGTGCCGACCTGGTCGGACCCCAGCATCTTGTCAAAGCGGGCACGCTCCACATTGAGGATCTTGCCCCGCAGCGGCAGGATCGCCTGGTTCGACCGGTCGCGGCCCTGCTTGGCCGATCCGCCGGCGCTGTCGCCCTCCACGATGAAGAGTTCCGATTTCGCCGGGTCCTTCTCCTGGCAGTCGGCCAGCTTGCCTGGCAGCGAGGTGATGTCGAGCGCGGTCTTGCGGCGCGTCAGTTCGCGGGCCTTGCGCGCGGCCTCGCGGGCCGCCGCCGCCTCGACGATCTTCGCCATGATCACCTGTGCCGGTTTCGGGTTCTCCTCGAACCAGTCCGCCAGCTTGTCGGCGACCAGGCTCTCGACCACCGGGCGAACCTCAGAGGAGACGAGCTTGTCCTTGGTCTGGCTGGAAAATTTCGGATCGGGCACCTTTACCGAAAGGACGCAGGTCAGACCCTCGCGGGCATCATCGCCGGTAATCGCGACCTTCTCCTTCCTGGCCGCACCGGAGGTTGCGGCATACTTGTTGATGATCCGCGTCAGGGCGCCGCGGAAGCCGGCGAGGTGGGTGCCGCCATCGCGTTGCGGGATGTTGTTGGTGAAGCACAGCACCGTCTCGTGATAGCTGTCTGACCATTCCAGTGCCGCCTCGATGACAATCCCCTCGCGCTCGCCGGTGACATAGATCGTGTCGGGGATCAGCGCGCTCTGGGTGCGATTGAGGTGCTGGACGAAGGCCTTCACCCCGCCCTCATAGACCAGCGTCACCTCATAGGGGTCCGGCCCGCGCAGGTCGCGGAGCACGATACGCACGCCGGAATTCAGGAAGGCCAGTTCCCGCAGGCGATGTTCCAGCGTCTTGCGGTCATACTCGGTCCTCGTGAAGGTTTTCGGGCTCGCCAGGAAGCGCACGGTCGTCCCGGTAAGCGGCCGCCCGTCCTCGCGCAGCGGGCTGTCGCCGACCGCCTTCAGCGGCGCCTCCACGCGCCCGCCATCGACGAAACGCACGAAATGTGCCTTGCCCCTGCGGTGGATGGTCAGGTCCAGCCAGTCCGACAGGGCATTGACCACTGACACGCCGACCCCGTGCAGCCCGCCTGAAACCTTGTAGGAATTGTTGTCGAACTTCCCGCCGGCATGCAGCTGGGTCATGATGACCTCCGCTGCGGACACCCCCTCGCCCTCATGCAGGTCGACCGGGATGCCACGCCCATTGTCGGACACCTCCGCCGAGCCGTCAGGATGCAGGGTCACCGTGACCAGGTCGGCATGGCCGGCGAGGGCCTCGTCGATCGCATTGTCGACGACCTCATAAATCATGTGATGCAGGCCCGAGCCGTCATCGGTGTCGCCGATATACATGCCAGGGCGCTTGCGCACAGCCTCCAGGCCCTTGAGGACCTTGATGGAGCCGGCCCCGTATTCATTCTCAGGGGTCAGGTCCTCAGGGGTCAGGTCGGTATCGGCCATGCGGAAGGGTCTCGGGCTCGCTGCAGGAATCACCTCCGGATATAGGCGCTTTGAGGCCCCTTGGGAAATTTGCCGGCCTTGAAAAATGCAGTCCGCAGGCGGAATTTCGCTGAGGCGCTGCCAGCTTACCCGTCCGCCACCACGCCATCCTCGACCCGGAACCGCATCGCCCGCCCACCGAAAGCCTCGAACAGGCCGCGGTCGGTTCCGGTCAGCCAGGCCTGCCCCGGCAGGGCGGCAAGCGCGTCGTAGAGCGCCGCACGCCGGTCGGCGTCAAGATGAGCGGCCGCCTCGTCCAGCAGGATCAGCGGTGCGGCCGCACCCTCACGCCGGGCGAGCGCGCTTGCGGACGCAAGCACCAGCCCCGTCAGCAGCGCCTTCTGCTGGCCCGTCGAGGCCGATTTCGCGGGCATGCCGGTCGGCCGGTGGATGGTGGCAAGGTCGCTGCGATGCGGCCCTTTCAGCGTGCGGCCAGCCTCGGCATCGACCCGGCGCATCCGCCGCCAGGTCTCCATCATCTCCGCCTGAAGGCTCGCCGCATCCGCCCCGCCAGCAGCCGCCTGTTCCCAGGCGCCGTCAAGCGCGAGATCGGCCTTCGGGAAGGCGTCATCGGGCCGGGCATCCACCGCCGCCTGCAGGGCCGCCAGCACTTCGCTGCGACAGGCGACGATCTGCGCGGCCGCTTCCGCCATCCGCCCCTCGATTGCATCCGCCCAGGCCGGGTCAAAGGCGCCGCGCTCCAGCAGTGCATTGCGCTCGCGCATGGCCTTGTCATAGCGCGCCGATGCGGTGCCATGGGCCGGGATATGGGCCATCACCTGGCGGTCGAAAAAGCGCCGCCGGTCGGAGGCGGGACCGGCAAATACCCGATCCATAGCCGGCGTCAGCCAGACCAGCCTGACCAGCTCGGCGAGGTCGGAGGCGCTCGCCGGCGCGCCGTCAATCCTCACCACCCGCCGGGCCGGCCCGCCGCCAGTCTCCAACCCGGCGCCGATGCGCCGCCCGTCGAGTCGCCCGGCCACCGTCCAGCCACCGGCGGCGCCCTCGCGCGTCATCTCCGCCAATGCCGCAGACCGCAGGCCGCGCCCGGGCCCGAGCTGCGAGATCGCCTCCAGCAGATTGGTCTTGCCCGCGCCATTGGCCCCGTACAAGCACACCGCCGCTGCGTCGCAGGTCATGTCGAGCGCGGCATGGTTGCGGAAATCGGTCAGCTGCAGTCGGGTGATCCGGGTCAAGGCTCGTCCTACAGAAAAAAGGGCATTTACGGCTTCGCGCCACACGGGAAGTCAAACCTTGCCCCTCACGACCCGGGTGTGGTTCTACTCAGGTCAGGTGAAGCGTTCAGTGTCGAGGGTGCGATGGTCAAGCGCGTGATTCCGGTCGCCTGGACGCTGGAGGCGTTTCTCGACACCACAAGACTCCACCCGGCAGACATCCAACGCGATTACCAGTGGGCTCCGGCACAGGTCAAAGCACTGCTTGAGGATTTCTACGCCGCACTGCGCCGCGCTGGCCAATGCGGTGAGCGCGAGGGCTTCTTCATCGGCACCATGGTCGGCGTCGGCACACCGTTCGACCTTGCCCTCTATGACGGCCTGCAGCGAACCACCACGCTGACCCTGCTGGTCGCCATGCTGCGTGATCGGGTCGGCGACCCGGCCCTCGCTGACCGGCTTGATGCCTGTATCTTCGATGCTGCCGGCCGGCCGCGACTGACCCTGCCGGGCCCTGACCCGACCCTCGCGCGCGACCTGCAGCCGCGCGGCGCGACCCTGAAGCGCCCCCAGGGCGGGCGGCGCTATGGCCAGCGCATGACCCTGCTTGCCGCCCGCCGGGTGGTCGAGGACTCGCTCGCCCGCTTGCCGGCGGACCGAATCGAGCGCCTTGCCCGCTTCGTCCTGGAGGATGTCCACCTCGTCTTCGTGATCGCGCCATCGGACGCCATGGCCAAGGCGATCTTCCGCACCACTAACATGCGCGGACTGGCCATTGGCGAGGTCGATCTCGTCAAGGGCCACCTGCCGGAGATGGCCCGCGATGACGCCGACGCGGCCCGCCTGATCGAACGCTGGGATACGATCCGCCAGAATGTCCACCAGGAGTTCGAGGGCTTCCTGCTAGCGATCGACGTGCTCACCCGCAAGGATGAGGGGGGCGGCTCTCTTTCCGACCTGATCGCCTGGATGGCCGAGCGCCACCGCCGCAGCGAGGCCGGACTCTATCCCTGGCTGACGTTTGTGGAGCGCTCAACGCGCTACTGGAACCAAGTCTACGGCATCGCCCGCTATGGTGCCACCCAGATGCACGCCCTCGCTCCACTGCTGCCAGCCTGGGTATTCAACTGGTCCGACTGGCAGCCGCTTGCCCTCGACCTTCTGCACAAGGCGCGCACCAGGGCGGACGCCGAGACGTGGCTGGCAGGGCAGATGGACCTGTTGCAGCGGCGCTGCCTCGCCATCGAGCTGGCCGGCTACAGCGCCCAGCGGCGCAGCGAGGCCTTCCGCCTGGCGCTGATCCATTTCAACCGCGAGCCGGACGCCGGTGTGGAGGGCGCACTGCCGGTCTCGGAGGCCGCCCTGAGGCGGGTGCGCGCGACCCTGCGCAAGCCGTTCGCCGACTGGCTGCAACGCCGCATGGTGCTGAAATGGCTGGAAGCGCAGGGCGCAGGACAGAGCCTCAGGCACTTGCGCCAGGTGACCGTGGAACACGTCCTGCCCGCCAACCCGCCGGAGGGCTCGCCCTGGCTTGAGGCGTTTCCCGACCATGACCGCCGCCGGCGGGTTGAAGACCTCATCGGCAATCTCGTCCTGGTACCAGAAGCGCTCAATGTCGGCCTCGGGACGGACGATTTTGCCGCCAAGTGTGCTCTCCTGCGCAGGAATGAGGCGGCGCTGGCTGGCCTGGCGCTGGCCCGCAGCGTGCTTGACGAGGCGCGTTGGGACGCCGACGTGATCGAGCAGCGCACCGACGCCATCGGCGCGCGGCTCTGGGCGGCAATGAAACTTCCCGGCGATCCCGATTTCCCGCTGGAGGCGGTCGCGCCGGCCGGGCTGCAGGCGGCCGAATAGGCCGGCGCAGCCTCAGCCATAGCGCGCCTTCAGCATTGCCCAGGCCGCGCGCAGCCCGGTCGGCGCCCCGCCGGCCGGACGACCATACTTGCCCTCGCGCCAGGCCCAGATGTCGAAATGCACCCACGCCGGCACGCTGACGAACTGTTTCAGGAAGATCGCCGCTGTCAGTGCCCCGGCCATCGGCCCGCCGGCATTGACGAGATCGGCGATCGGGCTGCGCATCTGCTCCAGATAGGGGGGCCATAGCGGCAGGCGCCAGACCGGGTCGCCGCTGGCAATTGCGCCTCGCTCCAGCGCGATCGCCAGCTCGTTGTCCTCAGTGAAATAGGGTGCAAGGTCCGGTCCGAGCGCGACCCGCGCAGCCCCGGTCAGCGTCGCGAAGTCGATCAGCACCTGCGGCTCGCGCTCGCACGCCCGGGCCAGGGCATCGCCAAGCACCAGCCTGCCCTCAGCATCGGTGTTGTCAATCTCGACGGTCAGGCCCTTGCGGCTCTCCAGAATGTCGCCGGGGCGGAAACTCGACGCGGAAATCGAGTTCTCCACCGCCGGGACATACAGCGACAGGTGTACCGGCAGCCCCTCATCCATGACAAGGCCCCCCAGCGCGATGGCATGGGCCGCACCGCCCATGTCCTTCTTCATCAGGCGCATGTAAGTGTTGACCTTGACGTTCAGCCCGCCTGTGTCGAACACGACACCCTTTCCGACAAGTGCCAGCTTCGGCGCGCCGGGATCGCCCCAGGTCAGCTCCAGCATTCGCGGCGCACGCAGCGCACCCCGCCCGACCGCATGGACCAGAGGGTAGTTCGCCTCAAGCAACGCGTCGCCGACGATCGCCTCAAGGCGCGCACCATGGCGCTCGGCCTGGTCCGACATGACCGCCTGCAGGTCCGCCGGCCCGAGATCCTCTGCCGGCGTGTTGACGAGATTGCGCAGCAATTCGCAGGCTGCCGCCTCCCGGGTCATCGCATCGGCCACCGCGCCCTCGCCGATCACGAGGCGCGGCGGCCTTGCCGGCTCGCGCAGATAGCGGTCGAACCGGTAGGCACCGTCGGCCCAGCCCGCTGCAATGCGCGAAAGCGGCCAGTCTTCGGGCGCCTGCTCCAGCGCATAGTCGCCCTCAGGCAGGCGCGCTGACAGGGCCGCGACCGCCAGAGTGTCACGTCCGTCGCCAAGCCCGGCCAGGACATCGCCGAGCGCCCCGTCCGGGTCCGGCATCAATACCGTCTGGCCGGCACCGCCGCGGAAGCCCTGTGCCTCGGCAAACCGCCTCAGCAGGCCTGGCAGGTCGGCCGACTCCCACCCCGCCACGGTCACGAAACGGAGCCGGACGGGCCGGGCGGCAGTGGGCGTGAACACGGCGGGCATGACGGCATTCCTTGCAGCTGAACGCTCGGTGGGCGGAAAGGTTAGCGCGGACACCGGGCGGCGTTAACCGAACCTTGACGGGACTGAGCGCACCCTATGCCAAACAGGTAGAACGAGGTTTGCCAATGCCCACCAGACCCGCCCTGCGCCGGGTGGCCGGATCGCTGCTGGTTGCAGGGCTGGCTGCCTGCGCCACGGGCACCGACCCCTCGCAGCCGGACGGCAGCATCGGGGAAACGGTCGAGGCCCTGCAGCCGGCCAGCAAGGAGGCCCGCGACCAGGCCGACCGGGCCGACCCGCTGAGCCGCGCGAATTTCTGGGCGCGCGAGCACCAGAAGATGCCAGGTGACCTTGACACCACCTTGCGCTTTGCTGAGTCCCTGCGCGCTATCCAAAGCCATGAGCGCGCCGGCCAGGTCGCAGCCGAGGCCACAGTCCTGCACCCGGACAGCGCCGATCTCTACCTGCTGCTCGGCCGCGCCCTCGCCGCCCACGGCAAGGCGGAAAGCGCCGTGCGTGCGCTGATCGAGGCGGTCAGGCTTGATCCCGGACGCGCCGATGCAAACGCCGCCCTCGGGCTCGCCATGGACCGGATCGGCCAGCATCGCACCGCCCAGGAAGCCTACCGCGCGGCTTTGGAGATCGAGCCGGAGCGGGTCGCCACCCGGTCCAATCTCGGCCTGTCCCTGACCCTGTCCGGCGACCTCGACGCAGCCGAGAGCGTGCTCACCGAAGCGGCCGCGATGCCCGGTGCCAGCGTACAGGTGCGCCAGAACCTCGCCCTCGTCTACGGCCTGCAGGGGCGCTTCGACGCGATGGCCGAGATCAGCCACGACGCCCCGGAGCATCTCGTCAGCGCCAATGCCGCGCTGCTTCGTCGCATGCTCGGCCTGCCGGGCGAGGGCCCGCTCGACCCTGCGGAGATGGCAGCCCGGGCGGGCACGCACCCACCGGGCGAAATCCCGGCTGCCGCGCCGACCACGCAGATACAGTCCACCCCGCTCGATGGTGCGCCGGCCGGCGAGACCCCTCCTCCAGCCCGCGCGGCCGACGCCCGGCCGGCCCTGCGCGGCGGCCAGCCCTCAGGCGGCTGAGACCCGAACGGCCAGGAGCAACGCAGGTCCCGGCTCTCCCTCCGGCGCTGGAAACGCGCTATCCTTCAGCCGATGAGCCGTGTGATCGAAATCGTCGAGGTCGGCCCGCGCGACGGGCTGCAGAATGATCCGGCTGACCTGACCGTCGCTGAGAAGCTCGCCTTCATCGCGCGGCTGGAGGCGGCCGGCGTCACCCGCATGGAAAGCGGCTCATTCGTCTCGCCGAGGGCGGTGCCGAAAATGGCCGACTCCGCGGAGGTCTTCCGCAGCCTCGACCGCTCCCGCCCCACCCGTCACATCGCGCTCGCCCTCAACGAGACAGGCGTGCGCCGGGCGATCGATGCCGCCGCCGACGAGATCAATTTCGTCCTCGTTGCGGGCGAGGGCTTTGGCCGACGCAATCAGGGCATGAGCCCGGCCGACAGCGCCGCCATGCTGGACCAGGTCGCCCCCCTCGCCCATGAGGCCGGCCTTCCCCTGTCGGCCACCATCTCGGTCGCCTTTGGCGATCCCTATGACGGCGAGGTGGATGTGGGCGCGGTCGCTGGACTCGCGGCGCGGGCGCAGGCGGCCGGCATTGCAGAACTGGCGCTTGGCGACACGATCGGCGTCGCCACGCCCTGGGATGTCACCGCCCGCGTCGCCGCGGTGCGCGAGGCGGCGCCGGGCGTGCGCCTGCGGATGCATTTCCACGACACGCGCGGCGCCGCCCTCGCCAATGTCCACGCCGCCATCGAGGCCGGAGTCGATGTCATCGACGCCAGCTGCGGCGGAATTGGCGGCTGTCCCTTCGCCCCTTCTGCCACCGGCAATGTTGCCACCGAAGATGTCGTCTACATGCTCCACCGCGCCGGCTTCGACACCGGCCTTGACCTTGACGCCCTGATCGAGACCGCTCGCTGGCTGGAGGGCGTGCTCGGCCACCCGGTCGCCTCCAGCCTTGCCAGGGCCGGCGCCTTTCCGTCAGGCGGCTGACACCTGACGGCTGATCCAGGGTCCGAGCCGGCGGACATCGCCGGGCCCCATACGCCGGCGCGCCCCCCACCGGCATACCGGGCCACCCTGCCTGTTCACTAACACCGCTGCCATGATCCCATCCGCAGCCCCCCTTGCCTGCCGCTGGGGCAGCCTTGGACTGGTGTCATCAAAACACCAGACACGACCCGAGGGAGAGATCGCCATGGCCGAAGGCCTGACCCAGCCGCCATTCCGTCCGCTGGCCCAGAAGGACCCGGACATCGAAGCAGAGCGCCGCGGCGACGGCACGCTTTACCTGCGCCAGCGTCACGCTCCCGGAGCGCGCCCGCGCACCATCCCCCACTGCCTCGATGAGCGCGCCGGAGAGCACCCGGGCCGGCCCTTCCTGAAACAGCGTGACCCTGAGACCGACCAGTGGATCACCCTGACCTATGGCGAGGCAGCCCGGCTCACCGACAGCCTCGGCGAGGCCTTCCTCAGGCTTGGCGCTGGCGCCGACGCGCCGGTCATGATCCTCTCTGGAAACTCGATCCGCTCGGCCATGGTGATCCTGGCAGCGCAGAAGATCGGCGCCCCGGCCGCGCCGATCTCGGTTCCCTATTCGCTGATGTCGAGTGATTTCGAGAAGCTGAGGCATTGCTGCGCGGCGGTCAGGCCCGCGATTGTCTTCGCAGAGGACGGGCCAGCCTTCCGCCCCGCGATCGAGGCCCTGAAAGCCGCCGGCCACCGCTTTACCGTGGTCACGGCCCGGGGCGCCGGCGATGCGGTCCTTGACTATGCCACCCTTGCAGGAACGCCGCCGAGCGATGCCGTGCGCGCTGCCCGAGACTCGCTGAGCGATGACAGTGTCGGCAAATACCTGTTCACCTCCGGCTCCACCGGAATGCCAAAGCCGGTGCCGACCACCCAGGGCGCCATGTGCGCGATGATCGCCGGCCAGGAGGGCCTGCGCGATGACAGCCGCGACCCGGACCATGACCCGGACACCGTCGCGCAATTCCTCGACTGGCTGCCCTGGAACCACATCTCCGGCGCGAATGTGAACTTCAACGGCGCGCTGTGGACCGGCTCGACCTTCTGGATCGATGGCGGCAAGCCGACGCCGGCCCTGTTCCACGAGACCGTCCGCAATGTCCGCGAGGTCTCGCCACACAGCTTCGGCACCGCACCGATCGCGCTCGCCATGCTGGCCAACGCCATGGAGCAGGATGACGACCTGCTGCACGCCTTCTTCCGCAACATGCGGGTCATCGGCTATGGCGGCGCGACCCTGTCGGACGATCTCTATGACCGGCTGCAGGCGCTCGCCATCCGCGCCACGGGCCGGCGCATCCCGATCACCACCATGTATGGCGCGACCGAGACCCAGGGCATCACCGTGGTGCACTGGATCGTTGAGAGGGTCGGCCTGATCGGCCTGCCCCTGCCGGGCATGACGCTGAAACTCGTGCCCAATGGCGCCAAGCTGGAGGTGCGCGTGAAAGGCCCCTCGGTGATGCCGGGCTATCTCGACATGCCGGAGAAGAACGCCGAGGTGTTCGACGAGGAGGGCTTCTACTGCCTCGGCGATGCCGCCCGGCTGGTCGACCCCGACGATCCGGCGAAGGGCATCATCTTCGACGGGCGCGTTGGCGAGGATTTCAAGCTCTCCTCGGGAACCTGGGTCAGCGTCGGCACCCTGCGGCCCGATCTCGTCGCCGCCTGCTCGCCGCTCATCTTCGACGCCGTCATCGCCGGCCAGGACAGGGACTATGCCTCCGCCCTCGTCTGGCCGGCACCCGCGACCTTCGAAACCTATGCCAAGCGTGCCGGCGGTGACCCGGCCGCCGCGCTCGCCGCGTTCGCCGGCGACCTCACTGACAAGGTGCGCGCCTTCAATGCCGGCGAGCCCGGCTCCTCGCGGCGTGTCAAGCGCCTCCTCGTGATGACCGAGCCGCCTTCCATCGATGCCGGCGAGATCACCGACAAGGGCTATGTCAATCAGCGCTGCGTCATCGACCGGCGCGCCAGCCTCGTCGCCGCACTCTATACCGACCCACCCGGTCCGGGCGTGATTGTCGTGTGAGCCTTCATCCTTTGTTGAGCTTCCCGTGGCAGGCTGGATGCGGTTATTTCCAGCTCGGCGAGGAGGCTTCGCATGTATGACGCGCGGGATCGGTCCGCCTCCGGCAATGGCGGAAATCTCCTGTTCGGCCTGCTCACGCTCGGCGTCGTCGCCGGGGCCTTCGTGGCTGTCTGGAAGGGCCCTGACCTGCTGAACAGGCTCTCCGGCGCCCCGGCCAGCGCCGTGGCCGCCGCACCGGGCGTGCCGGCCGCTGGCATCCCGGCGGCGCTGGCCAGCGTCTATCCTGCCGCCGACGAACAGCGCTACCTCGCAGCCCTGGAGACGCTCTCGCCCGGCACACTCGCCAGCCTGGAGCGCCGCGTCTCCATTGGCCTCGACGAGGAGGCCCGCATCACCGCGATCCACGAGGCCGCGATGCCGGCCTTCATGCAGAACGCGAAGGCGCTCGCCGGGCTGCACACGGACGACCTCGACCGCATTGTCGACATGACCCGCAGCCTGCTGCGCCAGCTGTCGGTCTCCAATGGCAAGATGTGCAAGGGCGGGACCTATCTCGCGCTGGAGGGAAAGTCCCCCGACGAGATCGAGGGCTGGCTGCGCGCCCAGGGATTCAATCAGGCGGCCCTGTACCAGCAGACCATGCGCTTCAACGCCGAATTCATGGAAATGATCGTCCGTGCCAAGCGCAGCCCCGCCCGCCATGGCCGCGTCACCGGGGCCGACGAACAGGCCGTCCAGCAGCTGATGATGTCGATGATGACCGATCCGCAGATCATGAAGGTGATGATGTCGGCGCAGGCCAGCCAGGCCGATCAGCGTGCCCTTGCGCGCGACCTCGACATCTGCAAGCTCGGGATCAGCCTGCTGGACCGGCTGGACAGCCTGCCCACCGACACGCGGGGCCGCCTGTGGGCGTCCGCCTTCGATAACCCAGACGTCCGGCGGGCGCTGAAGGGCGTGAAGTTCCAGGGCGGTTTGTGATCCCAGCCTGCGCGGCGCGCTGGGTCCATTCGGCCGGGCGCCGCGACAGACCTCCGGCCTCGCCGGTGGCAGGTCCCGGTGGCCTGTGGTCGACATGATCGACACGCGGCTCTTCGTCCTGCCGGGATGACGGATCGCGACGCGTCGCGCGAGCATTCCGCCGATCGACGCGCCGACGACATGGCCCTGCCCGATGTCGAGCGCTTGCAGCAGCCCTGCGGCATCATCGGCCATGTCCTCCGGCGTGTCGGGCGCGTCCACCGGCCGGCCGGACATCGCCGCCATCGCCGCCGCCTGCACATCCGGCATGCCCGCGCTGTCCAGCTTCGAAGACTGCCCGACATCAAGGTTGTCAAACCCGATGACGGGGTAGCCCCCCCCGCCAGCCCCTCGCAGGGGGGGGATCTGGCCAGATGATGAGCCGGCATCCGTGTCCCTTGCCCGTCCCTTTTCAGTCCGACCCCTGAAATTCTGTGCCAGATTGTC
>CAYPQD010000009.1:0-72300 GCA_964412785.1 uncultured Hyphomonadaceae bacterium
CTCGTGGTCTGTCCGCCCCACTCAACGTGCCCTTTTTCACCATTTCCGGCTCCGACTTCGTGGAGATGTTCGTCGGCGTCGGCGCCAGCCGCGTGCGCGACATGTTCGAGCAGGCCAAGCGCAATGCGCCCTGCATCATCTTCATTGATGAGATCGACGCGGTCGGCCGCTCACGCGGTGCCGGTCTCGGCGGCGGCAATGATGAGCGCGAGCAGACGCTGAACCAGCTGCTTGTCGAGATGGACGGCTTCGAAGCGAATGAAGGCATCATCATCATCGCCGCGACCAACCGGCCCGACGTGCTCGACCCGGCACTCCTGCGTCCGGGCCGCTTTGACCGCCAGGTCATGGTCTCCAACCCGGACATTATCGGCCGTGAGAAGATCCTGAAGGTGCACATGCGCAACGTGCCGCTGGCCAAGGACGTCAACCCCAAGACCATCGCGCGCGGAACGCCCGGCTTCTCCGGCGCCGACCTTGCCAACCTCGTCAACGAGGCGGCCCTGCTGGCGGCCCGGCGCGGCAAGCGCGTCGTCGGCATGCGCGAGTTCGAGGATGCCAAGGACAAGGTGATGATGGGTCCTGAGCGGCGCTCCATGGTGATGTCCGACAAGGAAAAGGAACTCACCGCCTGGCACGAGGCTGGCCATGCCATCGTCGCGCTGAAGGTGCCGGCGGCAGACCCCGTCCACAAGGCAACCATCATCCCCCGCGGCCGCGCCCTCGGCATGGTCATGCAGCTGCCGGAAGACGACAAGCTGTCCATGTCGAAGATCGAGATGACCTCCCGGCTCGCCATCATGATGGGTGGGCGCGTTGCCGAGGAAATGCGCTTCGGCGACGACAAGGTCACCGCCGGTGCGGCCTCGGACATCCAGCAGGCGACCCGGCTTGCCCGCGCCATGGTTACCCGCTGGGGCCTGTCTGACGCGGTCGGCCCGGTCGACTATGCCGACGACCAGGGCGAGGTCTTCCTTGGCCAACAGCTCGTCCAGTCCTCCCACATCTCCGAGGAGACCCAGAAGAAGATCGAGGAGGAGGTGCGCAAGCTGATCCAGACCGGCATGGACGAGGCCCGCCGCATCATGTCCGAGCATCGTGATGCGTGGTCGGCAATCGCCGAGGGCCTGCTGGAATTCGAGACCCTAACCGGCGAGGAAATCAAAGGCCTGCTCCAGGGCAAGCGCCCTGACCGGCCCGACGATACCGAAGACGAGCCCGATGCCACCTCGGCCGTCCCCGTGATCGGCAAGCGCAGGCCGAAACCCGATGGCCCGGAGAGCGACGCGGAACCCAACCCGGCCTGACCCTGATGCGCCCGACCCGATGCGCTGACCCTGATGCGCCGGCCCCGCCCCGGGCCGGCGCGCCTCAGCCGGCATAGGCAGCGGCAAGCTCCGGGTCCTTCGCGGCCACCAGGTCGGCAAGGTCTGCGATCACCTTCGCCTGCTTCCAGGTTGCGTCATCCTGCATCTTGCCGTCCAGCATGGCGACGCCGCGCCCGTCGGGCAGCGCCTCGAGGATACGCCGCGCCAGCTTCACCTCGTCTGGGTCCGGGCTGAACACCCGCTTGGCGATCTCGATCTGGCCGGGGTGCAGCGTCCAGGTGCCGACACAGCCGAGCAGGAAGGCATTGCGGAACTGCTGCTCGCATGCCGCAAGGTCGGCAATGTCGCCGAACGGGCCATAGAAGGGCCCGATACCGGCCATGACGCAGGCGTCCACCATCCGCGCCACCGTATAGTGCCAGGGGTCCTGTTGCGCAGAGACCCGCGGCGCCCCGTCCTCGCGAGGGTCCTCGATCACCCGGTAGAAGGGGTGCCCGCCGCCGACCCGTGTGGTCTTCATCTGCCGCGAGGCAGCAAGATCGGCCGGCCCCAGCGAGATCCCCTGCATGCGCGGGCTCGCCTGTGCGATCTCCTCCACGCGCGCGACGCCTTCAGCCGTCTCCAGGATGGCGTGAAACAGGATCGGACGCGAAAGCCCTGCCTTCGCCTCCAGCTGCGCGACCAGCTGGTCGGCATGGTGGATGTCCCAGGGCCCCTCCACCTTCGGGATCATGATGACGTCGAGCTGGTGGCCGGCGCGCTCCACAAGGGTCATCACATCGTCGAGAAACCAGGGCGAGTTGAGCGGGTTGACCCGCGTCCAGAAGCCGGTGCCTGAGGCCTGCCAGTCGACCATGCCGGCCATCTCCACCACGCCGGCGCGCGCCGCCTCCTTGGCGTCCGCCGGGATCGCATCTTCCAGATTGCCGAGGATGACGTCGGCCGTTTGCGCCATGGCGGGAACCTTGGCGCGCACCTTGTCGATGTGCGGCGGCACGAAGTGGATCATCCGCTCCAGCCGAACCGGCAGCTCGCGGAGCGGCTCCGGTGCGCCGGCGGCGAGTGGCTTGAAGAACTGGCGCGGCGTCTTTGGCTGCATGGCTGGGCTCCCCGTCATAGGCTGCGCCGAGACGCTAGGGCGGTGGCGCGCAAAGGTCAAAGCGGCGCCTTGGCGCTGCGCCGGCCCTGTAATACCAGTGTGCGCAGATAGGGACTCATCTGCGCATCCGGCGCATGGGGCGCCGACGCGCAGTCGCGCTTGCCCTGCGCTGCGTGGATCGGTTTTGGGTCCATGCAGCTTGGTATAACCCGCGTCGACTAGCTCGAACTAGCCATCGATAGCTAGTTGAAGCTAGTTTGCCAGGTCAGGTCGGTTTCGGACCCAGATCTCGAACAATGGGTCGCTGAGATCCCATTTCCTTTTGTGATTCTCGGCCAGTCCGAGTCGCTTCAGCCGGCGAAGATCACTCTGCACCTGCGTGTCACGCGGGTCATCGCAGTCGGCCAGCCGGGAGATTTCCTTTGCTGCAAGTTCTGCGAAAATCTCGCGTGTGCCTGTGGCGAGAAGGTATGTGATCGCACGCTGCCGGAGACTGAGCTTTTGCCAGGTGGTCCCGAAACCAGCTTGTTCTCCGATGCCGCGCAGAGCTGTATCGACAGCGTCCTCGGCGCTCAGGTCCGGCTGGGTCATCATGACTTCTATCCAACGCTGAAAGATCATCGGGCTGGCATCAAGCCGCTCGAAAACCTCCAGCGCCTTCTCACTTGAAAAATGGCGCGTTGACAGGTTTCGGGCAGTCTTGATCTGATGATCGACGAAGTCACTTTCCAGTCGAGGCAGAGTCAGGGGCGTCGCAAATCGATAAAAGGGCGCATCTTTCTTGCTGAAAACGCGATGCAATCCTGCTTGAGATGAACCTGTGAACAGGGAAACAAGGCCCTCTCGACGTGTATCGAGGCTCGTCCGCAACGCCGCTATGAGCGCATGGCTTCCCGTTGCATCTTCCAGGGCTTGAAATTCATCAAACAACAGGAACGTAGGGTGCTTGGTGTTTGACAGGGCCTCGCAGTATCTATCAAGATGTAAAAGGCCTTTGCCATCAAACGGCTTATCCGTTGTTGAGTCTATCTTTGCCGCACCGATCCCCGGAATGTTGATTTCCACGCCAGAGAGAGACTTTCGGACATGCTCCCTCATGCGTCCGAGAAATGAACCATCATTGAGGGCCCTGTCGAGGGCGTACAACAGAACGGTGAGCGGGTTCTCCGGGGTCTGCCAAAAACTCGCATAGGCCACTCGATGGCCGCGACTCTCGGCAAAGGGCGCAAGGTCACGGATCAGGAATTCTGTCTTGCCCGTTCGACGCGGCCCAAACAATGTCGCAGCGTGCGCTGGCGTCCTCGTCAGACGATCAAAGACCTCTTGCGTAAATTCCCGGCGCGGAAAGTGCCACTGCGGACTTGTCATCCTGCTCACTGGCCATGACTAGCTAGGCGTGGCTAGAGCAGATTCCGGCCAAATTGACCCACATGGCGGGGTGGTTTTTGCGCTCTGGCGGCGTCGAAATGCTCGCAGGATGCCGGCATCGCCCGAAAATCGGCCCCAGCAGGGATAGTTCCCTGCCTGTCCGACCGGGTTCGGTCCAGCGTTAGCGTCCGGCCCATGACCTGTGCGCGGTTAGACATGGCAGCGGCGCTGGCCCTCCTCGCCGGCTGGTTCGGGGCGCTGTGCGCGTCGGCCCGGCCCGCCGGCCGGGCGGCCAGGCTGGCCGCCTTTGCAAGGTTGCGCCCGCTGGAAGCGCTGGTCCGCCGCTGGCTGGTGATCGCCGCCAGCGAGGCGCCGGCCGCTGCAAGCCGGCCGGCCCGGCCGGTGCGACCGCGCCCCGGCCCAGCGCGCCGGCGCGCGCCCTGTCGCGCCGGCGCCGTGCCGGCCTTCCGTCTCGTCGAGCGCGGCCTTCCGGCGGGCCTGCGACCGGGTGCTGCCTGTCGCGCGCGCATCACCCTGATCGGCCCTGATGCCCACCGCCCTCCATCGCCGCCCCGCCCCGATGGGCTGGCGCAGCGGATCGCGGCGCTGCAGGCGGTCTTTGCCAACCCGGCGCCGGCGATCGCCCGCATGGCCGGGCGGCTCCTTGCCCGGCGGCGGGTGCTGCGTCCCGGCCGGCCGCCAGGTCACGCCAGCGCCCACCGGCTCGCCGCCATCGCGCCGGACCGGCTGCAGGCGCTCGACCATGAGGCCCGCCGGCGTCTTCAGTGCCTCCCGCCTTGACGCGTTGCCAGGCGAAATGGGAACCGGTTCGCTGCCCGCAAACGCGCAAACCCAAAGACCTGTAGCCGCGCGATGAACCCCTTCGGCCGGGCGCCGCTATCGGGCAGGGTCAACCCTAACGGGCCCGCGCCCGCGCCAGCGGGTGGGCCGCATGCAGCAGATCGGCGAGGTCGTCGGTCAGCACCTGGGTGTAGATCTGGGTGGTGGAAATGTCGGCATGGCCGAGCAGGGTCTGCACCGCGCGCAGGTCCGCGCCGCCCTGCAGCAGGTGCGTCGCATAGGCATGGCGCAGCGCATGGGGATGCACCCGCACCGGGTCCAGCCCCGCCTTCAGCGCCAGAGCATCGAGCAGCTGGCCGAGCCGGCGCCGCGTCAGATGGCCCGATGTGCCGGCGGACGGGAAGACGAAGCGCTCCGCCCTCACGCGCGCCGGGCCGTCCTTCGGCAGGGTGGTCTCGCGTGCCGCCAGCCAGGCGGTCAGGGCGCGCAGGGCCGGTGTGCCGAGCGGGCAGAGCCGGTCGCGTCCGCCCTTGCCGGTGATGGCAAGTTCGCGGGTTTCCCAGCGCCCCCGGCGTCGGCGCGGCAGGGCGGCAAGCGGCAGCCCGACAACTTCGCTGGCCCTGAGGCCGGCGCCATAGAGGAGTTCGATCAGGCATGTCATCCGCACATCGCCCGAGCAGGCCTGCAGGAGGCGCTCCATCTCCTCACGCGACAGCACGTCCGGCACCGCGCGGCTCTGGCGGGGCCCTTCCAGAAGGCGGGTCGGGTTGTCGCCGCGCATGCCCTCCTCGATGAGGAAGCGGAAGAAGCGCTTCAGCGAAGACAGCTTGCGCGCTACCGTCGCGGGCGCGAAGCCGCGCGCGTTGAACCCGGCGACCAGGTTGCGCATCGCCGCGGCATCGGCGGTGGAGAGGCTGCCCCCCAGCTCGGCGGAAGCATCGGCGAGGTCGCGGCCATAGGCCGTCAGCGTGTTTGCCGCCGCGCCACGCTCGGCGCTCATCATCTCCAGGAAGGCAGCGATCCGGCGCATGTCGGTCATGCACGAAAGCAAGACCGTGAAAGGATTAAGATCCCGTCAGCGCGCGAGCTGCCAGTATCCACTCGCCTCGAGGGCAAGGCGCTGCGCGGCATCCCTTGCGTCCGCCGCCTGCAGGGCCTCCACCGCGATCACCGCGTCGAGCGCATTGAGGTTCGCAGGGTCTCCCCTGGACTGCTGCAGGACCCCAAGGATCGCCTCGCCTGCTGCGCCGGCATCGGCGGCGGCCTTGATGGCGAGCATGCGCCAGCCGGCCGGGTTGACCGCGGGCCGTTCGCTGGCCATCAGGGCACGGGCTGCGGCAGGCGGGGCGATGTCGAAAGCGGTCCACAGGGCGAAGACCCGGGCCGCCTGGCCCTTCTGGCCGGCGCCTGTGGCGGCCTCGACAAGCCGGGCACTGACAGCCTCGACCGAGGCAGGCGCGCGGTCGCCGCCGCCAAGTATGATCAGGGCATCGAGCAGCGCCACCTTGAAAGCGTCCGGCGCCGGCGCGCCCTCCACCTCGGCCCCGGCCGTCCAGATGCCGGCATTGCCGGGCTGGTCGAGGGCGAGCTTGGCGGCGGCAAAGGTCAGCGCCTCGCGCGCCGTCGCGGGTCCGAGCGGCATGCGCGCGAGGTCGGGCTCGAACAGTCGGGAGGCCGCCGCAAAGCGGGCGGGATTGCCGGACGAGGCCCGCAGCGCTGCGCCTACCATGCGGGCCCGTGCCTCTGTCGGCGTCTGCGGCACCATCACCGCCTGCATGGCGACCTCGATCGGGTTGGCCGGTTCGAACGCCTCGCTGGCCACCCGTTCTGCATAGATGCTGCGATGGGTTCCGGCATCCAGCAGCCCGGCCTCTGCGGCAACCCCGGCCGCAGCGACCCTGAGTTCGATCGGCAGGGAACGACGCGTGGCCATCGCAGCGGCAAGGTCCGGCCGGGAGGCGACGACGGCGTTCAGCGGCGGCTCCAGCCCGGCCTTGGTGGAGATGGCCAGGTTGATGCCGCTGTCGAGGCGGGCCAGCGGCTTGTCCTTGATGTCACCGGAGGCGGAAAACACGGCCGAGAACAACCAGGGATCGCTGACCCCCTGGGCCTCGGCCAGCTCAACCGCAAGCTCGGCGCCTGCCATGTCGTCCTGCAGCGCGGCGCAGACGGCCCGCAGGCGTGCCCAGTAGCCCCCCTCGCGCGGTCGCCCGAGAAGGCGAGAACAGGCCGAGCGTTCATTGCCGAGTGCCAGCTGCAGGTCTGCCGACACGCTCTCCGCATCGAGGCCGCGCGGCGAGGTCTCCAGCCGGCCGAGCAGGTCGGCGGCCGCCTCCGCCTCTCCGAGTTCGTAGATCAGCCTGGCCCGCTCGGCGAGAAGCTCCTGATCGCCCGCCCCGTCAGGTGGGCTTGCTGGCGTCAGCACGACCCGGCGCAGCAGCTGACGCTCCGCAGGGGTCAGGTTGCGCGTTCGCGTCTGGCGCATCAGGGGCAGCAGGTCGTCGGCCCGCGAGGCCTGCCACATGCCGGTCGGCAGGGCGGTCTCATCCGGTTCGAGATAGCCGATGCCCCACGGGTCGATGCCACCGAGCCCACCCTCCTCGACCTGGGCGAAGGCGGCGCCGGCGAACGCCAGCGCGGCCGCTGCGATCAGGCTTACCCGGCTAGAAAACATTCTCGACCTCCAGTCGGACCTCGCCCTGCGGCGGCTTCGCCTTCGACGCCTCGCCTGCCAGCCAGATGGTGGCGCCGGCCAGCGCCAGCACGATCACGCCGATCACGACCAGCCATTTCCTCATGCCGCATCACTCCCTCACGCGGATACAAGGCGTTGCCCGCCGCCCGCTCCCCCTATAGGACAGGAGACGAGGACGTACAAAGACCATGGGTGCAGACACACACTCGCTGACCGAACCGGGCGAAAATGAGGCGCCAGCCTATGCAGCGCGCACCATCGCCCTCGTCGGCCTGATGGGGGCTGGCAAGTCCACGGTCGGGCGGCGGCTCGCCGAGGCGCTCGGCCGGGCCTTCCATGACAGCGACACCGAGATCGAGCGGGCGGCGGGCCTGTCCATTCCCGACATCTTCGCCCTGCATGGCGAGGCGGAGTTCCGGCGCGGCGAGCGGCGGGTGCTGGAGCGCCTCCTCACCCTGCCACCGCACGTGCTGGCCACAGGCGGCGGCGCCTTCCTCGACCCGGGCACCCGCGCGCTGATGCAGGAGAAGGCCATCACCGTCTGGCTCTATGCCGACCTTGAGACCCTGTGGAAGCGGGTCCAGCGGCGCAATGGTCGGCCCCTGCTCGAAGATCCCGACCCGAAGGGCGTGCTCGGCCGCCTGTTCATGGAACGCCGGCCCGTCTATTCCCTCGCCGATCTCAGGGTGACCAGCCGCGACGGACCCCACCAGGCGACCGTCACCGCCATCCTCGAGGCGCTGCAATCCTGGAGGCCCGCTTGAGCGACAGCGACACAGCCCACAGCGTTCGGGTCGACCTTGGCGCGCGGGGGTATGACATTGTGGTGGGGCCCGGGCTGCTCGACCGGGCGGGCGCGCTGGTCGCGCCGCTGGCGGCCCGCCCGCGGGTGTTTGTGCTAAGCGATGAAACCGTAGCCGGCCTGCATGGCAACCGCCTCGCGGCCGGGCTCGCCGGCGCCGGGCTGGAGGCGGTCCCGCTCGCCCTGCCGCCGGGCGAGGCAACCAAGTCATGGGACAGCCTCACCACCGTGCTCGACTGGTTGCTGGACGCGAGCGCCGATCGCGCCGACATCCTGATGGCCCTTGGCGGCGGTGTCATCGGCGACCTCGCGGGCCTCGCCGCAGCGCTGATGAAGCGTGGCATGGGGCTGGTGCAGGCGCCGACCACCCTGCTCGCCCAGGTCGACAGTTCCGTCGGCGGCAAGACGGCGATCAACACACGCCACGGCAAGAATTTGGTCGGCGCCTTCTACCAGCCGCGCCTTGTCATCGCCGACACCGTGGTGCTGCAGACCCTGCCGGAGCGCGAGCGCCGCGCCGGCTATGCCGAGATCGTCAAGTATGGGCTGATTGATGCGCCGGACGTCTTTGACCGGCTGGAAGCGGCCGGGGCACAGGTCATGGCGCTGGAGGCGGGGCCGCTCGCCCACGCCATCGCCGAGAGCTGCCGTGCCAAGTCGCGTATCGTCGCCGCCGACGAGCGCGAGGGCGGGCTGCGGGCCCTGCTCAACCTTGGCCATACCTTTGCCCATGCCCTGGAAGCGGCGAACGGCTACCGGGCGAGCCTGCTGCATGGCGAGGCGGTCGGCTGCGGCCTCGCCCTGGCTGCGCGCTATTCGGTCCGCCTTGGCCTGATGGGCGAGGGCGAGGCGCAGCGCGCCGAACGCGTGCTCGCCGCCGCAGGCCTTGCCACCCGGATCGGCGATCTCGACGGCGGACCCTACACCCCGGCAGACCTCGCCCGCCTGATGGTGCAGGACAAGAAGGCCCGGGCCGGCCGCGTGCCGCTCATCCTGATGCGCGGGATCGGCCGCGCCTTCATCCATCCCGATGCGGACCTCGATGATGTCCGCAGCTTCCTAGCAAAAGACGCCTGAAGTCGACGGCGCAAGCGGCCTCCCATGATTATCGGTACCATCCTGTCCATCCTCGTCCTCCTGATGCTGTCGGGCTTCTTTTCCGGATCGGAGACCGCGCTCACCGCAGCCTCGCGCGCGCGCATGCACCTGCTGGAGAAGGAAGGCGACCCCCGCGCCAAGGCCGTCAACCACCTGCTGGAGAACAAGGAAAACCTGATCGGCGCGGTCCTGCTCGGCAACAATCTCGTCAACATCCTCGCCTCGGCCCTCGCCACGTCCCTGTTCATCAAAGCGTTCGGCCCGGGCGGGCTCGCGACGGCGGCGGCGACGGCGGTGATGACGGTGCTGGTGCTGGTGTTCTCCGAGGTCCTTCCGAAGACCTATGCGATCACTCGCCCGGACCGGATGGCGATGAGCGTTGCCCGCCCGATCGGCTGGCTGGTTGCTGCCGTGGGCTGGCTGGTTGTCGGCATCCAGGCGGTTGTCAGAACCACGCTGCGCACCTTTGGCGTGCGGGAAGCGAACGACATGGTCAGCCCCGATGAGGAGATCCGCAGCGTCCTTGACCTCCACCACGCCGAGGGAGCGGTTGACACCGCCCACCGCTCACGGCTCGTCGGCGCGCTCGATCTCGCTGGCATGACGGTGGAGGAGGTGATGATCCACCGCAAGAACATCAACATGCTGGACGCCGACCTGCCGCCGCGCGAGCTGGTGATGAAGGCGCTGGCGAGCCCGCACACCCGCATCCCGCTCTACCGCGGCGACCAGGAGGAGATCATCGGCATCCTTCACGCCAAGGACCTGCTGAGGGCGGTGGCGCCAAAATCCAGCGACATTGATGCCCTGAACGTGGAGGAGATCATGCGCGAGCCCTGGTTCATCCCGGAGACCACGCCGGTGCAGGACCAACTCGACCAGTTCCTCGGCCGGCGCAGTCACTTTGCCCTCGTCGTTGACGAGTATGGCGGCCTGTCCGGTCTCGTCACCTTGGAGGATATCCTGGAGGAGATTGTCGGCGACATCCGCGACGAGCATGACGTGATTGTCGAGGGCGTGCGTCCGCAGCCGGACGGGGCGGTCAATGTCGATGGCTGGGTGACGATCCGCGACCTCAACCGGGCGACGGGATGGGACCTGCCGGATGAGGGCGCGGTGACGGTCGCCGGCCTGGTCATCCATGAGGCGCAGACCATCCCCGATCCCGGCCAGCGCTTCGTCTTCCACGGCCACCAGTTCGACATCCTGAGGCGTCAGCGCAACCAGATCACGGGGCTGAAGGTCCGGGTCTTGGTCGACGAGTAATACCAAGCCGCATGGACGCAAAACCGATCCTTGCAGCGCGAAGCCGAGCGCCACTGCGCGTCGGCGCCCCAGTCGCCGTAACCGCGGATGGGGCTTCATCCGCGGACATTGGTATGACGGGGAGCTGCGGCATCGCGGCAACAGGCCGGGACAATCCATGTGCAGTGCAACAGGTTTTACCGTCCAGACATCAAACTGTCGTCTGAGCGTCACGCCGGCGCGCTACCTCGACGGGTCAGCATTCCTCCCACTCTGCGCCGGAGACAGTTTATGAAAGCCCCCCTGTTCGGCACGGCCTCGGCCGTCGCCCTTGTGACCCTGTTTGCCCCGACCGCCGCCGCCCAGGCCGAGGCGGAAGAGCAGCCGATCGTCCTCAACACCGTCACCGTGACGGTGCAGAAGCGCGAGGAGGCGCTGCGCGACGTGCCGCTGGCGATCTCCGCCCTCGACGCGGAAACCCTGGACGACCTCAACCTCGACGAGTTCGACCAGCTCGCCCGCTTCGTGCCGGGCTTCGAGGTGCAGGAGCAGAGCCCGAACAATCCGGGCTTCGTGATCCGCGGCATCACCTCAGACAGCGGCGAGGCAAATATCGAGCCGCGGATCGCCGTGTTCCAGGACGGCGTCTCGATCTCGCGCTCGCGCGGCTCGATCGTGGAACTGTTCGACCTGGAGCGGGTCGAGGTCGCCAAGGGCCCGCAGCCGACCCTGTTCGGGCGCGGCGCGCTGATCGGCGGTGTCAACGTGATCCAGGCCAAGGCTGACGATGAGTGGGCCGGACGGTTCACCGTCGGACAGGGCAATTTCGACGAAATCTATCTCGACGGCTTCCTGACCGGCCCGATCATTGAAGACCTGCTTGCCTTCAGGGTCGCGGCCCGCATGCGCAAGCGCGATGGCTATGTGGAGAGCGTCAATCCTCAGGAAGAGGATTTCAACAGCCAGGACATGACTGCGCTGCGCGCCTCGCTGGCATTCACGCCGAGCGACGACCTGCGCTTCGACCTGATCTTCAACGTCCAGGACGACAGCCCGTCGGGCACCAGCTTCAAGTCCGGCAGCTTTGTCCCGCGCCAAGGATATTCGACGCTGCCCTGGCAGCCGGCCAACCTCAACACCTTCGGCGACTTCCTCGATGGCAAGGATCTCGGGCTTGAGCGCGAGGTGCGCTCAACCACCCTGCTCGCCGACTGGACGATCAATGACACCCTGACGCTGACCTCGATCACCGGCGCGCGCAGCTTCGAGAGCGTTGAGGTGTTCGACCCGGACGGCTTTGGCCTGCCGCTGCTGATCTTCGCAGAGGACGCCGAGGGCGACCAGTTCAGCCAGGAGGTGCGCCTCAACTATGATGCCGGCGGCGCCTTCCGCGGCTTTGCCGGGGTCTCATATCTCAAGGAAGACGGCCGCCAGAACGTGCCGCTGACCTATGACGAGCGCGCCGTCCAGGCCCTGCTCGGCGGCCTGCTGGTGCCGCCGGACGCGCCGCCGGTGGACGCCCTGCCGGACTTCAACCTCGCCTTCTTCCTTGCGACCGGCCAGGTCCTGCCGCTCAAGCCGATCCACAATGAGTTCTACGCCAACACCGGCCAGACCGAGAGCCTGGACCTGTTCGCCGACGGCACGTTTGCCGTGTCGGACCGGCTGGAGCTGACCGCCGGCCTGCGCTGGACCGAGGACGAGAAGACCACCGGCATTGAGGTCGGCAACCTCAACGGGCCGAGCAATTTGACCTTTGGCGGCATCTTCGTGACCGCCGCGACCCCGGCTGCGCCGACCGCGACCGGCGTCGGCCGCCTGACCGAGAGCGACACCTTTGACGGCGTCACCTGGCGTCTCGCCGCCAGGTACGAACTCAGCGACCAGTGGAACGTGTTCGCCAACCATGCCCGCGGCCGGCGCCCGGAGGTCATCACCGCCTCGACCACCAATGCGTCCGAGCGCTTCGGGACCCTGCCGGCAGAAGAGGTCGACAGCTATGAGATCGGCGCCAAGGGCCTGATCCTCGGCGGAGACCTCGCCCTCGACGCCTCGGTGTTCTACTATGACTATACCAATTTCCAGACCTCGATCGTCGACGACAATGGCGTGATCGTGCCGCTCAATGCCGGCAATGCGACCAGCTATGGTATCGAGACCCAGGCCAACTGGCTCGTCTCCGACAAGCTCAGCGTCGTGGCCAGCTATGGCTACAACCGTGCCCGCTTCGAGGACGAGGTGAATGGCCAGCCGCAGCAATTCGGCGGCAACAAGCTGCGCCTGTCGCCGGACCACACCGCCTCCCTGTCGGGCCGGTTTCTCGTCGACACCGCGTTCGGTGAACTCAGGCTGGTGCCGAGCTATACCTGGCAGTCTGAGGTCTTCTTCGATAACACCGAGCGGGAACTGATCAGCGAGCGCGCCTATGGCCTGCTGAACCTCAACGCCGATCTTGATGTCGGCGACGGATTCCTGCTGTCGACCTATGTCAGCAACGCGCTGGATGAGGAGTATATCATCGACGCGGGCAACACCGGCGACGCCTTCGGCATCCCGACCTTCATCGCCGGCTCGCCGCGCTTCTACGGCTTCCGTGCCACGAAGGAATTCTAGGGCGTCTTGCGGACCCTTGGGCGGACGCGATCAGGCCGCCGGGGCGGGGTGGTCGCGGCCGGCGAGGCTCAGCGCGTACAGGAACAGGCCGGAGACGATCGCCGCAGCAATCACCAGCGGCAGCACCGGCGCGACCATGTAGGCGCCCGCTCCGAGCAGCGGGCCGATCACGAAGCCGGCCGGCGGGGCGGCGGCCAGGAGCGCGGCGGCCGCGCCCTGCTCGGGTCGGGCGACAGACAGGCTGCCCATTGCATTGACCGCCGGGATGATCAGCGCGCCGCCGGCACCGACCAGGGCGAAGCAGGCGCACAGCGCCCAGAAGGGCGCGGCCAGGGCGACGCCGACCAGTCCGGCACTGACAGCGGCAAGGCCGGGGATAAGCATCCGGCGCGGCGGCGGCTTCACACGTGCCACATAGCCGAACTGCACCACCACCAGCGCTACCGCCATGCTGGCGAAGGCGAGCCCGGCCCATTGCACCGCCTCGGCCCGCTCCAGCAGGTAGCGGTCCTTGACCAGCCAGGCGAGCGTCTGCTGGATGCCTCCGAGGGCCACGAAATAGCAGAACAGGAAAATCAGGAAGGGGCGCACGCGCGGGTCCATCAGGCGCAGCGGTGGCGGGCGCGCGGCGCCGCGCCCCTGTCCCGGGCTGCGCGGCAGGACAATCCCGATCACCAGCGCTGCGGCCCATGACACCACGACGCTCGCCCACAGGGGAGCCAGCGCGCCGAATGGCGCAAGCCCCGCCGCCAGCGCCGGGCCGAGGATGGAGCCAATATTCATCGCCGCGCCGAGCAGCCCCATGCCGGCGGCCCGGGTCTCCGCCGTCGTCGCCTCGGTCATCGCGGCAAAGGCTGAGGGTTGCAGGCCGGGTGACAGCAATCCGAAGGACAGGCGCGCCACAGCCAGCAGGAGAAACGCGGCGAGCCCGGTGACAAGGCCCGCCAGCGCCGCGTTGAGAGCGAGGATGAAGGCGGCGTTGGTCAGGCCCATGAAGCCGAGCGAGACCATCATGATCCGCTTGCGTCCGAACCGGTTCGCCAGCCGCCCCCAGAACGGGGTCAGGAGGGCGAACACCAGCGCGGAGAAGGTGAGGATACCGGCCACCTCGATCTCGGTGAGGCCGGCATCGCGCGCCAGCGGCGCGGCAACAACGAAGCTGACCGTGAAGCCGACGCCCATCGACACCAGGCCAAGGGCGATGGCCCATTGCTGGAGCCGGGTCAGCGGGGCGAGCGGCGTCTCTGGGGTCATCATTACCTGCCTGTCTTTCAGCCAAGGTATGGCGAAGCCGGGGGCCTGCCAATCGCGCCCGGTCCATGACGTTGCGGCAGGGCGTGCGGCGCGCCGCGGCCTTGCCGGCGGGCCCCGGGGCCGTCTAGAAGCTCGGAGACCTACAGAACGGAGCCTGCCTTGACAGCCCTCTACGCCTATCTGGTCTATCCGGTCCTGACCCTGCTGATCTTCATCCTGTTCGCCTATGTGGTGTTCAGCTGGCTGGTGGTCGGCGGGGTGGTGTCGATGCACAATCCGACGGCGCGGCAGATCTACCAGATGCTGGCAAGCGTGATCGAGCCGCTGACCCGGCCGATCCAGCGCGTGGTGCCACCGCTCGGCCAGCTTGACCTGTCTGTGTTCATCCTCGGGCTGGCCCTGTTCTTCGCCCGGGATTGGCTGTTCCCTCGGCTGATGCTCGGCATGGCATTCTGAGGCGGCAGGAGGGGTGAGGCCGATGAGCGCAGCGGCAAGGATCGACGGCAAGGCCATCGCGTCCGGCGTGCGCGAACGGGTCGCCGGCGCGGTGGCCGCCCTGCCGGGCCAGCCGACCCTGGCGGTGGTCCTGGTTGGCGAGGACCCGGCAAGCGAGGTCTATGTCCGCAACAAGGTGCGCCAGACCGAGGCGGCTGGCATGGCATCGCGCCACCACCGCCTGCCGGCGAGCGCCGGACAGGCCGAAGTCGAGGCGATGATTGAGGGCCTCAACGCCGACCCGCAGGTCGACGGCATCCTCCTGCAGCTGCCGCTTCCGGCCGGGCTGGATTCCGACACCGCGATCGAGCGGATCGACCCGGCGAAGGATGTTGACGGGCTCACCGAGGCAAGCGCCGGGCGGCTGCTCCTTGGCAAGCCGGGGCTGCGCCCGTGCACCCCTTCCGGCTGTGTCATCCTCGCGAAGTCGGTGACGGCGGACCTTTCCGGTGCGCATGTGGTGGTGATCGGGCGTTCCATCCTTGTCGGCAAGCCGGCGGCGCTGCTGTTGCTGGCCGAAAACGCGACGGTGACGATTGCCCATTCGCGGACGCAGGACCTGCCGGCGCTCTGCCGCAGCGCTGACATTCTCGTGCCGGCGGTCGGCCGGGCGGAGATGGTCAAGGGCGACTGGGTGAAGCCCGGCGCCACGGTGATCGATGTCGGCATCAACCGTGTCCCGGCACCGGACCGGGGTGCCGGGGCGACCCGGCTGGTCGGTGACTGCGACTTCGCCGCCTGCGCCGCAGTCGCCGGGGCGATCACGCCGGTGCCCGGCGGGGTCGGGCCGATGACAATCGCCTGCCTGCTGCGCAACACGGTGCTGGCGGCGTGCGCGCGGCGCGGCTGGGATGTGCCGGAGGGGCTGTGACCGCTTGGTTTCACCTGCGCCGCATTGACCGGGCCTTCGGGCCGATCCTGATCGCGCGGCCGGTCGCCTGGCAGGGCTGGACGGCGCTGGGCGCGACGGCCCTCCTGCTGGTGGCGCTCTCGTTCGGCTGCGGGCAGTCCCTCTATGAGCGTGACTATTCGGGCGCGGCGCTGTGGCTGGTGCCGGTGGTGCTGACCATGCGGGCAATGTCCTGGCTGACCCGGCAACGCGGCAGCTATGCCGACCCGCAGGCGGATCGGCTGGCCGCCGTGTTCGACTGAGGCGGGCCGGGCCGCGGTCATGAGCCAGCCCTTCGAAGCCCCGCGCTCGGCGCTGTTCGAGGCGCTCTGGCAGGCTCAGGCCGGGTGCTGCGCGCTGTGCGGCGAGGCGATGCCGCGTCAGCGCTTCGAGCTTGCCCACGCGCGCCTGTGGACGCGCCTTCGCCCGACCGTCGACCACGTCCGCGCCCGGGCCCGTGGCGGCAGCGACGCTCCGGAGAACCTTCAGCTCGTCCATGCTGCCTGCAACCGGCTGAAGGGCCGCGGTCCTGCCCGCCCGGCACGGTGAAACCGCGGCGACGACAAATTCCGGGCGTAATCGTGCTGTTGCCTTGGATGGAAATATCGTAAGACGTCTATCCAGTGACGAGGGAGCAGGCCATGTTCGGGTTCCGGAACTGGGCGACAGGGGCAATAAGGGCGGGCACGGCCGCACTCATTCTCGGCCTCGTGGCCGCGTGCAGCGGCAGCAGCGACGATGGGGCGCCGGTTCCCGGGGCCGGCGAGTCCGGCGAGGTGGTGGAACGCTCGCGCACCGACCAGAGAGATGCGGAACGGCGCGAGCGCCTGCGCCAGCAGGCGGTCGAAGAGGCAGAGGCCGGCTTCACCTATTTCCGCTATCGCATGGATGTCTCCGGCGCGCAGCCCAAGGCGTGCTTCGTGTTTTCCGATGCCCTCGACACGGAGACGGATTACGACCCCTATATCGAGTTCCGCCCCGCCTTTCGCCCGGCGCTCAGCGTTGCGGGCCGGGAGCTTTGCGTGAGCGGGCTGTCCTTTGGCGACAATCGTACCGCGATCCTGAAGTCGGGCCTGCCGGCGGCTGACGGGCGGACGCTTGCGCGCGGCGAAGAGGTGCCGATCGATTTTGCCGACCGGCCGGCCTATGTCGGCTTCCGGGGTTCCGGCGTGATCCTGCCGCGCGAAGACGCCGACGGCCTGCCGCTGGAGACCGTCAATGTCGATGAGGTTCGCCTTGCGGTATCCTACATCCCGGACCGGGCGCTCGCCTTCAAGTCGATCACCGAGGGCGAAACCTCCGGGCAGGGCAATTACTCCTATCTGTATGGCGATGAGAACCCTGGCGATGTCGCTGAGGAACTCTGGTCGGGCACCATGGCGGTGCAGCGGATCGACAACGCGCCGGTGGTCACCGTCTTCCCGCTTCAGGACGTCATCGGCGAGCTTCAGCCGGGCGCGTATTTCGTCGAGGTCACCGATACCGCGCCGCTGTCGCAACGCTCAGGTCCGCCAGCCTCGGCGCGCCGCTGGATTGTCCTGACCGACCTTGCGCTGACCGCCTATCAAGGCGCCAGCGGGCTCGACGTGACGCTGCGCTCCCTGCGCGACGGGCAGGAGCTGCCCGAGGCGCGGGTGCAGCTGATTGCCTATAACAATGACGTCCTCGCCGAGGCGCGCACCGATGCGAGCGGCCGGGTCCGCTTCGAGGCGCCGATCCTCGCCGGGACCGGCAATGGCGCACCCAAGCTCCTGCTTGCCTTTGGCGCCAAGGGAGACACCGCCGTGCTCGACCTGACGCGCGCACCGGTGGACCTGTCGGAGATGCAGACCGGCGGCCGGCAGACCCCGGGCCCAGTGGACGCCTATCTCTACACCGATCGCGGCATCTACCGGCCGGGAGAGGCGGTGCACCTGACCGCTCTGCTGCGCAATCGTGAGGGTATCGCCGTGCCGGACCGCGCCGGCGAATTGGTGGTCTACCGCCCCAATGGCCTGAAGGCAGAGACAGTGCGCTTCACCGGCGCGAAGATTGGTGGGCTGAAGCACACGATCGACCTGCCGCGTGACGCCCAGCGCGGGCTGTGGCGGGCCGACATCATGATTGACGGCATGGGCCGTGCCGGCGGGCTCTCCTTCTCGGTGGAGGATTTCGTGCCGCAGCGGATTGCCGTGGAGATCACCGGCGACACCGCAACCCCGGTGATGGCAGGCGAGACCCGCGAGCTCGGCATTGACGCGCGCTTCCTCTATGGGGCGCCGGGTGCCGGCCTGACCGTCAAGACGCAGGCCCGGGTCGAGCCCGATCCTGCGCCCTTCGAGGCCTTTGGCGGCTTCGATTTCGGCCGCCATGATGCGGTGTTCAACGAACAGATCATCGAAACCGAGGACCGCACCGCCGATGGCGCGGGCAAGGCGCTGGTCCGCCTGGCACCGGGCCAGCGCGGCGCGGAATCAGACCGCCCGCTGCGCCTCAACACCGTGGTCAGCGTGCTGGAACCGGGCGGGCGCGCGGTGAGCGAGAGCGCCCGCATCCCCTACCGTCCGCGCGACCTCTATATCGGAACGAAGCCCGGTTTTGACGGGCGCCTCAGCGCCGGACAGCGCGCCGTTTTCCAGGTTGCTGCCATTAACCCGGCCGGCGAGGCCGTGGCCGCCCCGCTCGAATGGAAGTTGGTCGCGATCGACTATCACTATGACTGGTATCGCGAGGGCGAGCGCTGGCGCTGGCGGCGCTCGCGGACGGTGACGACCGTCAATGAGGGGGTCGCCGGGGCGCCCGAAGGCGGCACCACCGAGATCGTTGTGGACGGCCTTGACTGGGGCAATCACGAACTGATCGTCACCGGCCCGGGCGGCGCCATTGCCAGCCGCAGCTTCTGGGTCGGCTGGGGCGGCGAGGTCTCCGGCGAGGGCGTGGAGGCGCCCGACCGGGTGCAGGTGTCGGTGACCGAGGCGGCGGTCCGTGTCGGCCGCAATGCGGAGATCACGATCGTCCCGCCCTATGATGGCGAGGCAGAGATCATTGTCGCCACCGACCGGGTGCTCAGCATCGAGACGCGGCCGGTGACCCGCGACGGCACCCGCTTGACCCTGCCGGTGACCGACGCCTGGGGTGAGGGCGCCTACATTCTTGTCAACGTCTATACCGAGCGCGACCCGGTCCTGGCCGCCAGGCCGCGCCGCGCCGTCGGCGTCGCCTATGCGCCGGTCGATCTCGGCGAGCGGACCTTCACGGTCGCGATCGATGCACCGGAGATCGCCCGGCCCGGCCGCGAGCAGATGATCGAGGTGACGCTGGAGGGCGGGCCACGCGAGCCGGTCTACATGACCCTCGCCGCCATTGATGAGGGCATCCTCCGGCTGACCCGTTTCCCGAGCCCGGACCCGGTGGCGTATTTCTTCGGCAAGAAGGCCCTTGGTGTCGACCTCCATGACGATTACGGTCGCTTGCTCGACCCCAATCTCGGCCTGCCGGCGGAGGTGCGCACCGGCGGCGACCAGCTTGGCGGAGAAGGCCTCAGTGTCGTGCCGGTCAAGACGGTGGCCCTGTACGAGGGGCCGATCGATGTTGGCCGGTCTCGCTCGGCCAAGGTCCGGCTCGACCTGCCGGATTTCAATGGCGAGCTACGCCTGATGGCGGTGGTCTGGTCGAGGAATGGTCTTGGCGCGGCGTCGCGGCCGATGGTGGTGCGCGAGCAGGCGCCGAGCGACCTCATCCTGCCGCGCTTCCTGGCGCCGGGCGACGCGGCCGTCGTGACGGCCAGCATAGACAATGTCGAGATGCCGCAGGGTGAATTCGAGGCGGTGCTGACCGCTGACGGGTCGGTCGGTGTGTCTGCCGGCGAGGTCAGCCGCGCCTTGCCACAGGGCCAGCGCGCCGACATCCCGATCCGTATCGAGGCGAGCGAGACCGGCATTTCCCGCCTGCGTCTGACCGTCGACGGGCCGGACAATTTCGTCGCTGACAAGCAATACCTGATCGAGACCCGCTCGCCCTTCCTGCCGGTCACAGAGGTATCGAGCGCGCAGATGGCGCCGGGCCAGAGCCATGCGCTATCCCCGGACCTGCTCGACGGCCTTGTGCCGGGGACGGCGCAGGTGACGGTGAGCTTTGCCGCCCTGCCTGTGGATGCGACCGCGCTCTACACCTCGCTGGCGCGCTATCCCTATGGCTGCACCGAGCAGACAGTCAGCCGGGCCCTGCCGCTGCTCTATTCCGACGACCTCGTCGCCATGGGTGCTGATGGCACGCTCGGCGAGAGCCGCCAGGAGGTGCAGATGGCGGTGACCCGCATACTCAACCGGCAGAGCGCCGATGGCGCCTTCGGCCTGTGGCGCGAGGGCGACCGCAATGCCTCGCCCTGGCTTGGCGCCTACACCACCGACTTCCTGGTGCGGGCGAAGGCGAACGGCCATGCGGTGCCCGATGAGGCACTGGAGCGGGCCTATGGGGCGCTCGCCCAGGTCGCCAGCGGCGATGCCTGGCGGGTCTATGGCTATGACACCGATGTCTGGCCGAGCCGTTGGCATGACGACACCGAGGCGAAGCTGATGCAGCGCTCTGCGCCCCATGCCCTCTACGTGCTGGCGAAGGCCGGCCGGGCAGACCTGTCGCGCCTTCGCTACCTGCATGACCGCGAGCTTGGCCAGATTGCGAGCCCCCTGGCACGCGCGCACCTCGGTGCGGCGCTTGCCCTGATGGGCGACCAGGCCCGCGCGATCAGCGCATTCGAGGCGGCCATCGAGGCACTCGGCTACCAGAATTCCGGTGACTATTACCAAACGCCCCTGCGCGACACCGCCGGAGTTCTGGCGCTGGCCGCCGAGGTGGAATTGCCGCAGATGACGGCAGCGCTTGCCGACCAGCTTGGCCGCGATGTGCCCGATCCGACAGAGCTCTCCACCCAGGAGAAGGCGTTCCTGCTGGCGGCCGTCGGCACGCTGTCGGGCGGTGACGCGCAGAGCTATGGCATGGCGGTCACCGGCCTCGGCCGCGGCAATGACAATGACCGCCGCTATTTCCTCAGCGCCGGACAGGTCACCCCCGAAGTGACGTTCACCAACACCGGCAGCCAGCCGGTCTTCCGCAGCGTCATGGTCACCGGCGCGCCGAGCAGCGCACCGCCGCCGGCCAGTTCCAGGCTGGGAGCCCGCAAGCGTTTGGCGGCGCTTGACGGCAGCCGCGTCGACCCCGGCCGGCTGACCCAGGGTGACCAGATCATCGTGGTGCTGACCCTGGAACCGGACGAGCGGCGGACCAACCCGCTGATCGTGGCCGACCTGCTGCCGGCGGGCCTGGAGATCGAGACGATCCTGACGCCGGCCGATGGCCGCCGAGACAATGCCGACAGCGGCGCCTTCGCGTGGATCGGCCCAATCGCCGCGACGAAGACGGCGGAGGCCCGCGACGACCGGTTTGTCGCCGCCATCGATGTCCGCGATGAGGTGCGCACCCTGGCCTATGTCGCGCGCGCGGTTACGCCGGGAGAGTTCGTGATGCCGGGCGTGGTCGCGGAGGACATGTACCGCCCGGACGTGTTCGCGCGCACCGAGGTTCAGCGGGTGGTCATCGCCCCGGCCGATGGGGGCGCCGGCGGGACGCCATGACCGGGCGCTGGCGCAGGCGGTCGAGGCGGGCCGCAGCGAGCCTGGTCGCGGCACTGGGACTCCTCGTCGTGCTGGACCTGCTGTTGCCGCCGCCGCTGCACCGGGCCGCCACCCTTTCGCAATGGGTCACAGACCGCGACGGACGGCCGCTGCGGGCCTTCCCGACGCCGCAGGGGCGCTGGCGTTTCCCGGCCGATATCGAGCGAATTGACCCGGTCTTCCTGGAGGCGCTGATCGCGGTGGAGGATCGCCGGTTCCATCGCCACCCGGGCGTCGACCCGGTCGGCCTGTTCCGCGCGGCGGTGACCTCGGCCCGGGCCGGGCGCATCGTCTCTGGTGGCTCCACCATCACCATGCAGACCGCCCGCCTGCTGGAGCCGCGCAAACGCACCCTCGGCGCCAAGCTTATCGAGATCATCCGGGCGCTGCAGATCGAGCGGCGCCTCAGCAAGCGCGAGATCCTGGAACTCTATCTGACGCTGGCGCCCTATGGTGGAAACCTTGAAGGCGTGCGCGCGGCGAGCTGGGCGTATTTTGGACGCGAGCCGGACCGCCTCTCCGATGACCAGATCGCGCTGTTGATCGCCCTGCCGCAGGCGCCGGAAAGCCGCCGGCCGGACCGGCGCATCCTCGGCGCGGCGGCCGGACGCGCGGCGATCCTTGAGAAGTTGGTGCGCATCGGCGCGCTCAGCGCGGGACGTGCCGCCGAGGCCGATGGCGCGCCCCTGCCCCTGCAGCGCAACGCATTCCCCGCGCGCGCCTGGCATGCCAGCGCGGCGGCGCGCGAGGGCGCCGGGCCGGGCGATATCCGCACCAGCCTCGACGCGCGCCTGCAGGCGGAACTGGAGTCGCTGCTGGCTGCGCGGGCGGCGGAGGCGGGCCCGGCGGTGCAGATGGCCGCGCTTGTCGTCGACATCCCGAGCCGGGGCGTCAGGGCGGCTGTCGGCTCGGCGGGGCGGGAGCGGCCGGGCGGCTGGCTGGACCTCACCGCGCAGGCCCGCTCGCCGGGCTCGACGCTGAAGCCATTCATCTATGCCATGGCATTCGACGACGGCCTGGCCACGCCGGCGACGCGGATCAGCGACCTGCCCAAGCGGTTCGACGCCTACCAACCGGAAAACTTCGACCGCAGTTTCCGCGGCGAGGTGCGCATTTCCGAGGCCCTGCAGCATTCTCTGAACGTGCCGGCCGTGCTGGCGCTGGCCGAGGTCGGGCCGGAGCGCTTTGCAGCCGAACTGACCCTCGCCGGGACGCCGCCGCGCATTACCGGCTCGGCGCTACGCGATCCGGGCCTGGCTCTGGCGCTCGGCGGGGCGGGGATGACGGCGCAGGAACTTGCCGTGCTCTACGCCGCGCTTGGCGATGGCGGGCGGGCAAAGCCGCTGGCCTGGCGGGCGGCGGAGGAGGTGCAAGGCGCGGGCTCGCCGGGCCACCGCCTGCTCGCGCCGGCGAGCGCGGATACCGTGCTCGCCATTCTCAGGAACACGCCGACGCCGACGGGCCGGATGCCGGGACGCCTGACCGCAGCGGCGCCGCAGGTCGCCTTCAAGACCGGCACGTCCTATGGCTTCCGCGATGCCTGGGCGGCCGGTGTCGCCGGCGACCTCGCTCTCATTGTCTGGGTCGGGCGCGCTGACGGGGCGCCGCGACCCGGCGAGACCGGTCGCTCGTCGGCGCTGCCGATCCTGTTCGAACTCGCCGACAGGGCGCAGCGCCATCTCGTTATTGCCGACCCCGGCGCCGCGCGCATTGCATCCCGGCCGGAGCGGATGGCGCGCGGGCCGCTGATGCGCTTCGAGGACGAGGCGGCGCCGCCGGCAATCCTGTTTCCGCCGGCCGGGGCGGAACTTTGGGCCGGCATGGTGGACGGGCGCGCGCCGCGGGCCTTTGTCCTGTCGGGTCGGGGCGAGGGGCCGCTCGACTGGTATGTGGATGGCACGCCCGTGGCGCGCGATGCGGCCGGTGCGCCGGTCTGGTCGCCGGACCGGGCCGGCTTCTATGCGGTGACCGCTGTTGACCGGGCCGGCCGGCAGGCACGGGTGAGGGTGCGCGTGATCGGCGCTCCGGCCTGAGCGCGCCGGACCTGCGTCTCTGCCTGTTCGACCCGGCCATTCACCTGATCCACACAATTGTGTCATCTACTGAGGATTGGCCTTCCCTCCGTGCCCGACCGCCCGCACATACGCACCTCCGACGCGTCCTGTTGCGGCGCAACGCGAAGACCTTGAGGATCTGCTTGTGATGCGCCTGACTTCCAACACGCTTGTCGCCGCCTTCGCCGGCCTCGCCGCGGCGACTTTCTCCTTTGTCTCTGTCGCCGGCGCGCAGGATGCGCCGATGGAGATCGCGACGCTGCAATCTGCCGAGACGGCGGTGTTTGCCGGCGGCTGTTTCTGGTGCGTGGAGGCGGACTTCGACAAGGTCGATGGCGTCGTCGATACCTTGTCTGGCTACACCGGAGGGATCAGCGACAAGCCGACCTACCGCACCCACAAGCTCGGCGGCCATTTGGAAGCGGTGAAGGTGACCTATGACCCGGCGATCGTCAGCTATGACGCGCTGGTCTCCCATTTCTTCCGCCATGTGGATCCGACGGATGCCGGCGGGCAGTTCTGCGACCGTGGCAAGAGCTATGCGACGGCGATCTTCGTCGATGACGCAGACCAGCGCGCGACGGCCGAGGCGATCAAGGCAGGGATCGAACAGTCCGGCGTCCTGCCGGGGGCGGTGGTCACGCCGGTAGAGGACCTGACCACCTTCTGGCCGGCGGAGGGCTTTCACCAGGACTATTACCTGGAAAACCCGATCCAGTACCGGTTCTACAGGAAGAATTGCGGCCGAGACCAGCGCATCGAACGGATCTGGAGCGGCGCCGACAGCTGACGCCTCGCCATCACGGGCAGGGCGGGTTGACACGCTCGCTCTGGCCTTCGAACCGCTTCTCCCACGCCTGGTCGCGCTCCATCGGGGCATGGCCGGAGGCCCGATAGAGTTCCAGTCGCCGCAGGATCGGGCAGCCATTGGCGCGCTCGCCAAGCACGATCTCGATCGTCCCGACATGCCTGAAGGTGGCGAAATCGGCGCGAATGCGCGGGCGCAGGCCCGGCCTCAGGCTTGCGACCAGGACGGCATCGTCGATCTCGCCGGTCAGGACGGCGCGTTCTGAAAAGCTCTTGATCCCGGCATTGCGGCGCCAGGCGATCAGCGGCACGTCGAGCCGGTTGCGGCCGTAATAGTCGATCCCGTGCCAGACTTCGCGCTCGTCGACGAGCACTGCGCTCGCGTCCATGTCGATGGCAGCGCGGGTGATCGCAGCGGCGGTCTCGTCCCAGCCGCGCGTGCGCTTCAGCGCATTGTCGAGGCCGAGGCTGCGGGTCAGCGTCGCCGGGCCGATGACCAGGATGGCAAGCACCATGGCGAGGGCGAAGTGGAAGGCGAAGCTCAGCCAGAGCAGTCCCACCGGCCGGCCGCGGAAGCCCCAGCCGAAGCTGAGAATGGCAAGCCCGAAGCCGGCACCGAGCAGGATGCGGAACAGCAGCGACACATCGGGGATAAGCAGGATCGCGATCAGCGTGAGCGCGGCGATCGCCGGCCACAGCCATGCGATCGCCCGGCCACGGTCCAGCCAGGCGGCGACCAGGATCATCGCCGCCGGATAGGCCGTCGCGGCCCAGTTGGCATGGGCGCGCGAGACCACCGCCTGCACCGCGATGAGGACCAGCACGGGCAGGATGAAACAGATTAGCCAGCGGGCTCTCGGCGCCTCGTGTCCGCTAGCCCGGCGCAGGAAGGTCAGCAGGCCCAACAGCAGGGTGACAACCACCACCGGGCCGGCCACGGCCATCTGGTCGACAAGGAATTTCGCGAGGTTTTCCGGGTTGAACAGCGGGCCTGACAGATTGGCATTGTCGACCGTGTGTCCGACGGTTGCAAAGTCATTGGCGGCGTTCCAGGCAAGGTGCGGCGCGATGATGAGGGCCGCGAGCAGGCCGGCGAGCGCGCCACGGCCCGACAGCAGGGCGCGGCGCATGGGCGGGTCAATCAGCGCGGTCAGGGCAAGGCCGATGAGGAAATAGAGCCCGGCATACTTGGCGAGCAGGCCAAAGCCGATGGCCAGGCCGAGCCCGGCAGCGCCGAGCCATCCGGCCCGCCCCTCGCGCAGGCGCCAGGCGAGCCACAGGGCAAGGCACCAGATCGGCAGCAGCACCCCGTCGGTGGAAATCAGTCCCGAGGACAGAATGATGCCCGGCATCAGCGCATAGCCGACCGCGGCGAGGAAGCCGGTGCGCGGGCTGAACATGTCCCTTCCGGCGAGGTAAAGGAAGGCGGCGCCGGCGGTGTGCAGCAAGGGCGCCGGCAGGCGGATCGCCCACTCGGCATGGCCAAACAGGCTGGTGGAGGCGGCAATCACCCAGGCAATCAGCGGTGGCTTGGAATAGTAGCCCCAGGCCAATTCGCGGCTCCAGCGCCAGTACTGGGCCTCGTCGGCATACAGGTCGGCGCGGCTGAGCAGTATGCTGGCCAGCCGCAGCGCGAGCAAGACGAGCAGGACGATGAGGGTTGCCCATCCCCAGCGCGCTTCGCCGGTTCCTGCGGCCTGTCGATGGAAACTGGTACGCACCCCTTGAATCCTGCCTTCAAATGCGGTTTTTCCGCGGTTTCAGCCGACGATCCGGGCCCGAGCGCCCGCACCTGACGACAGGGAGAGAGGGCATGGACGCGCACGCCCCGGGCCGGACCGCTCTGGCGGAGACCGACACCACAGACACCGAGACCACGCAAGGCAAAGGCGAGGAGCGGCTGGATTTTTTCGTCAGGCGCGATGGCGTCGAGTTTGCCGGGTCGCACCTCATCATCGATCTGATCGGCGCAGAGGGCCTTGACAATCCCGGCCCCATCGAGGCGGCGCTGGTGCGCGCTGCGCGGGCTGCGGGTGCCACCGTGCTGAGCACGGACTTCCATGTGTTCTCGCCCAATGACGGCGTCTCCGGCGTCGTTATCCTTGCCGAAAGCCACATCTCCATTCACACATGGCCAGAGCGCGACTTTGCCGCCGTGGATATCTTCATGTGTGGCGACTGCGAGCCGATGAAGGCGCTGCCGGTGCTGAAGGCGGCGTTCCGCCCGGCGCATGTCACCCTGCACGAGATACGCCGCGGCCTGACCGTTTGAACCAGCGCCAGATGCCGGGATCGGGGGCGGGGGTGTCCGGCGCGCGAGTGTGTTCCTGGCGCAACACGGTCCCGGGCTGACACAAAAAGTTTACAAGAGTGAAACGCTTCTGTCGCGCGCCACCACTAAGCGCCATGTTTGAGCGTCGGGATTCTGTGTTCCGGCGCCTCGAAACAATGCGAGGGGTTTCTTATGTTCAACTGGAAGACACTTGCCGGCGGCGTTGCTGTGTCGGCGATGGCTGTTGCCGCTGCGCAACATGCAGAGGCGCAGGTCACCACGTCGTCGATCCGCGGTATCGTGACAGATAGTACCGGTTCAGCTGTTTCGGGCGCGAACGTGACGATTATCCACGTGCCCACCGGGACGGTGTCGATGTCGACGACTGGCGCTTCGGGCGCGTTCAACGCCCGCAACTTGCGCGTCGGCGGCCCCTACACGGTCACGATCGAAGGCGAGGGCATCGCCCCGTCGCGCGCCGAAGACGTCCTCACGTCACTCGGCGACAGCACTCAGGTGAACCTTGTCGTCGAGCGTGTCGACGACGCGCGCACCCTGCAGACCGTCGTTGTCACAGGTTCGGCCGCCCAGGTTGCCCAGGTCGCCGTCGGCCCGTCATCGACCTTCGATCTCGACACGCTGCAATACGCTCCCGCGATCAACCGCGACATCAAGGACATCCTCCGCCTCGACCCGCGGGTCTTCGTCGACGACTCCTTCGTTGATGCGGTTCAGTGCGCCGGCGGCAACCCGCGCTTCAACTCGCTGACCGTCGACAGCGTGCGCCTGCAGGACAATTTCGGTCTCAACTCGAACGGCTACCCGACCGAGCGCATCCCGTTCTCCTATGACTCGATCGAGCAGGTCTCCATCGAGCTGGCGCCGTTCGATGTCCAGTACGGCCTGTTCACGTCGTGCAACATCAACGCCGTGACCAAGTCTGGCGGCAATGAGTTCCATGGCGGCCTGTTCGTCGACTACACCGATGACGGCTTCACGGGTGACAGCACCGATGGGATCGAGCGCGATCTCGGCGATTTCGACGAGCTGCGCTATGGCTTCAACATTGGCGGCCCGATCATCAAGGACAAGCTGTTCTTCTTCGGCTCCTATGAAAAGCTGGAAGCGGTCAGCGTCTTCGGCGCGACACCGGAAGACACCGGCATCACGCAGGCGCAGTTCGACGAAGTGCTCGCCATTGCGGAGGGTTATGGTTACATCGCTGGCGGCCTTCCCGACGCTCTCGATGTCGAGGATGAGAAGATCTTCGCCAAGATTGACTGGAACATCACGAACGATCACCGCGCCTCCTTCACCTACAACTACAATGACGGCTTCAACTTCTCGCCGTCCGACGGCGGGTCGACCCGTCTTTCCGACGGAAACCACTATTATGAGCGCGGCGCCGAGCTGAACGCCTACACCGGCGCACTCTATTCGGACTGGTCGGACAGCTTCTCCACTGAGTTCCGGGTCTCATATCTCGATCTCGACAACCGCCAGATCCCGGTCCTGGGCCTCGACAATTTCGGCGAAGTCCAGGTCCGCGTGCCGAACGATCGTGGCGGCAGCACGACGATCTATCTCGGCGCCGATGACAGCCGTCACGCCAACAAGCTCACCTATGAGCTTTGGAGCTACAAGGCAGCGGCCAACTACGCCGTCGACAACCACCTGTTCACGTTCGGCTTCGAGCGCGAGGAATTCGACGTGTTCAACCTGTTCATCCAGGAAGTTCAGGGCGAATGGCTGTTTACGTCTGCGGAGAACTTCGCCTCCGGTGATTTCGCCGACTTCCGCTATGAGAACGCAGCCGGCACGAACGACCAGAATGATGGCGCGGCCGCGTTCGGCTACCAAGTGAACACGCTCTATGCCCAGGACGAGTGGACGGTCAACGATACGCTGAGCATTGTCTACGGCCTGCGCTATGACTGGTACGCCTCCGACGACAAGCCGACCTTCAACCAGAACTTCTTCGATACCTATGGCTTCGGCAATGATGCCAACCTTGATGGCGTTGACCTGCTGCAGCCGCGCATCGGCTTCACCTATGACTACAGCAATGACATCCAGTTCCGGGGTGGCCTCGGCCTCTATTCGGGCGGTAACCCCAATGTCTGGATTTCCAACAACTACTCCAACAATGGTGTGACGCTGTTCGAGTGCCGCAATCGCGGCCGGTCTTCGGACTGTGTCGGTGATGGCTCGCTGACCAATGTCAACGACTTCACCTATGCCGGTGGCGCTGGCAGCCCGTTCATCGACGTGCCGGACGAGTTCGTCGAAGCGGTCGCCAATGCCGATGGCCGGGGCCCGGTCAATGCGCTCGACCCCAATTTCGAGATCCCGTCGGACTGGAAACTGTCTCTCGGCTTTGTCGTGGACCGCGACTTCGACAATTTCCTGGGTGACAATTGGCGCCTGCAGGGGGATTTCCTGTACTCGCAGGTCAATGAAGCGGCCATCGTGATCCCGATCGGCTATGAGCAGACCGGCGTGGGCCCGGATGGTCGCCCGACCTATTCGGGCAACACCAATGATTTCCTGCTCACCAATGCGGACGACAAGGGTCGCACCTTCGTCTACTCGGCGGCGCTGTCGAAGGCCTACGACAACGGCATCGACTGGACCCTTGCCTACGCCTACACCGATGCGGAAGACACCAACCCGATGACCTCGTCGGTGGCGTTCTCCAACTTCGCCAACTACTCCACCTCCGACCCGGTGGACCCGCAGGCGGCGACGTCGAACTATGAGGTGGCGCACCGCTTCACCTTCCAGTTCAACGCCGAGAAGGAATTCATCGACCGCTTCCCGACCCGCCTCAACCTGGTCGGCACGGCCAATGAAGGCCAGCCCTACAGCTATGTCTTCGATGTTGGTGGCCTGTATGAGCCGCTCGGCTTCTTCAGCCGACCGCGCCAACTCGCCTACATCCCGACCGGTTCCGATGATCCGCTGATCTCGCCCCTGTCGGATGCCGGCGCTGTGTCGGACCTGCTCGCCTTCATCGGCGACAATGACGACCTGAACGACCAGCGCGGCGGCATCGCGGAGCGCAACACGGCGGCCGATGACTGGTATTACAGGCTGGACCTGAAGCTCACCCAGAGCTTCCCGGGCTTCCGCGAGAATGACCAGGCGCAGGCCTTCGTCACCATCGAGAACCTGACCAACCTGCTGAATGACGAGTGGGGCATCCTGCGTGAGCACGGCTTCCCGGGTGCGGCGGAGCTTTACTCGGTCAGCGGTCTTGACGATGAGGGCCGTTACATCATCGACAGCTTCTCCAATGCCGATGCCGACAGCATCGTCGTCGGTGCTTCGCTGTGGGAAGTCCGCTTCGGCCTGCGGTATGAGTTCTAGGGCTCTGCGAGACCGGTTCGCCGGCGTGTGATGGCTGGCGAGCGTAAGCGTAGCGTTGAAGGGGCGGCCAGTGTTTGGCCGCCCTTTCTCTTTATTGCCGCCTGTGCCAAGGCGCTGGCGATGCCTGAACCCGTTTCGCTTTCAACATCGTCTAGCGGCGCGCTGCCGCCGCCTGCCCCGCTCCTGCCGGAGTGGGCGCCGCAGGCCGCTGTCTGGGTCGGCTGGCCCCATCTGGAGACGGAATGGGCAGAGGATTTCGCGCCCGCCTGCGCCGAGATAGAGGGCTTTGTGCGCACACTGGCGCGCTTCGTGCCGGTGCGCATGGCCGCCGGCACGCCGGCCTCGGCTGCGGCCTGTTCGGGCCGGCTCGGCGATGTCGCGGCGGTGCACACGGTGCCGCTGGGCGATATCTGGCTGCGTGACACCGGCCCGCTGTTGACCCGCGATGCGGGCCGACTGGTCGCCCATTGCTTTGCCTTCAATGGCTGGGGCGGGAAATATGTCCTCGACGGCGATACCGGGACAGCGGCCGCGATCGCCGCCGCTGAGGGTGCGTCGGCACGCGGCCATGGCTTCATCCTTGAGGGCGGGGCGATCGAGAGCGACGGCGCCGGCACCCTGCTGACAACGCGGGCCTGCCTGCTCAATCCCAACCGCAATGCCGGCTGGGACGAGGCGGCGGCCGAGGCGGCGCTGGCATCCGCCTTCGGCCCGGCCCGCGTGATCTGGCTGGAGGATGGGCTGCTCAATGACCACACCGACGGGCATGTGGACAACATCGCCCGCTTCCTCGCGCCGGGACGCGTGGTCTGCCAGGCGCCAGCGGGCGAGAACGACCCGCATGCGGCGCGGCTCCTGCACATCGAGGCGCAGCTGCGCGCTGCCGGCCTGGATGTCGGGACGGTGCCGGCGCCGGGCCGCGTCATTGGCCCGGATGGCGCGGTCCGCCCGGCGAGCCACATGAACTATCTCGTAACCAATGGCGCCGTGCTTGTGCCGACCTATGGCACCGCAACCGCTGGCGCCGCGCTGGAGGCGCTGGCCGACCTGTTCGCGGACAGCGAGGTGATCGGCCTGCCGGCCGGTGCGATCCTGTCCGGCGGCGGCGCGTTCCACTGCATGAGCCAGCACGTGCCCGCAATCTTGCAGGACGACCACGCATGACCCGGATGCTGAATGTCGCCGCGATCCAGTTCGCCCCGTCGGCTGAACCCGCGCGCAGTCTGGCCGAGGCCGAGGCACTGGTGCGCGACGCCGCCGGGCAGGGGGCGCAGGTCATCCTGCTGCCGGAGCTCTTCATCGGGCCGTATTTCTGCAAGTCCCAGGAGGAGTGCAATTTCGCGGCCGCCTATCCGGTGGAGACGCACCCGGTGGTGACCCATTTTGCGCCCGTCGCCGCCGAGCTCGGTGTCGTCCTGCCGCTGTCGCTGTTCGAACGCGACGGTCCGCACTACTACAATTCGCTTGTCATGGTCGATGCCGACGGGCGCGCGCTCGGTACCTACCGCAAGAGCCACATTCCTGACGGCCCCGGCTACCAGGAGAAGTACTACTTCCGGCCCGGCAATACCGGCTTCCGGGTCTGGGACACAGCGGCCGGGCGGATCGGTGTCGGCATATGCTGGGACCAATGGTTCCCCGAATGCGCCCGGGCGATGGCGCTGCAGGGCGCTGAGGTCCTGTTCTACCCGACCGCCATCGGCGCAGAGCCGCACGACCCGGGACTCGACACGGCCCTGCGCTGGCGCCGGGCGATGGTTGGCCATGCCGTGTGTAACGTCATGCCCGTGATCGCGGCCAACCGCGTCGGCAATGAGGACGGTCAGGCGTTCTACGGCACCAGTTTCATAGCCGGTAGCGATGGCGCGCTTCTTGCGGGGCTGGACCGGACAGAGACCGGGCTCATCACGGCGACGCTCGACCTTCAAGCCAATCGCCGCGAACGCGCCGCCTGGGGCTTCTTCCGCGATCGCCGGGTGGATCTTTACAGCCCGCTGCTGGACTGACCGCACCGGCGCCGGGGCCGTTATCTCGCCCTGGCGGCTTTCGCCAGCGCCTTGGCTTGCTGCACCCACTTCTCGCGCGCAACGCGGCCCTTGAACTGGATCTTGTCGTCGATCCAGGCCATCTCCGCCGCGGTCCATTTCGCGATCTGGTCGAAATGGTACACGCCAAGCGTGTTCAGGAGTTCGGCCAGTTTCTTGCCGATGCCCTTGATCTCGGTGAGGTCATCAGCCGTGCCGCGTGGTGCATCGAGCAGGGGCGGACCGTCCGGAACCGGCCGCGGGATCGGCGCCGTCTCCTCCCTGGCTGGTTTCGGGGCGGGGGCTGGTTTCGGGGCGGGGGCCGGTTTCAGGGTTTGCACCGGCCTGGCTTGCGCCTCAGCCTGCGCCGACCCGGGCGTGCTGGCCTGCCTTGCCGCTGTGGAGGGCGCTGCCACCGGCCAGCCCGCGAGCGCCTGCGGCATCATCCGCTCATTCGCGCGGCGAACCTGGTCGAACCAGTCGGTCAGCACAGTGCCCGGCATGCGCGAGGGCAGGCTGGCCCAGCTGGGAATTCCGCGCAGCATGGTCGCGGCGATCTCCCAGCCGCGCAGGTGCACGTCGGCCATGCGGTGGAAGGCCTGTCGCATCACCGTCTCGTCGGCGAGTGCCGCATAGGAGAGATAGGGCATGCGAACAGTGACCCACTCGACATGGCTGCCGGTCGCGGCCATCCGTTCCAGCGTGGTGATCATGTCCGTCTGCGCCGCCTCGGCGGTCTCGAGAAAGGCCTTCGCCGCGACGGCATAGGTCTGCAGCGGGTCGTACATCAGGTGCTTGGGCTTCATGACGGACCTCCGAAGTTTTGTGTTGCGTAGCACAAAATGTTGCGCTGCACAATAGAGGATTTGCTGTTCCGCCATGAAATCGGCGGCTTTTCGCATTCGGCGAATGGGTCTAGGCATTTCGATGGCGATGACAGGTCACGGTCCCTCCCTGACAGTGCCCGGTGGCCCGCGCGGCGGCGGGGCGGGCGTGTTGGTCTTTGATTCCGGTGTCGGCGGGCTGACCATTGTTGAGGAATTGCGCCGCCTCGCCCCGGCCCTGGCCATCGACTATGCCGCCGATACGGCCTTCTTCCCCTATGGCGACAAGTCCGACGAGGCGCTGCGCGCGCGCCTGCCGGAGGTCGCCGGGGCGCTGGTGGAGGCGGCAAAGCCGGACGTCTTCGTGATTGCCTGCAATACCGCCAGCACGCTTGCCCTGCCGGCTGTGCGTGCGCGGCTCGCCGTGCCCGTGGTCGGCACCGTGCCGGCGGTGAAGCCGGCGGCTGCGGAGACCGCCAGCGGGACCATCGGCCTGCTGGCAACGCCCGGGACACTGCGCCGGGCCTATACCGAGGAGCTGATTGCGACCCATGCCGCCGACCTGCGGGTTGTTCGGCTCGGCAGTGTCGAGCTGGTCCGCCTCGCCGAGGCCGAGGCAAGCGGGCTGACACCGCCCGACGCGGCAGTCGCAGCCGCCCAGGCGCCGCTGTTTGCGGCCGAGGGGGGCGAGGCGATCGACATTGTCGTGCTTGCCTGCACCCATTTTCCGCTGCTGCGCGCGGCGCTGCAACGCACCGCGCCGCGACCGGTGCGCTATATCGACAGCGGCGCGGCGATCGCGCGCCAGACCCTGCGTGTCCTGCCCGCATACGCCGGCGAGGCGCGGCGCCCGGGCGGGCGTGTGTTCGTGACAGCGCCGCCGGACGAGGCCGACGCCCATGCAGACGTCTTCCGCCGGTTCGGCTTGCCTGATTTGCGCGTGGTCGAGGTCGCCGCACCGCCAGCCGGGGCGGTTGCAGCTGTCATATCCGCGCCATAACCTTCACGATGCTCGCTGGATGCGGTGGATCAAGCGGCAGGATGGAGGCGCGGATGGCAATCGGGAAATGGCTTGCACGGGGCGCGCGCCTTGGCGTTGGGCTGGGAATGCTGGCGATGCTCGCCGCCTGCGGCGATGACCAGCTTTCGGCCTTTGACGGCCGGCCTGTGGGGCCGCCGCCGCCGCTTGGCCAGGCCGAGAAGATCAGGATTGTCGGCTCGTCCACGGTGGCGCCCTTCACCACCACGGTGGCAGAGCAGTTCGGCGCGGCGACGCGGTTTTCCATCCCGATTGTCGAGACGACGGGGACGGGCGGCGGGTTCAAGGCCTTTTGCGGCGGGGTCGGCCCCGACGAGCCGTCGATCTCGAATGCCTCGCGCCGGATCAAGCCGTCCGAAATCGGGCTTTGCCGCGAGGCCGGCGTGACCGAGCTGGTCGAGGTCAAGATCGGATTTGACGGGATCGTGCTGGCCAATGCCAAGGGCGGTCTGGATTTCGACTTCACCAAGGAGGAAATCTACCGTGCGCTGGCCGATGAACTTCCCGACGGTCGCGGCGGCTGGATGAAAAATCCCCACCTGCGCTGGAGCGATGTCGCCGGTCACCTTCCCGACGAGCCGATCCAGGTCTCCGGACCGCCGCCTACATCGGGCACGCGCGACGCCTTTGTCGAGATCGCGATGGAGGAAGGCGCCCTCGCCCTGCCGGAACTGGCAGCCCTGAAGACGGCGGACGAGGACGAATTCAAGCGCAGGGCACATACGGTGCGCTCTGACGGCGCCTGGGTCGACAGCGGCGAGAATGACACGGCCATCATCCAAACCCTGATCAAGAACCCGGCCGCCCTGGGCGTGCTTGGCTTTTCCTTCCTCGACCAGAATGGGGACAGGGTGAAAGCCTCTCTGGTCAACGGCATCGAGCCAACCTTCGACAACATCGCCAGCGGTGACTACAAGGTATCCCGGTCGATGTACTTCTATGTGAAGAAACAGAACGTTCCACTGGTGCCCGGGCTGGCAGATTTCATCGAGGAATTCACAGAGGAAGACGCCTGGGGGCCGGTCGGCTATCTGGCGGAAAAGGGCCTGATCCCGCTGCCGCAAGCCGAGCGCGAGGCCGTCCGCCAGCGCGCCCGCTCGCTTGAGGTGATGCCGGTCGACGCGAGCTGATGCGCCGGCCCGGGGGGCGGCGGAGAGTCGGGGAGCTGATGTCCCGAACAAGCGCCGGCGCGCTTTCCGGCATGTCCGGCGGGTGGGTCAGCCCCTCTCCATGCTCCCGATCATCAGGCCAAGGCCGCTGACCCAGGCGACGACACGCTCGTCGACACCCTCGCGGCGGAGATAGTCGGCAAATGCGGGCAGGAAGACGGCCGGCTCCCCGCAGGTCTGCAGCGCCGCCTCAAGCTCAGGCTGCACCCGGCTGCGGAAATCCTCCACCAGCGGCGGAATGTCGTCGGCCATGGCGGCGAGGCGGACCATGGTGAACGGGCCAGGGTTTTCCAGCCGGCTTTCCAGGTCGCGCAGGTCACCGATCAGTCCGCGATGGCGGTTGGTGAAGTCGCCGAACACGCGGTCGACCTTCCAGTCGACCCATTCCGGCGAGCAGGGCTCAGGTTCGAGGCTGGTGCAGCCCTGCACGGTCAGGGCCAGAATCGCCGCTGCCAGGATAATGCAATGTCTCATCGGCCGGCCCCTCCGCGCTCAGCCCTTCAACCGGGCGATCGTCCCTGTTGTGCTGCGTCCGTCCTCCAGCGGCAAGAGGATGACCTCACCGCCATGCGCGCGCACAAAGGCGGCGCCCACGACCTGATCCTCGGTATAATCGGCGCCCTTGACCAGGAGGTCTGGCGCGATCGCCTCGATCAGGGCGAGTGGCGTATCCTCGGCGAACACCGCCACCGCATCGACCGCACGCAGGCCGGCCAGCACGGCGGCGCGGTCCGCGACCGGGTTCACCGGCCGCTGCGGTCCCTTCAGGCGGGCGACCGAGGCGTCGTCATTGAGGCCGACGATCAGCCGGTCGCAGCGCGCCCGCGCCCGCTCAAGGATCGAGACGTGCCCATAGTGCACGATGTCGAAACAGCCATTGGTGAAACCCACCCTCAGCCCCTCGGTGCGCCAGCGTGCGGCCAGGGCGGCGGCCTCGTCACGGCCGAGCGGAGGGCGCACGGGACGCTCCAGCAGGCCTGCCTCGCTGAGGCCGTCGCGCAGTTCCGCAGGGCTGAGCCGGGCAGTGCCCCGCTTGGCCACGACAAGGCCAGCGGCGACATTGGCGATGCGGGCCGCCTCCAGCGCGGGAAGCCCGGCGGCAAGGCCGAGGGCAAGCACGGCCGCGACCGTGTCGCCGGCGCCGGAGACGTCATAGACCTCGCGGGCCTGCGCGGTGATGTGGTGCACCGCGTCGGCGCTGACGAGCGACATCCCCTGTTCACTGCGGGTCACCAGGACTGCGCCAAGGCGATGGCGCGTTGCCAGGTCGCTGGCGGCGGCGACGAGATCGCCCTCACCGGCCAGGGGTCTCCCGGCGGCGTCAGCCAGTTCGCGCAGGTTCGGTGTAACGAGGTCGGCGCCGGCATAACGGGCCATGTCCCGGCCCTTGGGATCGACGACGATCCGCGCCCCGGCGGCCCGGGCGGCTTCGATCAGCTGCGGCGCAAGCCTGCCGCCGAGGAGGCCCTTGGCATAATCTGAAAGGAGCAGGACCGTGCCGTCCAGCGCCGGCACGGCATCGCGCAGCAGGACGCCTTCAAGCTCCGCCCCGATGGCGGCGCCGTCTTCCTCGTCAACGCGCAGCACCTGCTGGCCGGCGCTGACGAAGCGGGTCTTTGTGGTGGTGGGGCCGCGACCGGTCAGAAGGTGCGCATCAATGCCGGACGCGGTGCACAGGTCCGTCACCTGCAGCCCGGCCGCATCGGCGCCGATCATGCCGAACAGGGCGACCGAGGCGCCGAGGCTGGCGAGGTTGGCGGCAACATTTCCCGCCCCGCCCAGCATCGCCTGCCCGCCGGTGCGCCGCAACACCGGCACCGGTGCCTCCGGCGAGATCCGTGCGATCTCGCCGACCTCATAGCGGTCGAGCATCACGTCTCCGACGACAATGAGGCGGGCGCCGGTGAAGCGGTCAAGGATCGGTGCAAGCGCGGTCATCGCCGGTGTTCATGCCGCGCCGCAGGCAGGCAGCGCAAGCATGGAAGGCCGTGTCAATCGAGTTTTGCCGCCCACTGGCGGACAAGCGCACGCGCGCCCTCGGCGGTTTCGGGATTGTCGAGGGCATGGGCGAGCACCGTCTCGAAATAGCCGAGCTTGGAGCCGCAGTCATAGTCCTGGCCCTCATACTGATAGGCGTGGAAGGGCTGGACCTGCATCAGCCTTGCCATGGAATCGGTAAGCTGGATTTCGCCGCCGGCGCCAGGCTCCTGGCTTTCCAGATAGTCGAAGATCTCAGGCTGCAGGATGTAACGCCCGGTGATCTTGAGGTTTGAGGGCGCCGCGTCCTGCGGCGGTTTCTCGACCATGCCGGACATCTCGATCAGCCGGCCATCGCGCGATCTGGGCGCGATCACGCCATAGGAGGAGACCCGATCCATCGGCACTTCATCGACGGCGATGATATTGCCGCCGACACGGTTGAACGCCTCCACCATCTGCGCGGTGCAGCTGGTCTGAGCCTTTATGATGACATCGGGCAGCAGGATGGCGAAGGGCTCGTGGCCGATCACGTCCCGCGCGCACAGGATGGCGTGACCGAGGCCAAGCGCCCCCTGCTGGCGAATGAAGCTGGTCGTGCCGGCCGGCATGTGCATTGCGCCGAGCTGGTCCAGAATGGCGGTCTTGTTCTTCTTGCGCAGGGTGTCGTCGAGCTCGTAGGCGATATCGAAATAGTCCTCGATTGCACCCTTGTTGCGCCCGGTAATAAAGACGATGTGCTCGATCCCGGCCGCGCGCGCCTCGTCCACCACATACTGCACAGCCGGGCGGTCGACGATCGGCAGCATCTCCTTGGGGATGGACTTGGTCGCCGGCAGGACTCGCGTCCCGAAGCCCGCCACGGGCAGGACAGCTTTGCGAATGGGCATGGTGGACTTCCCCTCTCTGGACGTGAACCCGGCATCCGAAGGCGTCTAACCGCTCTGTTGCAGCGCGTCCATGTTACGCCTCATGATGGATCACATGGTGAGGGAAACTTCACCAGTTTGCATGACACTTGCAGGCGTGGGCGCTCGACGAGCGGACTGTTTCGCCAGCGGCGGGTCGCGCCGGACGCGAACCGTCTTGCCGGGACCCGCCTGAAATGCCAGTGCCCGAGCGTGCGCATGGCGGGAGGACAGGGCTGGAGGACCCTCCAGCAGACAAGGGGCCAGGGACGATGCATGACATGCTCGACATTTCCGCAGTGTCCGCGCCGCCTGTCGGCAGTGGACCGGAACTTTCCCTGATCGTGCCGATGTATAATGAGGCGGACACTTGCGACGCCTTCTTCGAGCGGGTTGTGCCGATCCTGGAAGAGGTGGTCGCAAGCTACGAGATCGTCTGCATCAATGATGGCAGCCGCGACGACACCTTCGCGCGCCTGATCGCCCACCGTCGGCAGAACCCGAACATCAAGCTGATCAACCTGTCGCGCAATTTCGGCAAGGAAGCGGCGATGACCGCCGGCATCGACATGGCGAGCGGCGCCTGTGTCGTGCCGATCGATGCCGATTTGCAGGACCCGCCCGAATTGCTGCGCGACATGGTCGCCGCCTGGCGGGACGGCGCACAGGTGGTGCTCGCGCGCCGGGCCGACCGGGCGAGCGACACCGTCCTCAAGCGCCTCACATCCGGCTGGTTCTATGCCCTGTTCGGCAAGATGGCGAAGCCTGCCATCCCGGCGAATGTCGGCGATTATCGCCTGATGGACCGGATCGCGGTCAATGCCCTTAAGCGCCTGCCGGAGCGCACACGCTTCATGAAGGGCCTGTTCGCCTGGGTCGGCTATCGCCAGGTGACGCTCGATTATGTCCGTGAGAAGCGCCACGCTGGCAAGACCAGTTTCAACTACTGGAAGCTCTGGAACTTCGCGCTGGAGGGCCTCTTCTCCTTCAGCTCGATGCCGCTGAAGATCTGGTCCTATACCGGCGTCGTCGTCTCGCTGGTCGCGGTCGCCTACATGCTGTTCCTGGTCGTGCGGACCCTCGCCTTCGGCATCGATGTGCCCGGCTATGCGTCGCTGATGAGCGTCATGCTGTTCTTCAACGGCATGGTCCTGGTCTCTCTCGGGGCGATCGGCGAGTACATTGCGCGTATCTTCATCGAGGTGAAGCAGCGCCCGGTCTACCTGATCAACGAGATGGAAGGGTTCGAGGCGGGGGGGGCTGGCCCCGTGACCGCAGCGCGTGTCGCCTCTCAAGACGAGCCGGTAGCGTGACCCTGCCGGGCCGGGACAGCCGGGCGCTCATTGAGGTTGCCGCCTTCGCGACCGTCGGCGTTGCGGCGTCGCTGACCCACCTGGTCGCCTCGGTGATCGCGATCGAACAGGCCAGCCTGACCGCCTGGGTCGCCAACATTATCGGTTTCCTCATTGCCTTGCCGGTCAGCTATTTCGGCCACGCCTTCATGACCTTCCAGGCGAAACACAATGGCCGGGAGAAATCCGTCACGGGCCAGTCCTTCCGCCGGTTTTCGACCCTCGCCGTTACGGCATTCTCACTGAACCAGCTGAGCGTTGTCATCTTCGTCGAATGGCTTGGCCTGGCGCATCGCCCGGTGTTCTTCTTCACGATCTTCGGCGTCGCGGGCTTTATCTTCCTCGCCAGCAAGTTCTGGGCGTTCCGCGGCGGCACCGGCGCCAACGCTCAATCGGCGGAGAAGGCGGCGTAATAGGCCGACCGGGGCGCGGGCACATCGGTCCGCGAGAGCCCTGCGCCCGCCAGCACCTCCAGAACCGGCCCGTAGAGCGGCGCCTTGTCGCTGCCCATCCGCCCGCGCGTGATCGAATAGGCGAGATAGGCCCGCTCGCGCCCGTCGAGCGCCTCGGCGAGGGCGTCCGCCTGCGCCTGCCAGCCTTCAGCCGTTCGTGCGAGCACGAAGATCTCGCTCTTCGGCGGCAGGGCGACGACGGCGTTCAGGAGCGAGCCGCGCCCGACCGCCCGGTCGACGATTACTAGCGCTTCGCCAGGCGCGCCGGCGCTGGCCTCGGCCGCCAGCGTCCGCCAGTAGGTGCCATCGCGATTGGCGCTGGCCTCATAGCCCCAGTTGAGGCCGGAGACCTGCAGGATGAGGAGCGCGGCGACCGGCAGGGGCGCGAGGCGTGCGGCGCGTTCGCCGATCCGCTGACCGAGCGCGATGAGGCCGCGCACGGTCAGATAGGCGACAAAGGGCGCCGCCGGGGCGAGGTAGCGGACCGGGGTCAGCCATTTGTCAGTGATGATGAGGAGGAGGGTGAACAGGCCGAGCGTTGCCGCTGTCAGCCAGATCGCGGCATGGTCGAGCGCGCCGGCCCGGCCATAGAGCGCCTTGTCGCGGCCATAGAGCATGACCCCGAGGGTGAGCCCTGTGAGCACAAGCGCGAGGCCTGCAAAGGCCAGCCAGCCGGGATAGGCCCAGAAGGTCGGCGCAAACACCATCTCGCCGGTGGAGACGATGAGGTGGCGCACCCAGGGCAGGAGGCCCTGGAACCCGTTGGCCTGCGCCTCGCGCGCGGTCAGGTGGGCAATCGCCTCGGGCAGCCAGGGCAGGAACAGGATCGCCGAAGTCACAGGTGCGATAAAGGCGCGGGGATCGCGCTGGCGAAGCCCCTCAAGGCCGCGCCAGGCCATCAGCGGCGCGGCGATGAACGCACCGAAATAATGGGTAAGCACGAGCCCGGCTGCCGACGCACCGAGCGCCAGCTCCCGCCACGAGGCACGCTGCGCGCCAGGCCGGACGGGGTAGAGCGCCAAATGGCTCGCCAGCGTCGTCAGCACAATCACGAGCGCCGGATAGCGCGCATCATGGGCGGACGTGGCGACGATGAAGGACAGCGCAAAAACCGCAGTGTAGGCCGGCGCCGGCGTCACATGCTGGACGCGCATCATCCGGTGGAAGACAGCGACCGACAGGACGGCGGCCAGGCAGGTCATCAGCCGCGCGGCGAGCAGGCTGTTGCCGAACAGCGCCGCCCAGGCATTGAGCAGCAGGAAATAGAGCGGCGGGTGGACATCCTGCGTGATCAACTGGCCGACCACGCCGGCCGGCGCCGCGACCCCGCTCACCAGGGGCTTCAGGTCGCCGACGCGCAGCAATCCCTCCGGCGCAGGCATGTCGGCGACCTGGGCTATGGTGTGCAGCGTGATCGCCTCGTCATACCAGACCGCGCGGCTTGTCGCGCCAATGGCATAAAGCGCGAACAGCCCGGCCAGGGCGGCAAGGAAGACCAGCGTGCGCATGGACATGGCGGTGGCGCCCCTTCTCGCGGATGCCTGTGCGGGGTGAGCCGGCGCCCGCCCCCGGTCAAGCGCAAAGCAATGGCCGTGCCGGTGCGAGGGCTCAGGCCGGCGAGGCGGTGGTCACCTCGTCCGCCGTCACTGCAGTGACCAGGCGGCCGACCTGGCTGGCATCCGCGCGCAGCAGGGTGATCAGGGCGTCATCGGCCCGCGCGACGAAGCGGGCGCCGGCGCCGGTGCGCGCGAAGACAATGCCCGCCTGCGGGCCAGTCTTGCCGTGGATCACGGTGTAGGTCTCGATCGTGCCGGTGGCAGGATCGGGGTCGAGCGGGATCGGCAAGTCCGGTTCGGCCTGCCGCTCGGCCGGGGTGAAGCCCTGCGGACGACGCGTGGAATAGACCCCGGCGGCCTCCTTGGTCATCCAGCCGCCATTGGCCAGCACCAGTCCATGGCTACCCGGCACAGCACGCGTCCGCTCCACCATGCTGGCGATGCCGTGCAGGGAATAATTGTTCCCAGGCCCCCCGAAGAATGGCAGCCCGCCCGTCACCGTCAGCGGCCGGGTCTCGCTCACCCAGTCGAGGCCGAGCGCGTCGCAGGCGGAGAACACCGCGCAGGGGAAGCAGGAATAGAGGTCGAAGGCTGCCATCGCCTCGGCACCCAGCCCCGCCTGCTGCAGCGCGCGGCCGGTGGCGATCGCCATGGCGCGCGAGCCGTCGAGGCGCTGGCGCTCGGAGATATAGCCGTCCATGGCCGAGCCGGCGCCGTGCAGGTAGACGCGCTTGTCCGCCGGCACACCGAGCCGGTCGGCGGTTTCCTCGGCCATCAGCAGGACCGCGGCAGCCTGGTTCACAGCATCCTGGGCAATGTGCCATTTCAGGAAGGGGTCGGCGAATTCATAGTTCTCAGGCCCCGGCGTCGCCAGCCAGTCTGCACTGCGCGCCTGTGGGAATTGCGCGTAGGGGTTGGCGGCCGCGACCTCGGAGAAGCGTGCGAACAGCGCCGACATGGCCGCGCGCCGGGCGGCCCGGCCGTGTCCTTTGCGTGCGGCGATGGCATTCTCGAACAGGGCATAAAAATAGGGCGGCTTGACGAGGCCATGCTTGATCTCGCGACGCGACAGGAGGAGGTCGCCCAGCCCGCGATCCTCCACGCCCTGGTCGGCGCCGTCGGCCCAGTCCAGCGTAAGGCCATGGCGGCGGGCTGCCTTCGCCGCGCCAATCGCCTCGCCGCCGGCGACGAGCGCAATATCGATCTCGCCGTCATGGATTGCCGCGGCCATCTCGCTGACGAGCGCCTGCGGGGTCTGTCCGCCCGTGTCGGAATAGATCAGCCGCTCCGGGCGTGCGCCGATCTCCCGGGCCAGCGTGCCTGGCAGGTTCTCGTTCCGGCCGAAGGGGAAAAGTGAACCGGGAATGGAGTCCTCGAAGGTGCGCACGAATGCGATCGCGTCGATCTCGCTGGCGACACCGCCGGACCCGCTGTCGGCGAGGGCGCGTTTTGCCGCCTCACTCGCAAGCGAGAGTACGGACGGGGCGCCCTGAACGCCGCCAGAGCCATCCCAGTGGCTGACACTCTGGCCGGCACCGACAAGGACGGGCAGGCGGGGATCGGACATGGCTGGTTCCTCCGGGATGGCGATGGCGGCGGGCTCTGGCCCCTGTTTCGCAAGCTGCCGCAGCGTCCGGCAAGCCGGCGCGGTCGCCGCGCCACAATGGGTAAGATTTTGTCATTGTTGCACCGCGATTGGGCTTGATACCTGACCTTCCGCGGGCGGGCCAGCGGAATGGGAGACATCACGGAATGTGTGGCATTGTTGGCATCACCGGAACCACAATGACGGCCGAGCGCCTCGTCGAGGGCCTGCAGCGGCTGGAATACCGCGGCTATGACAGCGCCGGCCTTGCGACGGTGACCCTGGATCGGATCGGCCGCCGGCGCGCCGCGGGCAAGATCGCCAACCTCCGCGAGGCCCTGCGGGCCGATCCCCTGGACGGGCCGAGCGGCATCGCCCACACCCGCTGGGCAACCCATGGCAAGCCGACCGAGGCCAATGCCCACCCCCATAAGGCCGGGCCTGTGGCGATCGTGCATAATGGCATCATCGAGAACTTCCGCGCCCTGCGCGAGCGCCTTGCAGAGGGCGGCGCCATTTTCGCCTCCGAGACCGACAGCGAGACGATCGCCCATCTCATCGCCCACCATTTGGAGGCGAGCGGCGATCCGGTCGAGGCGGTGCGCCGGGCCCTGCCTGAACTGGAGGGCGCCTTCGCCATTGCCGTCCTGTTCGAGGGCGAGCCCGGGCTGATGATCGGCGCGCGGAAGGGTTCGCCGCTCGTGATCGGCCATGGCGAGGGCGAGATGTTCCTCGGCTCCGACGCCATTGCACTGGCGCCCTTCACGCGCCGTGTCACCTATCTGGACGAGGGCGACTGGGCGGTGCTGCGGCCGGGCGGCGCGGAGATCTTCGACGCAGCCGGGTGCCGCGCGAACCGCCAGGTGGTCACAAGCGCGGTGCATGCCGCCATGGTCGAACTCGGGCCGTTCGCACATTTCATGCTGAAGGAAATCCACGAGCAGCCGGAATCCCTGTCGCGCTCCCTGCTGCCGCAGATCGATGCCGGCGCGGAGCGCGTCGTCACCTCGCCTGAGGCCGGGGCGCTGTTCCGGGACGCAGACCGGGCCGTCGCCACCGCTTGCGGCACGGCCTTCTACGCCGCGATGACGGCGAAATACTGGTTCGAGCGCTATGCCGGCCTGGCGCTGGAGACCGACATCGCGTCGGAATACCGCTACCGCCACCCGGTGCTGCCGCGCTCAGGCCCGGCGCTGTTCGTCAGCCAGTCGGGCGAGACCGCCGATACGCTGGCGGCGCTGCGCCACTGCAAGACCGGCGGCGCGCCGACCCTTGCGGTCGTCAATGTGCCGGAAAGCTCGATCGCACGCGAGGCTGACGTGATCGTGCCGACGGTGGCCGGCCCGGAGATCGGGGTCGCGTCCACAAAGGCCTTCACCGCCCAGCTTGCCGTACTGGCGACGCTGGCCATCGCTGCCGGGCGCGCGCGCGGGGTGCTGGACGCCGCCGCCGAGGCCGCCCATGTGTGCGATCTTCTCGCTCTGCCACGCCTGGTGACGCAGGCGCTGGAGGACGAGGCGCGGATCGCGCGGATCGCCGCCGGGCTGACCGCAGCGCGCAGCGTGCTCTATCTTGGCCGCGGTCCTTACTATCCGATCGCCCTGGAGGGCGCGCTGAAACTGAAGGAAATCAGCTATATCCACGCGGAGGGTTATGCTGCCGGCGAGCTCAAGCACGGGCCGATCGCGCTGATCGAGGACGGCGTGCCCGTCATCGTCATCGCGCCCCATGACGACCTGATGGAGAAGACTGTCTCCAACATGGAGGAGGTGCGCGCGCGCGGCGCCCGGGTGATCCTGGTCACTGACCCGGCCGGCGCCGAGGCGGCGGGCCATGGCGCCGATGAGGTGCTGACCGTGCCGGCAGCCGGGGCGATGGCCATGCCGATCCTCGCCACCGTCCCCATCCAGCTCCTCGCCTACCACGTCGCCCTCGCCAAGGGCGAGGACGTCGACCAGCCCAGGAACCTCGCAAAGAGCGTGACTGTGGAGTAGTCGGGCGGGGGGATGCGCGTTGCGGCCGGCGGTTCGCGCTCAGCCCTGTTTCAGCTCGTCGAAGGGGACGTCCTTGTCGACGCGGACGTCGCCGGGCAGGCCGAGGACGCGTTCGGCGATGATGTTCTTCAGGATCTCGTCGGTGCCGCCGGCGATCCGTAGGCCCGGCGCCCACATGAAGCTCTGCTGGAACAGGGCGTCGTGGGGCATCCGCTCCTCGTCCGTCATCAGGCCGTAATGGTCCTGCATCTCGATCGCCGCATTGCAGATGTCCTGCAGCTGGTTGGCGGTGATGATCTTGCCGATGGAGGCTTCCGGGCCCGGCGTCTCGCCGCGCGAGAGCGCCGTCTGGGTGCGGAACTTGGTGAGCTTGTAGCCCTGGGCGGCGACATACCAGTCCGCCAGCATCTGGCGGAAATCGCTGTCTGACAGGGTGCCGGCGGTGCGGGCATAATCCATGATCTCGGCCCAGTCCGGCCCGGGCGAACCGCCGACGGCGAGGCGCTCATTCATCAGGGTGACGATGGCGACCTTCCAGCCCTGGCCAACCTCGCCGAGGCGGTCGCTGTCGGGGATGCGCACATCGGTGAAATAGACCTCGTTGAACTCGCGCCCGCCGGATGCCTGGTGGATCGGGCGCGCTTCGACGCCGGCCTGCTTCATGTCGACGATGAACATGGTCAGGCCCTTGTGCTTGGGCGCCTTCGGGTCGGTGCGCGCAAGCAGGATGCCATAGTCTGAATAGTGCGCGCCGGAGGTCCAGACCTTCTGGCCGTTGACCACCCAATGGTTGCCCTGCTTGACGGCGCGGGTCTTGACGCCCGCAACATCGGAGCCCGCCGCCGGCTCTGAGAACAGCTGGCACCAGATTTCCTCGCCGCGCAGGGCCGTGTGGACATAGCGGGCCTTGTGCGCATCGGAGCCGAACGCGATGACGGTCGGGATGCACATGCCAAGGCCGATGGTGAACGGGCCTGTCGGGGCGTCGAAACGGCTTTCCTCCTGATTCCAGATCACCTGCTCGATCGGCGTGCCGCCGCGCCCGCCCATATCCTTCGGCCAGGTGATCTGGGCAAAGCCGGCATCGGCCTTCTTGGCCTGCCAGTCCTTGGCGAGGGCCATGAATTCCTCGCCGGAAATGCGCTGGCGCAGGGGCCGGGCACCCTTCGGCTCGAGATTGGCATCGAGGAAGGCGCGCGCCTCGGCGCGGAAGGCTGCTTCTTCGTGGGTGTCGTTGAAATCCATGGTGTGTGTCTCCTCAGATCAAGCCGTTTTCGGACCGGTCGCCCTAAGCCGCATTCTTCCGTTCCAGTGCCGCCACCAGTTTCTCCTTCCAGACCTTGGGCGCGCCGGCCTGGACCGCGAGCAGCTTGGCACGGCGGTAGAACAGGTGGCAGTCGACCTCCCAGGTGAAGCCCATGCCGCCATGGGTCTGGATGTTCTCCTTCGAGGCGAACCAACAGGCCTCACTGGCCGCGACCCGCGCCGCGGCGGCCGCCTCGGGCAGTTCCGCCGCATCGGTCGAAAGCGCCCAGGCGCCGTAATAACAGTTTGAGCGGGCAACCTCGTTCTTGACGTACATTTCCGCAAGCTTGTGCTTGATCGCCTGGTTGCCGCCAATCGGCCGGCCGAATGCATGGCGCGCCTTCGCATAGTCGACGGCCATCTCCTGCGCCCGGCTCGCCCCGCCAAGCTGTTCGAAGGCAAGCAGGACGGCGGCGCGGTCCAGCAGCGCGTCATTGAGCGCGGCGCCCTCGCCGGCGGTGCCGAGGCGCTCGGCCTTCGCGCCGGAGAAGGTGATCTCGGCATGCGAACGTGTCGGGTCGAGCGTTCTCACGGGCTTTCGCTCAACGCCCTCCTGTTCGAGTTCCACGAGCACGAGGCTTGCCCCGGCAGCATCGCCAGCGAGCACAATCGCGTGGGTCGCGATATCGCCGTCCAGAACCGGAACCTTGATGCCGGTCAGCGCATGGCCGTCAAAGCGCGTCGAGAGCCGCGCCGGGTCGGGATAGCCTGGACCCTCGGAGGCGGCATAGGCGCCGACCACGTCGCCTCTGGCGATCCCCGGCAGGACAGCGGACTTCTGGGCCTCTGACCCGGCAAGCTTCAGCGCCTCGGCGAGCATATAAACGGTTGAGGAGAACGGCACCGGCGCCAGCGCCCGGCCCATTTCCTCTGCAAGGACGCACAGTTCCAGCATGCCAAGCCCGAGCCCGCCATGGTCTTCCGGGATCGCCGTGCCAAGCCAGCCCATCTCCACGATGGCCTGCCACAGCGCCGCATGATGGCTGACCTCGGCCTGGTCGAGGACCGTGCGAACTTCGCTGGTCGGACACTTCGCCTGAAGGAATTTCCGCGCCTCGTCGCGCAGGAATTTCTGGTCTTCGGAAAAGTCGAAATTCATGGGGCTGCCGCCTTCTCGTTTCCGTCCCTCAATCACACTCTAGCGCAGTTGACGCGCGCGGAAAGCCCGTGCCGTTGCGTCAGGGCCTGCGGCAGGATGCGGCGGAACCGTGAAATTCGCAGGTCGGCCTTGACCCGGCAGAAACCGCTTTCTGGCAGGGACAGGGCCGACACCATCACGATGGAGCAGGTCATGGCCAAGGCGATCTTCCACAAGAACCAGCGCGTTTATGTCAAGCCGGTCGGCACCTACGCCCTCATCGAGCGGGTGGTCCCGCACTGGGTCAAGGATGTGGAGGAGCCCCTTCGGGTCACCTATGATGTCGGGCTGGGGCGCGAATTTTCCGCTGCCGAGCTCGTCTCGGAGGCGACCATGCGCAAGCGCGACCTCGATGGCGAGGATGACGAGGCCGAACTGGTCGAGCACTGGCGGATCTTCCGGCTCGGCAATTCCTGGCACCAGGGCCAGGACGCCTCGCATCACCCGCATCCGGGCACCTTCCCGGTGGTGCGCACCGACGAGAAGGAATGGGGCGGCTGGCGGGTTCCAGGCGCGGAGTATGATCGCGACCCTGCGCGGATCGAGCACCAGGCGCGCCTCATCGTCAACGCACCGCACATGCTGCGCCTGTTGCGCAAGTTCCATGAATTCCTCAATCACAACGCCGACCGCCTGCCCGACGAGATTGCCAAGGAGGCCAAGCGCTGCCAGGCAATCCTGCGCGACATTTACGACGTCCCGCATGGCGACGCGCCGCAGGTCAGCGCCGCCGAATAGGCTCACACGCCGCGCCGGCGGATGAGCAGCCGGGCAAGGCCCAGCCCGATTGCGACGCCAGCGGCGTTGGCGAGCGCGTCGGCGAGGCTTGGAAAGCGCTGCCAGGGCGTCACAGCCTGCAGCCCTTCCAGCGCGGCGCCATAAGCGACCAGCAGGAGACCCGCCATCGCCCACCACCGCACCCCGCCGGCAAGTCCCACCGACAGGGCCAGGCCGGCATAGGCGAGGGCGTGTTGCAGCTTGTCCAGTCCGGGAAAGCCGGCGCCATCGCCCGGTGGCTTGAGCGACAGCACGGCGATCGCCGCCGCCAGCAGAACGGCAAGGCCCTGCGCCGCCGAACGGACGCGCCGGGATGGGATGCTGCGCCCTCCTGTCATCGCCAGCCCTTGCCTTTACCCCGGATTGCGCCCCACCTTGCAGCATACGCCCAGCCGTTTAGACCGGTCCGGCGGGACCGGGAAGGAGCAGGACTTCAAGATGCGAACCGATACGCCGGCGCAGGTAAGGCTGGCCGACTACGCCCCCTATCCCTTCAAGATTCCCCGCGTGGCGCTCACCATCTCGCTTGATCCGAAGGAAACGCAGGTCACCGCGCTGCTCAGTATCGAGCGCGCCGAGGCAGGCGGCACCGCGCCGCTGCGCCTTGATGGCGAGCACCTGAACCTGAAGCGCCTTGCGGTCAATGGCCGCACGCTCGCGCCCGGAGAGTTCGAGATCGACGAGACGGGCCTGACCCTTGCCGGCGCGCCCGATGCCTTCACCCTCGAGACCGTGGTGGAGATCGCACCGGAGGCCAACACAGCCCTGTCGGGGCTTTATATGTCCGGCGGCCGTTTCTGCAGCCAGTGCGAGGCGGAAGGCTTCCGGCGGATCACCTACTGGCCGGACCGGCCGGATGTGATGAGCCGCTTCCATGTCCGCGTGGAGGGCGATGCGGCACGCGAGCCGGTCCTCCTCTCAAACGGCACCCCGGCAGCATCCGGCGCCCTGGCGGAGGGGCGACATTTCGCCGAGTGGGACGATCCCTGGCCGAAGCCATCCTATCTTTTTGCCCTGTGCGCCGGCACCTATGACGTCCTGCGCGACACCTTCACCACCTGTTCCGGCCGCCGGGTCGATCTCGCCATCCACGTCGATCCCGGCGAGGCGTCGCGCGCGGGCTGGGCGATGGACTGCCTGAAACGCTCCATGCGCTGGGACGAAGAGGTCTATGGCCGGGAATATGACCTCGACGCGTTCAACATCGTTGCTGTGCGCGACTTCAATTTCGGCGCGATGGAGAACAAGGGTCTCAACATCTTCAACTCCGCCTATGTGCTCGCCGACGAGACGACGGCGACCGACATTGATTTCGAGGCGATCGAGAGCATTGTTGCCCATGAATACTTCCATAACTGGACCGGCAACCGCATCACCTGCCGCGACTGGTTCCAGCTGTGCCTGAAGGAGGGCCTCACCGTCTTCCGCGACCAGGATTTCTCCGCCGACATGCGCTCAGCCCCGGTGCAGCGGATCAAGGACGTGACACGCCTGCGCGCGCGCCAGTTTCCCGAGGATGCCGGCCCGCTGGCGCATCCGGTGCGCCCGCAGGCCTTCGCCTCGATCGACAATCTCTACACCGCCACGGTTTACGAGAAGGGGGCGGAACTGATTCGCGCCCTGAAGACGCTGATCGGTGCTGACGCCTTCGCCCGCGGCATGGCGTTGTATTTCGAGCGCTTTGACGGCATGGCGGCCACGATCGAGCACTTCTACAGCTGTTTCGAGGAGGCCGCCGGACGCGACCTTGCCGCGTTCCGTGCCTGGTATGACCAGCCGGGCACCCCGGAAGTGCGCGTGCGCGAGACCTGGGACGCGGCGACCGGCACGCTTACCATCGGCTTCACCCAGGTGAAGGCCGACACGCCGGACGGGCGCGCCAGGCACTATGTGCCGATCCCGGTCGCCTGCGCCCTGATCGGCGAGGATGGCGCCCATCTGGAGGCCGAGGGCTGGCCCGGCGGGGAACGCCTCATCGTCCTGGAGGGATATCGAACGCGCATCGCGGTGACGCTTGGCAAGGGGGCGGCGCGGCCGCACCTGTCCGTTCTGCGCGGCTTTTCCGCGCCGGTGCGCCTTGCCCGAAACCTGCCGCAGTCGGCCCGTCGCCAGCTTGCCGTGCTGGAGAGCGACCCGGTGAGCCAGTGGGACCTCGTCCAGTCGGTCGCGCGCGAGGAAATCCTCCGCCTCGCCAATGGTGGCCGGCGGCTGAAGCGCGGCGTCGTCGACATGGTCGCTGAGGCCGTTGAGCGGGCTGCGCCGTCCGATCCGGCCTTTGCCGCCCTGCTGATGCGCTTGCCTGAAACCGGTGAGACCTTTCTGGCCTGCGACCCCGGCGACCCGGTGGCTCTTGAGGATGCGCGCCGCACCGTCCATCGCGCCCTCGCCCTGCGGCTTGCCGAGTTCGGCGAGCGTGTACTGTTCCGGGCCTCAGCGGCGCCCTTCCGCCCCGATGCCGAGCAGGCGGGTGAGCGGGCGCTGCGGGCCCAGGCGATTGCCGGCCTTGGCGCGCGCGGTCAGGATCATCGCATCCTCGCCCTGTATGAAAGCGCCCCGAACATGACCGAGCAGCTTGCCTGCCTGCGGGCGCTCGCCGAGCGGGAAGGCGAGGCCCGCGAGGCGGCCCTCTCCGGCTTCTATGACCAGTGGGCCGACAACCCGCTGATCATCGACAAATGGTTCGCCGTGCAGGCGGCCACCGGCACGCTCGACCAGGTCGAGGCGCTGACCCGACACCCGGCCTTCGACCTCAAGAACCCAAACCGGGTCAGGGCCGTCGCTGGGGTCTTTGCCATCCAGAACCTCGCCCGGTTCCACGATCCCGGCGGGCGCGGCCACCGCCTGCTCGCCGACATCGCGGAGAAGGTTGACCGGACCAATCCCGCCATTGCTGCGCGCCTCCTGACCGGGTTCGAACAGTGGCGGCGGCTGACGCCGGAGCCGCGCGAGAGCGCCGCGGCGACACTTCGCCGGCTGAAATCGCTGAACCTGTCGAAGAACGCAGCCGACATAGTCGCACGGGCTGCGGGTTAGGGCGGTTTCCGATCAGATTGACCCGCCCGGCAGGGTGTATTGTGTGCTTGGCGAGGATCAAGCCGGGCTGGACGCGGGCATCCTTAGAGCCGTGCGACGCGGCCGCAGCGCAAAGGATACCTCAGCGCGCTGCCTCAAAGGGCCAGGTCAAAACACTCACTCGGAACCGATCCCTTGCCCTGCGCTGCGTGGATCGGTCCCGATCCATGCAGCTGGGTATCATCCGCGCACATTGGTATTAGCGGAGGTTGCCTCCGGCAGGCGCCCGATCCGGCGCACCTCCCAGCGCAGGGACACGCCACTCGTCTCCAGCACCCGTGCGCGCACCAGTTCGCCGAGCGCCTCCAGCTCGGCGGCAGTCGCCTCGCCCGTGTTCACCAGGAAGTTGCAGTGCTTGTCCGACACCCGGGCACCGCCGACCCGCAGGCCGCGGCAACCGGCGGCATCGATCAAGCGCCACGCGCTTCGCGGGTCCGGTGTGCCCGGCGGATCGGGATTGGCGAAGGTGGAGCCTGAGGTCTTCTCCCGGATCGGCTGGCTTTCGCCCCGTTGCACCTGCAGGGCGGCGATCTCTGCGGCGATCCTGTCGGCATCGCCCGTGCCGCTGGCCCGGAGCGTGAGCGCGGTGACGATGACGTCCTCCGGCAGGGCCGAATGGCGATAGCCGAGATCGAGGTCCGCAGCAGGCAGTGTCACCGGCTCACCGCCGCGGGTCACGCCGTCGACCGCCACCAGGACGTCCGACAGCTCGCGCCCATAGCAGCCGGCATTGGTCCGCACTGCCCCGCCCAGTGTGCCGGGAATGCCGGACAGAAAGGCGAGCCCTTCAAGGCCCTCGCGGGCGGCGGTCCGTGCGACCTGAACGTCAAGCGCGCCCGCCCCCACCCGCAGCATGGTCTCACCGGTCCGCTCCACCGCGCCCCAGCCCTTGCCGGCGAGCCGGATGACCAGCCCTTCGACGCCGCCATCGCGCACGATCACGTTCGAGCCGACGCCGAGCACGGTGACGGGCACGGTCTCCGGCAGAGCCTGCAACGCGCCGGCGAGGTCGGCGGCATCGGCAGGCAGGAAGAGCGCATCAGCCGGTCCGCCTACCCGGAACCACGTATAGGGCGCCAGTGTGGCGCCGGCGATCAGCGTGCCACGGACCGGTGAAAGGCGGTCGGGATCAAAGGCCATGGCCTTTCGCATAGGGCCAATTCCGACCGGGTTGAACCACCCGGCGGCAGCCTGTTGGGGGATTGGCTGCGCGGCGCCGCTGGCGTGCGCGCTCACGGCTTGGCAACTTCGGGCGGGCAAGGATGGGTCCATGCCGGGTTGGCGGGCATGCCAGGGAAAGGACAAGGCCATGAAGCGCGTCGCGGTGATCTATGGCGGCTGGTCGTCGGAGCGTGAGATTTCGCTCTCCTCCGGCACCCAGATGGCGCGCGCCGCCCGCGCGGCCGGCTATGACGTGGTCGAGATTGACGCCACGCGCGACCTTGCCAGCCAGCTTCGCGATGCCGCGCCCGACGTGGTGCTGAACGGCCTGCACGGCCCCTGGGGCGAGGATGGCTGCGTGCAGGGCCTGCTGGAGGTCATGGGCCTTGCCTACAGCCATTCCGGCGTCGCGGCCTCCGCCGTGGCGATGGACAAGCGCAAGGCGAAGGCGGTCTATGCCCAGCATGGCATGGACATCGCCAGGGATGTCGCGGTCACCCGCGCGGAGGCGGCCGCCGCCCACCCGCTCGCGCCGCCCTATGTGATCAAGCCGGTGGCGGAGGGCTCGAGCTTCGGCGTCGTGATCGTGCGCGACGGGGCGAATGGTCCGGCCCGCCAGATCCTTCACGACGACTGGGCCTATGGCGACCGCCTGATGGCGGAGGAATTCATCCCAGGGCGCGAGCTGTCAGTCGGCGTGATGGGCGATCGCGCCCTGGCGGTTACCGAGATCACCACATTAAGGGAGTTTTACGACTTCGACGCGAAGTATGCGGCTGGTGGATCGCGCCATGTGGTGCCTGCCGACCTGCCCGATGCGATCACGCAGCGTGCGCTGGAGGAAAGCCTGAGGGCGCACCGGGCGCTTGGCTGTCGCGGCGTGACGCGATCGGATTTTCGCTTTGATGAGGAGGCCGACCGGCTCGTGATCCTTGAGACGAACACCCAGCCCGGAATGACGCCGACCTCGCTCGTCCCCGAGCAGGCCGCCTGGCTCGGCATGCCGTTCGAGGACCTGGTTGCCTGGATGATCGAGGACGCCTCATGCGACAGGTAAGGGATGACGAGGATTGTGTCGGGCGCGAACCGGTCAGCGTCACCTCTGTGCTGATGGGCCTGTCCATGGTGGCCGCGATCATTGTCACCGGCGCAGCCTGGATGGGAGGCTCGCTGTCGAAGATGGAGAGCCGCCTTGCCAATGGCGCCGACGCAACCGCCCGCGCGGTCGGCCTCGGCGTCGACCATGTGGCGATCGTCGGCCTCGACCATGACCCCGCGCTCCATGAGGCGGTGCGTGCCGCGGCGATGATCGAGCCTGGCGAGAACATGTTCCGCGCGGACCCTTATGTCATCCGCCGCCGTATCGAGGCGACCCGCAAGGTCGCCGGGGTGCGCGTGCACCGGCTGTGGCCTGACCAGGTGATGATCCTCGCCGATCCGGCCGAGCCGACGGCGCTTTGGAGCGATGGCCGGCGCTGGGCCGTGATCGATGGGCTTGGGCGTGAAATGCCAGGCGTTGACGCGGCCGATCACCGGGGCCTTCCGCGGACGGCCGGTGCGGGGGGCCGCGAGGCGGCGCCTGCGCTTGCCGGTGTGCTGGCCGACTGGCCGGAGCTTGCCGCCGGAGTGCGCTATGCCGAGCGGGTCGCCGGAGACCGCTGGGACCTGCATCTGGCCACCGGCGCGCGCGTCCACCTGCCCGGCGACGCGCGCATGGCCGAGGCGCTGGCGCGCCTTGCGGCCCTCGCGGGGGGGCGGGCCTGGCAGAGCGCGGCGCTGACCGGCATCGACCTGCGCCATGGCGACCGGGTGTTCCTGACCCCGGCTGCGGAGGGCCCGCATGGCGACGCTTGAGCACAAGCGCCAGGCGCGCTTCGGCGTGCGGCCAGGCGGCCTCGTCGCCGCGCTCGATATCGGCTGCTCGAAGATCACCTGCCTGATCTGCGAGGTCGATCCGGCGGTGCCCGGGGAATTGCGCCTGCGCGCTGTCGGCAGCCAGCAGAGTCGCGGCTTCACCGGAACCGGCATCAGCGACCTTGAAGCGCTGGAACGGGCCGTAAGGCTGGCGGTCGAGGACGCCGAGCGCGGCGCCGGCGAGCGGATCGAGAAGGCCATCATCGGGCTGACAAGCCCCAAGGTGATGAGCCATGCCCTGTCGGCGCGCGTCGAGGTCGCCGGCCGGGAGATCAGTCGCAAGGACATCCACCGCGTCCAGGCTGCGGCGTTGTCGGCCCTGCCACGTGAGGCGGGCAAGGGTGGCGGGCGACGGGCGCTGAGCGCGTTTCCCGTCGGCTACACCGTCGATGACCAGCCCGGCGTGCGCCAGCCTGCGGGCATGCTCGCCCGCGCCCTTTCCGTCGACCTGCATGTCATCACCGCGCCGCTTTCGCTGATCGGAAACCTTGAGGAATGTCTCGCCCGTGCCCAGCTGCGCATCGACCAGATGGTGCCCTCGGCGCTGGCAAGCGGCCTCGGCACGCTGATCGAGGACGAGCGCGACAATGGCGCTGTGTGCATTGATCTCGGCGCCGGGGTGACCAGCGCCTGCGCCTTCATCAACCATTCGCCGGCCTGGCTCGCCCTGATACCCGTTGGCGGCAACCACGTCACCGCCGATATCGCCCAGGGCATTGGCACGACCTTTGCGGCCGCCGAGCGACTGAAGACGATCCACGGCCATGCAGACCTCGCAAGCCCGGGCCTGCAGGAACGGATCGAGTGCCCGCGCCTCGGCGAGGACGGGCGCCTCAATGCCGCGCGGATGCCCCGCGCAGACCTTGTCCGCATCATTGTCCCGCGGCTTGAGGAGACGCTGGAGCTCGTCCGCCGCCGGGTCGAGACCTCGCCGATGGCCAGGCGAATGCCGAGACGGGTCGTCCTGACCGGGGGGGCAAGCCAGCTTCCGGGCCTGCGCGATCTCGCGTCGCGTGTGCTGGGCATGCCGGTTCGCCTCGGACGGCCACAGCTTGCTGAGAATTTAGGCGATGCGGCGGCTGATCCGGGTTTTTCCACCGCCGCCGGTCTGGTAACGTATGGCGAGACGGGGCGTTCTGACGTGATACGGGCCGGGATCACGCAGGCAGGCAGCGGAGGGTCTTCTGCCGCGGGTAGGGTAAACCGGACGGTATCCTGGATCCGCGAAAATTTCTGAACCGGATCGCATTCACTTAACCGAGTTTTAGGTTGGAATGCGGAGGGTTGTTGCAGGAGACACTTGGCGTACCGGGTAGATTTTTTTGGAAGGCAGGCTCATGACTCAGGAACTCAAGCCACGCATTGTCGTTTGCGGGGTCGGCGGCGCCGGCGGCAATGCCGTTGACAACATGATCGCCGCTGAGCTGCGCGGCGTCGAGTTCGTGGTCGCCAATACCGACAGCCAGGCGCTCGCCCGGTCGAAATCGCCCAATTGTATCCAGCTTGGTCCGGAGACAACTGCCGGGCTTGGCGCCGGCGCACGCCCAGACGTCGGCGCGGCGGCCGCCGAGGAGAGCCGCGAGGAAATCGCCGCCATTCTCGATGGCGCCCATATGGTTTTTGTCGCCGCAGGCATGGGTGGCGGCACCGGCACCGGCGCTGCCCCGGTGATCGCCCGCGCCGCCCATGAGCGCGGCATTCTCACCGTCGCTGTGGTCACCAAGCCCTTCGGCTTTGAGGGCTCTCGCCGGATGAAGATCGCCGAGGACGGTCTCGACAACATCCGCCGGACAGTCGACACGATGATCGTGGTGCCGAACCAGAACCTGTTCCGCATCGCCAATGAGCGCACCACCTTCGCCGACGCCTTCCGCATGGCCGATAATGTGCTCTATGCCGGCGTGCGCGGCATCACCGACCTCATGGTCATGCCCGGACTGATCAACCTCGATTTCGCCGACGTGCGTGCGATCATGTCGGGGATGGGCTCGGCCATGATGGGCATGGGCGAGGGCGAGGGCGAGGGCCGCGCCATGGAGGCAGCCCGCTCGGCTGTCGACAATCCGCTGCTCGACGATGTCACCCTGAACGGCGCCCGCGGCCTGCTGATCAATATCACCGGCGGCTATGACATGACCCTGTTCGAGCTCGACGAGGCGGCAAACGAGATCCGCAGCCTGGTCGATCCGGACGCCAATATCATCCTCGGCTCGGCTTTTGATCCGGATCTGGAAGGCCGCATCCGCGTCTCGGTTGTCGCCACCGGCCTCGATGGGCGTAGCGATGAGGCGATCGCCGCGCGCCGCGCTGAGGTCGTGACGCTGGCGACCCTTGAGCCGGTTCCGGCAGACCTGCCTCGCGTGGTGGCCCCGGCCGGGGCGCGCGACAGCTTCGAGACCATCGAAAGCGATCCGCGCCCGGACTTCCGGGGACGGCCGCTGCCGCCGGCGCACATCGTCGCGCAGGAAGGCGAGGACCAGGTGACGGCGGACATGGCGCTCATGCGCCGGACAGCGGACGGCGAGCGCGACAGTGAGGCCGGCGATGGTGGCCATGCCGGTTTTGCCAATTTGTTCGGTTGGCGCCGTAATGCGCAGGAGCCCGGCGAGAGCGAGGGCGAACCGGCGCCGAGCGTCGTGATCTCCGGCCAGGACGACCATGCCGAGCCAACGCCGTTCGACGACGAGGACCTGGAAATCCCTGCCTTCCTGCGCCGCTCCGCCAACCACTAGAGCTCCATCGAGCCCGGCAGGGACCGGTTCGTGCCCGGACACGCCGCAGGACACGGACCTGGCGGTCCGTAACCCCCCATGACTGGCGGGGATGGGATGGAGGCCGGGAGCCGGCACGATCTGGCGCGATGGTCGGTGCGGGCAGATGCCGCAGCTGCTGACCGGACCTCTTGTAAAATACGCATCAAACCATCGCCTTGGGCGTTTCCTTCCAAACTTGTCACAAACTGAAACACGAGGTGTGTTGTGCCGGCGGGCTCCAGCGAATTTATGGCGGAAGACGGAGGGCTTCCCTTTGAGTGGCGTTGGATACCAGCATACGATCTCGACTGAGGCGATCTGCGCCGGTGTGGGGGTTCACAGCGGCAAGCGGGCCCGCGTGGTCTTCAAGCCGGCTGCAGCGGGCAGCGGCATCCGTTTTCGCCGTACTGACCTCGGCGATGGACGCGATCCCTGGATTGCAGCGCATGGCGAGGCTGTCAGCGATGTCCGCCTTGGCACCACCCTCAGCAACATGAGCGGGGTCAGCGTCGCCGTCGTCGAGCATCTGCTTGCCGCTTGTTCCGGGATGGGCATCGACAATCTGGTGATCGAGATCGACGCCGGTGAGGTGCCGATCCTCGACGGGTCCGCCGCGATCTTCTGCGAACTGCTGCAATCGGCCGGCCCGAAGCGCCAGGCGGCACTGCGCCGGCGCATCCGGATCCTTGAGACGGTTGAGGTTACCGATGGCGTGAAATGGGCGCGCCTCAGCCCTGTTGCGGGGGACGAGCTGACACTCAGGGCGCGCATCGATTTCGAAAGTCGCGTGATCGGCATTCAGGAAATGGCGATCCGGCTGACCCCCGGCCTGTTCGCCCGCGACGTGGCGTTTGCGCGCACCTTCGGTTTCGCACGCGATGTCGGGGCGTTGAAGGCGATGGGACTTGCCCGCGGTGGGTCGCTCGATAATGCCGTGGTGGTGGAAGGCGACGCCATCCTCAATCCGGAGGGTCTGCGGGCGGACGATGAGTTCATCCGCCACAAGCTTCTGGATGCAATCGGTGACCTCGTGCTGGCGGGCGGGCCGATCGCCGGCGCGTATGACGCGAACCAGCCCGGCCACGCCCTGAACAATGCACTGGTGCGCCGTCTCCTGCAGCGGAAAGAGGCCTGGTGTTGGGAAAGCGATATGCCGGCGGTCGATGCCGGTGTGCTGGAAGCGCGCGCCTGACGCGGCTCATGCCAATGGGCGCGGATGAACACTGATCCGCGGCCCCGGCGCATAAGCGCCGACGCGCTTGCCCTGCACTGCAAGGGATCGGTTCCGATCCATGCAGCTTGGTATCAGGCGTGGACGGCCGGTTCTGTCCAGATCCTGTGACACGCGCTGTCGGCGGGCTCAGGACGCCCTGTCATGCAAACCATGCCCATTGCCCCGGCCATTGCCAAGCGGGCTGATCCCACCCCCCGCCAGGAGGTCGGCGTCTGCCCCATCCCGCTCAGACAGCGCCCGCACGAGCGCCAGGACAATGCCCCGCAGGCGGTCGTCGCCCAGCCGGGTAAAGCCGCGCACCAGTTCGATGACCTGACGCGAAGAGGTCTCCATCCCGCCATCGGCCTCGTCCGGGCTCGCCGGGCCGGGGCTGTCGAAAAACCAGCCTACCGGTACCTGGAGGGTAAGCGCCATCTGGTAGAGCCGGCCGGCCGAAATCCGGTTCGCACCGGCCTCATATTTCTGGATCTGCTGATAGGAAATCCCGATCGCCTCGCCGAGCTGGTCCTGTGTCAGACCGAGCAGGACCCGTCGCCGGCGGATACGCTCGCCCACTTGCTGGTCGATTTCAGACGCATCCATGCGCTTTGCGGTCGCCATCAGGACCTGCCTTTCGCGTCGGCTCGCCCGGTCTGGCCAGGGCGGACGGGCAAACTTCGCTCAACAGCCTTTGACATTAGCCCGCCCTTTCCTTTGGGCAAGCGCCCTCTCCCATGGGCAAGCGCCGTTTCGCAGGCCCGTCGGCGCGGCAAGTGCAGCCGTGGACGGCCTCGACGCTTGGAACCCCCGGGCAATGGCTCTACAACACATCGCGTTGCCAGCCAGACCAGAAGGCCGCCCCAGATGACATCGCGCCCGCTCGCCCCCGCCCTGATCGTTGCCGCCGGTGCCGTGGCCCTGACCGCTTGCAGCTTTCGCGAACGCGCCAGTGAACTGGCCTATGTCGAACGCCCGGTCGAGCAACTCTACAATGCCGCCGCAGAGGAACTCGATCAGCGCGATTATGCCGAGGCGATCCTCCTGTTCAATGAAGTCGAGCGCCAGCACCCCTATTCGGAATGGGCGCGCCGTTCCATGCTGATGACCGCCTACGCCAACTACCGCGCCCGCGATTATGACGAGGCGATCAATGTGGCCCAGCGCTATATCGGGCTGCACCCGGGCTCTGAGGACGTCGCCTACGCCTATCATATTATTGCGATGAGCCATTTCGAGCGGATCGCCGATGTCGGCCGCGACCAGGCGACCACAGAATATGCGCGCGATGCCCTGAATGACGTGATCCGGCGCTTCCCGGAGAGCGAGTACGCCAAGGATGCGCGGCTGAAGCTTGACATGGTGAACGACCAGCTTGCCGGAAAGGAAATGGAAATCGGTCGCTGGTACCTGCGCCGCAACCAGCATCTCGCAGCAATCAACCGCTTCCGCACAGTGGTTGAGGACTACCAGACGACCACCCATACTCCCGAAGCACTGCATCGACTCGTTGAATCCTATCTCAGTCTCGGGCTGGATCAGGAAGCACAGAATGTCGGCGCCGTGCTTGGCCACAACTTTCCTGACAGCGCCTGGTATTCCGACAGCTATGCCCTGCTGACTGGCCGCGGGCTCGAACCCGGCAGTGCTGGCGGGGACCGCAGCTGGCTATCTCGATTCTTCTGAGGACCATCGGCCGCGCGACCGGAACGCGGAGTGAACAAATCGCTTGTTCTGTGTGTGTTCCCGTGGTATGACCCCGGATATGCTGCTGGGTCTTTCACTTCGTGACTTCGTCCTCGTCCGCCGGCTCGACCTTGAGCCGGAGGCCGGCTTCACCGCTCTCACCGGGGAAACCGGTGCGGGCAAGTCGATCCTCCTGGATGCGCTGGGTGTCGCCCTCGGCGGCGCGCCGGAGCGTCGCTATGTTCGCGCGGGCGCCGATCAGGCCGTGGTGGCGGCCGAATTCGCCCTGCCGCCCGATCACGAGGCTTGGGCGCTTGCGCGTGAACAGGGGCTTGATGCGGCACCGGACGAACCGCTGGTCCTGAAACGCCTTGTGCGGCGGCAGGGCCCCTCGCGCGCGCTCGTGAACGACCAGCCGGTCAGCGCGGCCTTCCTTGCCACGCTCGCCGGCCGGCTCGTCGAGATCCATGGCCAGCGGTCCGCCCTCGGCCTCCTCTCGCCGGCCAACCACCTTGCCTTGCTCGACCAGTATGCCGGCAATGGCGATCTGCTGTCACGATGTGGCGCGGCCTGGGCGCGCCTGCAGACGGCGCATGCGCACGTTGAGGCGGCGCGCTCGGAGCATCAGGCGGGCGAAGCGGCGCGCGCCGAACAGGCGGCGCTCGCACAGCGGCTCGCGGCGCTTGCGCCAGAGCCTGGCGAAGCCGGCCGGCTGGAGTCTGAGCGCCAGCGCCTGCTTCAGGCTGCAGCGATTGGCGAGACCGTCGCCGCCGTCACGGATGCGCTCGGAACTGGCCGGGTGGAGGCCGGGTTGGCCGCCGGAGTGCGTGCCCTGGAACGGCTGTCGGCCCGTGTCGCCGGCAATGGCGCGGGTGAGCTTGCCATCGAGGCCGCAGGTCTCGGCGCCATGCTGGAGCGGGCCCTCATCGAGGTTCAGGAAGCTGAGCGCGCGCTGGGCGATCTCGCCGCGCTTGCGGGCGACGGGCCGGAGAGGCTGGAGGCGCTCGACCAGCGGCTGGCATCCCTTCGGACGGTCGCCGGCCGGCTCGGCGTGAAACCTGACGATCTCGCCGCCCACCTCGGCATGCTTGAGGATGCCCTGGGTGGCGACGGCGATACGGCGGTCCGGGTGACGCGCGCCGAGACGGAGCTGCGCTCGGCCCGTGCCGCCTGGCATGGCGCGGCAGAGGCTCTGTCCCGCGCGCGCCGGCACGCCGCCGGCCGGCTTGACGAGGCTGTCGCTGCGGAACTGGAGCCACTGAAACTCGGCCGGTGCCGTTTCAGGGTGGACGTGACCGAGTTGGATGGCGACGACACGGGCGGCCCGAGCGGGCGCGACCGGGTCTGTTTCCTGATCGAGACAAATCCCGGCGCCGGGTTCGGCCCGCTTGAGCAGATCGCATCGGGTGGCGAGCTCGCGCGGTTGGCGCTTGCCCTGCGCTGCGCTCTCAGCGATGTCGGCTGCGCTGCCGTCCTCGTTTTTGACGAGGCCGACCATGGGGTCGGCGGCGCAGTTGCGGCCGCAATCGGCGAACGCTTCGCCCGCCTCGGCGCAGCGCGCCAGGTGCTGGCCGTCACCCATAGTCCGCAGGTTGCGGCCGCCGCCGGCAGCCAGTGGGCTGTCACCAAGGACCAGGCCGGGCCCGGGCTTGGAGAAACGGGCGTGTTGGTCCTAGATGAGAGGGCGCGGTGCGAGGAGATCGCCCGCATGCTGTCCGGCGCAACGGTCACGGCCGAAGCTCGCGCCGCTGCAGCAAAACTGATCGTTCGAACTGAGGCTGAGGAGCGGCCATGGCGAAACAGGTCCCGGTTGAGACGATGACCCGCGCTGAGGCAGAGACCGAACTGGAACGGCTCGCAGCGGTGATCGCCCGGGCGGACACGGCCTATTATCGCGATGACGAGCCGGTCATGTCGGACGCTGACTATGATAGCCTGCGCCAGCGCAATGCAGCGATCGAGGCCCGCTTTGCAGACCTTGTCCGCCCCGACAGCCCGGCTGCCCGGATTGGCGCCGCGCCGGCGTCCGGCTTTGCCAGGGCGCGCCACGCCGCACCCATGCTCTCCCTCGACAACGCCTTCACCGAAACGGACGTCATCGAGTTTGTCGAGCGGGTTCGCCGCTTTCTGGGCCTTGGGAAGGACTGCGTGGTGGCGCTCACTGCCGAGCCGAAGATCGACGGGGTGTCGCTCAACCTGACCTATTCCGGCGGCCGGCTTGTTCGGGCTGCCACGCGCGGCGATGGCCAGATTGGCGAGGATGTGACGGCAAATGCCAGCGTAGTCCGCGACATACCCGGCCGCCTTTCCGGCGAGGGTTGGCCGGACGAGATCGAGATCCGCGGCGAGGTCTACATGCGCCATGACGATTTCGCGTCACTGAATGCGCGTGAGGCGGAGGCGGGGCGAAAGATTTTCGCCAATCCGCGCAACGCCGCCGCTGGCAGCCTGCGCCAGCTTGATGTCTCTGTGACACGCGGGCGGCCCCTCCATTTCTTCGCCCATGGCTGGGCCGCGGTCTCCAGCGCCTTTGCCGAAACCCAGAGCGCGGCGCTCGCGGCAATCTCCGGCTGGGGCTTGCCGGTCAACCCGCTGATGAGCCGGCATGAGGACGCCGATCGGCTGCTTGAGGCTTACGGCGCCATAGCGGCTCGCCGCGCCGATCTCGGCTATGACATTGACGGGGTCGTCTACAAGGTCGACCGGCTCGACTGGCAGTCCCGCCTCGGTGCGCTCACCCGCGTGCCGCGCTGGGCGATCGCCCATAAATTTCCCGCTGAGCGCGCCGAAACGATACTGGAGGAGATCGACATTCAGGTCGGGCGCACGGGGACGCTGACCCCGGTGGCGCGCCTCAGACCGGTGACAGTCGGTGGCGTCGTCGTCTCCAATGCGACCCTTCACAATGAGGATGAGATCGCCCGGCTGGACGTGCGCCCTTGCGACCGGGTCGAGGTCCAGCGTGCAGGCGATGTCATTCCGCAGGTCCTCGGTGTCCTCGATCCGGACCGAACTGGCCGCTCGCCCGCCTTCCTCATGCCCGAAACCTGTCCGCGCTGCGGCTCCGCGGCCGTTCGCGAGCAGAATGCCGATGGCAGCGTTGATGTCCGCCGGCGCTGCACCGGCGGTCTCGTCTGTCCCGCCCAGCGCGTGGAGCGGCTGAAGCACTTCGTCTCGCGCCGGGCCCTCGATATCGAGGGACTGGGGGCAAAACAGGTCGAGCTTTTCCACGAGGCCGGGGTCCTCAAGGGCCCGCAGGATATCTTCCACCTTGATGAGCGGATCGAGGCGGCCGGCTGCGCGCCGCTCGAGGACTGGCCGGGTTTTGGTGCGACGTCGGCGCGAAACCTGCGCGCCAGCATCGAAGCGCGCCGGCGCGTGCCGTTCGCCCGATTTCTCAACGGACTCGGTATCCGCCATGTCGGCGAGGTCACCGCCGCGGCGTTTTCCCGTGCCTTCGGCGACTGGGATGCGTTCTGGAAGACGGTTGAGCGCGCCTCAGGCGAAGCGGCGACAAACGGACCAGCCCATGGCGAGCTGATAGCCATTGACGGTATCGGCGCCGCCGCTGTGGGCGCGCTCATCGATTTCGTGCGCGAGCCGCACAATCGCAGCATGCTGGCCGACCTCGTCGCCGAGGTCGAAATCACCCCGGCCGAGGCGGTTGAGACCGGTAGTCCGTTCTCGGGCAAGACGCTCGTCTTCACCGGGACGCTGGAGGCGATGACCCGTGACGAGGCCAAGGCGCGCGCCATTGCCCTTGGCGCGAAGGTCTCCGGGTCGGTCTCATCGAAGACAGATTTCCTCATAGTGGGACCGGGGGCGGGATCAAAGCGCAGGAAGGCCGAGGAGCTCGGTATCGCTGTCCTCAGCGAGGCCGACTGGCTCGTCATGGCGGGCGTTGCCAATGACTAGAGTATCAGGGTTGCCCAAGGGCTCAGAGCGGCGCGCAGGCGGCGCGGCACCAGTCGGCCGCCTCGCCCTCAAGGCCCTCCGCGATCTCGGCGATGACGCGGGCATGATAGGCGTCGACCCAGGCCCGTTCCTGTGCCGTCAGCAGGACGACCTCGATGAGATCGCGCGCAAGCGGCGCGAGGGTCAGGGTCTCAAAGCCCAGCATTTCGGTCTCGCCGCCCGTGATCGGAGCCGGGTCGGTGACATATTGCAGGTTCTCGATACGGATACCGTACGCACCCTCGCGATAATAGCCGGGTTCGTTGGACACGATCATGCCGGGGCGCAGCGCGACATCGTTCCACGGCTTCGCGATCCGCTGCGGCCCCTCATGCACGCCGAGATAGACGCCGACGCCATGGCCGGTGCCATGCTGGTAGTCGAGCCCGGCCGCCCACAGCGCCTCGCGCGCCAGCACGTCGAGATGGGTGCCGGTGGTGCCTTCGGGAAAACGCACCAGTGCAAGGCGGATATGACCCTTCAGCACCAGGGTGTAGTGCCGGCGCATGGCCGCGACCGGAGCACCGATGGCAACCGTGCGGGTGACATCGGTGGTGCCGTCGAGATATTGTGCACCACTATCGACGAGGTAGAGCGAACCCTGCGCGAGCGGCCGGCTGGTTGCGGTGGAGACCCGGTAGTGCGGCAGCGCCCCGTTCGGCCCCGCCCCGGAAATCGTCTCGAAGGAGAGATCGCGCATCTCCGTGGCGTCCTCGCGCAGACCCTCCAGTTTCAGGGCCGCATCGATCTCCGTGACTGTTCCGGACTGTGCCTGCGTTGCCAGCCAGTGGAGGAAACGGGTGACGGCGACACCGTCGCGCCGGTGCGCCGCTCTTGTGCCGGCAATCTCAGTGGAGTTCTTGCAGGCCTTCGGAAGGGCAATGGGATCACGCGCCGAGACCATCCTTGCGCCGGCGGCGCGCAGGCGGTCCTCGAACCAGGCAGACGCCACCTCCGGGTCGAGACTGACCTTCTGGCCGGTAAGTGCATCCAGAGCGGCCTCCAGTTCGGCAGGCGGGCGCAGGGTAACCCCGTTGCCGAGATGCCGGCGCAGGGCCTCGTCCACCTTTGCCGGGTCGAGAAACAGGTCGGCGCGGCCATCGGCACTGAGGATCGCGCGGCCGAGTGGCAGGGGCGAACACGCAACATCGCCGCCGCGGATGTTGAACGCCCACGCCAGCGAGGCCGGCGCGGTTATGACGGCGGCGTCGATGCCGTCCCGAGCGAGGGCCGCGGCGATTGCTGCCCGTTTGTCGGCCGCCGTCTTGCCGGCATAGGCGACTGGATGCGGCACCACCGGCTCAAGCGGTCCGGCCGGTCTGCCCGTCCAGGCCATGTCGACCGGGTTGGCGTCAAGGGCCACGAGTTCGGCGCCGGCGCGCGCGGCGGCACGGGCCAGTCGCTCGCGCGATGCCGGGCTGACGAGGCGTGGGTCATAGCCAAGGCGCTGGCCCGAAAACCGGGCCCCGGCAAGCCAGCCGAACGGGCCGGGATCGGGCGCGGCCTCGATCTCGATAAGGTCGCGAGGCGTCTGGTCGCCTGCTTGAAGGGTATAGCGCCCGTCGACGAACAGGATGGCCCGGTCCGCAAAGACGAAGGCGGCGCCGGCCGACCCGGTGAAGCCGGTTGCCCAGGCGAGGCGTTCATTCGCCGCGGGCAGGTATTCGTTCTGGTACTCGTCCTCGTGCGGAATGTAGAGGCCGTCGATGCCGGCATTGGCCATGGCGGCGCGCAGGAGGGGCAGGTGGGCGCGGGCATTGGCCGGCCCGCCGCGGACGTCGAAGGTCTGTCTCATGCTGTCTGTGTACCGCGGTCGCGATCGGGACGGAAGGCGCAATGCACCCATGCGTCCATGCATGCTATATCGCGGGCTTGTGAACTTGCATGCATGGGAAAGCCCCTATTTGTGCAGTGCACCCAATAATAGGTGCGCCGCAAAGGAAACGCGCTCCCATGTTCCTCCATCCCGTTGCAAGACAGGCTAAGGTCCTGCCCCAGACTCCGGCGGCTGACGCGCCGCAGGTCAATGAAACCGCCGCCGCAGCGCTCCCACCGGTCTCCGCGGCAAAGCCGCTGACCGTCCAGCGCCCGCGTCTCCTCGCTCGCCGGCGCGCGCGCGACATTCGCCGCGCGACGCGCTAGCGTTTCGCGAACACCAGCGTCACCCAGCCGTCGCGCCGGATACGCCCGGCCGGGATGAGGCCGTGGCCGCGATAGGTGGCCGCGACGGGCCCGGCCTGGTGCGCCAGCAGGCCTGACAGGATGACCGACCCGCCGGATGCCGTGAGCCGGGCGATGTCCGGTGCCAGCCGCCGTAGAGGCCGCGCCAGGATATTGGCGAAGACGGTGTCGTAAGGCGCAGCCCGGCGCACAGCCGCAGTGTTCGCCCCGTCGGCGGCCAGCGTGACCAGCCGCCGGCCGACCCGGTTCGCGCGCGCGTTCCCGCGCGCCGTAGATACGCTGTCTGCGTCAATGTCCGTGGCAAGTGCCCGCCTCGCTCCGGCCTTCAGGGCGGCGATCGCCAGGACCCCCGTCCCCGTGCCCAGATCGAGCACGCGCCGCGGCCGCCGGCGTGCCCTGAGGCCCTGTTCCAGCGCCAGCAGGCAGCCGAGCGTCGTGCCATGATGGCCGGTGCCGAAGGCCGGGCCCGCTTCAATAAGGATGACGGTCCGCCCTGGTGGAGCGGCCATGAGCGCGTGCCGGCCAGCGACCAGAAAGCGGCCAGCATGGACCGGTGGCAGCCCGTCCAGAGACATGGCGACCCAGTCCCGATCCGCCAGCGGGGCGGCTGCGGGTGACAGCGCCGGCGCCGCCTCTCGGATCAATTCGATGCAGGCCCCGGCCGCCGCCCCACCGGCAGCATAGGCGTCGAGCCGCCAGCTCGCGCGCGTCTCTTCCCTGCTGTCGACCGCGTCCGCCGGCGAGGGGTCTGCCCAGGCGAGCGCGGCCCATGCGGCCTCGATATCGGCGCGCGGCCCGCTTGCGGTGACCTGCCAGATCCCGCTCATCGATGCGCCAGCTGCGCCTCGACCGCGTCCCAGAACAGTGCTGCCGCATCAATACCGGTCAGGGATTTCAGCGCCTGCACACCGGTCGGTGAGGTCACGTTCACTTCAGTCAGGCGGTCGCCGATGACATCGATGCCGACGAGCACCAGGCCACGCCGCTTCAGTTCAGCGCCGATGGCCGCGCAGATCGCCCGGTCCGCCCCGGTGAGATCGGCCGCTTCCGCGGTGCCGCCGACCAAGAGGTTGGAGCGGGTCTGACCCTCGGGCGGGCGGCGGTTGATCGCACCGACCGGCTCGCCGTCAATCAGGATGATGCGCTTGTCGCCCTCTGCCACGGCCGGCAGGAATTCCTGCACGATCACCGGTTCCGGTCCGCTTGAGAAGAAGAGGTCGAGCACGGCGCCGAGATTGCCGTCATCGGGCTTCAGGCGCAGGACACCGGCGCCGCCATGGCCATAGAGCGGCTTCACGATGATGTCACCATGGGCCGTTCGGAAGCGATCGATCGCATCGCGCTCGCGGGTGATCAGCGTCGCCGGCATGATTTGCGGATAGAGCAGGGGGAAGATCTTCTCCGGCGCGGAGCGCACGCCCGCCGGGTCGTTCAGGACCAGCGTCTCGCCGGCGACCCGTTCCAGGAGGTGGCAGGCGGTGATGTAGCCGATGTCGAAGGGCGGATCCTGGCGCATAAGAATAACGTCAGTGCCGGCCCCGAGATCGATCTCGCGGGGCTCGCCGAAGATGCCGGGCGTACCGGCCACGCGCTGCACCCGGACCGGGCGGACGATGGCGCGGATGCGGCCTGTCTGATAGGTCAGCGCGGCCGGCCCGTAGACCATCAGCTCGGCGCCGCGCGCCTGCGCCTCCTCGGCAAGGGCGAAGCTCGTGTCGCCGTCAATGTCGACGTGCTCGAGCGGGTCCATCTGGATGGCGACGCGAAGGGGCATTGGCCGGCAGCTCCCGGAGGCGGATGGGACGCTGTCTAGATCAGGCCGTGCGGGGACAGGTCAATAGACGCCGCCGAGGAGTTCGCTGTCATCGCCTTCAGGCGCGCCGGTGGTCACGGGCTGATCCGGCGGGCGGTAGGGCGGCATGTCGCGCTGCACGGTCGGCGCGCCCTGCACGGGCGGGCGCGGCTCGCGGATGCGGATATAGGACACAACCTGGTTCACGCCGCCGACATAGGACGCCTCTTCTGCCGCGGCAGAGAGTTCCTCGGGCGACCGCGCGATCCCCATCAGGTAGACGACGCCGTCATAGGTCTCCACATTGATGTTGTAGCTGCGCACGCTGGACGAGCCGACAAGCGCAGCGCGAACCCGCGCCGTCGTGATCTCGTCGGAGACATTGGCCAGGAAGCCGCCGGGCGGTGCGATCCTGATCTCATTGGCGACATCGCGGGTATTGCGCACGCTCCAGGCGAGGGTCTCCGCCTGGATGCGCTGCTCTGGCGTCATCACGCGTCCCGACAGGAGCACAAGTCCATTCGCGACCTCCACATCGACCTCGCCAAGGCCCTCGCCCTGGGTGTTGAGGCGCACCTTCACCTCGTTGGAGATCGCAGCATCGTCCAGCGCCTCACCTATGGTGCGGTCCTGGACGGCAGCGACACCGGTGGCTCCGGCCGCGCCGACGGCAGCCGCAGCGCAGGCACCGAGCGGCAGGGCAAGCAGGCTGAATGCGGCGGCAAGGCGGATGGTCATGGTGTGAAGCGGCCCTTCGGTCTGGTCGTAGCAAACATGCTCGCAGCGTCACGTTAAACGCCCGTTAGGGCGAAATCTGGGCGCCAGGCGTCGCGGATGTGGACCGGCCAGCGCCACGGCCTCACCGCGATCACGTCGAAGCGCCTGTCGAGCATGGCAAGCCCCGCTCGTCTGGCACACCAGGCGTCGGCGGCCCGGGCGATGCGCTGCTGCGCGCGCGGCGTCACCGCCTCCTGCGCCTCTGCGACGCTGCGGCGCGCCTTGACCTCTATGAAGGCGACGAGGCCGCCGCGCCGGGCGATCAGGTCGATCTCGCCGACCGGCGTGCGCACGCGCCGCGCGAGGATGCGGTAGCCCTTCAGCTGCAATGCGAGCGCTGCCAGAATTTCGCCGCTACGCCCCCGGCGCTCGGCCGCCTGCCTGGCAAATCGGGTGCGCTCAGCCATCGCCCGCCTCTCCGTCTCGCTTCAGCGTTAGAGCGCGCTGGTAGACCGTGCGCCGGGGCAGTGCGAGGGCGGTCGCGACTTCCTGGGCGGCCGCCCGTGTTGGCAGTCGGGCGAGCGCGCCGGCGAGTGCGGCGTCGAGGTCGGCCTCGCCGACCGGTCCCGTCGGGGCAGGCGGGCCAACCAGCACGACGATCTCGCCCTTCGGCGGACCGGCCTCGGCATAGTGCGCGGCAAGGTCACCAAGCGTGCCCCGGCGCACCTCCTCGAACAGCTTTGTCAGCTCGCGGGCGACAGCGGCCTCGCGCCTGCTGCCGAGACCTTCGGAGAGGTCGTCCAGTGCGGCGGCGAGGCGCGGGCCCGTCTCGTAGACGATCAGTGTGGCGGGTATGCTGGCAAGCTCGGCGATCGCACGCCGCCGCGCGGCGGACCGGACAGGCAGGAAACCTGCAAACAGGAACCGGTCGCTCGGCAGGGCGGAGGCGACCAGACCAGCGAGCATTGCGCTTGCCCCCGGGATCGGAATGACGGCGATCCCGGCTTCGGTTGCCTCACGAACCAGCTTCCAGCCGGGATCGGAGACCAGCGGCGTACCGGCATCACTGATCAGGGCAAGCCGCGCGCCTGCCGTCAGCCGGTCGATCAGCTCCGGCCGCCGGCGTGCCCCATTGTGGTCATGGTAAGGGGTCACGCTTGCCTTTATGCCGTGGGCATCGAGCAGGCGGCGGGCGAGGCGTGTGTCCTCCGCCAGCACCTCGTCGACCGCTGCGAGCACATCGAGCGCCCGCAGGGTGACATCACGGAGATTGCCGATGGGTGTGGAGACGACAAAAAGCCCCGCTTGCAGGCTGGCCGGACCGTCTTGCTCGCCCGCACGGCGAACCCTAGGGTCCTGATCGGCGGCCTTACGGGCGGGATCGGAAGGATGAACGGATGACATCGCGAGAAGCATTGCGCGGCTTGGCGCTCGCGCCAAGCCTGGTCCTCATGGCCCTGGTGATGACGGCATGTGCCACCGCCCCCGCACGGCCGCCGGCGCCGATCTCCAGCGGCGGGCCGCGGGTCGACCCGGCGCCGCAGCGCCCGGGCGATGTGGCAACCGACACGGCGCTGGATCCGGGCGAGATCGAGTTTGGCGAGGCCGGCCTGGGGCCGCAAGCGCTGGATGATGGCCTGACCCCGCCGCACATGACCGGCCGCGAGATCAGTCGGGCCGCCGTGCTCCTGCCCTTCTCCCATCCCAGCCGCGAGGTCCGCGACGAGGCCCAGGGCATGCTGGCAGCGATCGAGATGGCGCTGTTCGACCATGGCGGCGAAGGTTTCCTGGTGATGCCGAAGGACACCGCCGGCACGCAGGCGCGCGCCAGCAGCGAGGCGCAGGAAGCCCTTGCCGAGCGGGCCGACCTTATCCTTGGGCCTCTGTTTGCCGCCAATGTCCGCGCCGTGACGCCAATCGCTGAGAGCGAGGGCGTGCCGGTGATCGCGTTCTCCAATGATCCGACCGCGGCCGGTAAGGGGGCCTGGCTCGCCTCGGTGGCGGTTGAGGAGGAAGTTCGGCGCGTGGTGGAGTACGCCTCCTCGCGCGGTATCGACAGCTATGCCTTCCTCGGTCCGCGCAATGACTATGGCCAGCGCGTCGAGGCGGCGTTGCGACTGGCCGTGACGCGGGCGGGCAGCGCCGTGATCGGCGCACAGTTCTATGACCCTGACAATGAGGCCCCCGTCGACGAGGCGAAGGACATTGCCGTCCTCGTCGCTGCGGAGACCCGGACCCGGCCGAACCGGGTGGCGGTGATGATCCCCGAGCGTGGGGTGAAGCTGCGCGCCGTCGCGCCGCTGCTACCCTATTTTGGCGTCGATATCCGCCGGATGACCTTCCTTGGTACAAGCGTATGGGACGATCCCGGCATCTGGCGCGAGCCGACGCTGGACGGCGCGCTGTTCGCCTCCGCCGCGCCGGAGGACACCGCAAACTTCACCGCCGCCTATGAGCGGGTCTATGGCCGTCCGCCGACGCGGCTCGCCAGCCTCGGCTATGACGCCGCGGCGATGGCGATCCGGCTGGCCGCCGATGACGCGCTTGATACCGTCGGGGTGACCAACCCGTCGGGCTTTCGCGGCATCAATGGCCTGTTCCGGCTGCGCCGGGATGGCTCGGTGCAGCGCAGCCTGTCAGTGCTGGAGATCGACACAGAGGAGGGCGCGCAGCTGGTCTCGCCGAGCGCGTCGAGCTTCGGCCCCGGCGGCTGACCCGGGCTGCGGCCCTATACCATGAAGGGAGGGCGAAGCGCGAAGCCATGGCTGACCGGTTGCAACGCGCGCGTCTCGCGCTGGCAGGGCTTGTCATGCGGTTCGCCGGTGCGCTGGCCCTCGCGCAGCAGGCCGGCCCGGGCAGGGCGGCGCCCCCGGCGACCTTGCACACTGGTATCAGCCATCGGAGTCAGTCCGCCGGAAGCGACTGGCCTGCTGGCGCATCATCGTGCGGGCGAGCGGGTCGGGCAGCACACGGACCAGCGTGGCCACCCCCTTGTTGACCCCGCCCGGCACCACCACGGGCCGGCCCCGAGTGACCGCCTGGATGCCGGCCTCGACCACCGGGGCGGCCTGCATCCAAATCCATTTCGGCATCTCCTCGGTCTGCGAGCGAGTGCCGTTGACGTCGTGGAATTCCGAATAGGTGAAGCCCGGGCAAAGCGCGGTGACATGGATGTCGTGGCCTGCCGCCTGCGCCTCGGCGTGGACGCTCTCGGAAAACTTAATCAGCGCCGACTTCACCGGGGCGTAGAGGGTGTGGCCATTGGAGCCCGGGGTATAGCCCGCCAGCGAGGCGACATTGATGATGCGCCCATAATTGCGCGCCGCCATGCCAGGCAGGCATTTGTGGACGAGCTCGCACGGCGCCGTCAGCAGGACGCGCAGGAATGCCGCCTGGTCCTTCCAGCTTGTGTTGAAGAAGGTGCCCGGCAGGCCATAGCCGGCATTGTTGACGATGCCGTCGACCTCACGGCCGCATTCCTTCACGTGCGCGAGGACCTGGTCGACGCTGTCGTCGGCGGCGAGGTCCTGCACCACCGGGATCGCGCTGACCTTGTGGCGGGTCTCGATCTCCTCGGCGAGCGTGTCGAGCCGCTCCGCCCGGCGGGCCGTGATCGCGACATCCCAGCCGCGCTGGGCATACTGGCGGGCGAATTCCGCACCAATGCCGGCCGAGGCGCCGGTGATCAGCATGAGACGACGGGTCATGGGCAGGGCCTTTCCGTTAGCAGGTCGCGACCGGGTTGGTGATCGCCCGGACCGTGCCCTCCAACCAAGGCACGCCGAGGACGAAGAAGAACTCCGTGACACCGTCCTCCGCAAGGGGCCCGGCCTTCATCGTCTCCAGGATGCAGGCGCCATGCCTGGCGGGCAAGGACTGATGCACCTTGAAGGGGCGGGCAGCGTTCTCGAAGGGGATGACCT
>CAYPQD010000010.1:0-15916 GCA_964412785.1 uncultured Hyphomonadaceae bacterium
TTGCGCCCGACCTGTACGCGCGCACGCTGACCATGAATGGCGTCTCCAAGGCCTACGCCATGACCGGCTGGCGGATCGGCTATGCGGCCGGGCCGAAGCCGCTGGTCGATGCCATGCGAAAGGTGATGAGCCAGACCACCTCCAACCCGTGCTCGATCAGCCAGTGGGCAAGCGTTGCGGCGCTGAATGGCGAACATGGCTTCCTGGCGGAGCGGAACGCAGTGTTCCGTGACCGGCGTGACCTGGTCGTCGCCGGGCTGAATGCGGCCGATGGCCTGACCTGCGGCACGCCGGAGGGGGCATTCTACGTCTATCCGTCCTGCGCCGACCTGATCGGGCGCACCAGCGCTGGTGGGCGCCTGCTTGACAGCGACGAGGCGGTCGCCACTGCGCTTCTTGACGAGGAGAAGGTGGCTGTGGTGTTCGGCGCGGCGTTCGGCCTGTCACCGGCATTTCGCATCTCCTATGCCACGGCGACCGAGGCCCTCAGCGAGGCGATCACCCGCATCCAGCGCTTCTGCGCAGGCGTGCAATAGACCGGGTCTATGACGCTGCCGGGAGATTTAATTGGGACAGGCGGACACGCATCCCCATCTTTGGAAAACAGTGAATTGAGGAGACCCTGACCATGGAGATTGATATCGGCCTGGATAACAGCGCGCGCGATTCGTCCGCCGAGGCGCTGCGTGTCCTGCTCGGCGAGACCTATGCGCTCTACATGAAGACGCATGGCTATCACTGGAATGTCACCGGGCCGCGCTTCCGATCCCTGCATATGATGTTCGAGGAGCAATACCGCGAACTCTGGGCGGCACTCGACGTGATCGCCGAGCGCATTCGCGCCCTCGGGCATTTCGCGCCGGGCTCAAGCGAGGCCATGCTGGCCGAAGCGACGATCAAGCCCGACAATGGCGTGCCGGATGCCGGGCAGATGATCGCCAATCTGGTCAAGGGCCATGAGGCGGTGGCGCGGGCGGCGCGGGCCGGCACCAAGATTGCCGGAGAGTCCGGCGACGAGGTCACCGTCGACCTTTTTGTCCAGCGTGCCGAGATCGCTGAGAAGACCGCCTGGATGCTGCGTTCCAGCCTCTGATTCGTGTGTGCCCAGATGATGGTACATCTGCGCATAAGGCGCATGAGCGCGGGCGCGAAGTCGCGCTCGGCCTAGCGGCACGGGTCGGTTCTGGGTGCATGCCGCTTGGTATGAGGGGCAGTCATAAAAAAAGCCGGGCGGCCCATGGCGCGCCCGGCTTTGAGTGTGGTCCCTCTTGGGGGAGGAAACGCCCAATCGGAGGAAAGATCGGGTTGGCCGGGGACCGCGGCGCCCCTTGCACATAAGAGCGTCTCTGCCGGCAGCAAGGAAAAAGCGCTGCGAACCTCATGCAAATGCGCATGGCTGAATTGTTGATGCTAATCGCCATCGCCACGGCGCCGCAAGTGCGCCGTCTGTGCGGTGATGAAGTCGCGGAAGCTGGCGATCCGTTTGGACCGCCTGAGATCGCTTGGATAGATGAAATAGAGATCGAAGCTCGGCCCGACCTTGTCGGGCAGGATCCTGACCAGTCCGGGCACGGTCTCGGCCATGTAGTCCGGCAGGTCGGCAATGCCGAGACCGGCCTCGACGGCGCGCAGCATGGCAAAGACGTTGGAAACCTGCAGGCTGGCCGTGCGCGCCGGGCGGTCGTCACGGCCGATCTGGCTCGCCCATTTCATCGACTGCATCGGTGCGGGCGCGCGATCATTATGGTAGGTTATGATGCGGTGCTGGTCGAGATCGGCCGCCGTCTCGGGCCGTCCGAAGCGCTCGGCATAGGCGTGCGCGGCATAAAGGCTGGTCGCCAGCGTGCCAAGCTTGCGCTGGATGAGATCGGCCTTGTCGGCGGCCCAGAGACGCACCGCACACTCCGCCTCCAGCCGCAGCAGGTCGAACTCCTGGTCGTCTAGGCGCAGATCAAGCCTGAGGTCGGGATAGGCGTCCATGAACGCGCCGAGCCGCGGCACGATCCACGTCGACCCGAAAGCGACCGGCGCGGTTACGACAAGCTCACCCTGGGGCGTTTCCTGCTGGTCCTTCAGCGCCGAGTGGGCCGCCGCCGCTGCCGAGGCCATGTCGACGGTGGAGCGGTGCAGGGTGTGGCCGGCATCGGTCATCACCAGGCCGCGGGCATGGCGCTGGAAAAGCGAGACGCCCAGTTCCTTCTCCAACGCCGCGATCTGGCGCGACACGGCCGACTGCGAAATACCCAGCCGGTCACCCGCCGCAGTCAGGCTGCCGGCTTCCGCGGCGGCGTGGAAGGATTTCAACTTGTCCCAGTCCATCAGGTGTAAAATCATGCCTGCGAGGCACCGAGGCGGCAAGCGGAATCGCGTCGGGCGCCATCTGGAAGACGGAACGATCCGCTTGCTGCGCCTGCCTACTGGCTCGCCCAGGTGATGCGGGCGATCCAGTCCAGCGCCCCGGCATCAAGCCCAATGGCCGGCCATTCGGGATTGGCGGCCTCAAGGCGCAGCCCACCGCCGTCTCGGGCGGCGAGGAGGCCGGCGACGAGGCGCCCATCGGTAAGTCGTGCGACCACCCTTGATCCAGCCCGTGCGCCGGCGCCCGGTTCGACCAGAACCATCTGGCCGGGCAGAAGGACCGGGTTCATCCGGTCGTCGTCGATCACAAGGAGGAAGGCGCCGGGCGCCGCCGGCCAGGGCAGGCGCACGACGCCCCACGCGCCGGGCAGGGGCGTGCCCTCTTCGCTGAAGGCCTCGCCGGCATCGGTCATGGGCAGGGCCGGCAGGGACACCGCCGGGGCGGGCTCGATCAGCGCGACCAGGTCGCCGAGCCCCGCGCCGACAGCCTCCAGCGCGCGCGCCACACTCTCGGTCGATGGCCAGCGCGGCCGGCCATCGCGGCCCATGCGCTTGGAGCGGTTGAAGGCGGTGGGATCCAGCCCGGCCTGTCGCGCGAGCCCGGAGGTGGACAGGCCGTGCCGGGCAGCCAGCGCGTCGAGCCCCCGCCAGATGTCGTGATGCTGCATCCTGCTGCCATTCCACAAAAACGCTGCCCGAGCCTAGGCCCGGGACTTAGGAATATCAACCTATTGCGGCGTGTGATGCGGCCTGGCCACGCCTGGGGATTGCGGTGCCCGGCGATCACCTTGACACCATTGGCACTGTGCCGGAGATGCCCGCCATGCTCGCTGACCTTGCCATGCCGCTGATGCGCACGATCGACCCTGAGCGCGCGCACGATCTGACGCTCCTGGCCCTGAAGGCGGGGCTTGGTGTGCCCGTCCGTGCGCCGCACCCGGATCCGGCGCTGGCTGTGCGCCTGCCGGTCTCGGGGCTGGAACTGCCAGGCCCGGTCGGTCTCGCCGCCGGGTTCGACAAGAATGCCGAAGTGATCGCGGCGATGGCGCGCTTCGGCTTCGGCTTTATCGAATGCGGGACAGTGACCCCGCGCCCGCAGGCCGGCAATCCCAAGCCGCGCCTCTTCCGGCTCACCGTGGACCGGGCGGTGATCAACCGGATGGGCTTCAACAATCACGGCCTTGATGCGTTTGTCGCCCATCTTGCCGCGCGGACGGCGACGCCGGCGAAGGTCGGCGCCAATGTCGGTGCCAACAAGGACTCCGGCGACCGCATTGCCGACTATGTCACTGGCCTGAAAGCCGTCTGGACCCATGCCGACTATGTCACCATCAATGTCTCCTCGCCCAACACTCCGGGCCTGCGGGGCCTGCAGGACCGCAGCGTGCTGGAGGACCTGCTCGGGCGCACTGGCGAGGCCGCGCTCGCGCTGGCGGCAGAGGGGCCTCTTCGCCCGGTCTTCCTGAAGGTGGCGCCGGACCTCGACGACGCGGCGATCACGGACATTTCCGAAGTCGCGCTGGCGGCGCCCTACCTGCACGGGCTGATCGTCTCCAACACGACGCTGGCGCGGCCCGAAAGCCTTGAAAGCCCGCTGAAGGGCGAGGCGGGCGGCCTTTCCGGGCGTCCCCTGATGGCGCCCTCAACGGCGGTGCTTGCGGCCTTCGCAGAACAGGTCGGCGGGCGGCTCGACCTCATCGGCGCAGGCGGCATTGCCTCGGCGGCCGACGTCCGCGCCAAGCTCGCTGCCGGCGCCCAGGCGGTGCAGCTCTATTCCGCGCTCGTCTATCAAGGCCCCGGGCTCATCCGCCGCATCCTGGACGACCTCAGGCGGGAGGGCCTGCCGCAGCCTGTCGTCTGAGAGCCGGCCAGAACGCGCCAGCGCGGGCGCGCCAGAGGCGCTCAGCCATGGCGGACCCGCCGCAGGGTCAGGCTGAGCCGGCCATCAAAGCCGAGATCGGGCTGGAACAGCGGGTCCGGCGCCAGCAGCCGGTCGATGCCGTGATAATGATTGCGCGACGAGCCGGCCATCAGGATGACGTCGCCGCTTTCCAGGCGAACCGCGCGGGTCGCCCCGGAGCGGGCCGGACCGCCAAGCCGGAAGCGGGCCGGCTGGCCGAGTGACACCGCGACGATCCCGGTCTCGCGGTCATCCTCGTCGGCGTCACGGTGCAGGCCCATCCGCGCGTCCCCGCGATAGTGGTTGACAAGGCAGCACTCCGGCTCGGGCGCCTCCGGCTGCAGCTCTGCCCACAGGCCGAGAAGCGCGTCCGGGATGGCGGGCCAGGGCGCACCGGTCAGCGGATGGGCCGGCTGGTAGCGATAACCCGCGCGGTCCGACACCCAGCCGAGCGGGCCAAGGTTCACCTGCCGCACCGAGAAGGGCTGTCCGCCCGGCGTCACCGGCTCCAGCCAGCCGGCGTGGTTTGCGCGCGCGAGCACGTCAGCGGCAAGGGCGACCTGTGCGGCGGCGTCGAGACAGGCGCGCAGGTGCCGCGCGCCCGCGCCGAGATCGTCCGTGGCAGCGCCGCCGCTCAAAGGACCTGAAGCGCGGCCATCACAGCAAGCGCCAGCCCGCCGAAATAGGTCACGATCGCGCCGATCGCCTTCAGCGGATGCGGCCTTGCCAGCGTCCGGCAGACCAGGAAGCCCAGCGCGTGGAGGACCCGCGCCGCCGTGATGGCAAGAACGAGGCTGGTCACCGCGAGGCCGAGATCACGACCGGCATAGGCAAATGAGGTGACAATGAACAGGCCGATCAGCGCGCCGGCATATTCCGCGCTGTTGGCGTGCGCGCGCACCGCCTTCATGAGCGCGCTGGTCGGGTCGTCGCCGGCTCCGGTGACGACGCGCGCCTGCGTGCGCGCAATCGACACCCAGAAGCCGAGGAGAAGCACGAGCGCGCCAAGCGACAGGGAACAAACGATCAGGGTCGGGTGCATGAGATGGGGTCTCCGCTTCGCCCCCGCAGCTTATACCAAGCTGCATGGACCCAAAACCGATCCACGCAGCGCGGGGCAAGCGCGACTGCGCGTCGGCGCCCCATGCGCCGGATGCGCAGATGGACCCTCATCTGCGCACACTGGTATTAGCGATCCCGGACGGCGCGGGAAGGGGGCGGTGTGGCGGCCCGGGCTTTGGCGGCATACGCCGGGGTTGGCCCGTCGCCTTCAGCGCTTGCGCTGCGTCACCCCTTGCCCTTCGCGGAACCCTCAATACAGTCAATCGCAAATGACAGGAAATGGGAGGAGCCGGCATGATCGGCGTGGTTGCAAAGCTTTCGGTGCAGGACGGCAGGCAGGCCGAATTCGAGCAGGTGGCGAAGGACCTGATGGCAAAGGTCAAGGCCAATGAGGCCGGCTGCCTCACCTACCAGCTCTACAGGGCCAAGGGCTCGGATACCGACTATATTTTCATGGAGCAGTACGCCTCACAGGACGCGCTCGATGCCCATGGCAAGACCGAATACTTCAGGGCGGCCGGCCCGGGTCTTGGCGCCTGCCTCGCGGCGCGGCCGGAGATAGCCTATTACGAAATCGTCGAATAGGAGCCGGGCGCGCCATGGATCTCGCCTTTACACCCGGGGACCGCGCCTTCCAGCTGGAGGTGCGCGACTGGATCGCTGACGCCTACACGCCGGACCTGCGCGCGAAGATGGCCCTGTCGAAGAATGGCTATCTCGACAAGGAGGGCCAGATCGCCTGGCAGAAGCGACTGTATGAAAAGGGCTGGGTCGCACCCAACTGGCCCGCCGAGCATGGCGGGCCGGGCCTGACACCGTCGCAGAAATACATCCTGCAGATGGAACTGGCCGCAGCCGGAACGCCGCCGGTCAGCCCCATGGGCATTTCCATGGTCGCGCCGGTGCTGATGGCGTTCGGGTCCGAGGTGCAGAAGGCCGAGCACCTGCCGAGGATCCTGCGCTCCGATGTCTGGTGGTGCCAGGGCTATTCCGAACCGGGTTCGGGCTCAGACCTTGCCTCGCTGCAGATGAGCGCGCTGCGTGACGGCGATGATTACGTCCTCAACGGGTCCAAGATCTGGACAACCCACGCCCAGTGGGCCGACTGGATCTTCTGCCTCGTGCGCACCTCAAGAGAGGGCAAACCGCAGGAGGGGATCAGCTTCATCATCTTCCCGATGGACCTTCCCGGCATCAGCGTGCGGCCTCTGCCGACGCTCGACCAGCCGCTGCAGGGCCAGCAGGAAATCAATCAGGTGTTCTTCGAGGATGTCCGCGTGCCCGTGCAGGGCGCTCTCGTCGGCGCGGAGAACAAGGGCTGGACTTACGCCAAATACCTCCTGCAGTTCGAGCGTGGCAATGCCTATGCGCCCGGGCTGAAGGCCATGCTGAAAAAGGCGCGCCGGATCGCCAGTCTTGGCCAGGCTGGCGGTGACGCACTGATCGCCGACCGGGACTTCCAGCGCAAGCTGGCGCAGATGGAAATCCGCATCGAGGCGCTGAACGCCACCGAACTGCGGATCTTCTCCGCGCTTTCGGCGGGCGAGCCGGTCGGGCCGGAGAGCTCGATGCTGAAATGCGCAGGCTCCGAGGCGCAGCAGGCAATTACCGAGCTGGTCCTGGAAGCGGCCGGTGATTTCGCCATGCCCTTTGTCCAGGACAGCTGGGCGCACCTGCGCGATGGCGCGAATGACGCGCTGCACCAGCCGGAACCGACCGTCCCGGTGGCGCCGAGTTATTTCAATTACCGCAAGGCCTCGATCTATGCCGGCTCCAACGAGATCCAGCGAAACATCATGGCCAAGATGGTGCTGGGCCTCTGACGCACCGGCACGGTGGAAAAAAGACGCGGCCGCCGGCTGACGAGCGGCCCGCAGACGGGAGGTGACATGCAGGATGCAGCCGCTGCCCGCGAGGCAGAGCGCCAGAGGATTATCCGATCCCCCTGGACCAAACTCTCCTACGCGATCGGGGGGATCCCCTATGGCGTGAAGGGCAACGGCTTTTCCTATTTCCTGCTGATCTTCTACAGCCAGGCGCTCGGCGTCGAGGCGAGCCAGGTCGGCCTCGCCATCCTGATCACCTTCCTGTTCGATGCAGTCTCAGACCCCGTGGTCGGCTATCTGTCGGACAACACGCGCTCGCGCTGGGGGCGGCGCCATCCCTACATGTACTTCGCCGCCCTGCCGGTAGCGGGCGCCTACTGGCTGCTGTGGAATCCGCCGCAGGATTTCAGCAATGAACAGCTGTTCTGGTATGTCCTGTTCGTTGCCATCGCGGTGCGCCAGCTGATCACCTTCTACGAGGTGCCCTCTTCGGCGCTGGTCGCGGAACTCACCGCCGACTATGACGAGCGCACCTCCTATCTCTCCCTGCGCAACATGTTCATCTGGTTCGGCGGCGTCGCCATGGCGGTGATCACACTCGCCTTCCTGCTGGACGAGGGGCGCGGCGGCGGCAGCGGCTTCACCGATGTGGAGGGCTTCCGCCAGTATGGCATGATGGCATCGGCAACCCTCGGCCTTGCCATCCTCATCTCCGCCATCGGCACCCACCGGGCGATCCCCTACCTTCGCGAGAGCCATTCGGTTCCGGAGGGGTTCTCGATTGGCCGGCTGATCGCAGAGGTGTTCGAGACGCTGAGCTCACGCTCCTTTGCGGCGCTGTTCCTCGCCGCGCTGTTCGCGGCCACCGCGAGCGGCGTCTCCGGCGCGCTCACCTTCTACATGTATGGCTATTTCTGGGGCTTCTCCAGCGGCCAGACAAGCATCATCGTCGCGTCCGTTTTCCTCTCCGCCATCCTTGCCAACTTGATCGCCCCGGCGATGGCCAAGGCGCTCGGCAAGAAGCGGGCGGCCGTCCATGTCGGCTTTGCCGCCTTCACCCTGGCACCGGCGCCGGTGGCGCTGCGCCTGTTCGGCCTGATGCCGGAGAATGGCGAGCCGATCCTGTTCCCGCTGATCTTCTGCATCGTCGTGGTCGATCTCGGTCTCATCATCACGGTCCAGATCCTGATGCAGTCGATGATTGCGGACCTGGTGGAGGACGCCGAGCTCAAGACCGGGCGGCGCAATGAGGGGGTGTTCTTCGCCGCGATCAGCTTCACGCGGAAATTCGTGGAGGGCTCGGGCATCTTCCTCGCCTCGATCATTCTCGCCCTGATCGCCTTCCCGGTTGGTGTGCCGCCGAGCGAGGTGTCCGATGAGGCCCTGTTCCGCCTCGGCACCTTCTACGCGCCGACCCTGTTCACCCTGTGGATGGTGATGCTGGCCTGCCTGTCGCTGTACAGGATCGACCGGGCCACCCATGAGGCCAACCTTGCCGCGCTCGCGAACCAGAAAGTGCCGGCATTCGACGCCGGGGCACCCGATCGCTGAAGGTGACGGCAATAGCGGTACGCAGCGCCAGGGCAGCAACGCCTGCGCGCGCCCATTGACCGCCCGGATTTGCCTCACCATAGCCAGAATCCATGGCTAATGACACGCGCATGACCCGACACATCTCCAAGCTCTTCTATGGCGCGCTCGCCGCCGTCCTCCTGCTGATCGCAATCGCCGTGCTGCCCGTACTTGGCCGGCCCGCCGCGGCGGAGCGCATCCCTGACAGCCGGGACGAGATCCAGCTGACCTTCGCGCCGCTGGTCAGGCGCGTCTCGCCCGCCGTGGTGAATGTCCACACCCGCAAGGTCGTACAGGCCTCGCGCTCGCCCTTCGCCAGTGACCCGCTATTCCGCGAGTTCTTCGGTGTGCCGGAGAACCGCGTGCAGAACGCGCTCGGCTCCGGCGTGATTGTTGGCACGGACGGGGTGGTGGTCACCAACAACCATGTGATCGAGGGCGCCGACGAACTGCTCGTCGTGCTCAGTGACCGGCGGGAGTACCGCGCCGAACTGGTGCTGGCCGACGAGCGCACCGACCTGGCGGTGCTGAAGATCGACACCGGCGGCGATGCGCTGCCGACACTCGCCTATGCCGATACCCGCGACCTGGAGGTCGGCGACCTCGTGCTTGCCATCGGCAACCCGTTCGGCGTCGGCCAGACGGTGACCAGCGGCATCATCTCGGCCACCGCGCGCACCGATGTCGGCGTATCCGACTACGCCTTCTTCCTGCAGACCGATGCGGCCGTGAACCCCGGCAATTCCGGCGGTGCCCTGGTCAATACGGCCGGCGACCTCGTCGGCGTCAACACCGCGATCTTCTCCCGCTCCGGCGGTTCCAACGGCATCGGCTTTGCGATCCCGGCGGAGATGGTGAAGCGGGTCGTCGATGCGGCGATCAATGAGGGCATGATCGTCAGGCCCTGGCTTGGCCTCAAGGGCCAGGCGGTGAGCTTCGACATGGCCCGCGCACAGGGGCTGGAGCGACCGGTTGGCGTAATGGTGACCGAGGTCTATGAGAACGCCCCGGCTGACCGGGCTGGCCTTCGCCGCGGCGACCTCGTACTCGCCATTGACGGGCGCGAGGTGTTCGACGAGCGCGGCCTGAAATTCCTGGCCGCCACCCGTTCGCCGGGCGAGGTGTCGCAGCTCACCATATTGCGCGGCGGCCGCGAGCAGGCGGTGGCGGTGACCCTCGCCCCGCCGCCCGGCGCGCGTGATGCCGAGCGCGAGCTTCTGCGCGGGCGCCATCCCTTCTCAGGCGCGGAGGTCGCCGAGCTGTCACCGCGCCTGTCGGAGGAACTCGGCCGCGACCCCTTTGACACGGGCGTCCTGGTCACCCGAATCCTGCGCGGCGCCTATGCGCGGCGGATTGTCAGGCCCGGCGACGTGATCGTCGGCGTCAACGGCCAGCGGATCGAGACCATGCAAGACCTGTCGCGGGCGCTGGAGGTCGATCAGGCGGTCTGGCAGGTGGAGATCGACCGCAATGGCCGGCTGATCAGCGGGCGCGTTCGGATCTGATCCGCCGCGCCTGACGCAACGGCATGGGACGCCTGGCGGCTCCACAGGAAAGCGCTTGCGGGCCTGGAACAAATACGGTACGTCGGGGGTGTCAGGGGTTTGACGGGCGGGCGACGCGCGCCAAACTTCAACGCCCACAGCCCGGAGGCCAGGCTGACCGCCATGACCGACAAGCCCTTCATCCATCTTGCCGTGCGTTCCAGCTTCTCGCTGCTGGAAAGCATGCTGACCCCGACGGCGCTCGCCCGATTTGCCTGCGATCATGGCATGCCGGCGCTTGGCGTCACCGACCGAAACAATCTGTTCGGCGCGCTGGAGCTTTCCGAGACACTCGCCGGCGCCGGCGTGCAGCCGCTGATGGCCTGCTGTTTCGACCTCGCCGACCCCGAACGGCGCGGCGAGACGACGCGGCTTTCGCTCTATGCCCAGGACGAGGCGGGGTATCGCCGGCTGATGGCGCTGTCGTCCAGGGCGTATCTGGACAGTGAGGATGGCGTGCCGCGGCTCGATGAGGCCGCGGTGCTGGAAGACACCGCCGGATTGATCGTGCTCACCGGCGGCCTTCAGGGCAGGGCGGGTCGGCTCGCCGCGCGCGGGCGGGCCGATGATGCACGCGGTGTGCTGGAGCGCCTCGCTGCAGCCTATCCGGGGCGCTGCTATGTCGAACTGATGCGCCATGGCGCGCCAGGCGAGCCGGAGGCCGAGCCGGTGCTTGTCGAACTGGCCTATGAACTCGGCCTGCCTCTGGTGGCGACCCATGACGCCCGCTTCCTGAGACAGGCCGACGCGCCGGCCCATGATGCGATGATGTGCATTGCCGCCGGGCGCTATCTCGGCGAGGATGATCGCCCGCGCATTGAGCCCGGCCAGTACCTGAAGACGCCGGCTGAGATGTGCGCACTGTTCGCCGACCTGCCCGAGGCGATCGAGGCGACCGCCGAGATCGCGCAGCGCTGCGTCGTGCGCGCGCTCACCGGCCTTCCGATGCTGCCGCGCTTTGCTGACGGGGAAAGATCTGAGGCGGAGACCCTGCGCGACATGGCCCGCGCCGGACTGGAGGCGCGACTGGCTGACCCGGACGCGCGGGCGGCCCCGCGCGAGGCCTATGACGGGCGGCTGGAGCACGAATTGTCGATCATCGAGAGCATGGGCTTTCCCGGTTATTTCCTGATCGTGTCCGACTTCATCCAGTGGGCCAAGGCGCGCGGCATCCCGGTCGGGCCAGGCCGGGGTTCGGGCGCCGGTTCGCTGGTTGCCTGGGCGCTCACCATCACCGATCTCGACCCATTGCGTTTCGACCTCCTGTTCGAGCGCTTTCTCAACCCGGAACGGGTGTCGATGCCGGACTTCGATATCGATTTCTGCCAGGAGCGGCGCGGCGAGGTTATCCGTTACGTTCGCGACAAGTATGGCGCCGACAGCGTTGCCGCGATCATCACCTTCGGCACCCTGCAGGCCAAGGCCGTGGTGCGCGATGTCGGCCGTGTGATGCAGATGCCCTATGGTCAGGTCGACCGCCTCGCCAAGCTCATTCCGTTCAACCCGGCCAACCCGCCAAGGCTGCAGGAGGCAATCGACGCGGAGCCCAAATTCGACGAGGAGATCGGGCGCGACGAGCGCGTGCGCGAGCTCCTCGACACCGCCCTGCAACTGGAGGGGCTCTACCGCTCCGCAGGCACCCATGCGGCCGGTGTGGTGATTGCCGACCGCCCGCTGACGGAGCTGGTGCCACTTTACAACGACCCGCGCTCCGACCTGCCGGCGACCCAGTTCAACATGAAATGGGCCGAGGCTGCGGGGCTGGTGAAGTTCGACTTTCTAGGGCTCAAGACCCTGACGGTGATCGACCGGGCACTCGGCTTTATCCGCCGCGACGGCGGCGATGTCACCGAGGCATGGGACCGCCTCGACGACCCGCAGACCTACGACCTGATGGCGTCCGGCGAGACGCTCGGCGTCTTCCAGCTGGAGGGCCAGGGCATGCGCGACACCCTGCGCAAGGTGCGCCCGGGCAATATCGAGGACGTGATCGCGATCATTTCGCTCTACCGCCCGGGTCCGATGGACAATATCCCCGTTTACGTACAGGGCAAGGAGGACCCCTCCACCATCCGCTATGATCATCCCGACCTCGCGCCGATACTGGAGCCGACCTATGGCGTGCCGGTCTACCAGGAGCAGGTGATGCGGATGGCGCAGGAAATCGCCGGCTATTCGCTTGGTGAGGCCGACCTCCTTCGCCGCGCCATGGGCAAGAAGAAGCAGGAAGAGATGGACCGCCAGCGCGCCCGCTTCGTGGAGGGCGCAGCCGCGCGCAAGGGCATCGATACCCCGCTTGCCAATGCCATTTTCGATACCATGGCGAAGTTTGCCGGCTATGGCTTCAACAAGTCCCATGCCGCCGCCTATGCCGTGATCGGCTACCAGACCGCTTACCTCAAGCGCCACTTCCCGGTGGCCTTTCTCGCCGCATCGATGAGCCTTGACCTGCACAATACCGACAAGCTGGCGACCTTCGTTCTGGAGGCCCGCCGGCTCGGCATCGAGGTCAACCACCCGGACATAAACCGCTCCAGCGCCGATTTCGACGTTGCGGGGAAGGCCATCATCTACGGCCTCGGCGCGCTGAAGGGGGTCGGCCTGGAGGCGATGCGCCATGTCGAGGCGGTGCGCGCCGGGGGCGGGGCATTCCGCGATCTTCACGACCTCGCCTTGCGCGTCGATCCGCGCCACATGACACGCAAGGCGTTCGAGCAGCTCGCCCGCGCCGGCGCGTTTGACAGCCTCGAGGCGAACCGCGCCCGCGCGCTGGCGGCCGCCCCTGTGCTTGCGGCTGCGGCCCAGTCGGCGGCAGACGATCGCGCCGGCGGGCAGTGCGGGCTGTTTGGCGATGGCGAGCCTGCGCTTCGTCCCGCCCTGCCGGAGGCCAGCGGCTGGAATGGCGAGCAGAAGCTGGCAGAAGAGTTTTCTGCAATCGGGTTTTATCTCTCAGGCCACCCATTGGACGATGTGCTTGCCGGCCTCGACCGCGACCGGGTGACGCTGGCCGCCGAGATCGGCGAGCGCACCCGCGATGGCCGGCCGCTGGAGCTGATTGGGCTGGTCCGCCGTCGGGTGGAGAAGCCGGCCCGCAAGGGCGGCAAGTTCGCCTTCCTGACCCTCTCGGACCCGACCGGAGAGACCGAACTCATGGTTCCGCCGGAACTTCTCATTGATGTCCGCGACCGGCTGGAGACGGGCGCTGGCGTTGCCGTCACCGTGGCCGTCCGCCGCCAGGGCGAGGAGGTGCGCCTGACGGCCCAGGCGGTGCGCCCTTTGGGAGAGGCCCGTCTCGCCCGACCGGCGGGCGGGTTAAGGATCCGGCTCGCCGAAGGTACTGACCCGGCGGCCCTGGCCGCCTTGGCGCGCCGGCTTGCCACGCTCGGTGACCGGGACATGGGCACGCTGCTGGTCGAGCTGCCGCTGGAGACCGGCGAGGTCGTCACCCTCGCCCTGCCCGGACGGTATGCCACCGGCATGACCGCGCTGCAGGCATTGAAGAGTGCCCCCGGTGTCGATCAGGTCCGTGCGGAGGTGTCCTGAGATGGCAGGGGCGCAATGGCCGGTTTGTGATGGGGCGGTTGCAGGACGCGGCGGAGGCTGTATACACCCGCTGCTGGAAGCAACCCTGTTCGCGGGCGCATCCGGTGCGGGGGGTCAGGTGACCCCGCGTTCCGCCCGCGACGGCCAACCGGATGAGGATATTCAAGATGGCACTGCCTGACTTCTCCATGCGCCAACTGCTTGAGGCCGGCGTGCACTTCGGTCACCAGGCCCACCGCTGGAACCCGAAAATGAAGCCGTACATCTACGGCGAGCGCTCCAAGATTCACATTCTCGACCTGTCGAAGACGGTGCCGATGCTGCACCAGGCGCTGGTCAAGGTGCGCGATACGGTCGCTAAGGGCGGACGGGTGCTGTTCGTCGGGACCAAGCGCCAGGCGGGCGAACCCGTCGCTGAAGCGGCCCAGCGCTGCGCCCAGTACTACATCAATCATCGCTGGCTCGGCGGCACGCTGACCAACTGGCAGACCGTCTCAGGCTCGATCCGGCGCCTGAAGGATCTGCAGGGCATGTTCGAGGCCGGCGGCGGCGAAGGCTTCACCAAGAAGGAGCTCCTCAACCTCGAGCGCGAACGCGACAAGCTCGACCGCGCGCTCGGTGGCATTGCCAATATGGGCGGCCTGCCAGACCTCATGTTCGTCATCGACACCAACAAGGAGGCGATCGCGGTCAAGGAAGCGCGCAAGCTCGGTATACCCGTGGTCGCTGTGATCGATACCAATTGCGACCCGGATGATGCCGACTATCCCTTCCCGGGCAATGACGACGCTGCGCGCGCGATCTCGCTCTACTGCAACCTTGTGGCCGACGCGATCATGGACGGTCTTGCGGAATCAGCAGTGGGCCTGGACATGGATCTTGGAGAACTTGAGGACCTTGGCGAGCTTACCGAAGCTGACCTGGCCGCCGCGGATGCGGCATTTGCCGAATCCGGTGAGACCGAGATCGGCGGGCCGGAGGGTGATGGCACCGGCGCTGAAGCGGCCGATGCGGGCGCGGCATCCGGCGATGGCGCCAAGGCCTGACGCGCAGGACAGGCGTGGCCGCGCGCGGGCGGGACGAATTGAGAACAGATTGCTTTCAGGGAAAGAGCACCATGGCTGAGATCACTGCCTCGCTTGTGAAGGAACTGCGCGAGAAGTCTGGCGCAGGGATGATGGACGCGAAAAAGGCGCTCGTGGAAAGCGGCGGCGACATGGAGGCCGCCGTCGACTGGCTGCGCGCCAAGGGCCTCTCGAAGGCGGCAAAGAAATCCGGCCGCATGGCGGCGGAGGGCCTGGTCGCCGTCACGGTGTCGCGGGACGGCACCACAGGCGCAGCGGTCGAACTCAATGCCGAGACCGATTTCGTCGCTCGCAACGCGACGTTCCAGGAGGCGCTCGCCGGCATCTCCAGGGTGGCGCTCGACACCGACGGCACGCTCGAGGGCCTCAAGGCGGCGCCCTCGCCGGACGGTCAGGGCACCGTTGATGACCTGATCACCCGCCTCATCGCGACCATTGGCGAGAACATGACGCTACGGCGCATTGAGACGGTTTCGGTCGGTTCCGGTGCGGTTGCGAGCTATGTCCACAATGCCGCAGCCGAAGGCATGGGCAAGGTGGGCGTCCTGGTTGCCCTGGAGGGCGAGGGCGCTGATCTGGCTGAGGCGGGGCGCAAGGTCGCGATGCATGTGGCGGCGACCTCGCCGGCGGCTGCAACCATTGAGTCCCTCGACCCGGCGCTGGTGGAGCGCGAGCGCACTATCCTCACCGATCAGGCCCGCGAGAGCGGCAAGCCGGACGCGGTGATCGAGAAGATGATCGACGGTCGGATGCGCAAGTTCTACCAGGAGGTTGTTCTGGTCGAGCAGGCCTTTGTCATGGACCCGGACAAGACGGTTGGAAAGGTCATCGAGGAGGCCGGCGCTACGCTCAGGGGCTTTGTCCACTTCAAGCTCGGCGAAGGCCTTGACAAGGGCGAGGGCGACGATTTCGCTGCGGAAGTCGCGGCCATCACCAAGGGGTGAGGGCTGGCTATCGGCGGTTTGCGCCCATGGCTTCTGGCGCTCTACGGATCGACGCCATGCAGAGGCGGTGGCAGAGGCGGTG
>CAYPQD010000010.1:16016-68665 GCA_964412785.1 uncultured Hyphomonadaceae bacterium
TGGCTTCTGGCGCTCTACGGATCGACGCCATGCAGAGGCGGTGGCAGAGGCGGTGAACGCCGGCATGCATCGCGTGGCCGGGCGATGACATCCTGCCGGGAATCCGATAGGGCAACGCGAGCCGCTCCGGAGCCCGCCCCATGACCCAGCCTGCCAATGACGCCGACACCGAACCCGGTCCGTCCGGCATTCCCTCGCAGGCGCTTGCCTACAAGCGCGTGCTGCTGAAGATCTCAGGCGAGGCGCTGATGGGTCCGCGCGAGTTCGGGATCGACATGGCAACCTGCACCCGCTTTGCCGGCGAGATTGCCGCGGCCCGGGCGACCGGGGCCGAGCTCTGCCTCGTCATAGGCGGTGGCAACATCTTTCGCGGCCTTGCTGGCGCAGCGCAGGGCATGGACCGCTCCCAGGCCGACAGCATGGGTATGCTCGCCACGGTGATGAACGCGCTCGCCATGCAAAGTGCGCTGGAGCGGATCGGCGTTGAGACCCGCGTGCAGTCGGCGATCCCGATGGACACGGTTTGCGAGCCCTATATCCGTCGCCGGGCGATCCGCCACATGGAGAAGGGCCGGATCGTCGTCTTTGCCGCCGGGACCGGCAACCCCTTCTTCACCACAGATACCGGCGCGGCCCTGCGGGCTGCGGAGATGGGCTGCGACGCGATGCTGAAGGGCACCCAGGTTGATGGCGTCTACAGTGCCGATCCGAAGATCGACGCCAGTGCAAAGCGCTATGACGAACTGGCCTACCAGGACGTCCTGGCGCGCGACCTGCGGGTGATGGACGCCTCTGCGGTCAGCTTGATGCGCGATACGAACATCCCCATCGTTGTGTTCTCGCTGCATGACGTTGGTGCACTCCAGGAGGTGCTTTATGGCCGCGGGACGTTTACAGTAATCTCCAACAGGACAAGAGCTGGCTAGATGAGTTTGGACAAGAAAGCGCTCGAGACACGCATGGACAAGGCGCTGCAGGCGCTGGCTCAGGAATTTGCCGGCCTGCGCACCGGCCGGGCGTCGGTCAACCTGCTCGACAGCGTGGTGGTGCCGGCCTACGGATCCAGTGTGCCGCTGAACCAGGTCGCTTCGGTGTCGGTGCCGGAAAGCCGCATGCTTGTGGTCAATGTCTGGGACAAGGCGGTGGTTGGCGCGGCGGACAAGGCGATCCGCGAGGCCGGGCTGGGGCTCAACCCCGTGGTCGACGGGCAAAACCTGCGCATCCCGATCCCGCCACTGAACGAGGAGCGCCGCGCCGAGCTCGCCAAGCTCGCCGGCAAGTATGCCGAGAGCGCACGCGTCGCGGTCCGCAATGTCCGCCGTGATGGCAATGATGAGCTGAAGCGGCTTGAGAAGGATGGCGAGATCAGCGAGGACGACCAGCGCCGTCTCGCCGATGAGGTGCAGAAGCTGACCGACACGTTTGTTGAGCGCATCGACGAGGCGCTGAAGGCCAAGGAAGCGGAGATCATGCAGGTCTGATGGCGCCCACTCCAGCCGCTGGCCCGGCTGCTTTCGGGGCGGAGGCGGCTGAGGGACCGCATCATGTGGCGATCATCATGGATGGCAATGGCCGCTGGGCGAAGGCAAGGGGCCTGCCGCGCGGGTCAGGGCATGAGCGGGGGGTCGAGGCGCTGCGGCGCACCGTCGAGGGGGCCGGCGATCTGGGCATCACCCACCTGACGGTGTTTTCCTTTTCCACCGAGAACTGGCGCCGCCCTCTGGCGGAGGTGAACGTCCTGTTCGGCCTGCTGCGGGCCTATGTCCGCCGTGACCTCGACCGGCTGACCCGGGAAGGGGTTCGTGTGCGCGTGATCGGCCTGCGCGAAGGCCTGCCCGACGACGTTGCCCAGCTGTGCGCCCGCGCTGAGCGCCAGACCGAGGGCAATGACCGGTTCAACCTCACAATCGCATTCAATTATGGCGGCCGGGACGAGATCACCCGGGCGGCCCGCGCCGTGGCGGAGGCGGTCGCGCGTGGCGAGCTGCAGCCCGGTGACGTGACCGAGACTGCGATCGCCGCGCACCTCGACACCAACGGGCTGCCCGATCCGGACCTCGTCATCCGTACCAGCGGCGAGCGTCGCATCAGCAATTTCCTGCTCTGGCAGTCGGCCTACTCCGAATATGTCTTCACCGACGTGCTGTGGCCCGATTTCGGGATCGAGCAGCTGCGCACCGCGATCGCTGACTACCGTGCGCGCGAGCGGCGATTCGGCCAGGCCACGATCGGCGAGGCGGGCGCCGGAATGGCGGGCCCGTGAGCGTGGAGGCGCCAGCGCAGCGGTCGGCCGGGGACCTTGCGCTGAGGATCGCGTCGGCTGCGGTGCTGATCCCGTTCGCCCTGTTCGTCGTCCATCGCGGTGGCTGGTGGCTGGGCGCCGGCGCCGCGCTGTTTGCGGGCGCCATGGCCTTTGAATGGGCGCGGATGAGCGGCCAGAAGGGGGGGGCGCTGGCGATCGCCGGCCTGGCGGCGGCCAATCTCGCCTATCCCGCCCTCTCGTCCGGCCAGCCAGCGCTGGGCTTTACCATTGGCGGCCTGGTCGCAACGGGGCTCGTCCTGGCCGCGCTCAACACCCGTGCCGCGCCGCTTGCCCTGTTCGGGGCGCTGTATGCCGGCGGCATGCCGCTGGCGCTTCAGGCCCTGCGCGGCGGGCCGTGGGATGGCGCTGCGGCGGCGCTGATCCTGATGGCGATAGTCTGGGCGTCCGACAGCGCCGCCTATTTTGCCGGCCGGGGTTTTGGCGGCCCGGCACTGTCACCGAGGGACAGTCCCAACAAGACCTGGAGCGGTGCGCTTGGCGCGGTGTTGTGCTCGGCGCTGTCGGGGATGATTGCCGCGGGTCTCCTCGGGGCATCGCAGGTCGTCTGGGCACTGTTCGGCGCCGGCCTCTCGGCGGTGGCACAGGGCGGCGACCTGTTCGAAAGCCAGCTGAAGCGCCGCTTCGGCGTCAAGGATGCGAGCGGCCTGGTGCCGGGTCATGGCGGTGTCATGGACCGGGTCGACGGGCTCGGCGCGGTGTGCGTTGCCACTGTCATGCTGTTCCTGCTACTCCCCGCACTTGTCTCGACGCTGGGCCTTGAGGGGTAGCGACAATGCAGCGCGTCTCCATCTTCGGCGCCACCGGCTCGATCGGCTGTTCGGCGCTCGATGTCATCGCCCATGCCAATGCGGCCGGTCGCGATCCGGCCTTCTCTCTTGTCGCGCTGGTCGGCGGGCGGAATGTCGAACGCCTCGCGAAGCAGGCGATCGCCCACCGCCCGGAGATCGCCGTCATTGCCGACCCGTGTCGGGGCGAGGCCCTGGCGGAGCGGCTCGCCCCGCACGGCATCGCCACCGCCTGTGGGGAGGCGGCCGTGATCGAGGCGGCAGCCCGCCCCTGCGACAAGCTGATCGGTGCGATTGTCGGCTCTGCAGGTCTGGCCTCTACGCTGGCGGCAGTGCGACAGGGCACGACGGTCGCGCTTGCCAACAAGGAGAGCATTGTTTGCGCCGGCCGGCTGATCCTGTCGGAGGCGGCGCGTCATGGTGCAACCATCCTCCCGCTCGATTCTGAGCACAACGCCATTTTCCAGGTCCTGCAGCAGCGTTGCGGGCTGGAGAAGCTCACCATCACCGCGTCCGGAGGTCCCTTCCGCACTGCCACCCTTGAGGAGATGGCCAGCGCGACCCCGGAGGTCGCCGCCGCCCACCCGAACTGGAGCATGGGGATCAAGAACTCCATCGACAGCGCCACGCTGATGAACAAGGCGCTGGAATTCATCGAGGCGGCTTACCTGTTCGACCTACCGGAGGCCGCGATCGACGTCCTCGTCCACCCCCAGTCCATCGTCCACGGCATGGCCCATTATGTCGACGGTTCGGTGCTCGCCCAGCTCGGCTGCCCGGACATGCGCACACCGATCGCCCATGCGCTTGCCTGGCCGGAGCGGGTTGCGACCCCGGTCGCCCGTCTCGACCTGGCCACCCTCGGGCGTCTCGACTTCGAGGCGGTGGATGACGCGCGCTTTCCCGCGCTTGGTTATGCCCGGGCCGCTGCGCGCATGGGACCGGCCGCAGCGACATTGTTAAATAGTGCTAATGAAGCGGCCGTGGCTGCATTTGTTGCGGGAAAATGCGGCTTCCTCGACATAAGCTGGGTCGTCGGCCGGATTGTCGGCGCGTTCCCTGCCTCGGAGTTCGCGGGCCTTGCCTGCGCGGACCTTGAGGAGATCGCCTGGGTTGACAGGCGTGGCCGTGAGCTTGCATCCGACCACCTGAAGAAAGCGCCCGGACGGGCTGGAGGCACCGCGTGACGGATATCCTGACCCAGGGTCCCATCTTCCTTGTTTGCCTGATCTTCATGCTTGGCATTGTGGTGGTCGTCCACGAACTGGGGCATTACTGGGCAGGGCGCGTGTTCGGAGCCGCAGCGGAGAGCTTCTCGGTCGGTTTCGGCAAGCCGGTCTTCGAACGCAAGGACGCCCGTGGCACCCGCTGGCGCGTCAACTGGATCCCACTTGGCGGCTTCGTGAAATTTGTTGGCGAGGGCCAGCTTGCCGGCGATGTCGGCCGGATCGAACGCGGCCCGGTCGGAAAGCCCTTTCCCGATCTCACCGTTGGCCAGCGCTCGGTCGTTGCCATAGCCGGCCCGCTCGCCAATTTCATTCTTGCGATCATGATCTTCGCAGCGATCCTCCTGGTCGAGGGCAGCGCGCAGCAGAAGATCAGCGTGGCCGGCGTGCAGCCCGACAGCCCGGCGGCGGCCGCCGGGATCCGCGAGGGCGATGTTTTTACTGCCATCAATGGAAAGCGGGTCGACAACCTGCAGACCTTCCTCCTGCCGATCCATCTCGGCGCAGGCGACCCGGTCGATCTCGGCATCGAGCGCGCAGGCTCGCCGCTGCAGCTCATTGTCACGCCGCAGCGGCAGGTGCGCGACAATGGCCTCGGCCAGCAGGTGGCCATGGGCACCATTGGCGTGCAGCTCTCCGCCGAGGCGCTTGAACCGAAGACCTTCAACCCGGCCACTGCGCTGGTCGGCGGCGTTGAGGAAACCGGAGACACGCTGGCGATGACTGTCAGGCTGCTGGCGCGGCTTGTCACGGGCAAGGAGCCCCTCTCCAGCCTGTCCGGCCCCGTCGGGATCGGCGACGTGACGCGCCGCGTCGTCAACCGCACGCTGGAGCATGAGGGCCTGCCGCCGCCGCTAAAGCTGCGTGTGCTGGCGCTTGACCTGCTGCAGATCTGCGCTCTCGTGTCGGTCGGGATCGGCCTGTTCAACCTGCTCCCATTGCCGGTGCTCGATGGCGGCCACCTCGTGTTCAACGCGTATGAGGCTGTCACTGGAAAGGCACTTCCTGAAAAAATACAGGAGGCCAGCCTGACGGCAGGGCTCATTCTGCTATTAGCCATGTTCGTCGTCGTCACTTGGGGTGATGTGATCGAGACCGGTGTGTTCGGCGAAGTCGGGGGCTGAGCGTCGTACAGCACAGGTTTGGACGAGAAAGGGTCGAGGTCGCCGATGCGTTCGTTTGTTTCTGCCACGGCACTGGCTACTGCGATGGCTGTCGGCCAGTCAGTGGTCGTTGCCCCGCATGCCGGGGCGCAGGAGGCCGACCTGTCCGGCGTGATCCGGGCCATCCAAGTGGAGGGCAACCAGCGTATCGAGGCGCGCACGGTGCAGTCCTACCTGCTTCTGGAGCCGGGCGATCCGTTCGACACCGAGCGGATCGACCTGTCGCTGAAGACCCTGTTTGCGACCGGCCTTTTTGCCGATGTCACCATCGACAAGCGCGGCCAGGACCTGATCGTGCGCGTGGTCGAGAACCCGATCATCAACCGGGTGATCTTCGAGGGAAACCGTGCACTTGACGATGACAAGCTGCGCGAGGAGATCGAGGCGGCGCCGCGCGGGATCTTCACGGCCGCCCGGGTGCAGTCCGACGTGCAGCGGGTCCTTGAACTCTACCGCCAGGCCGGGCGGTTCTCCGCCAATGTGGAGCCGGAGTACAAGCCGCTGGAGCAGAACCGGGTCGATCTCATCTTCAAGATCACCGAAGGGCCGGTCACCGGCGTGCGCTCGATCAATTTCATTGGCAATGACGCCTATTCCGACCGCCGCCTGCGCAGCGAGATCGCCACCAAGCAGAGCCGGCTGTGGCGCTTCTTCTCTTCGAACGACAATTACGACCCCGGCCGCCTCGAATTCGACCGCGAGCAGTTGCGCCAGTTCTACCAGAACAATGGCTATTATGACTTTACTGTCATCTCCGCGGTTGCCGACCTGACACCCGACCGGGAAGACTTCTACATCACCTTCACCATTGATGAGGGCGAGCAGTACAATTTCGGAGAGATACGGGTTGAGACCGCGCTGGAAAAGCTTAATGGCGACGTGCTGGCGGGCGCCGTGCCGACGCGCACCGGCGAGCTCTATCGCGGCGACCTCATCGAGGACGCCATCGACACCCTGACCTATGCCGCCGGTATTGCCGGCTATGCCTTCGTCGATATCCGCCCGCGGATCCAGGCCGACCCGGAAACCAACACCGTCAATGTGATCTACGCCATCGACGAAGGCCCGAGGGTCTACATCGAGCGGGTCAACATCATCGGCAATACCCAGACGCTTGACCGCGTGATCCGACGGGAGCTCAGGATTTCCGAGGGCGATGCGTTCAACCGCGTTCTGCTGGACCGTTCGCGTAACCGGGTGCGCGCGCTCGGGTACTTCAAGGAGGTGGAGATCACCGAGAAGGCCGGTTCGGAGCCTGACCGCACGGTGGTCGACATCAAGGTGGAAGAGCAGCCGACGGGCGAGCTGTCCTTTGCGGCCGGCTTTTCCTCGGTCGATGCATTCCTGATCGACCTCAGCGTGTCCCAGCGCAATCTGCGCGGTCGCGGCCAGAGCGCCATCGCGCGCATCTCCGCCTCCGACCGCCAGCAGGTCGTCGACCTGCGCTTCACCGAGCCGCGCTTCCTCGACCGCAACCTTGCCGCCGGTATCGAGCTGTTTGCCACCCGATCGGACTTCCTCGATGTCTCCAACTTCGAGACCGAGACGATCGGCGCTGGCGTCAGGCTGAGCTTCCCCCTCTCGGAGCGCACCAATCTCGGGCTTCGCTACCGGCTGCAGTCCGACCAGATCTCGGTTGAGGATATCCCGGTGCTGATCGACACCACCACCGGCCTGCAATACATTGAAGAAGTGACCGACGACAATGGCACGCCGGACGACCCCGACGATGACACGACCTTCCTGCAGGTGCTTCCGCCCGAGACCGATCCGGTTCCCGAGAACGGGCTCGTGGTCGACCAGTGCGACCCGCAATTCCTTGGCCGCAGTTCGCTGTGTAGCTCCGAACGCAACGATTTGTCCTCAATTCTCGGCTATTCCTTCTTCTGGGATCGCCGCAATGACCCGATCGAGCCGACCCGCGGCTTCGACATGAACATCAGCCAGGACATCGCCGGGCTGGGCGGGGATGTGAATTTCCTGCGAACCGAAGCGAGCGCGGCCTGGTATCGCGGCATCTGGCGGGATGTGCGTTTCTCAACCCGGGTCTCGGCCGGCCACATCACACCATTCGCCGACGATGACAGCGTGCGGATCAACAATCGCTTCTTCCGCGGCGGCAGCACCTTCCGCGGTTTCGATGTGGCCGGCCTCGGCCCACGCATCATCGAGAAGACGTTTGACTCCGAGGGCAATGAGATCGGCCTGCAGCGAGGCAATGCCCAGGGGGGCAATGTGTATTACCAGGCCACCGCCGAGCTCACCGTGCCGAATTTCCTGCCTGAGGAGTACGGTATCCGCAGCGCGCTGTTCACGGAGCTCGGCTCGCTTGGCACGCTTGAGGATGCCGATATCGACCCGACCTTCTTCCGTTCCGACCCGATCACCGGCAACCAGATCGTCCAGTATACCGAGGATGAGCTGACCCTGCGCGCGTCGGCCGGCATCAGCGTGTTCTGGGACAGCCCCTTCGGTCCGATCCGCTTCGACTTCTCGCAGATCCTCCGCAAGGAAGATTATGACAGAACCGAAACCTTCCGTTTCTCAACTTCGACACAATTCTGAGCGCCCTTGCCGGAATTGGAGCCCTCCAGGATACCAACAGCCCCAAGGGAGACTGACGGATGCGTAAGCTGAAGACCCTGCTCGCCGCCTTTGCGCTGGTGATCGCCGTGCCGGTGGTTGCTGCGCCGGACGCCGCGGCCCAGACCACCGTGATCGTTGTCGACAATGCCAAGGTCCTGCGTGACAGTCGCGCCGGCAAGGATATCCAGGCGAAGATCACCAGCATCGAGAACCAGATGAAGGCCGAACTGGAGCCGACGGCACAGTCCCTGGAATCCCAGGGCAAGTCGATCCAGGCGAAAACCGCCAATATGACACCGGACGCCATGCGCGCCGATGCCGGCCTGCGCGCCGAGGCGGAAAGCTACCAGAAGAAGCTGGTCGACCTCTCCAACCAGCGCAACCAGCGCGCCGCCGAACTTTCGCTGACGGAGCGCACGGCCTATTCCGCGTTCTACGATGCACTCAAGCCGGTACTGGATGAGGTCATGCGCGAGCGCAGTGCGCAGATCCTTCTGAACGCCGGTGACGTGGTGGTCGCTGCGCCGACGGTTGATGTCACCGCCACGGTCATCCAGAAGCTCGACGCGCGCACGCCCACCATCACGGTGACGCGTCAGCGCGTACCGCAGCAGACTGCCCAGCAATAGCCGGCCAGCCAGAGGGGCAGGTCGTGGCCGTCGATCACCGTTTCTACAGGCCACTCGGCGCCCGCTCGCTCGGTGAACTCGCCCGTCTTTCGGGCGCCCGTCCTGCCGGGCCGGACTTGCGCCTGATCGACGGGCTGGCTTCTGCCGGCTCGGCCGGACCGTCGGATATCTGTTTCCTCGATGGCGGGACGCAAAGGGCCAGCCCGGTCAGCAAGACGGCTGGCGGTTGCTTTGTGAGAGAGGCCGACGCTGCGGCCCTGCCGGGCGGTGTGCCCGCGCTGGTGTGCGAGTTTCCAAGACATGCCCATGCGCTCGCTGGCGCCCACCTGTTTGAACGTCGCCGTATCGATGCCCAGGCCGAGCCGGTCTCCCCGGGCGCGCGCCTCGGCGAGGGCGTCATCCTCGGCCCTGGCGTCGTCATCGGCCCGGGCGCGGTGATCGGCGCGGGTAGCCGGCTTGGCCCCTATGCCGTGATCGGTCCTGGTGTCCATGTCGGGCGCGGGTGCGACATTGGCAGCCACGTCTCGATCGCCTGCGCGCTGATCGGAGACCATGTCACGATCCTCAGCGGGACGCGTATTGGCGAGGACGGGTTCGGCCTGATGCCCGGTCCCGACGGCATGCTCGACGCGCCGCATTTCGGCCGCGCAATCGTGCAGGACCATGTCTCGCTGGGCGCCAATTGCTGCGTCGACCGTGGCGCCTTTGACGATACGGTGATTGCAGAGCGGGCCAAGATCGACAATTTCTGCCAGATCGCCCACAATTGCCATGTTGGTCGGGGCGTGATGATCGCCGCCTATGGTGGCCTGTCCGGCAGTGTCCGGATTGGCGATTACGCCCGCCTTGGCGGACGTGTGGGCGTGGCCGACCATGTCACCATTGGGGAGGGCGCCAGCCTTGCCGCAATGACCGGCGTGTTCCGTGACGTTCCGGCCGGCGAAGCCCATGGCGGCCAGCCGGCCCGCCCGGTCAGACAGTGGTTGCGCGAGACTGCATGGTTGCAAAGACAGGCCCGAGCGATCAAACCGGGATCATGAGCCCGTCCATCCATCCCTCTGCCGCAATCGAAAAGGGCGCCAGCCTAGCCGATGACGTTGCGATCGGCCCGTTCTGCCATGTCAGCGCCGAAGCCGTGCTCGAGGCTGGTGTGCGCCTCCTCAGCCATGTCTCGGTGCGCGGCAAGGCGCATGTCGGCGCGGGCTGCGTGCTCTATCCGAATGTCGTCCTCGGCGGCGAGCCGCAGAGTCTCGGCTTTGGCAATGACGGCGCTTCCCGACTGGAGATCGGTGCCGGGACGGTCCTGCGCGAGGGCGTCACCGTCAGTGCCGGCATCCCGGCCCATGGCGGGCTCACCCGGGTCGGTCCGCGCAGCTACATGATGGCCGGCGTCCATATCGGACATGACGCGCACATCGGCGAGGCCTGCGTCTTTGCCAACCTTGTCACCATTGCCGGTCATTGCCGCATCGGCAACCAGGTCTGGATGGGCGGCATCGCCGGCCTGCACCAGTTCACCCATGTGGGCGATCACGCCTTCATCGCGGCCGGCTCGGTCGTCACCAGCGATGTGGTGCCCTTCGCCATGGCGTCCGGAAACCATGCGCGGCTCGTCGGGCTCAATGTCGTCGGCCTGCGACGGCGCGGCTTCGACAAGCCGGAGATCCACGCCATCCGCGCGGCCTATCGCGACCTGTTCGAGGGCGGCGGGCGCTTCAAGGACCGGCTTGAGGCGGCGAAGGGGGCCTATTCCGGCAGCCCCCACGCTGCCACACTGATTGCCTTTGCCGACAGTCCGCGCGACGGCCGCCGGCTCTGCTCCGCGGGGGTCTGAGATGGGCGTCCTTGGGATCATTGCGGGGCGCGGCGCCCTGCCGGCGGCGATTGCCGAGGATGCTGCCGGGCGCGGCGAACGTGTCTATGTGCTGCGCCTTGCCGGGTTCGAGGAGCCGGCACTTGCCGGCTTCCCCGGGGACGTGGTCGGCCTTGGCGAGACCGGGCGCCAGGTCCGCCTGCTGAAAGAGGCCGGCGTCACTGACCTTGTCTTTGCCGGCGAGGTGAAACGTCCCGATTTCTCCAGGATGAAGCTCGACATGAAGGGAGCACGCCTCCTGCCGAGGGTCATCAGCGCGGCCCGCAAGGGGGATGATGCCCTGTTGCGCACCCTGCTGCAGGCCTTCGCGTCGGAGGGCTTCAACATCATCGGTGCGCATGAGGCCAACCGCTCCCTGCTCGCGCCGGACGGCCCGATCGGGCGCCACAGGCCCGACGAGGCGGCCCTTGCCGATCTTGACCGGGCGATGGTCGTCGCCGCAGAGATCGGTCGGCTGGACATCGGTCAGGGCTGCGTCGTCTGCCGCGGCCTCGTCCTCGCCGTCGAGGCGCAGGAGGGCACCGACCGGATGCTGGAGCGCGCCGCCGCGCTTGAGCCGGAACTGCGCGGCGACGCGGCGGCCCGCGCTGGCGTGCTCGCCAAGCGGCCCAAGCCGATCCAGGAACGCCGCATCGACCTGCCGACCATCGGCGTCTCGACTGTGGAGAAGGCCGCCGCTGCCGGGCTCGCCGGTATTGGCGTAGAGGCAGGCGGCGCCTTGCTGATCGACCGCGCAGGCATTGCCGCGCGCGCCGATGCACTTGGCCTGTTCGTCGTCGGCCTTGCCGCCGGCGAGGCCGGTGGATGAGCGCGCCGCAGCATCTGCACATCACGGCTGCAGAACCCTCAGGCGACCTGCTCGCGCGCGAAGTGGTGGAGCACCTGCGGGCGTGCGACCCGGCACTTGCGATTTCTGGCATTGGTGGGGCCGAGCTGGCCACGGTCGGGATCGACAGCCCGTTCGATATCGCGCCCCTCGGCGTCTTTGGCCTGGTGGAGGGCGCCAGGGCCTATCCGACCGTCCTGCGGCTGGCCGATGCCGCGGCCGATCACATCATTGCCTCGGGCGCAGACGTCGCAGTCCTCGTCGACAGCTGGGGCTTTACCATTCGCGTGGCCGAACGTGTGCGCCAGCGCGCCCCCGGCATTCGCCTGATCAAGCTGGTCGGTCCGCAGGTCTTTGCCGCACGCGCTGGACGGGCGAAGAAGCTCGCGCGCGCGGTTGACCATGTCCTGTGCATCCATGAGATGGAGCGGTCCTACTATGCCCCCTTCGGCCTGAAGACGACCGTGATCGGCAATCCCGCCCTGTCGCGGGCGGGGCCGGGTGATGGCGAGGGCTTTCGCGCGCGCCATGGCATTGCGGCCGACGCGCCGCTCCTTCTCGTCCTGCCTGGCAGCCGGCGCGCCGAGATCACCCGGCTGGCAGCGACCCTGATGGACGCCGCCTTGCGGGCGCGGGCCGCCTTGCCCGGCCTCACCATCGCCGCCCTGCCGGCCCCCGGGCTCGACGCCCTGTTCGCGGCCCGTGCCGGCGCGCGGCTTGAGGACGTCACCGTGCTACCAGGCGCCGCAGAGCGCTTCGACGCCATGGCGGCGGCTGACCTTGCGCTCGCCGCCTCCGGCACGGTCACCAGCGAGGTAGCAATGCAGAGCACGCCCGTCATCGCCACCTACAAGCTCGGCTGGATCACCTGGGCGATCGGACGCAGCCTGCTTGTCTACAACCGCACGATCACCCTCATGAACATTGCCAGCGGCGACCGTGAAGTGGTGCCGGAGTTTGTCCAGACCAGCTTCCGGGCCAGGCCAATCGCAAAGGCCCTGGTGGCACTTCTGAAAGACGCCGATGCCCGCAACGCGCAGGTCAGGGCCCAGGACGAGGCATTAAGGCGCATGGGCGTCGGTGACAGCCCTGCTGCAAGGGTCGCCGCTGAAGCCATCCTGGCGGACCTCGCCGCGCTGCGGGAGGCACCGCGCTGACGCGGCTGGCGCCTATCCGCGCTCGCGGATCGGCGTGAAGCGACGCTCTGCCGCGCCGGTATAGATCTGCCGGGGGCGCCCGATCCGGTTGTTCGGGTCGGTGATCATCTCGTGAAGCTGGGCAATCCAGCCAACGGTGCGCGCCAAGGAAAACAGGACCGTGTACATGTTTGTCGGGAAGCCAATGGCATTGAGGATGATGCCGGAATAGAAATCGACATTCGGATACAGCTTCTTCTCAACGAAGTACGGGTCTTCCAGGGCGATCCTTTCCAGCTCCTGGGCGACCTGCAGGATCGGGCTGTCCTTGACCCCGAGCTCGTCGAGGATTTCCCGGGCCGTCTCCTGCATCACCTTCGCGCGCGGGTCGTAATTCTTGTAGACGCGGTGGCCGAAGCCCATCAGCCGGAACGGATCGTCCTTGTCCTTAGCCCGCGCGATATACTCCGGAATGCGTGACACATCGCCGATCTCGCGCAGCATGTTAAGCGCCGCCTCATTGGCGCCGCCATGGCTTGGCCCCCAGAGCGAGGCGATCCCGGCCGCCACCGCGGCGAAGGGGTGCGCCCCTGACGAACCGACAAGGCGCACCGTCGAGGTCGACGCGTTCTGCTCATGGTCTGCGTGCAGGATGAAGAAGCGGTCCATCGCCTTGGTGAAGGTCGGATTGAGGACATATTTCTCGGCCGGCACGGCAAAGCACATCCGCAGGAAATTCTCCGCATAGGACAGAGAATTGTCCGGCTCCACAAAGGGTTGGCCGATCGAATACTTGTAGGCGCGCGCCGCCAGTGTCGGCAGCTTGGCGATCAGCCTGAAGCTCGACAGCTCGCGCTCGTCGGGATTGAGGATGTCCATGGCGTCCGGGTAGAAGCCCGACAGCCCGGCCACCGTCCCGGCCAGGATGGCCATCGGGTGGCTGTCACGGCGGAAGCCCTCGAAGAAACGATCCATCTGGGTGTGGATCATGGTGTGGCGCGTGATCGTGCGCGAGAAGTCGGTGAATTGCGGCTGCGTGGGCAGCTCGCCATGGAGCAGCAGGTAACACACCTCCAGGAAGCCGGAATTCTGGCACAGCTCGTCGATCGGATAGCCGCGGTGCAGCAGACGGCCGGCCTCGCCGTCGATGAAGGTGATCTGCGATTCACAGCTCGCCGTCGAGGTGAAGCCGGGGTCGAAGGTAAACACCCCGGTATCCCGGTAGAGCGTGCGCACGTCGATGACGGGCGGCCCTTCCGTACCGTGATAGACCGGCAGTTCAGCGGTCTTGCCGTTGATCTCGATCTTCGCCACGCTGCTTGGCACCAGCTTGCTTTCCATCCGCCTAGACCTCTCGTGTTGTCAGCCGGCGTCGCCCTCATCGGCAGAGGCCAGCTGGTCATCGATCCGGCCAAGCACGTCCTCGCGGCCCAGCCATTCCATCACTGACGCCAGTTCCGGCGCCGGGTTGCCCCCGGTCAGCGCAGCGCGCAGTGGCGGCCCGACCTCGCCCAGACTAAGCCCTTCCGCAGTGCAATATGACGCCAGACTTTCGTCGAGCGCCGCTGCAGTAAACGGCTCTGTGCAGTGCACTATTGCGCGCAGTCCGCGCAGGCGGTCAAGGCCCTGCCCCTTGAGGGCCTTGCGGGCCTTCTTGCCGAGCGCGAAGGGCCGTGGCGCGGTGATGAAGGCAAGGGCGTCTGCAAGCTCCGGCAGGGTCTGGCCGCGATCGCTCATGTGCGGCAGGGCGGCGCAGACCTGGCCAGCCTGAAGATCGCTCAGCGATCCCTCGCGCTCCAGCCAGGGCTTCAGGAGGCCGAAGAGCCGCACCGGGTCGGTGTTGCGGATGTAGTGGGCGTTGAAGGTCTTCAGCTTGCCCATGTCCAGGCGCGCCGGCGCCCGGCCGATGCCCTCCAGCGAGAACACCTCCGCCGCCTCGTCGAGGGTGAACAGCTCGCGGTCGCCATGGCTCCAGCCGAGCCTGAGCAGATAGCTCATCATCGCCTCGGGCAGGTAGCCCATATCGCGATAGGCCAGCGTGCTCGGGTCGCCATGGCGCTTTGACAGCTTCGCCCCGTCCGGCCCGTGGATCAGCGGCACATGCGCAAATTCGGGCGCATCCCAGCCGAGCCCCTCATAGATCGGTATCTGGCGGAATGCGTTGCGCAGATGATCGTCGCCGCGGATGACATGGGTCACGGCCATGTCATGGTCGTCGACGACGACGGCCAGCATATAGGTCGGCGTGCCATCGGCGCGCAGCAGCACCAGGTCATCGATCTCGCGTGCCTGGATCCGAACCGTACCCTGCACCCGGTCCTGCAGCACCCGCTCGCCCGTGTCGGGCGCGCGCAGGCGGACCGTATGGGGCGCGTCCGGTGATGGCGGTTCACCGCCATCGCGCCAGGGTGAGCGGAACGGGGCGAGCAGCCTGTCGGCCTCCGCGCGCAGCGCCTCGCACGCGCTGTCGGACAGGCCCTCCGCCCTTGCCTCCGCGCGCTTCGCCTCGCCGGCATCGCGCCGCGCCTGCAAGGCCTCTGGCGTCTCATAGCAGCGGAACGCCGTGCCCCGCGCGAGCATCATCTCGGCAGCCTCCGCATGGCGACCCGCCCGCGCGCTCTGGAACACCGGCGCCTCGTCCGGCGTGATCCCCAGCCAGTCAAGGCCGTCGAGGATCGCCCGGGTCGCCTCCTCTGTGGAGCGGGCGCGGTCGGTGTCTTCAATTCTCAACAGGAAGCGGCCGCCATGCCGGCGCGCAAACAAAAGGTTGAAAAGTGCCGTGCGAGCCCCTCCGATATGCAGCATGCCAGTGGGAGAGGGGGCAAAGCGCGTGACGACGGTCATGGGTTGGGCTCTCTCCCTTAAGGCAGCCGGAGGGGCGTTTGCGGGCAAGGCTAGACCACATCGCAAGGGGACCGCGCAAGGGCAGGGCGCGCGGGGGCGGCGACCCGGTGCGCGGCCTTTACGCCCTAATCATGGCTTTGTCGCTCGCTGGCGGTGCGGCTGGCTACCTGACCATGCCCGGTGAACCAACGCTGCCGGCACTGGTCCTCGCCAGCGGGCTCGCCCTCCTTGCCTGGCTGGCGGCAGGCCGGGCGCGCTGGGCCGCCATTCTGGTGCCGCTTTCCATTCTGGCACTCGGCGGGGCGGGCGGCGCGCTTGCCGGCAAGCTGCGGGCGATGTCGGTTGCAGCGCCGGTGGTCGCCGCGCCGACAGGCCCTCTGATGCTGGAGGGCTGGCTTACCGAGATCGAGGCCGGCGGCGCAGGGCCGCGCCTGCGGATCGACGTCAGTGCCATTGGCGGCTGGGCGAACGAGGCGGTGCCGCGCCGCGTGCGTGTGACCCATACCAATTCCCTGACGGTGGGGCCGGGCCGCTTTGTCCGCTGCCGGGTGGTGCTGCGCCCGCCGCCGGCGGCGGAGCTTGCCGGCGACTATGACTTCCGCCGCCAGGCCTATTTCGAGGGGTTGGGCGCGGTTGGCTATGTCCAGGGCCGGTGCCGCGGCGGTGCAGTCGGCGCGCCGGACAACACACTGCGGCGTGCAGGCCTTGTCGTGCAGGGCTGGCGGCGACGGCTGGCAGAACATGTCACCATCGCGGCCGGGGAGCGTGCCGGCGGGTTTGCCGCGGCGATGGCGACCGGCGACCGGAGCTTTCTCGCGCCGGAGGATCGCGACGCCCTGCGCGGCTCGGGCCTCGCCCACCTGTTGGCGATCTCCGGCCTTCACATCGGCATTGTCGGCGGCCTTGTCTACCTGATCGTGCGCCGTGGCCTGGCCCTGATCGAGCCGCTGGCGCTCAGGATCGCGGTGCAAAAGCCTGCAGCTGCGGCCGCGCTGTTCGCCTCGGCAGCCTATCTTGTGGTCTCCGGTGCCAGTGTCTCGACCCAGCGCGCCTTCATCATGGCGGCGGTGTTCTTCGGCGCGATCCTCATCGACCGCGCCGCCCTCAGTGTCCGCTCCTTCTCCATCGCCATGATCCTTGTTGTGCTGACCCAGCCGGAGGGCGTTGTCGGACCCGGCTTCCAGATGTCGTTCGCCGCGACCGGTGCACTGATTGCGACCTATGAGGCCTGGACGAGGCGTCGGCGGGACGACCCGGCACCGGCGCGCCGTGGCGTGGTGTTCGCCGCCCAGTCCGTTGTGGTGACCTCGCTCATTGCATCCATGGCGACCGCGCCCTTCGCATTGTTCCACTTCGGCCGGGTGGCGCCCCTCGGCCTCGCCGCCAACCTGCTGGCGATGCCGGTGATCAGCTTGCTGACGGCGCCGGCGGCGGCCCTGACACTCTTGCTGGCGCTATTCGGGCAAGGCGATCTCGGCCTGCGCCTGATCGGCCTTTCGCTGGAATTCGTGCTGGCCGTCGCCCATGCCTTTGACGGCGCGGAGATGCCAGGCTGGAGCGCGCGCCTCGGCGCCATGCCTGTGCCGGCACTGCTTGCATTGACCAGCGGGCTGGTCCTTGCCTCGATCCTGCGGGGGGGCTGGCGGGCCGCCGGCGGCCTTGCCGGCGCCCTGCTCGCCGGCGCCTTCTGGGCTGCCACGCCGCCGCTGGCGCTGCACCTGTCCGCCTCCGGTGACGTCTATGTCCGGGGCCCGGACGGCGCCATGGAGCGCGTCGCCTTCACTGACGGGGACGCGCTGGGTCCCTTGCGGTTTTCAGACCTCGCCATGGGGCGGGACTGCCGTCAGGTTTCCTGCGGGCTTGACCTGCCCGGCGGGCGGCTCTGGCTGGCCGCCGACCCGCCGGGGAGCGAGGATTGCGTGGGCGCTGCCAGCATCCTTTGGGTCGTCCCGCCAGACGCGGGCCCGGCTCCGCTTGGCGGCTCCGACGGGCCGGCCGCCCGATCAGCAACCTGTCCTGGGCTTGCCCGCCTGCCTTTCGGGGAGGTCGCTGCCCGGGGCGGCATCAGCTATTCGACCCGCGATCCCCTGCTCTCCCCGCCGGCCAGGCGATGTCGTGCGAGGCCATGGGCGCCCTGCGCCGGCCTGCCTCATTCATAGCAGCGCAGCAGCGCCACCAGTCGCCCCTGAATCTGCACCTGGTCGGGCGCGTAGATCCGCGTCTCGAAGGCCGCGTTCGCCGGCTCCAGTGCCACCGCGTGGCCATTGCGCCTGAATTTCTTCAGCGTCGCCTCACTGTCATCGACCAGGGCCACCACGATCTCGTTGGTGTTGGCTGTGTCGGTCTTGCGCAGGATCACGGTGTCGCCGTCAAGAATGCCGGCATTGATCATGGACTCGCCGCTGACGCGCAGGGCGAAATATTCCGGTCCCTCAGGCAGGCCCTCCGGCAAGGCAATTTGGTCGATCTCGTGCTCAATCGCTTCCTTCGGTGTGCCGGCGGCGATCCTGCCGAGGATTGGCACGCTGCGCATATCGCCATGGGCCGTCTCGTGCACGGTGGCGACCACGCTCGGCTGGAAGGTGTGACGACCCGCCGGCGGCGCGCTGGCAGTGGCTTCCTGCGGCAGTTTCAGCACTTCCAGTGCCCGCGCCCGATGGTGCAGCCTGGCGATGAAGCCGCGCTCTTCAAGCGCCGTGATCAGCCGGTGAATCCCCGATTTCGAGGCGAGGTTCAGCGCGTCCTTCATCTCGTCGAAGGAGGGCGAAACCCCGGTTTCCTTGATCTTCTGGTGGATGAAGAGCAAGAGTTCCCTTTGTTTCGATGTCAGCACCTTGAGCGCTCCTGTCATGGAACGGGCCGCCCCGACCCATTGATTCCCTGTTCACTTGTGTTCTATAGGCGTTCGCGTTCCGGGTCAAATCGTTCCGGCCCGGCGCAGGGCCCCGACAGCCGCGCGCCTGTCGGCTTCCTTCATCAGGTGCTCGCCGATCAGGTATCGCCGCACCCCGCATTCGCGCAGGCGCTCGATGTCGGCCGGCCCTGAAATGCCGCTTTCGGAAACCACGTGCAAATCGGGCGGCACGAGGGGCACAAGCGCCTCGGTAACGGCAAGGTCCGTCGTCATGGTCGTAAGATTGCGATTGTTCATGCCGATGAGGCTGGCCGGCAGGGACAGAGCGCGCTCCAGTTCGGCGCGCGCGTGCACCTCGACCAGCACGTCCATGCCAAGCTCTCCGGCAAGGGCGGTGAGATCGCGCGCCAGGGCGTCACTGACGGCAGCCATGATGACAAGGATCGCATCGGCGCCATGGGCGCGCGCCTCCATGACCTGAAAGGGATCGATCATGAAGTCCTTGCGCAGCACAGGCAGGGCAACCGCGCCGCGGATCGCAATCAGGTCCTCCAGATTGCCGCCAAAGCTCGGCCCGTCGGTCAGCACCGACAGGCAGGTCGCCCCGCCCGCCTCATAATCCGCCGCGATTGCCAGAGGGTCGGCTCCCGGCAGGATGTCGCCGGCCGAGGGGCTGCGCCGCTTCAGCTCGCAGATCAGCGCGTTCTCGCCGCTCGCCGCCACCGTTGCAAGCGCGGCCGCAAAGCCGCGCGGATGCGGTGCCGCGGCGATCCGCGCCTCCAGAACGCCGGGTGAGATCGCAGCGCGCGCGGCTGCCACCTCCTCGGCCTTGTAGGCCAGGATGCGCTGGAGCGCGCTCATGCCTGCTCCGGCTCATGGCCGCGGCTGAGATCGACAAGCCGCGACAGGGTGCGTGCGACCGCGCCGGTATCAAGGGCGGCCGCCGCCATCGCCGCGCCGTCTGCGAGGTCTTCGGCAAGATCAAGGAGCACGAGCCCCGCCCCGGCATTGAGGCAGACGACATCGCGGAAAGGCCCCGCCTGCCCATCGACCAGGTCGAGAATGGCCCGGGCGTTCTCCTCCACGCCGCCCCCTTCGAGCGCCGAGAGCGGATGCGGCGCGAGCCCGCCATCGCCTGGAATGATCTCAAACTCGCGCACGCCGCCCGGCGTCACCTCGCAGGCGATCGTCCGTCCGGCGATCGAGATCTCGTCAATCCCGTCCACGCCATGCACCACCCAGGCCCGTTCGGTGCCGAGCCGGTGCAGGGCATCCGCCATCGGGCGCACCCATTCCGGAGCGAACACGCCGAGGATCTGCCGCCCGGCGCCGGCCGGATTGGTCAGCGGCCCCAGCAGGTTGAACACCGTGCGGATGCCAAGGCGGGCGCGCACTGGCGCCACATGGCGCATGGCGGCATGGTGGCTGCGCGCAAACAGGAAGCCCACTCCAGCGCCGTCAATGCAGGCGCGGAAGGTGCGCGCATCGATATCGAGATTGACCCCAAGCGCCTCCAGAACATCGGCCGAGCCGGTCTTTGGCGGGACCGAGCGGTTGCCATGCTTGGCTACCCGGCCGCCGCAGGCCGCCACCACCAGCGCCGAGGCGGTGGAGGTGTTGAGGCTCTTCCAGGCCAGCCCGCCGGTGCCGCAGGTATCAAGCAGGGGGCCGGGCACGCTGACCCGCCGGGCTTGGGCGCGCATCACCCGGGCGCCGGCAGCCAGCTCGTCGGCCGTCTCGCCGCGGACCGCAAGGCCCATCACGAAGGCGCCGATCTCCTCCGGCGCCGCCTCGCCCGACAGCAGTGTCCCGAAAGCGCCCTCAAGGCTCGCCTCGTCCAGCGTCTCGCGGCGGGCAAGCGCCTTGATGGCGCGGGAAAGGGCGGTTGGCTCGCTCATCTGGCATGATCGCTTAGCGGTCCGCGCGCCTGCGGGCAATCTTGCGCCGCCCGCTCAGCCGGCATCGTCCATCCCCGCGAGCGCCTGCGACGGATGGGGGACCGTCCCGGGCTTCGTGGTGAACGGTTCGCGGGCGAAGGCGGTGCGCACGCATTCGGCGTCGAGCGCCTGCATCGCCTCGAACTGGTTGAGGAAGACCTCCCCGGTCAGCGCCTCAAGCAGATGGCTGCGCTTGAGCCGGTCCATCACCGGCCCCTTCACTTCAGAGAGATGCAGGGTGATGCCGGCATCGCGCAGCCGCTCATTGATCGCCTCCAGGCTCTCCAGGCCGCTGGCATCGATCGAGTTCACCGCAGGGCACATCAGGACGAGATGCTGGAGGTCCGGCCGCTTGGCGATGATGCAGGAGATGGTGTCCTCAAGGAAGCGGGCATTGGCGAAGTAGAGGCTCTCGTCGATGCGGATCGTCAGCACGCAGCCGGATGTTACCACGGCGTGGCGGTTGACATTGCGGAAATGGTGCGTGCCCGGCACCTGGCCGACAATGGCGAAATGGGGGCGTGAGGTGTTGTACAGGTGCAGGACGAGGGAAAGGGCGACCCCGGTCGTGATGCCAAGCTCGACCCCGGCCAGCAGCGTCATCGCGATGGTCGCGGCCATCGCAGCAAAGTCTGATTTCGAATAGGTCCAGGTGCGTGCGATTGCCGGGATATCGACCAGGGACAGCACGGCGACGATGATGGTCGCCGCCAGCACGGCCTGCGGCAGGTAGAACAGGAAGGGCGTCAGGAACAGGGTCGCCAGCGCTATCCCGATGGCGGTGAACGCGCCGGCGGCAGGCGTCTCGGCGCCTGCGTCGAAATTGACCGCCGAGCGGGCGAGCCCACCGGTCACCGGATAGCCGCTCGTCAGGCCGGCCGACAGGCTCGCCGCGCCAAGGCCGATCAGTTCCTGGTTCGGGTCGACCCGCTGGCGCCGCTTGGCTGCGAGGGTCTGGGCGACGGAGACCGACTCGACAAATCCGATCAGCGCGATCAGGCCGGCCGAGCCAAGGAGCTGCAGCCAGACATCCCGGTCGAAATCCGGAATGCCAGGGACGGGCAGCCCGCCCGGCACGTCTCGCAGGATTGCAACGCCCTGCTCGTGCAGGCCAAGCGCGGCAACGGCGAGAATGCTCGCGGCGACGGCGACGACCGGGCCGGTGCGTGCCGTCAGCGTCGCCGCCTTGTCTCCCAGCCCGGCCCGCTTCAGAAGCGGTTTCAGCCCGGCGCGGGCCCAGAACAGGAAGGCGAGCGCCGCGCCGCCGATCACCAGGGTCGGCCCGTTGGTGTCGCCGAGATTGCCAAACAGGCGCGTGCCGATCTCCACCAGCGTGTGGCCATGCGCGTCCACGCCCAGGATATGGCGCACCTGAGAGGCCGCAATGAGAAGGCCCGACGCGGTGATGAAGCCGGAAATCACCGGGTGGCTCAGAAAGTTTGCGAGGAAGCCCATCCGGAACAGGCCGAACAGCAGGAGGATCGCGCCCGACAGCAGGGCGAGCACCAGCGCCGCCTCGACATACGCCGCCGACCCGGCCGCCGCCACCTTGCCCGCGGCCGCGGCCGTCATCAGCGACAGGATCGCCACCGGCCCGACCGCCAGCGTCCGGCTGGTACCGAACACCGCGTAGATCACCAGCGGCGCCATCGAGGCATACAGCCCGACCTGTGGCGGCAGCCCCGCCAGCATGGCATAGGCCAGCGATTGCGGGATCAGCATGATGGTGACGATGACCGCTGCCAGCGCGTCATTGGCGAATGAGGCTGGCGTGTAGCGCCGGCCCCAGTCGAGGATCGGGAAGTAGCGGGCGAGGGTCATCGGTGACGCCGGGAATAGCGCGCTGGGCCGGGGCGCGGATAGGCCGCGCGCGCTAGAGGGCGTCGATCGGAATTTTCAGATAGCGCTGGCCATTTGCTTCAGGCGGCGGCATCCGGCCCGCGCGCATGTTGACCTGCACCGAGGGCAGGATCAGGCGCGGCATGTCGAGCTCCCGGTCGCGCGCCTCGCGCATGGCGACAAAGTCGTCCTCGCTGATGCCGTCATGGGCGTGTATGTTGCGGGTGCGCTCCTCGGCCACCGTTGTCTCCCAGCGATACTCCGCCCGGCCAGGCGCCTTGTAGTCATGGCACATGAACAGGCGCGTTTCGGGCGGCAGGGACAGCACGCGGCGGATCGAGCGGTAGAGCGTGCGTGCATCGCCTCCCGGGAAATCGGTCCGCGCCGTGCCGAAATCGGGCATGAACAGGGTATCGCCAACAAACGCCGCGTCACCGGTCACATAGGTCATGCAGGCGGGCGTGTGGCCGGGCGTGTGCAGGGCCTGGCCTTCGAGTTGGCCGATGCGGAAGGTGTCGCCGTCAGCGAGCAGGCGGTCGAACTGGCTGCCGTCGCGCTCGAACTCGGTGCCGGCATTGAATACCTTGCCGAACACGTCCTGCACCACGGTGATCCGGTCGCCGATCGCGATCTCACCGCCGAGACGGGCGCGCAGGTAGGGCGCTGCGGAGAGGTGGTCGGCATGGACATGGGTCTCAAGGATGAGTGCCACGGTGAGGTCGTGCTGGCGGACATGGGCAATGATCTCGTCGGCCGAGGCGGTCGAGGTCCGCCCCGAGGCGGGGTCGTAATCGAGCACGCTGTCGATGATCGCGCAGGCGCGGCTTTCCGGATCGCGGACAACATAGCTCACCGTGAAGGTCGGCTCGTCGAAGAATGCCGTGACGTGGGGTTTCAGCATGATATCACTCTCCAGTCTCGCGCGGATGGCGCGCTGCGCTACTCATTAGCCTCTCTCACAGGTAAGATCACCGAAGCTATCAACAATCGCGACACTCTGTCGGCCGGTGGATGGCGCCGCGACCGCAGGCCACGCCCCTGCGGGATTTCAGGTGCCGGGGGAGGGGGGAGGAATGGAGCGGGTGAAGGGAATCGAACCCTCGTCTTAAGCTTGGGAAGCTTCTGCTCTACCATTGAGCTACACCCGCGTGAGGGCGTTGCCCCACACACTTGCACCGGATTTGCGCTTAAACCCGGGTCGGCGCAAGTGGGTCTATTCGATGATCTCCAGTCCTTCGGGGATCGGTATCGGCGCGCTTTCCGGCCCGAATTCCGGCACCGGCTGGACCGCCCCCGGCCCACCCTCGCGGCGCTCATAGGCAGCCACCAGGGACATGTAGGGCGGTACGAAGGCCCAGCCGTGTTCGTCGGTGTTCGTGATCATCTCGAAATGCAGGTGGAAGGTTGTCGGTGTGCCGCCGAAATCATTGGAGACATAGCCGATGATGTCGCCGGCCGAGACCGACTGGTCGAGCGCGACCTCCAGCTTCGCCATGTTGAGGTGCATGTAGCGGTAGACCGTGCCGGCCGAGCGCAGCTTGACGGTATAGGTGCCGATTTCAGAGACCACCCCATCCTCGGCTGCGACAGCGGCATAGCTGTCGCGCTCGGCTGCCGGGGTGCGACGCAGCGCCTCGCAGCCCGCTGGCGTGCCGACGCGGATATCCTGGCCCTGGTGGACCCGCACTTGCGGACAATAGGGCATGTCGCGCTCGCGCGAGCGGCTTTCGCAGAAATTGTCCCGCCAGGGATAGGCGAAATTGCGTTGATCGCACTGGTCGCCGCCGACTACGCCGCCGCCAAAGCGCCAGACCTGCGACTGCAGATAAGCTGGCGCGTCCTTGATCGGAAACACCATGTCCTCCACCCAGACGCGGTCATCGCTGGCGCCCTCGCCGGAGCCCGGGATGAGGTTGCCCGCTGGATAATAGCTGAAAGCCGGCGGCGGCGGAGGAGGAGGCGGCAGCGGCGTCGGGGTGGCCGGCTCGCCGCCGGTGGGTCCTTCCCCGCCCGCCGGCGCTTCGGGTGGAGGCGGCGGGCTCGCCGGCGCGCGCTCATCGCGATTGTCGCCCGGAAAGCGGATCTGATCACAGGCCGGCAGGGCCAGCGCCGACATCAGGGCAAACAGTGCCAGCGCCCGTCGGCTTGCGGTTCGCGCGGCGATCATCGTGTCCCCGCAATGGTCAGGCGTTCCGCGATCGCCAGCGCCTCGTCCTCGGTGATGCAATCGCCACCCTGTGCGCCCGTCGTCGACTTGCATTCGAACTCCACCAGATAGTCGGCGCCATAGCGCGACAGGGCGACCTGGGCGCCCCACATGGTGGAGGTGTAGCGCATCCCAGCCGGCCTGTCCGCCGGCGCGTCATCATTGCTGGCGCGTACCACATTGGTGCCGTTCACGGTGACGGAATAGTCCGGCCCCGGATAGACAGCGTAATAGCCGTCAGGCAGTTCGCGGAAACGCGGGCGATCTCCGCCCGCCATTTCCGGCATGACGAGGCCGCGCGGCAGGAGCACCGGCACAGGCGGCGCTGTCTCACCGCTCTGCACCGAGAACGAACTGCCACCCATCTCCGCCTGCGGTGTGCCGGCGAGGTCGCGTCGCGCCGCCTGCCAGTCGATCTGCGCTTCCCGCCTCAGGGCGGCGGGGCGGACCGGCGAGGGTTCATCCGACGCCTGTCCCGCCTCCGGTGGCGAGGGGGCAGGCGAGCGCTGGTCGATCTGTCCGGTCTCCTCGGCGGCGGGTCCGCAGGCGGCGATCGCAAGCGCAGCCAGGACAGGCGCGGCCAGGACAAGCGCGGAACGCGAAAGCATGGCGGTCATCAATTCGGTCCTCCTGAATGCCCGGTCTGGGCCCGGTAGTCGGGGTCGGCATAGGCGATTGCGTCATGGCCGAGCAGTTGCTCCTGGACAGCCCTGACACTGGCGGGTGTTGGCGGGCCCGAGGCCGGGAAGTTGCGGGTCAGGATCGCCTCGCCGGAATAGCTGGCCCCTGTCAGGCGAAAGCCTTCCAGCCTCGCCTGGCCCGCCGCCCAGTCCGCGAAAGCCGCCGCGGCCGCCTCCGGCTCGCGGCGGAACAGGGTCAGGGCGGCATCGACCTCCGGGACGCCGCGGAACTTGACGATAAAGTCGACCGGCGTGCCGGCCGGCGTCTCAGTGCTCGCCTGCGCCGGTCGCACCCGATCACCCGCGCCGGCGACCGGCAGGACCGGCTGCGGGCCAAGACTGGTTGCCGCGAACAGGGCCAGCGCGCCGGCGAGCCCGGCCAGCCCGAGATAGCCGCCGAGATGCGGGTCGGCCTCGTCCGCCGGTGGGAAAGTGGTGCGCGCGCTCATTCGGAGACCCCGAGGTCGGCGGATGAGAGATTGGCGAGGTTGAGCAGCCCGCCGCCGCAGGGCAGGCGGCAGAGCGTGCCGTCGCCGATCGGCTCCGCGCCCGGGAAGAAGCTGCAGTCGCCGGCGCATTGCTCTGGCGCACGCGGCTCCAGCGCCGCCTGCAACAGCGCCACCAGGTCGTCGCTGGTCGCCCCGGGCAATTGCGCGCGCAGCAGGGCGAAGGCGGCCGAGACATGGGGGGCGGCCATGGAGGTGCCATGCTCGAACGCATAAGAGCAGGTCTCCACCGCCTCTCCGGAGACCGGATCATAGCAGTTCTTCGCCCGCTTGGTGGACAGCACGCCGTCCGGACGGCCATCGCCATTGTCGTCGCGGGTCAGGTCGCCGCCAGGCGCGAGGATATCGACCTCGCTGCCATGGTTGGAATAGGGCGCAATCTGGCCGCGGGCGTCGCCGGCCGCGACCGTCACCACATTCCGGCAGCCAGCCGGGGCGTAATAGCGGGTCGAGACACCGGCATTGCCGGCGGCGGAGACAACGATCACGCCGCGCGCGGTGACCTCGTCGATCGCCTCCTGGAGGGAGGCCGGGCAGAATTCGAACAGGCCAATCGACAGGTTGATGATGTCCGCCGGATTGTCGTTCCAGATCTCGTTGCCCTCGGCATCAAAGGCCGGCACGAGGCCGCCGGCCCATCTTATGCCGTCATTGATGTCGCGCAGCTTGCCGCCACACTTTCCGAGCGCGCGGACCGGCACGATCTTCACATTCCAAGCGCCGCCGGCGACGCCGGACCGATTGTTGCTGATCGCCGCGCCGATTGTGCCGGCCACATGGGTGCCGTGGAAGGTGTCCTCGGCAAAGGGCTGGCTCGGGTCGCAGAGATCGCCCGGGTCGTTCGGGTCGCTGTCGCGCCCATCGCCATCATTGCCGATCTCCGGATCTGAGACCATGTCCCAGCCCGGCGCGATATTGGGACTTCCGGCGATGTCGGGATGGTCGAGTTGCAGGCCGGTGTCGATCACCGCGACCACCACGTCGCTGGAGCCGGTCTGGCCTGTTCGCGACCAGAAATCGACAAAGCCGGCGCCGCCGGGGCTCTGGTCCTCGTCTGCGCCATTGTCCCGGAAGTGCCACTGCATTTCCCAGAGCGGGTCGTTCGGCGTCAGGATGGCCGCAACCGGCCCGGTTATGGCGCCGCCATCGCCGTTGCCAGGAATGGTGTCCGGCCGGCGGGCGAACTGATGCTCGAAAATAAAGTCCTTTTCCACATACTCGAAATTGCCGCTGGACTGCAGACGCTTCAGCACGCATTCGGTTGCAAGTGCCGGGTCGGCGCGGATGTCCTCAATGGAAACGCCGGCCGGGCAGCCTTGCTTGCGCACCAGCGCCATGCGCGGCAGGCCGCGTCTTGTGGCGCCTTCGGTGGTGAACTGCGTCGGATCAGCGCCAAGCTCGATCACCATCTGGCCCGTGCGCGAAAGCTCCACCGTACCGCCGAGGCCGTATTCGGCCATCACATCCATCATCTCGGTGCGCGCGTCTGCCTGTACCTGGACCAGTTCCGGTGTCACGGCGGCGCGGCGGGTCAGCCGCTTGAGGGTTGAGCGGTCAAGCGCCTCCAGCGCCTCGCGCGGGGCGGTGCCCCGTTCGCCGGGCGGCGGGGCGGGGGAGGCGGCATCGTCGTCGCCGGTCTCGCCATCATCGCTGCGCATCTCGCGGATATCCATCTCCCGGAGTTCCGCGACCTCACGCTCCTCGGCGCGTTGCAGCTTCTCGATCATCCTTTGCGGAGCTTCCCCCTCGACAACCCGCTCCAAGCGTTCGCGCGGGTCGATGCTGACCTTGGGCAGGCGCCCGATTTCGCTGGTTCCATAGGCCTCAAGGCGGCGTAACCGCTCCGGCGAGGGAGCCGCGAGCTGCGGCAGGTTCTTCGGCTTGGCGATCACCGAGCCAATGGCAAAGCGCGGGCTTTCCGACGCCTGGGCGATCACCATCCGGTTCTGGACCGTCCCGGCGAGTGCGCGGTCTTCCACCGCAACCGAGGCCAGTGAAGCCGGGCCATCCTGTGGCCCGACCCGGCGCGGGTCGCGGCCATTGGCCTGCTCCCAGGCCGCTTCGATCACGGTTTCAGCGCGCTCCACCCGTTCCTCACGCCGGTCGCAGGCGGCGAGGGTCAGGGCCAGGCTGCCCAGGAGTGCGATCGCGATCGCGGTGCGGCGTTTGGAAATTTCGCTCATTGTCTGCTCTCGCATCCTGCGTTGTGCCGTGCCAACCCTGTTCATACTTTAGCCTTGTGTTAGCAATATGACGAGACGCCCGGCCATGACTCTTCCGTCGACCATCATCGTTCTTACCGGCGCCGGGATCTCTGCGGAGAGCGGCCTTGGCACGTTTCGCGACCGGGATGGGATCTGGACAAAATACCCGCTTGAGGATCTGGCGACCGCGGAAGGCTTTGCCCGCAATCCGGATTTCGTTCAGGGTTTCTACAATGACCGGCGGCGCCAGCTGAAGACCGCCAAACCCCATTCCGGTCATATCGCCCTCGCGCGGCTTGAGGCGGCGGCGCGGGCGGCGGGGTCGGAGTTTCTGCTGGTCACCCAGAATGTCGATGACCTGCACGAGCGCGCCGGCAGCCAGCAGGTCGTCCACATGCATGGTGAGCTGAACAAGCAGCGCTGCCGCGCCTGTGGCTGCGTGTCCGGCTGCGCCGGCGACCTTGACCACATGACCGCCTGCCCCGGCTGTTCGAAAGCCGGGCTGCAACGCCCGCACGTGGTCTGGTTCGGCGAGATCCCGCTGGAGATGGAACGGATCGGTGCCGCGCTCGTCCACTGCCAGCTCTTCCTGTCCATCGGGACCAGCGGCAGTGTCTATCCGGCCGCCGGCTTCGTTCAGGAAGCGCGCTATGCCGGCGCCCTTGCGGTGGAGCTGAACCTTGAGCCTTCGGAGAACGCCTATGTCTTCGACGAGACGCTGTATGGCCCTGCCAGCGAGATCGTCCCGGCCTATGTCGATCGCCTGATCGGCGGTTGACGGCCGGGGAGGCGGCCGGCATCCTGAACAGGATGGGAACGCGCCGGAGACGCCCCGGCGCTGGAGTGCGATGGACACGATGCCCGCAGACCCCGCGCCAGTCCACGGGACGATGGCGCCCGGCGCCGGCGAGATTGCCCGCGGGGTGATCCGGCTGTTCTGCGGGCTCGGCCAGGCCTGCGTCACGGAGCTGACGCTTGCCAATGGCCGGCGCGCCGATGTCGCTGTGCTCGGCGGACGGGGGGAGGTTTCGCTCATCGAGATCAAGTCCTCCCTCGCCGATTTCCGAAGCGACCGGAAATGGCCTGACTACCAGCCCTTCTGCGACCGTTTCTTCTTCGCCGTCTCGCAGGCCTTTCCGCTGGAGCTGATCCCGGATGAGGCCGGCCTGATCGTTGCCGATGCCTTTGGCGGTGCCATTCTGCGCGAGGCGCCCCTGACCCCGCTGAGCGGTGCCCGGCGAAAGGCGATGACGCTCCGGTTTGCCCATCTCGCGGCCCGCAGGTTGTCGGCGCCGGTCCTGGAGCCGGCCGGCCTCTGGCTGGATTCCGGACCGCCGGCGTCCTAGGCTCGCGACTCAGATGGGCCATCTCTATCCCCTTGCCGAGACCCCCGAAGCGGCGATCGCGGGCGCACCCGGTGCGGGCGCAAGGACGTTCGGCGAGGCCCGGCGCGCGGCAGGCGAGCGGACCATTCTCGGCCTGCAGACCGACTGGCTCACCGTCAGCGCCGACGAGGCGGTAAAAATTCTCGACGCGGCCGAGAATGGCGTCGGCCAGGGATTCGTCCAGCGCTATGAGGACGAGTCCGGCGCGCCCATCCTGGCGGTCACCTACTGGAAGCTCGGCAAGGCTGAGGAGGCGGGCGCCGAGCTGGAGCCGGAACCGCCAGAGCCGCCGCGGCCGGCAGTCCCAAAGCCAGACCATACCGACGACCTTTACTTCCGCGGCGGGCGGACCCGCCAGCGAAAGCGCGGACCCGCTGGTGACCCGCGCCAGCTCGACCTGTTTCCTCGCCCCGACCCGATGGGCCTTGAACAGAAGGACCCGGACACTCCCGGCAGTGTTCCGGCAAGCGAGGAAGGCGACGGCGCGACCCTTGGCGGCGGCTGAACCTGTCGCGTTGCCTTGCCCAGCCTTCAGGTCTAGGCACCCGGCATGACTGACGACACGCCCCTCACCATCGCCGGGCGCTCCTTCCGATCGCGCCTCATCATCGGCACCGGCAAGTATCGCAGCTATGCCGAGAACGCCGCCGCCGCCGAGGCGGCCGGTGTCGACATGGTGACCGTGGCCCTGCGCCGGGTGAACCTGTCCAACCCGGACGAGGCGCGCCTCACCGACCATGTCTCGCCGCAGCGCTATACCTTCCTGCCGAACACGGCCGGCTGCTATACTGCCGAGGACGCGGTGCGCACCCTGAGACTGGCGCGCGAGGCCGGCGGCTGGTCGCTGGTCAAGCTGGAGGTTCTGGCCGACCAGAAGACGCTCTATCCCGACATGGCCGAGACCCTGCGCGCGGCCGAGGCGCTGATCGCCGACGGGTTCGAGGTCATGGTTTACTGCTCCGACGACCCGGTCTACGCCCGCAAGCTGGAGGAGGCCGGCTGCTGCGCGATCATGCCGCTCGGCTCGCTCATCGGCTCCGGCCTCGGCATCCAGAACCCGGTCAACATCCGCCTGATTGTCGAGCAGGCACGGGTTCCGGTGATCGTCGATGCTGGTGTCGGCACCGCTTCCGATGCGGCCATCGCGATGGAGCTTGGCTGCGACGGCGTGCTGATGAACACCGCAATTGCCGAGGCGAAGGACCCGGTGCGCATGGCCAAGGCGATGAAACATGCGGTGATCGCCGGCCGCGAGGCCTATCTCGCCGGGCGTATGGGCAAGAAGCGCTATGCCGACCCGTCCTCACCGCTTGCAGGTCTCATCTAGGGCGTTTCCAGGCGAAATGGCAACCGGTTCGCCGTCCGCAAACGCGTGAGAACAAAGGTCTTTAGCGGCGCGATGGGTCCATTCGGCCGGGCGCCGCCATAGGGCGGAAACCGCCCTTGAGTACCAGTCCTTTGTTTCACTCCAAACCGGTGCCTTATACCAATCTGCGCGGATGAAGACTCATCCGCGGCCCCGGCGCATGAACGCCGACGCGCAGTCTCGCTCGGCCTCGCGCTGCAAGGATCGGTTTGGGGTCCATGCAGCTTGTTATTAAAGGAACAGCACATGCGACGCCCGGGGAGGGCGCGTTGGCGGTGTCTGGCCGGATTTTCGGGGCGGCGGGCGACTTCAGGAGGTATCGGGGAAGGCCGGAGCGGGCGCGGCACCCGAAGGCGCGCACAGCGGGCGGGCCAGTCGCCCGCGCAGGTCGGGGACCGGCGGCGCCGGGCGTGCGCCTTCGCACAGGGCAACCGACATGCGCCGTTGGTCGGATGTGAGGCGTTCGGCGAGATCGTCCTGCCAGTCGCGTATCGGCGCCGGGTAGAGGTCAAGCCACACCCGGCCGAGGCGGTCATAGCAGATCCAGCCTGAGCGGCCCTCGCGCAGCGCCGCCTCGATCTCCCCGGAGACGCGGATGATGCCCATCACCAGCACCGGCCAGAAGCGCACCGGAACACGGGCAAACAGGGCGAGGATGTCGTCCACGGTCATGGGCTGCACTGTAGCGACAGGGTGTGTCCGGTCGGACAGGGCCGTGCCTGTCCGGCCACGGGGCCGCCCGCCTGCCATTCCCCTCTTGCGTGCTGCCGTGCCGCGCATCCTGTCTGTCCACGGGACTGCGGGCGCTCGCTCCCCCCGTGAACACCGGGTCAAGGCCGTTCTGTCAGCCTTCGAGGGCCGCCTTGATGAGGTTGTCGACGCGCCCGGTGTCGGCGCCGGCAACGTAGTCATCGCCAAGGAAGAAGGCGGGGGTGCCACTGACGCCGAGGCTTCGGGCGAGGGCCTTGGTCTCCTCGATATGCCCGGTGACGGCCTCGCTCTCCAGGTCAGCGCGCCACTGCGTCATTTCGAGGCCAATCTCGGCGGCGATCTTGTCGATGTCCTCGCTTTCCAGTGCGCTGCGCGAGGCCATCAGGGCGGCATGCATCTCGAAATACTTGCCCTGGCGGCCGGCGGCGAGAGCGGCGCGGGCGGCTCGGGTGCTGGCCTCGGAGAGGATCGGGAATTCCTTGAAGACCACACGGACCCGGCCGTCATGGGCTTCCGGCAGGCCGGAGACCCAGTCCAGCGAGCGCTTGCAGTAACCACAGCGATAATCGAAGAACTCGACCACCGTGATCTCGGCATCCTTCGGGCCGATCGAATAGTCGTCGGGATGGGTGAACAGCGCGTCGCGATTGTCGCCGATGGCGGCGCGGGCCTTGGCGGCCTCGTCGGCCTGGCGCTTCTGGCTGAGCGCGATCAGGGCCTCCTCAATGATTTCGGGGTTTTCCATAAGGTAATCGCGCAAGATGGTCTCGATCTCGCCGCGCGAGAGGTCCGATCGGGCGGCGGTGCCGTTCTCGGCGCAGGCGGAGAGGAGGATGAGGCTGGCTGCCGCGGCGCCGATCAGGGTCTGGCGGATCATCATCGGGAAGGCTCCGGATTGGGTGACGCGGATCCGTCAGGTGAGGAAATGGGACAGTTTGCCGGCGCGGTCCATGGCGGCCCGTGCGATTTCTGCTGACGTTCCCGTGACAACCGCACGCCGGCATTGCCGGTCAGCGACGCTGGCGCGCGCGGTCGTAGATGGCGCGGTTCTCCGGCAGGCGCGGATCGGTGATTGCGAGAATATCGGAGGCGCGGCGAAAGTCCGGTGTGCCCGGCGTCAGGTCGCGCACGGCGCGGCCGGCGAAGCTGTTGGCGGTTGGAAAGTCACCGATACTGAAGGCCGCCTCGGCGGAAGCGAGCAGCGCCTCGGCCTTGCGATCCTGCCGGCCAAGCGTCTCGGCGAGCTGGCGCCAGGCAAAGGCGTGGTCCGGTTCGGCGATCAGGGCGTCGCGCAGGGCTTCCTCGGCGCGTTCCAGGTCGCCGGGTTCATTGCGCGCAGTCAGCGAGCGGGCGAGGTTGACAAGAAGGAGGGGATGGCCGGGCAGGAGCTCCACGGATCGGGCATGCGGGGCGACGGACTCCGCTGCGCGGTGGGTCTCGAACAGGATCTGGCCCTTCAGCTCGTGATAGTAGGGATTGTCCGGGAATGCTTCCAGCAGGCTGTCGACCTCGCGCAGGGCGGTTGTCGTATCGGCCTTCAGCATGCTGGCGATGGCGCGGGCATACCGGCCGGCCTCACTCTGGTCGCTCTGCGGGTATTCCCGGTAAACGAAGGCGATGGGCTCCAGGAAGCCGATCAGCTTGGCGCGCATCATGTCGTACTGGTGTTGCATGAGCGGATCGGTCGGGGTGTCCCACAGTCCGGTCTCCTCGGCGAGTGAGCGGGTGGTACGGATCCGGTCGGAGGCGAGCGGGTGGGCACGGAAATAGGGGTAGCGATTGGCCTCGCTCAGGACTTCCTGGTAGCGGAAATTCTCCATGAATTCGACAAGGCCTCGTGGCGACAGGCCGAGTTCGGAGAGATAGTGGACAGCAGCCTGGTCGGCCTCTGCCTCTTCGGCGCGCGTGTGGGTGAAGAAGTTGAGGGCGGCGAATTGCTGCGAGGAGCCGATCAGGGCGGCGCCAGCCTCGCCCTCGCCGGCCGCCATCGCGAGGATGCCAAGGCCGATGGTGATGAGTGCCGGGCGCATGGCGACCTCAGCGGCACGCGAGCGGCTGACGGAATGGCCGCAGGCGATGTGGCAGGTTTCATGGCCGATGACGCCGAGTATCTGCTCGGCGCTTTCCGCCTCGATCAACAGGCCGGTGTGGACATGGATACGCTTGCCATTGGCGACGAAGGCGTTGAGCGAGGGATCGTTGATGATGAACAGCTGCACGTCCTGCGGCACGAGGCCGGCCTGTTCGAGGATCGGGTCGGTCCACTCACGCAGGATGGTCTCGATCTCCGCATCGCGGATGAGACTTTGAGCGCCCGCTGGCAGGGCGGTGATGACGCCTGCGAGGCAAACGGCCAGGACGGCGGCGAGACGACCGATCAGTCGGGTCATGGATTGTCGCACTCCCGCGGGCAATGTGAGGCACCAGACACGCACGTTAGGCTGAACGGCCCCTGAATGCGAGGGGGCGGGTGCAGCCTCTCCAGCCTGTCAGTCCTCGTCCGCCGGGAAGGTGCGCACCAGTGCCGGGTCGAGGCCGAGGCCGGTTTCGCTGTCGGGCTGCGGCGCGCTTCGGCTTGGCACGAGGGCGCTCAGGGCGAGCTTACCCGTGTCCAGCGAGACGCGGGTCAACGCGCCGAGGAACGCAAGCCGGGTCACGCGGGCGCGAACCGGTCCGTAGGGGTCGAGACGAACCGCTTCCTCGCGGGCGACGATCAGCGGCCCGCCGCTGCGATCGATCGCGTCCAGCAGGCCGGGCGGGGCCTCGGCGGCATTGAAGGCGTTCACCGGGCCGAGCGCGCGGGCGATCTCCAGATCGGCGGGGCACTCATAGACGTGGCGCGGCGCACCCTGCTGCACGATCCGGCCGGCCCGCATGACCGCCAGCCAGTCGGCGGTTTCCAGCGCGTGCTCCGCATCATGGGTGACCAGCAGAACCGGCTGGCCGGCCTCGCGCAGGGTGGCCAGGGCGGTGGCGGCGACCTCTCGGCGTAGCGCCGGGTCGAGGCCGGAGAAGGGCTCGTCCATCAGGATGGCCCGCGGCGCGGTCGCCAGCGCCCGGGCGATGGCGACTCGCTGCTGCTCGCCGCCGGACAGCTCATGCGGGTAGGCGCCGGCGCGGTCTGCCAGGTTGAAGCGTGCCAGCCAGTCGATGGCGCGGCGGTGCCGGTCGATGCGGGGCAGGGCCTTCAGGCCGAAGCTGATATTGTCCAGCGCGGTGAGGTGCGGGAACAGGGCGAAGTCCTGGAAGATCAGGCCGACATGGCGGCGCTCAGCGGGCACAAGGCGCCCCGGCGCGGAGACGGCCTCGCCGGCCAGGGTGATGGTGCCTGCGTCGACCGGTTCCAGCCCCGCAAACAGGCGCAGCAGGGTCGACTTGCCGGCGCCGGAGCCGCCGATCAGCGCGGTGATCCGTCCCGGCGCGAGGGTGAGGTCGACCCGGTCGACCACGGCGCGGCCACCATAATGGCGGCTGACCCCCCGCGCCGCCAGCGGCTCCTGCGTCATCCATCGTCTCCCGGCCGTGCCCGCGACAGGCGCCAGGACAGGACCATGACCGGCGCAAGGCCGGCAAGGGTGATCATCACGCAGGGCAGGGCGGCCTGGGCAAGGCGTTCGTCGGAGGCATAGGCATAGGCGCGCACCGCCAGCGTGTCCCAGTTGAACGGGCGCAGCATCAGGGTTGCCGGCAGCTCCTTCAGCGTCTCGACGAACAGGATGAGGGCGCCGACCAGGGCGCCGGGCAGCGCGATCGGCAGGTCGACGGTGACAAGCCGGCGCATCCTGCCGGCGCCGAGGCTCTGGGCAGCATGGCCGAGCGAGGCGGGCGCGCGCGCGAGCGCCGCTTCCATCGGCTGCGCGCCCGCAGCGGTGAAGCGGCTGGCGTAGATCCAGACCAGGGCGACCAGGGCGGCGCCGCCGGTCAGGGTGAAGGGCATCAGGTCCAGCACGGCCAGACCGCCGAGGGCGAGGACAGCGCCCGGCGCGGCATAGCCGGCGGTGGAGGCCCAGCGTGCGGCGCGCGCGCCGAGCGCGCTGTCGCGGGCAAACAGCGCGATCACGAGGCCGAGCACGAAGCCTGCGCCGGCACCCGCGGCGGCGAGGCGCACGGAATTCCAGGTCGCCTGCAGCACCGGCGCCTGGCCGCCGCCGGTTTCCCCCGCCAGCCAGACAAGCCGGCCCATCGGCAGGAAAAAGCCCCAGGCAGCGAGCCCGGCGCAGGCAAGGATCGCCCCCACAGCGGCGAGCGGGCCGAGGGGCCGGCGCTCGATCCGCTGCCAGCGCGAGGAGGTGGCGCCAAAGCCTGCCCGTCCGCGCAGGCGCCGTTCCAGCACCTGCAGGACGAGCGCGATCAGCAGCAGGATGAGCGCGATCCTTGCCGCCGAACTCGCCGCGCCAAAACTCTCCCATGCCCGGAAGACGCCAACGGTGAGCGTCTCCACGCCAAGGAAACTGGCGGCGCCATAATCGGCGGCCGCTTCCATCAGCGCGAGTGCAAGGCCCGCAGCGATAGCCGGACGCGCGGCCGGCAGGGCGACATGACGAAACGCGCGCGCCCGGCTGGCGCCGAGGGTGCGCGCAGCGTCGAGGGTGCACAGCGAGGTGGTCACGAAGGCCGCGCGGGCGGTCAGGTAGACATAGGGCAACAGCGCGCCGGCCAGCACGAAGGCGAGGCCCGGCGTGCTGGCGATGTCGGGGAACCAGTAGTCGCGCGCCGACCAGCCGGTGGCCTCACGCAGGGCCGACTGGACCGGCCCGCCGACGCCAAAGAGGTCTGCATAGGCAAAGGCAAGGACGTAACCCGGCGCGGCAAGCGGCAGGATCAGCAGCCATTCGAAGAGGCCGCGGCCCGGGAATCGGTACCAGGTGACCAGCCAGGCCGCAGGGACGGCGCAGGCGAGGATGAAAACGCCGGTCAGGGCGAGGACGGCGAGCGTGGTCACGGTATAGCCGGCAAGCTGGGTCTCGAAGAGGTGCTGCCAGGCCAAGCCGCCACCCTGCAGGAGACCGGCAAGCATTGCGGCGAGCACCGGTGCGCCGATCACCATTGCGGCCATCAGTGCGACACCGAGCGCGAGCGGGTCGGATGGCTCCCGCCAGCGGCGCCGCGTCGCCAAGGGCAGGGTGAGGGGCAGGAGCCGGGCCAAAGGCGCGCTGGCTCAGTTCCAGCCGGCGCGGTCAAACAGCCGCTGCGCGGTCGCCTGGGTCTCGCCCAGCTCGCCGAGGTCGAGGTCGCTGCGAGTGAATTCCGGCAGGGTGTCGAGGCCCGCCGGCAGGGTGACACCCTCCACGATCGGGAATTCCCGGGTCTCGCTGACCAGCATGGCCTGGCCCTCCTGCGACAGCAGGTATTCGATGAACCGGCGGGCGGCCTCCGGGCTGGGGGCATGGCGCGCCATCGCCGCGCCAGTGACGTTGACATGGACACCGCCATTCACTGCCGGAAAGGCGAGCGCCGTCTTCGCCGCCACCTCGCGCTGGGCCTGCGAGCTGCTGGTGGCGAGGCGCACCCAGTAATAATGATTGACGATGGCGATTGAGCAGAGTCCGGCAGCGACGGCCTCGATCTGGGCGGTATCGCCGCCCTGGGGATCGCGCGCCATGTTGGAGGCCAGCGATTCGGCCCAGCGTGCCGCCGCATCCACACCATCCCTCAGGATGATCTCGCCAAGAAGGGACAGGTTGTAGATGTTCGAGCTGGAGCGCACGCAGATTTCGCCGTCAAAGCGCTCATCGGCGAGCGCCCCGAGAGTGGCGATGTCCTCGGCCGACACCGCCTGCGGATCATAGGCGACGACACGGGCGCGCAGGGCAAGGCCGGTCCAGTGGCCGTCGCCGTCACGGTAGCGTGCCGGAACCGTGTCTTCGACGCGCGCACTGGCGATCGGCTGGGTCAGGCCGGCCTCCTTGAAGCGCCACAACGCGCCGGCATCGGCCGTGATCAGGACGTCAGCCGGGCTGTTCTCGCCCTCGGCCCGGACCGTCTCCAGCAATTGGGCCGCATTCGCCTCGCGGACCCTGACGCTTATCCCGGTCTCTGCCTCGAAGGCGTCGTACAGCGCCCGGTCAGAGTCATAGTGGCGGGCAGAATAGACATTCACTTCCAGCGCCGGCGTGGCGGCGTCGGGGGTGCCGGCCGGCGGCTCGGCCGGGCCGGAGCAGGCCACCAGGACCAGCGACGCGGTGGTGACGATCAGTCGGCGCATGGATTTTCCCTTTTGCTGTTCCCCGCATTGAGGACGCTTGTAGGGCTCTTGCGAATGGATCGCAACAGCCTGACTGCCGCAGGGCATTGTGTCGCCTGCCGAACCTGTGTGCACGTGCACAAAATTGTCCGCATTCCGACGAATGGTCCCTTGCTTGCAGAGAAGCGCGAATGCTAAGCAATGAAGAAGGTGAGCTGGGGATTGGCATTATGAACGACATAATTGTGAATCTCGAGGTGCAAGACCCGCGCGATGAACGCGTCCTGCTGTCGGCGATCGACCTTTTCACCCGGTGGCGCGCCGAGACCTGTCTTGAGCCGTCTTCAGACGTCGACACCGATGCGCCGGAAATCATGGTCCGCACGGCGCATTCCGGCTGCGGGGCAGTGGAAAAGCAGGTGATATTCCAGGAACGGCGCTGGGCGGCGGCCTTCCTGAAGATATGGCGGGCGGAAAAGCGCCGCGCCGATTGAGCCCGAAGCGGGCACCGCCTAGATCGGGCGGTATGGAGATTTCAAAGCACCAGGCCGGGACAGGCGCGCCGGGGGCGGGCCTTTGAAGGTGTGCATTGCCGGGGCAGGCCTCGTTGGCCTGACGCTGGCGCGCGCCCTGTTGCAGCGCGGCGCGGCGGTGGAGGTTTACGAGGCCGGCGCACCGGGCGGTGGCGCGAGCGGCGCAGCTGCCGGGATGCTCGGCGCGACCCATGAGGCAGGCAATTGCGGATCAGCGGCACTCATCGCTCTTGGCTTTGACGCTGCGGCGGCGTGGCCGGGCTATGCCGGGATGCTTGAGCGCGAGAGCGGGATCGCGCTCCACTACCAGCCCGGCCCGACCCTCGCGCTGGCGCGCAGCGAGGCAGAGGCGGGCGCGCTTGAGCGGGTGCAGGGCTGCGGGCGGGCGGGGGTGCGGCCGGTGGACCCTCATTGTGTCATGCCAGGTGTCATGCCAGTGCCAAGTGAAGCCGTCCTGGCGGCGGCATGGATGCCGGCGGATGGCCAGGTAGAGCCGGCGGCCGTTGTCGCGGCGCTGCTCCTATCCGTCGAGGCGCTGGGCGGGCGCGTGCGGGCGGGCGAGGCACTGGACCCCGTGCGCGGTGGGTTTCCAAAGGGGGTCGAAGTGCTTGTCGATGCGCGCGGCTGGCAGGCTGCGGGCGCACGCCCGGTGAAGGGGGCGGCGCTGGCACTTCGGCCGGGGCCGGGGCTGCCATCTGAGCACTGTGTGCGGTTCGGGTCCCTCTATCTCGTGCCAAGGCGCGGCCGGGTGATTCTCGGCGCCAGTGTCGAGCCGGGGCTTTGCGACACGCAACCTTCGGCGGGGGAATTGCTGGCGCTGGTGGAGGCGGCGGGCGCGCTGTTCCCGGCCGTGCACGAGGCGCAGGTGCTCGCGCGCTGGGCGGGGGTGCGGCCGGGCTCTCTGGTGGACGGGCCGGTGGCCGGCTGGATTGCGCCCGGGCGCTACCTCCTGACGGGACATCACAGGAATGGTGTGCTGCTGGCGCCGCTGACGGCGGAGGCGGCGGCGCGGCATATTCTGGAGGGCGCGGCGCTGCCGGAGGGGCTGGCTGATGCCGCGGTGCTGGACGGGCGGGCGGTGGCGCTTCATATCTGGCGGGACGGAAGAGACGCCGGACCAGACCGGTCCTGACAGGAAGGACGCCCGCCATGCATGCCATCGACGCCATCACCGAGGACCAGCAGGCGATCCGCGATGCGGTGGCGCGCACCTGCGCCCGGTTCGACGATGCCTACTGGATGGAGACCGACGAGACGGGTCACTGGCCGGAGGCGTTCTGTGATGCCATGGCGCAGGGCGGCTGGCTCGGCGTGGCGTTCCCGGAGGATTATGGCGGGGCCGGGCTGGGGCTGACGGAGGCCTCCATCGTCATGCAGACGGTGACACGCTCGGGCGCGGGCTATTCCGGGGCGTCGGCGATCCACCTCAATATCTTCGGGCCGAAACCGCTGGAGATGTTCGGCAATGCCGAGCAGAAGCGGGAGAACCTGCCGAAGATCATCTCCGGCGAGGAAAAGATGTGCTTTGCCGTGACAGAGCCCAATTCCGGGCTCGACACAGCCAGCCTGCAGACCAAGGCGGAGCGGACCAATTCCGGCTACATCATCAATGGCCGGAAGATCTGGACCACCGGAGCGCAGCGGGCCGACAAGATCCTGATCATTGCACGGACCACGCCGAGGGAAGAGGCCTCAAAGCCCTATCTCGGCCTGTCGCTGTTCTATACCGATTTCGACCGGGGCCGGATTGAGGCGCAACCCATCCCGAAAATGGGCCGAAAGGCCGTGGAGTCGAACACCCTCTTCATTGATGGATTGGAAGTGCCCCGGGAGCACCTGATCGGCGAGGAGGGCCACGGGTTCAAATACCTGATCCAGGGCCTGAACCCGGAGCGGGTGCTGTTCGCGGTGGAATCGATCGGACTTGGCTTTGCCGCCCTGGAGCGAGCGGCGCGCTATGCGCAGGAGCGGATCGTGTTCGGCCGACCGATCGGCCAGAACCAGGGCGTGGCCCATCCCCTGGCGAAATGCTGGGCGGAACTCTCCGCCGCCGAACTCCTCGCCTACAAGGCTGCGGCCCTGTTCGACGCCGGCGAGGAATGCGGCGCTGAGGCGAACGCTGCAAAATATCTGGGGACGGAAGCCGGCTTCACGGCCTGTGAAGCCTCGGTGCTCGCCCATGGCGGCATGGGCTACGCCAAGGAATACCAGGTGGAGCGCTGGTTCCGCGAGGCGATGCTGGCGCGGATCGCCCCGGTCAGCCGCGAGATGATCCTCAACTACATTTCAGAGCGGGTGCTCGGACTGCCGAAAAGCTACTGACGCGGCGCCGGGCCGCCTTCGGCCAAAATTTCAACGCATTCCCGCGGTGCTTTCGGGTGCATGGGACGCGGACCCGATCTTGCCGTCACGGCTTTCAGGCGCCTCCATGGCGATGCGCGCCACTGGCAGATCCTGGCGCTTTCGGGCCTGTTTATCCTGTCACTGACGCAGTCGGATTTCGGGGCGACGCCGCTGGCGCTGGCCGCGGCGCTCTGCGGGACGCTGCTGGCGCAGCTGGCGGGCACGGCCGGTGTGAACGGCCTGCGCGCGCTGGCTGCACGGCAGGGTGATGCACCGGCCGCCGGGCTGCTGCTGCGGGATTTTGAGTGGAAGTCTGCAGCGATCACTGCGCTGTCGCTGTCGATCCTCCTGCGTGCGGCCGATCTCTGGGTCTGGCTTGTGGCCGGGCTGATTGCAGTCGGCGCCAAATTCCTGATCCGCTGCAACAGCAAGCATCTGTTCAACCCGGCCTGCATCGGCATTGTCAGCCTGAGCCTGCTTCTGGGGCCCGGCGCATGGGTGTCGCCCGGTCAGTGGGGGCAGGCCCCCCTGTTTGCCGCCCTTGCGGCCGGACTGGCCGCGCTGGTGCTCTCCTCGGCTCGGCGGCTCGACATCGCGCTTGGCTTTCTCGGCTTCTTTGCGGCCATCCTGATCGCCCGCGCGCTCTGGCTTGGCGACCCGCTGGCGATCCCGCTGCACAAGCTGCAGAATGGCGCGCTGCTGGTGTTTGCCTTCTTCATGATCACCGATCCGCGCTCGACGCCCGACAGCCGGGCCGCCCGCCTGGTGTTTGCCTTCTGCGTGGCGCTGCTCGCCGCCTGGATGGGCTGGCAACACCATGTGCGCGCGCCGATGCTGTATGCGCTGGCACTGCTGGCCCCCCTGACCCCGCTGCTCGACCGGCTGCTGCCGGCGGAGCGTTTCCAATGGACATCCCAAGCAAGAAAGGGACGCTGCGATGACTTACCCGAAATGGATCGCGGGCTTCATGCTCGCGCTCTTCGCCCTTAGCCTCGGCGCGCCGGCGCACGCCTTCTGCGGCTTTTATGTCGCCAAGGCCGACACCGACCTCTTCAACGACGCCTCGAAGGTGGCGCTGGTGCGCGATGGCGAGCGCACCGTCATAACCATGGCTTCGGACTATCGCGGTGCGCCAAGCGAGTTTGCCATGGTGATCCCGGTGGTTGAGGTGCCCCGGCGCGAGCAGATCAATGTCGCCAATCCGGGCCTGATGGAGCATCTGGATGCCTACACCGCGCCGCGGCTCGTGGAGTATTACGACGAGAACCCGTGCGAGATGGCGCGCTATCGCATGATGGACCAGACCGCAGGCATGGCCGGGGCGCCGGTTCCGGAGGCCGTCATGGAGAAGGCGGGCGATCTCGGCGTCACCATCGAGGCGGAATACGAGGTCGGCGAATATGACATCCTCATCCTCTCGGCGGAGGAAAGCGACGGCCTGATCACCTGGCTCAACCAGAATGGCTATCGCATTCCAGATGGCGCCGAGGCGGTGGTTGGTGCCTATCTCAAGCGAGGGATGAAATTCTTCGTCGCCAGGGTGAATCTGGAGCGCCATGACGGTGCGGCCTTCCTGCGTCCGATCCAGGTGGCGTATGAGGACGAGGACTTCATGCTGCCGATCCGGCTGGGCACCGTGAATGCGCAGGGCAAGCAGGAACTGTTCGTGTTCGCGCTGACCCGCGAGGGCCGGGTGGAAACCACCAATTACAAGACGGTGAAGCTGCCCTCCGACATGGACGTGCCGATCTACATCAAGGACGAGTTCGGCGACTTCTACCGGGACATGTTCACCCATCAGGTGGAGAAGACGGGCGGCAAGGCGGTGTTCCTTGAGTATGCCTGGGACATGGCCTGGTGTGACCCGTGCGCCGCCGACCCGCTGTCGCAGGGCGAGCTCAGGGAGCTTGGCGTGATGTGGCTTGACGAGGCGCGCGACCCGCGGCCCGACATGACCTTCCCGCCACGCCCGGCGCCGGTGGATGTGTTCGTGACCCGCCTGCACCTGCGCTATGATGCCCAGAGCTTTCCAGAGGACCTGGAATTCCAGGTGACGGGCGACCGGTCAAATTACCAGGGCCGCTATGTCCTGCGCCACCCCTGGCGGGGCGATTACAACCAGTGCGACGAGGCGCGCGACTATGCCGACCGCCTGGTCGAGCGCTGGGATGCGGAAGCAAAGACACTGGCAAGGCTGACCGGCCGCGACCTTGACGATATCCGCGCGCGGATGGCCGAGGAGGGCTTCTCCAGGGCCGGCCTCAGCCTGCCCGATGATGATGAGGCACAAGACGATGCGTGGTGGCTGCGCCTGTGGCGGCGCGGCTGAAGCCGACGGGCACGCGCAGACGGGTTTGTGCTTCCTGGCGCGAGCGGCTATCACCATCGCTTCGCGCCGACCCTGTCCGGGCCGGTAAACCGGACCGACAAGAAGGACGGGGGAGGCGATGCCGCGACCTGCTGGCGTCAGGAACAGGGATTTTGAGGAGAAGCGGGACGCGCTGCTGGACGCGCTGACCGATTTTGCGCTGAATGCGGACCTGAGGCGCCCGTCGCTGCGCCAGTTCGCGCTGTCGGTCGGGGCATCGGAGCCGACGCTTCGTCATTATTTCGGGGATCGCCGGGGGGTGGTGATGGCGATCCTTGAGAAGATTGGCGCGCGGGGGCAGCGCATCTGGAGCGTGGTGGCAACGCCGGCCCGCTCCGCGCGCGATGCGGTCTCGGAATACTACCGTGTTTCCGAAGCGGGGATGCGCCATGGCGGCTTCGTGCGCGCCCATGCCTTCGGCCTGATCGAGGGCCTGGCCGACGAGGAGATTGGCCGGGCTTATCTTGAGCACGTGCTGGAGCCGGCGCTGGACGCGATCTCGGTGAAACTCGGCCAGACGGCGGAGACGCTGACCGACCGGGGCGCGCGGCGGGCGGCGAGCCTGGCGCTGCTCTCGCCGCTGCTCGTGCTCAGCCTGCATCAGGACCTGCTGGGCGGGGAGACGTGCTGGCCGATCGACAGCGCCGAGGTGATTGCGAACCTGGAGGCCTGGCTCGGACGCGGACTGGCGGTGGAGGAGGTGCCCGGTGCTTAGATCGGTGACCATTCCCTATCATGCGCTGGTGTTCGACGCGGTAAAGGGCGCGCGCCTTGACGGGCCGGCGCCGGCCGATCCGGAAGTGGTTGCTGCACTGCTCAGCCGGGTGATCCGGCAGGCAGCGGAGACCGATGCGGGCGCGCCGGTCCGGCCGGTCTCGGTGACCGTCGACATTGCGGGCGCGGCGGATGCAGCGGCGTCGCTGTCATTTGGCGCCACAATCGACCGGCGTACGCGCACGCTGGTGTTCGCCCATGGCAATGCCGTGGCGGGCGGGCAGACGGTGCTGACGGCAACGGCGGTGTACCGGACCGGGTGATTGCCGGTCAGTCAGCCTTCAGGGCGTAGCCGGCGGAGCGGACGGTGCGGATCGGGTCCTCGCCGCCATGCTGTTTCAGCGCCTTGCGCAGGCGGCCCACATGCACGTCCACGGTGCGCGCCTCGACATAGACATCCGAACCCCAGACCGAATCGAGGAGCTGCTCGCGGGAGAAAACCCGTCCCGGGTGCTGCATGAAATAGTCGAGCAGGCGGAATTCGGTGGGGCCGAGGTGGATGTGCTGGCCGGTGCGGGTGACGGTGTGGCCGGACCGGTCGATGGTGATGTCGCCGACCATCAGCTGGTCCTCGACAAGGCCGGGGCGGATGCGGCGCATGACGGCGCGCAGGCGCGCCATCAGTTCGGTCGTGGAGAACGGCTTGGTGACATAGTCGTCAGCGCCGGTATCGAGCCCGCGGATGCGGTCATTCTCCTCCGCCCGCGCCGTCAGCATGATGATTGGCAGGTTCGCGGTCTCGACCCGGTTGCGCACGCGCCGGCAGACCTCGATCCCGGTCACCTTGGGCAGCATCCAGTCCAGCAGGAGGAGGTCGGGCGAGCGTTCCTCGATCATCATCATCGCCTCCTCTCCGTCACCGGCAAAGGCGGTCTCATAGCCTTCCCGTTCCAGATTGTATCGCAGCAGTTCAGAGACGGCGGCCTCGTCCTCGGCAACCAGCACATACGGCTTCATCGGTTCGGTCCCCTGATTCACGCGGCGCCGACACTCAACCGTCCAGGAGCGGCGCCTTCGGTCTCGCCATGGACGATAACGGATCGCCTGTTACCTGATAATGCACCACCTCGGCAATGTTGGTGCAATGATCGCCGATCCGCTCGAGGTTCTTGGCGATGAACATGATGTGGGCCCCAGCGGTGATCAGCGAGGGATCTTCCATCATGTGGGCGAGGGTTTCGCGGAACAGGGAGTTGTAATGCTGGTCGATGTCCTCGTCGCGGACCCACACGCGCAGGGCTTCGCTGGCATTGGCGCTGGAATAGGCATCGAGGACCGCGTGCAGCTGCTCCGATACCGCCCGGCCCATCAGAGCGATGGCGTTGAACACCGCTTCGGTGCTGAACCCTTCAAGCTCTGGCGCACGCTTGGCGATGTTCTTTGACAGGTCGCCGATCCGTTCAAGCTCATTGGACAGTTTCAGCGCCGCGATCACCGAACGCAGGTCACTGGCCATGGGCTGGCGCAGGGCAAGCAGGCGGATGATCCGCCGCTCGATCTCTATCTCCAGCCGGTCAAGCAGGTCGTCACGCGATGCAGTCGCCTCCGCCAGCGCGACGTCGCCGCGCACGAGGCTGCTGCAGGCATCAGCGATCATGCTTTCCGCCAGGCCGCCCAAGCGAAGCACGTCAGCCGCCAGGCGCTCCAGTTCCACGCCATACGACGAAACGATGTGTGTATTTGCCATGGACTCAGTCTAGCCGAATCGTCCGGTGATGTAATCCTGTGTTTTCTCATCCCTCGGATTTGTGAAAACGGACTCCGTCTCGCCGAATTCGATCAGGTTTCCCAAATGGAAGAACGCCGTCATTTGTGACACCCGCGCCGCCTGTTGCATGGAGTGGGTCACGATCACGATGCAGTAGCGCTGGCGCAGTTCGTCGATCAGCTCCTCGATCCTGGCGGTCGCGATCGGGTCGAGGGCCGAGCAGGGCTCATCCATAAGGATGACTTCAGGGCTGACGGCAATGGCGCGGGCGATGCAAAGGCGCTGCTGCTGGCCCCCCGACAGGCTGTTGCCCGGCGCGGCAAGGCGGTCCCTGACCTCCTCCCACAGGCCGGCGCGCGTCAGGCTGTCCTCAATGATGCCGTCGAGATCGGCCTTGGAGCGGGCAATCCCGTGAATGCGCGGGCCATAGGCAATGTTGTCGTAGATCGATTTCGGGAAGGGGTTGGGTTTCTGGAACACCATGCCGACACGAGCGCGCAGCAGCACGGGGTCGACTGCATCGTGGTTGATCTCCTGGCCGTCAATGAAGATGTCACCCTCCACGCGGCACGTCTCGATCGTGTCATTCATCCGGTTGATGCAGCGAAGGAAGGTTGATTTGCCGCAGCCTGACGGGCCGATGAAGGCGGTCACGGAGCGCTCGCGAATTCCCATGGAGACGTCGAAGACCGCCTGCTTGTCGCCATAGAAGACATCGACATTGCGGCAGTCGACCTTGACGCGTTCCGCAAGCGGTGCGCTGGCCAGTGCCTGGTCTGCCGCAGCAGACATCGCGCCGGGGATTTCAGGGGCGTCGGTCATCGGGTTACCATCTCCGCTCGAGGCGTCGCCGCAGGAACACGGCTGCGGCATTCATCAGGACCATGAAGGTGAGGAGGATCATGATGGCCGCCGCCGTCATCGGCTCCCATGCGCGTTCTGCCCCGGTTGACCATTTGTAGACAAGCACCGGCAGCGCCGTCGCCTCATCCGTCGGCCCACCCGGCACCTCGGCGACGAAGGCGACCATGCCGATCAGGAGCAGCGGCGCCGTCTCGCCGAGCGCGCGGGCCATGCCGATGATTGCGCCCGTGAGGATGCCCGGCGCGGCGAGTGGCAGGACGTGATGGAAGATCGACTGGGTCTTTGACGCGCCAAGTGCCAGCGCTCCGGCCCGGATCGAGGGCGGGACCGAGCGCAGGGCGGCGCGCGAGGCGATGATCACGGTCGGCAGGGTGAGCAGGCCAAGCACCAGGCCGCCGACCAGTGGCGCGGAGCGTGGCAGGCCGAACAGGTTCAGGAAGACGGCCGCGCCGAGCAGGCCGAAGACGATGGAGGGTATTGCGGCGAGATTGTTGATGTTGAGCTCAATGGCGTCCGTCGCCCGGTTCTTCGGCGCAAGCTCCTCCAGGTAGATCGCCGCGGCAATGCCGACCGGGATTGCCAGGAGCGCTGTCACCAGCATGGTGAGGAGGGAGCCGATGATCGCGGCGAGAACGCCGGCGATCTCCGGATAGGTGGAATCCGCATTGGTCAGGAGCGCCCAGTTGATGCCCCGTTCAATACGGCCGTCGGCGATCAGTGCGCGGGTCCAGGCGATCTGGGCGTCGGTCACATTGCGCTCACTCTCGGCAAGCTCCAGGATGCGCACATCAAGCGCCTGCCCGTCAAAGCCCTCAGGCGAACCGGCCAGCAGCGCGGCGATCATCCGGCCGGGCGCGACAGTCTGGACGCGTGCGGCATTGGCGCCGGCAAAGACGAGCACCGATCGCGCTTCGTCATCAAGGCCTCCGGCCTCGCGGTCCAGCGCCTCCAGCACGCCGGCAAAGGCGCCGGCCTCGCTATCGAGGCGCAGGGTCCCGCGCCGCTCGCTGGCAGCGGTGACCCGGCCGGTCTGCAGCACGGTTTCGTCGGTGACACGACCCTTGAGGTAAAGGTCGAGATCGTCCGACAGGGCCGCGCGATAGCTGTGGGTGGTGCCGATCCGGGCCGGGTGGCGGGCGGTGTCCCGGGCCATCGGCAGGAGCGCGAGGCGGGTAACCAGCCCGTTCAGCTCGGCCAGAAGGCGCGGACTGGACGTGCCGACGGGGAATGTCTCGGCCAGGTTGGCGCGAACCAGCTGGTTGAAGCCGGAGACGTTCTCGGCAATCCCGTCGGTCCGCTCGCGGCCATCCGGGGCGATCACCGATTCGGCAAGGTCAAGCTCGAAGGCGACCTTGTGATGGCTGAACGCGGTCAGCGCCTGGCTGCCTATGGTGGTCACGAGAAGCAGCAGCATCGCCACGGCGACGCCGATGGCCGCGACGCCATAGGCCTGGAAGCGCAGCTCGGCGGCGCGGCGTTTCTTCAGGCGCTTGCGGGTTTCGGGGTCGGCAAAATCGACCGAGCGCGCGCCGGCGGGGGACGTGGTCTCAGTCATAGACTTCCCGGTATTTGCGAACGACGCGCAGGGCGATCAGGTTGAAGACGAGGGTGACGAGGAAGAGCACGAAGCCGAGCGCGAACGCCGACAGGGTCTTGGGGCTGTCGAACTCGCTGTCGCCGGTCAGCAGGGAGACGATCTGCACGGTGATGGTGGTGACTTCCGAGGTCGGGTCGGCGGTGATCTGCGGGCGCAGGCCTGCGGCCATGACCACGATCATGGTCTCACCGATAGCGCGTGAGACAGCGAGCAGCAGCGCGGCAATGACGCCGGGCAGGGCAGCCGGCAGGACAACCTGCTTCACGGTTTCCGACTGGGTGGCGCCCATCGCCAGCGCGCCATCGCGCAGGCTCTGCGGCACCGCGTTGATGACGTCATCGGACAGGGACGAGACGAAGGGGATGATCATGACGCCCATGACGAGTCCGGCAGCAAGTGCGTTCACCGGCGAGGCGGCGAAGAACTCGTCCGGCACGAAGGGCAGGCCGTTCAGCCACAGGGCAGACGCGCGCACGGCCGGTGCGACGACCAACAGGGCAAAGAAGCCATAGACCACGGTCGGGATGCCGGCGAGGATCTCCAGCGATGGCTTCGCCCACGAGCGGGTTGGCCGGCTGGCGTATTCCGACAGGTAGATCGCCGCAAAGAGGCCGATCGGCGCGGCGACGGCCATGGCGATCAGGGAGATCAGGAAGGTGCCGAAGAACAGTGGGACGGCGCCGAAATCGGCATTGGTCTGGGCGTTCCAGTTGAGCCCGAACAGGAAGCTGAAGACCGGGATCCGGGCGAAAAAGCGCAGGCTCTCAAAGAACAGGGAGACGACGATGCCGGCAGTGGTGGCGATCGCGATCGCCGCGCAGAAGAACAGCAGCAGCTCGATCCCTCTCTCCACCCTCAGGCGGGCACGCAGGTCCGCCGATATCTGCCGTCTGGCGTAGATGAACCCGATCGCGGCGCCACCAAAGGCCAGCGCAATGGCGGACAGCTTGACCATCCCGCTGAGCTCCAGATAGCGCATGGCGATTGCTGCAAACATCGAGCCCGGTTGCAGCGTGGCTGCCCTGTAATGGGCGGCCTCGGCCACCCGGTCGAGATACTGGCTGAGCTCGATATCGCCGAGGCTCGCAAAGCCGTCGGGAAGTTCACCGATCAGGAGGTGGCGGGTCAGGACCTCGCCGAACAGCACATTGAGCAGGAGAATGACCGCCGCCGGAAGCAGCGTCCACATGGCGACATAATAGCCATGAGAGTTCGGCTGGGAATTCAGCCATGCGCCGCTGCGCGTCTCTAGCCGCGTCGCCGCCGACCGGCCAGAGAGAAACGCAAGAAATCCCGCCGCAGCCAGCACGACGAAAATAATCCAGGCGATCGGCAGATGCCCGAAGGTCTGCAGCATGGTCCTTGCCTCCAAGGGATTTTCGACATCTAGGGCGCGTTGCTGACACTTGTGTGACATCGTCGCCATAACCTGCGGGGGTTGCCGAGTGTTGGATTGCGGAGTGGCCTTTGATCCGGACCGGGAGCGATGCAATGGCGGCCAGCGGGGCGCTCAAACTGGGGCTTGGGGTGTCAGGCGCGCTCGGTCAGTCCTGGTTTTCCGAGGCGAAGGCGTGTCGCCTGATCGAGCGGGCCTATGAGCTTGGCATCCGCCATTTCGACACCGCCGCCTTCTATGGCCGCGGCGAGGCCGAACGCCGGCTTGGCCGGGCGCTGGCCGGCGCCGATGACGCCCGGATCTCGACCAAGACCGGCACCCGCCAGGACCGTCTCGGCCGGCGCAGCAAGCTGTTCTGCGAGGCGGCGATCCGCGATGACCTGGAGGCTAGCCTGCAGCGCCTGCAGCGCCAGCGGATCGGAACGCTCTACCTGCATGGGCCGGATTACTGGATTGTCGACCACTACCGGCCGGTGTTCGAGGCGCTCAAAGCCGAGGGGCATATTGCACGCGGCGGCGTGTGCGCGGCAGGGCCGACACTCTGCCAGGCAATCCTCGACCAGACGACCGACGCGGTGATGGGCGCCTATAACCTGTTCGACCGGCGCCATTGCGCCCTGTTCGCCCTGGCGCGGGCGCGCGGCATCGCCACCGCTTCGATCGCGCCGCTGGGACAGGGGCTGCACCGGCGCGGCCTCTACTGGCCGCGCTCGCCAAGTGATGGCTGGTTGCTGGCGCGCGCGGTGCTGCGCAAGGGCGAGGCGCTGGCACGCGCGCGGCGGGCGCAGGTGCAGGCGTTGCACCGGCTGGGCGACATGAGTGCGGCGCAGGCCCTGTTTCGCTACGCCCTGTCACACCCGGCGATCGATGTGGTCATGATGACGACGACCCGGCCCCGCCACCTGGAGGAGGCGGTGCGGATCGCGCGCGAGGCTCCGCTTGCGCCGGCGCGCCTCGCCGGGCTCGAAGGCCTCGTGGACGGGATGCTTGACGGGCCGCTCCACCGCTGCGAATTCTGAACGGGGCGCGGGGCGTGGTCGTCCTGGCGACGGGCCGGGCCGTTTGCCGATATCGTGCATGTCTGCGATATCCGGGCCTCACGAGGCCAAGTGGGTCAATTTAGTCGGAAAACGCCCTGACCGGAGTGGGACGGTTTCATGAAACCGTCTGGCGACGGTCGGTCTTTTGTGCGATCTCAGATGCCCGGGCTGCGGTCATGTTATCCGGCGTCCGTTCATGAACAGAGCCCTGATACGGCCCGAAGAGTCATGATCATGCATGATTACAGGTTTTCAGTCGCCCCCATGATGGAGTGGACAGACCGGCATTGCCGGGTGTTCCACCGTTCGCTGACTGCGCAGGCGCGGCTTTATTCGGAAATGGTGACGGCCGACGCCGTTATCCATGGCGATCGCCCGCGCCTGATCGGCTTCGACCCGGCCGAGCATCCCGTTGTCCTGCAGCTTGGCGGTTCGGAGCCGGTGCGCCTTGCCGAGGCGGCACGGATCGGCGCGGCGTTTGGCTATGACGAGATCAACCTCAATTGCGGCTGCCCGTCGGAGCGTGTGCAGTCGGGCGCCTTTGGTGCCTGCCTGATGCGCGAGCCCGGCCTCGTTGCCGACTGCGTCGCGGCGATGGCGGCCGGGATCGATATTCCGGTCACCGTCAAGTGCCGGATCGGAATCGATGACGACCCGCCAAGGGAAACCCTGTTCCGCTTCGTGGAGACGGTCGCTGCGGCCGGCTGCGAGGTGTTTACCGTTCATGCCCGCAAGGCCTGGCTGAAGGGGCTCAGCCCGAAGGAGAACCGGGAGGTCCCGCCGCTCGACTATGCGCAGGTCGCGGAGCTGAAGCGCGAGCGCCCGGACCTGACCGTCATCCTGAATGGCGGGATTGCCGGGCTCGACGCGGCGGCGGAGCTGCTGCCGCGGTTTGACGGGGTAATGCTGGGGCGGGCGGTCTATCAGTCGCCTGCGCTTCTGAGCGGCGTCGATGCGCTGCTGGAGGGGCGTGCGCCCGAGCCGCCGACGCTGGGGACGCTCACCGGCGCGATCGACCGCATCCGCCCTTATATCGCCGGGGTGCTGGAAGACGGCACGCGCCTGCACGCGGTGACGCGCCACATGCTCGGGCTTTTCAATGGCCGGCCGGGCGCGCGGGCCTGGCGGCGCATCCTGTCTGAGGAGGCGGTGAAGCCAAGCGCCGGCCTGGATGTGCTCGACCGGGCGCTTGAGCCGGTGATCGCCGGCGCGGAATGGGAGCGGGCCGGCACGCTGGCCTGAAGCGGCCATGCGCTAAAAAGAGAAACGCCCCGGCCGTCAGACCGGGGCGTTTGTGATCGGGGCGGGAGCCTCGTCCGGTCAGACGAGGAAGCCGTCATCCTGGTCGAGCGCGGCGATCTGCGCCTCCGACTCGAGCCCCTGCGGGCTTTCGGCGAGCTCGATCGGCGTCGGCAGGTCGCTGGCCTGCTCGGCGGCCGCGGTCAGGGCCGCGAACTCCTCGTCCGGCGAGTCGCGCCAGGGCGTTTCCGGCTCGGCGAATTCCGGAAGCGGCGGGGCCGCGGTGAAGTCGAAATCGGCCGTGATCAGGCTCGCCTGGCTGACGCCGATGAGCGTGATCGTGTTGCCGAGCCCGTCGAAGATCACCGCATTGCCGGCCACTTCGGTGAGGTGGTTGGCAAAGAGATCGGCCACGTCGGTGATCGCACTGACGCCGGCGAGGTTGATCTTCTCAGCGCCGACACTGGCAATGAAATCGGTGATGGTGTCGGTGCCGAAGCCATCCTCGAAGACGAACAGGTCCGCCTGGCCGGCGCCGGTGAACTCGTCATCGCCGGTGCCGCCGACCATGGTGTCATTGCCGCCGCCGCCGAGGAGGGTGTCATCACCGGCTTCGCCGACGAGGAAGTCCGACTGGGAGCCGCCCGAGAGACGGTCATTGTCCGCCCCGCCATAGAGCGTGTCCTCGCCCTCCTGGCCGAGGAGGATGTCGTTGCCGACCCCGCCGAACAGGAAGTCCTTCTCGATCGCCTTGCCGCCGACCAGCGTGTCATTGTCGGCTTCGCCAAAGATCGTGTCCTCGCCATTGCCGCCGAACAGCTTGTCGTCGCCGGCCGCGCCGAGCACGGAGTCATTGTTGTTGCCGCCATTGATGAGATCGCCGCCATCACCGCCATCGAGCGTGTCGTCAGCGGTTTCACCCAGCAGGGTGTCGAGGCCGGCGCTGCCCAGCAGCAGGTCGAAGCCGCCGCCGCCGAGGATGAAGTCGTCGCCATCCTCGCCGTCAATGGTGTCGAAGCCGGCATTGCCGTCCAGCGAGTCATTGCCGCCGCCGCCGGTGATGATGTTGTCGGCGGCATTGCCTTCGACCGTGTCATTCTGGTCGGCCAGGATCACGTTCTCGAAATTGACGTAGAGCTCGCCACTCGACCCCGTGTAATTGGTCTGGCCGGTGGTCATGTCGAAGTCGTAGAGGAAGTTGCCGACGGTCAGGTCGATCGTGTCCGTCCCGGCGCCGCCATCGGCCTCCTCGATCGCGCTGGTGCTGGCCGCGATGAAGAGATCATCGCCGTCGCCGCCGAAGAACTCGCCATCGCCGGCAGACACCAGCGTGTCATTGCCGGCCCCGCCGTCGAGCGTGTCCGGTGCACCAAAGGAGCCGCCGCCTTCGAGGCTGTCATTGCCTTCATTGCCGGTCAGGCTGTCATTGCCGGTACCGCCGAGCAGGGTATCGTCTCCGCCGGAGCCTTCCAGCGTGTCATTGCCGGCGCCGCCATCGAGCAGGTTGGCGTCGGTCTCGTCATT
>CAYPQD010000011.1:0-65620 GCA_964412785.1 uncultured Hyphomonadaceae bacterium
AGAGCGGCTCGGCGGCGCGGAAGTCGGCGCGTCTCTCAAGGTGGAAGGCTGCATTGTTCAGGGCGGTCGCGAGTTCGGGGGGGGCGGCCCCATCGGCCAGGCATTCGCCGAGCGCCCGCGCGTGCGGCACCAGCGCCTCGTAAGCCGGCCAGGCGTCCAGCGGGTGTGGATCGGCCGGGTATGACGCCGCGACTTTCCAGGCGAGCGCTTGGCCGAGATGCGCGCGCTCCGCGTCAGGCAGGCCGGCAAGGATCACGGCCTGCAGCAGGCGGTGGATGGAGCAGGCCCTGCCCAGCGCGCCATCGCCGCCCGGTTTGACCAGGGAATACCGTGCCAGCGCATCGAAAGCCCGGCGCACGGCCTCCGCCTCCGGGTCGTCAGCGAGCAGGGCAAGCGGTATGTCATCGGGCGCACAGAAGGCCGCGCGGGCAAGCAGGCCGGCCGCCCCCGGCGCGCCCTGTTCGGCCCGCTCGATCGAGGGCATGAACGTCGCCGCCACCAGCTTCTGGTCGCGCGGCCACGCATCGCTCGCCTCGTCGATGCGCCGATCCAGCGCCTCCAGATAGTGGCTGAAGCGCTCTGACGGGTTCTCGCAGAGATAGGCGCCGGCCTGCACCAGCGCCAGCGGCAGGCCGGCCAGCGCGTCAAGCAGCGCCTCCAGCCCCTCGCCGGGCTCGCGCCCCGAGGTTTCCAGCAGCAGGGCCCGCGCCGCCGCCTGCGGCAGGGTCGTCACCTCCAGCTTCCGGAAGGCGCCCGTCCACGTCTCATAGCGCGTGGTGATCAGGACGTGGAATTCCGCCACGCCGCGCACGAAGTCCGGCACGTGCCGTGGCGTCTCGATATTGTCGAGGACGAACAGGAAGGGCTCGTCCTTGGCGCGCGCCAGGCGGCCGGCTTCCTCCGCCCCGCGCTTGGCGAGGGCCGGCAGGTTGGACTCGCCGGCGAGGCGCGGGTCGAGGCGCACCGCCAGCGCCGCGAAATCCTCCGTCAGCGTCGCCTCCTGTTCGGCGCGCACCAGCCAGGCGCCGGCATAGCGGTGTTGGTGGCGGCGCGCATATTCCCGCGCGATGGCCGACTTGCCGACCCCGCCGAGCCCGTGCAGCGTTGCGGGCGGCGTCAGGGCGGCCGCGCCCGCCCCGCCCCACAGCGCAGCGTGAATGGCCGACAACTCGTCCGCGCGCCCGACGAAATGCTCGGTGTGGAAAGCCGAATTGGCGAGCGGCGTGGTGTTCGGCTCCAGCGTGTCATGCAGTGTCGCGCGGCCCCTCACGACCGCGTCGACGGCGCTGAGCAGGGCGCGCTCCTTCTCGCCGACCGGCGTGCGCGTCAGGTCCAGATAGGCCAGGGCGGCGGTCAGCCTTGGCGGTGTGCACGGCTGCAGCATGACCGGGATCAGCTTGCCCTGCCCGCCGCGGTCGAGCGCATAGGCCGTGGCCCACTCATCCTTGCAGGGCCCGCTCGCCCAGTAGTCCGGCGTCATCACCGCGATCACCGTCTCGCAATCCTCGAACGCCTCCATCATGGAGAGCGGGAAAGCGTTGCCGATCTTGAAGTCGCGCTCCTGCACGACGCACTGATAGCCCTCAGCTTCCAGCGCGGCCGCCATCCATGAACTGGCATCGGCATTGACGCCGCGCCGTGAAATGAAGATCCGGTCAACCATGCGCGCATCCCATCCCGCGCGCGAGTTAACACCAGGCGCGCGGGGCGGGCAAGACGGGCGGTTACGCCACCTTCACCATCAGCGCGCTTTCCGGCAGCTCCTCGGCAAAGCAGCGCTGGTACAGTTCAGCCACAAGGGGGCGTTCCAGTTCGTCGCACTTGTTGAGGAAGGTGAGCCGGAAGGCGTGGCCGAGCCCGCCAAAGATCTGGTAGTTCTCCGCCCAGGTGATGACGGTGCGCGGGCTCATCACGGTGGAGAGGTCGCCGGCCATGAACGCATTGCGGGTGAGATCGGCCAGGCGCACCATTTTCGACAGCAGGTCGACATCCACATCGGGCGCCTTCAGCGCGACGATCTCCACCTCGGCATCATGTTCCAGATAGTTCAGCGTGGTGACGAGACTCCAGCGGTCCATCTGGCCCTGGTTGAGCTGCTGCGTGCCGTGGTACAGCCCGGTGGTGTCGCCGAGGCCGACCGTGTTGGTGGTGGCAAACAGGCGGAAATGCGGGTTGGGCGCGATCACCCGGTTCTGGTCGAGCAGGGTCAGGCGGCCTGACGCCTCCAGCACGCGCTGGATGACAAACATCACGTCGGGCCGGCCGGCATCATACTCGTCGAACACCAGCGCGACCGGCCGTTGCAGCGTCCAGGGCAGGATGCCCTCCTGGAATTCGGTCACCTGCTTGCCGTCGCGCAGGACAATCGCGTCCTTGCCGACCAGGTCGATGCGGCTGACATGGGCGTCGAGGTTGACCCGCACCATCGGCCAGTTGAGCCGCGCGGCGACCTGCTCGATATGGGTCGACTTGCCGGTGCCGTGATAGCCCTGCACCATCACCCGGCGATTGTGCTCGAAGCCGGCGAGGATCGCCACCGTCGTCTGCGGGTCGAAGCGGTAGGCCTCATCCAGCTCGGGGACATAGGGCGAGCGTTCGGCAAAGGCGCGCACAGTCATGTCTGTATCGAGCCCGAAGACCTCCCGCACGCTCACCGTTTCGGTCGGGATCAGGGTGAGCAGGTGGTCGGATTCGCTCGGATCGATCATGACGGCCCCTTTTCTGCTGGCGCGACGGCGTGGCGGCTCTGCACCTCATGGGTTCTAGCACGAGCAGGGCCTGCGCCAACTCTTGCCCATGCGGAAGCGTGCGGCCGCTGGCCGCTCCGGGGCGCGAACATGCAAACGGGCAGGGACGCCATGGCCCTGCCCGCCCGTCCTGTCCGCAAGCCGGCCGGGGCGTTTCCCCCGGTCCGGACCTTCCCCTGAAGGGCCCGCTCAGCCGCCGAAGCGGTAGCGCAGGCCGACGCCCACCAGCGTCTGCTTGTTCTCGACGTCGAGGCCGGCCGGCAGCAGGTTCAGCGACACGTCGATCTCGTCGCTCTCGCGATAGGTCGCCTCGCCGAACACTTCGAGCTGCTCGCTCAACCGGTAGGTCGCGCCGGCCTTCACCTGGTAGGCAAACTTGGTCTCGGTGTCCTTGACGATGTCGACGCCAGACGGGCTGTACTCCACCTCGGCCCGGGTGACGCCCAGACCGCCGCCGAGATAGGGCTCGATCCGGCCGCCGCGGTTGAAGTCATAATAGACATTGGCAAAGGCGAAGGTGTTCTGGATGGAGCCGCGGCCATCGGCGACGACCTCGCCGACGGTCACGCCAAGCGGCGTCGTGTCGCCGGTCAGCAGGGCGGCGTCCTGGGTGTCGACCGGGGTGCGCTCGATCGGCTCGCCGTTGAGCTGGCCGGGGCCGACGATAACGCCGCTGTGACCGTCCACATCGGACTCCGAATAGGCGATCTCCAGGCCGCTGCGGAAGCCGCTTGGAAGGCGCCGGCCGATTTCGGCTGAGACGCTGGCGGTCTCGTCGAACCGCGTTTCCAGGGCAAGCCGGGTGTCCTTGCGCACGACGCTGCCGGCGGGGATGGCCTCGCTGCCCTGGCCGGTGAAGGCATCGCTGGTGAACTTGCCGGTATTGCCGCTGTCGTGCTGCGACTGCCAGGCGATGGTGCCGCCGGCATACCAGCCCTTGCCCCAGTCCTGGGCGATGGAAACCGTGGCGAAGGCCGCGAGAGCGGCGCCGGCCGCGGTGGACATGATGAGGATGCGTTTCATGCTGGCACTCTTTCCTATGGCCCCCGGCTGCTGCGGGTTCGGTCCGGTCGCGGGTCCCCCTGGGGCCTGGCACCCGCATCCGGCGCGCGATCGCCGGTTCGGGCCGGCGCGCGTTGACCGGACCGAGCCTAGCCGGGCTTTGCCAACAGGGACTTACGAAATTGCACGAAGTGGTTGCCGGAACGGGCCGCTGCGTTAACACCAGTGTGCGCAGACGAGCCCTTATTTGCGCACACTGGAATAATACCAAGCTGCATGGATCGGAACCGATCCGTGCAGTGCAGTGCAGCGCAAGCGCGACTGCGCGTCGGCGCCCCATGCGCCGTGGCCGCGGATGAGTCTTCATCCGCGCAGATTGGTACAAGTGCACGAATTCATGGCCTTCTTCGTGGCCACACGCTGGGGCATATTTCGTGGCCTGGCGGCGTCGCAATCCTCGCAGGATGCTTGCATCCCGCTCCGGCATGCTCCTGGCCAGACCCCAAAATATACCTCTCCAAGTGGGTCAATTTGGCCGGAAACCGCCCTAGCCGAGGGCGGCCGCCCAGATGGACTGCACCCTGAACCGGGTCGCATGGGCGGACAGCCAGTCGCTCACGCGCTCAGAATACGCGCGGCCGCTCCGGCCTTGCAATGTGCAGCCCGCACTCGGTCTTGTCGCTGCCGGCCCAGCGGCCGGAACGGATGTCGGCCGGGTCCGATGTCGGACGGGTGCATGGCCAGCAGCCGATAGAGAGATAGCCCTGATCGACCAGAGGGTGGCGGGGCAGTCCACGATTGGCAAAGAAGCGCTCCACATCCTCCAGGGTCCAGCCGGCAAGCGGGTTGACCTTGAAGCGGCCATCCATCTGCTCGAACACAGGAAGGCGCAGGCGTGCACCGCCATGAAAGCGCTTTCGCCCGGTAATCCAGGCGTCAAAGCCCTTGAGCGCCGGCGCAAGCGGGCGCACCTTGCGCAGCGCGCAGCAGGCATCCGGATCGCGTCGCCACAGGTCTTCGGCATGGTCCAGCACGCGCGCTTCCGCCCGGTTCGGCGTGACATCCCTGACACCGGTCAGGCCGAGCCGCTCGATCAACTCGGCCTTGTAGTCAAGCGTCTGCGGGAAATGCATTCCGGTTTCCAGGAACAGAACCGGCAGGTCCGGTTTGACATCGGCGATCAGCGCCAGCATGGCCGCGCTTTCCGCACCGAAGCTCGCCACATAGGTCAGCCTTCCCGGCCATTCGCGCAGCATGGCGACGCGCAGGATGGTCTGCGCAGAGGCATCGCGCAGCTCGGCGTTGAGGCGCGACAGGCGCTCGGCCGGAACAGCTTCGGTGCGGCGGGCGAGGTCAAGATCGGTCATGCGGCGTGGCAGCCCCTGCTTGCGGCACGCAGCGCAAACACGCTGGGCGCGCGGTCGGCGGCGGGCTGGTAATAGGCGGACATCTCGGTCAGCGCCTCCAGCACCGAGGTTAGGTCGGCGCGTTCGGTGACGAAAGCGTCGAAGCCTGAACGGTGCATATAGAGAACCTGATCGCGGAGCACCTGACCGACCGCGCGCAGCTCGCCCGTGTAGCGGTAACGCCGGCGCAGCAGCTGCGCCTGCGAATAGCCGCGCCCGTCGGTGTATTTCGGGAAGTCGACCTCGATGAGTGTCAGCCTGCCGAGATGGGGCACCAGCGCCTCCGGTTCGTCCGCCGGCGCCAGCCTGACGCCAAGCGGACCCGGGCGGGCCGTCCAGGCCCCGGCAGCCTCAAGGAACGCCGCCAGCGGCAGGCTCACCGGCGCATCCGGCGCCGTGTCGGCCGGGGCGCCCGGTTCGACGAGAAAGGTCCAGATATCGGCGAGTTCACGCCCATTGCGGATCAGCGGCATAGAGCGCCTCCCTGAACGGGTCGTGGCCGACCCGGGTGAGTGTGTCGATGAAGGTTTCGTCCGGCCCGGTGCGCAGCGCCCGGTAGCGCGCAATCAGCTGCTTCAGGGCACCGGGAACCGCGTTCGCGGGCAGGGCGGGGCCGGCAATCTCACCAATCGCGGCCCGCTCGTCGGCGCGCCCGCCAAGGGTGATCTGGTAGGCTTCCTCACCCTTCTTGTCGACGCCGAGAATGCCGACATGGCCGACATGGTGGTGGCCACAGGCATTGATGCAGCCTGAGATGTTGAGGTGCAGCCTGCCGATATCGACCTGCTCGTCCGGGTCGGCGAAAGCGGCCTGAATGGCCTGCGATACCGGGATCGCCCGCGCATTGGCGAGGTTGCAGTAGTCAAGCCCCGGGCAGCAGATGATGTCGGAAATCAGCCCCTCGTTTGCGGTCGCCAGCCCTGCCGCGTCGAGCGCGCGGTAGACCTCCGGCAGGGTATCCAGCGCCACATGCGCCAGGACGAGATTCTGGGCGTGGCTCACCCGGATGTCGCCATGGCCGAAGCGCTCTGCGAGGTCGGCGACAGCGCGCATTTGCGCGCTGGTCGCATCGCCGGGCGCACCGCCGGGGGGCTTGAGGCTGACCGTCACCGAGGCATGGCCTGCCACATGGTGCGGGTGCAGGTTCACATCCGCCCAGCGCGCAAGGGCCGGGTCCGCCGTGCGGGCGCGCTCGAAGGCGTCTGCCGCGCCGGGGCGTGCGACCAGCGGCGGCGGCGCGAAATAGGCATGGATGCGGGCGATCTCTTCGGACGGCAGGGCGATCTTCTCGTGGGGCGCCTGAGCCGCGAACTCGCGCGCCACCTCGTCGATGAACGCCTCAGGCCCCAGCGCGTTCACCAGGATCTTTATCCGCGCCTTGTACCTGTTGTCGCGCCGGCCATGGCGGTTGTAGACGCGCATGATCGCTTCCAGGAAGTCGAGAAGCTCCGCCTCGGCGACGAACGGGCTCACCGGCACGCCCACATGCGGGGTCCGGCCCTGGCCACCGCCAACCCACACCTCGAAGCCGCGCGCGCCCGAGCGCTCGCACATCTGCAGGCCGATGTCGTGCACCCGGATTGCGGCGCGGTCATGCGCGCCGGCGGTCACCGCGATCTTGAACTTGCGGGGCAGGTAGGCGAACTCCGGATGGAAGGTCGACCACTGGCGGATGATCTCGCACCATGGCCGCGGGTCGGCGATCTCGTCTGCCGCGGCGCCGGCAAAGTGGTCTGTGGTGACATTGCGGATGCAGTTTCCCGATGTCTGGATCGCATGCATCTCGACGCCCGCCAGCGTGTCGAGCACATCGGGAATGTCCTTCAGCGCCACCCAGTTGAACTGGATGTTCTGCCGTGTCGTGAAATGGCCATAGCCGCGGTCCCACCGATCGGCCACGTCGGCGAGCGCACGCAGCTGACGCGGCGAGAGCTGGCCATAGGGGATGGCGACGCGCAGCATGTAGGCGTGCAGCTGAAGATAGACGCCATTCTGCAGGCGCAGCGGCTTGAACTCGTCCTCCGCCAGCTCGCCCGAAAGCCGGCGTTCAACCTGTCCGCGAAACTGCTCGACCCGCTCGCGCACGATTGCCGCATCGAACTCGTCATAGCGATACATTAGCGGTCCCCCGCATGATCGAGGCCGAGGGCGGTTTCGGTGCGACGCACCGAGCGCGCCACCGCCGGAAACTCACCAGGGTCGACCCCACCGAGACGGGCGCGTCGCGTATCGGCAATCCGCGCCATGGCGGCAGTCCAGCGCGGCTTCATGCCGTTTCCGCTGTCGCAATTGCCGTAAGGGGTGAGTGTCTCCGGCAGGTCAGCCATCGGGCGCCCTCGTCCTTGCAAATTGCGGGTGTATGCTCGGCCCGTTCGCGCGGATCCGCTCGCGAATTGTCTCGCGGCCCGTGATCACCCCGTCCTCCGTGACCTCCATGAGATAGGGGTCTGTGACCGTGCCTTCCTCTGACATGGCGCTCGCAAGGGCGGACTGCGCGGCCTCACCGGCAAACACGCAGAGGCCGGCCGGGTCGCGTGTCCACGCCCCGTCTGCGGTCATGTAGACCACCGCCCCGGTCAGCGTCTCCCAGGCAGTCACCGCCTTCGGGGTCTGCGGCTTCAGCTTCGGGCGAACCGAGGTCATGCGACCGCCTCCAGGTCCTGCGCAGCACGCGCCTCTGCGGGCAGCCCGGCGACCTCCCCGATGATCAGAAGCGCAGGGCCGGTAATGCCGCGGCGCGCGATCAGCCCCGGCAGGTCGGCCAGCGCGCCATAGGCGCGGACCTCCTCAGCCCGGGTGCCGTTCTCGATCACCGCCACCGGGGTTGAGGCGGCGCGTCCGGCCGCGATAAGGCGCTCGGCAATCATTGCTGCTGTACCAACGCCCATGAATACCGTCACGGTCTGGCCGGGCCGGGCGAGGCTCTGCCAGTCGAGGTCCGCCACCCCGCCGGCGCGGGCATGGCCGGTCACAAGGGTCAGCGACTGCGCATGGTCGCGATGGGTCAGCGGAAGGCCCGCCGAGGCCGCGCAACCGAGCGCGGAGGAGATGCCCGGCACCACATGCACGTCAATACCGGCAGCCTGCAGCGCCTCCAGCTCCTCGCCGCCGCGCCCGAAGATGAACGGGTCGCCGCCCTTCAGGCGCACCACGCGCTGGCCGGCGCGCGCCGCCTCGATCATCAGCGTGTGGATATCCTCTTGCGGCACCGAGTGCTCGCCCTTCGTCTTGCCGACGGCAACCCGCTTCGCATCGCGGCGCACCCGATCCATCACAGCGTCGCTGACCAGCCGGTCATGGAAGACGATGTCTGCCTCCTGGATCAGCCGGAAGGCCTTTAGCGTCAGCAGTTCCGGGTCGCCCGGCCCGGCGCCGACCAGGTGGACGACGCCCGCCGGTTTCACGCCCCGCATCAGCGCGCGAATGTCCGCCTCGGCGCCAGCGATATCGCCGGCGGCGGCGCGATCGGCTGGCCTGCCGGTCAGGGCGCACTCCCAGAAGCGCCGGCGCGCACCCGCATCCGGGATCGCGGCCTTCACCTCTTCGCGCAGGCGTTCGGCGAGGTCAGCGAGCGCGGCATAGCCCTGCGGCACCAGCACCTCAAGCTGCGTGCGCACCGCCTTGGCGAGCACCGGCGCGGCGCCGTCGGAGCCGATCGCGGCCACCAGGGCGCCGCGGTCGAGGATGGAGGGCACGGTGAAATCGCACGCCTGCGGCCGGTCGACCGCATTCACCGGAACGCCGGCTTCTCGGGCGAGGGCAATCGCCGCCATCGCGTCGCCATCGTCGGCCAGCGCGACAATCGCAAAACGGGCGCCGGCGAGCGCCTCGGCGGCCGCCTCGGGCGCGACATGGACAATTCGCCCGGCGAACTGGCTGGTCATGCCATCGCTCAGCTTTTCTGAAACGATACGGATCTCCGCCGGCGTCTTGGCCAGCAGGCGCACCTTGCGGATCGCCTCGTCATCACTGCCGAAAACGACCACATGGGCGCCGCGAAGACGGAAATATGCTGGAAACTGCCGCATTGGCGCCACCCGTGACCTGTGATCCTTTGTCCGCAAATTGGCGCTTGACGCCGACGCAGCAACCAGTGACCCCTAAGCCGAGTTGTTAGAGATTCTATCCCACGTGACCGAAGTCATCGACCGCCTGCCGCCGCTCAATGCCCTGCGTGCCTTCGAGGCTGCCGCGCGCCGGCTGTCCTTCACCAGGGCAGCAGAGGAGCTCAACGTCACCCCCGGCGCGATCTCGCAGCAGATCCGCCAGCTTGAGGACTATGCCGGCACGCCGCTGTTCAGGCGCACCGGCCGGGCGGTGCTGCTGACCGATGCGGCCCAGGCGGCACTGCCGATAGTGCGAGAGGCGTTCGAGCGGATCGGCGAGGCCGGCCGGGTGATGCAGGCGCCGGCCCGGCGTGGCCGGGTCATGGTCTCCTGCGCGCCCTCCTTTGCCGCGAAATGGCTGGCGGTGCGGCTCGATGCCTTCCACCAGGCGCACCCCGGCATCGAGGCCTGGGTGTCGGCGGACATGCAGATCACCGATTTCAACACCGCCGACGCCGACATCGCCATCCGCTATGGCGCCGGCAATTATGACGGCCTGAAATCGGAGAAGCTGCTCGACGAGACCGTCCTGCCGGTCTGCTCGCCGCGCCTGCTTGAAGGGGGCGAGGCCATCCGCAGGCCGGACGATCTGGCCCGCCACACCCTGCTGCATGACGAGAGCCCGGAGCATGATCCGACCTGCCCGGACTGGACCAGCTGGCTCCGCGCGCGCGGCCTCAGCCAGATCGATGCCTCGCGCGGGCCGCGCTTCAACCAGGCCATACTGGTGATCGAGGCTGCGGCCAGCGGGCGCGGCGTCGCCCTCGCCAAGCGGGCGATCGCCGAGGCGGATCTGGCGTCGGGCCGGCTCGTTGCCCCTTTCGCTGATGGTTCCACCGACATTTCCTTTGCCTACTGGATCGTCTGGCCAAAGGGGCGCCACCTCTCCCCGGAGGTTCGCGACTTCATCGCATGGATCAAGGCCGAGGCCGCCGGCAGCGAGATCGGCGGCGTCTGATCGCCCCCGCGCGGGTCCGTTCAGCGTAGCCGGAACGTCGCGATCAGGCGCTCGTCATGGATCGGCGTGCCGTTCTCCATGGCGGCAAGGGGTGGCGTCGTCTCCCCGGCGGCCGCAGCTTCCAGGACCACGTCGAAGGGCCGCGGGGCGCCCCTGCAGCGTGCGATCGGTGCGTCCTTGGGTGATGCCGGTTGATGCCAGCCATCGCCATAACACCCCTGAGGGGGCTGGCCATTTCCCGCAAATCACCCGAATCATGAACTGGCGTGAACCCGGCGTTAAGGATTTCGGCTTCTTTCTGAATACGGATGAATTCGAACGGAAGGCCCGCGGGGCGGCGCGGGCGTCTGGACGCCGATTGAGGACGACGCTCATGCGGATGAAGATGTTTGCAGCCGAGACGCTCGAAGCCGCCAAGGCCCTGGTGTTTGCCGAGATGGGTGACGATGCCGTGATCCTGTCAGAGCGCGTCACCGAGCGGGGCGTCGAGCTGCGTGCCGCAACGGACCGCATGGGCGCGGTTTCCGGCGAGCCGAACTTCCTGCACCGGATTGCCGGGCGCCAGGCGTCGCAGCCCGTCAATGCGGCCCTGCGCCAGCGGGTGCGCGATGCGCTGCTCTGGCATGGCGCGCCGGCCGGCTTCTCGGCGCGGATTGGCGACGCCATTCAGCATGACCGCTCGATCAGCGAGCCGGCGGACGCCATTGCGATCGGGCTGCAGCAAATGCTTGAATTCCGGCCCCTGCCTCCCGCGCTGGAGCACGACATCGTGCTGGTCGGAGCGCCCGGGCATGGCCGTACGGCGACGGCTGCCAAGCTCACCCGCCGCGCGGCGGCGGCACGCGCGGCCGTCTGGCCAGTCGCGGCCGATCTCGATGCGACGGCCGGCGGCGACCAGCTGGCGGCCTATCTGGCGCGCGAGCGCGAGCGCATCCGCGTTGCCCAGACCCCGGAGGACCTGTTTGCCCTACTCAGGGCCCTGCGCGAAGACGGCGCGCGCGCGGTGATCGACCTGCCGGCCATCGTGCCGTTCGATCGCGCTGACATGGCCGGGCTGAGCGACCTCATCGCTGCGATCAGCGCCGAGCCGGTGCTCGTGCTGTCCGCCGAGGGGCACCCCGATGACCAGGCCGAGGCGGTGCGCGCCTTTGCCGGGGTTGGTGTGCGGCGGGCGATCCTGACCAAGCTTGATGTGGCGCGCCGCCGCGGCGGTGCCGTTGCCGCGCTCGCCCAGGCGGGCATTGCGCTCTCCCATCTCGCCGTGACCCCGTTCATTGGCGGCGGCCTTATCCCCGCCGCGCCGTCCCGTCTCGCCTCCCTGCTGATAGAAGACACGCCAGGCCAACTGGCGCTGAAAGGAGCTGCAGCATGAGTTTTCTCCTGCGCAAATCCCTTGACCGGCCGGCGGCGCCCGCCCCGCGCGTGGCGCCCGCACCGATCATTGCCGTTGCCTCCGGCAAGGGCGGCGTCGGCAAGACCTTCCTCGCGATCACCCTCGCCAGCGCCTTCGCCAAGGCCGGCCGGCGGACGCTTCTGGTCGATGGCGACCTCGGCCTTGCCAATATCGATGTGCAGCTCGGCATCGCGCCGGAAACCGACCTCGCGGCGGTTGTTGCCGGCTGGGTTGAGCTTGGCGATGCGGTCACGCCGGTCGATGGCGGTGCCGGCCAGGGCGGTTTCGATGTCCTTCCGGGGCGATCGGGCTCCGGGGCGCTTGCCGAATTGCCGTCCGAAGACGTGGCCCGCCTCGCAGCGGGCCTTTCCGCACTGTCGCTGCAATACGACCAGGTCGTGGTCGACCTCGGCGCAGGGATCGAGGCCAACTGCATGCGCCTTGCCCGCGCCGCCGACCGCGTCCTGATGGTCATCACCGACGAGCCGACCTCGATGACCGATGCCTATGCCTTCATCAAGGTGCTGCGCGGCTATGCCCCGAATGTCGAGCCGGTGATCGTCATCAATCAGGCCGAGGACCGGGCGACCGGGCAGCGCACATACGAGGCGATCGCACGCGCCTGCCAGACCTTTCTCGGTTTCCGGCCGCGGCTTGCCGGCACGGTGCTGTGGGACGGCCATGTCCGCGAGGCGATCCGCTCCCAGAGAACGCTGGTCAGCGTTGATCCGAACGCCGCGGCGGTCCAGGACACGCTCGCCATCGCCCAGTCCCTGCTGTCCGCGCCGCGGCTGGCCGAAATGCGTCACTGAAAAATACTGAACGGCGGACGATTTGTTGCGGTCACGTTAGGAAAGTCGAAAGAAGCATTCCATTACGTGTTGCATGGTAAACCAAACGGCTAAACTGTTGGTCAAACTGATTCGGGAGTCCCAACCATGCGGGTCCTTCTCATCGAAGACGACAAGGCGGTTGCCCGCAGCATCGAGCTGATGCTGAAAGCTGCCGGCTTCAACATCTACATCACGGACCTCGGTGAGGAAGGCGTCGATCTCGGCAAGGTCTATGAGTACGACATCATCGTGCTCGACCTGACGCTGCCAGACATTTCCGGCTATGAGGTGCTCAAGCAGCTGCGCATGGCGCGGGTCAACACCCCGGTGATGATCCTCTCCGGCAACCCCGATATCGAGGCCAAGGTCAAAACCCTCGGCTATGGCGCCGACGACTATCTCACCAAGCCGTTCAACAAGGACGAGCTGGTGGCGCGGATCACCGCGATCGTGCGTCGATCCAAGGGGCATGCGGAAAGCGTCATCCGCACCGGAGAGATAGTCGTCAACCTTGATGCCAAGACGGTGGAAGTGAACGACGAGCGTGTGCACCTGACCGGCAAGGAATACCAGATGTTCGAGCTGCTTTCGCTCAGAAAGGGCACGACCTTGACCAAGGAAATGTTCCTCAACCATCTGTATGGCGGCATGGATGAGCCGGAACTGAAGATCATCGACGTCTTCATCTGCAAGCTCCGCAAGAAACTCGCCAAGGCGACCGGCGGCGATCACCATATCGAAACGGTGTGGGGCCGCGGCTATGTGCTGCGCGACCCCAAGCCGAGGAAGGACCACGCCGTCGCGGCCTGACGCGCCAGGGCGGGTGTGGCCCCTCCCGGACGGCGCAGCCCCCGACGCATGAGCGAACCGGCTTGGCTGGCCGCGTGGCAGCCGCACTTGCTGGTCAGCCCGCTTGACGCCACCCCATGCGCCGTCCCAATGGCGGGCAATGAGTGTGTTGCCCGAGTTCCTTGTGCGGATGGACCGCACAGCCTTGCGTGCCGTGGTTGTGACCCTCGGCCTGTTCGCTCTGGTCTTCACCATCCTTCTGCTCGGCAAGTCCGGCATGCTGGGCACCTTCGAGGACACGAAGGCCTCGATCACGGCGCTGGCCGGCGGGCCATGGGGCCTGCCAGCACTGATCCTCATGTTCTGCATTGCCGCCTTTGTCGGCATTCCCCAGTTCGGCCTGATTGCGGCGGCGGTTGTCGCCTTCGGGCCCTGGCTCGGCTTCGGCTATGCCTGGATAGCCACCATGGTGTCGGGCGCGCTGACCTTCTGGCTCGGCCGGTTGGCCGGGGAGGCCACCATGCGCCGCTATGCCGGCGACACCGCCAACCGCCTGGCTGCCTTTATCGGCCGCAATGCCTTCCTGGCCAGCGCTCTGGTGCGCAATGTGCCCACCGGCCCGTTCATCGTCGTCAACATGGCCTTCGGGGTCTCGCGCGCCCGCTTCATCCATTACTGGGCCGGCATGGCGATCGGCGTGCTGCCGAAGATTGCGCTCGTCGCCTTTGCCGGCCAGAGCGTCATGGCCGCCCTTGACGGGCGCGCCTGGATCGCCCTGCTGGCCGCCGGGGCGGGCGGCGGTGTCTGGATCGCGCTGATGCTGTATGCCCGCGCGCGCGTTCGGGCGGGGCGCAAGACGGTTTCCGATTTCGACCCTTCGCCGGTTGACATATCCGCTGATACGGGGAATTTTCGGGGCCATGCGAAAGATCTTGCCCCTTCGCCTCCTCCTTAGCGGCCCCTGGCCGTGCCTCGCCCGCGGGTAGCGCCCGCACGCGGCCAGGGGATCTTGACCTCGCCCTAGACCCCAAGACCCTGACGAGCCCCGCGTGCCATGACCGACCTGCCCCATATCCGAATTTTCGACACCACCCTGCGCGACGGCGAACAGAGCCCCGGCGCCTCGATGACCCTGCGCGAGAAGCTGGAACTCGCCGCCCTGCTCGACGATCTCGGCGTGGACATCATCGAGGCCGGCTTTCCCGCCGCCTCGACGGGTGACTTCGAGGCAGTCAGCGCCATTGCCGGCCAGGCGCGCAACGCCGTCATCTGCGGCCTCGCCCGCTCCACCCCGGCTGATATCGAACGCGCAGGCGAGGCGGTGCGCCATGCCCCCCGCGCGCGCATCCACACCTTCATCTCCACCAGCCCCGTGCACATGAAGCACAAGCTCAAGATGGGCGAGAATGCCGTCCTGGAGGCGGTCGGCCGCTCCGTCGCCCTGGCACGCAATCTGGTCGATGACGTGGAATGGAGCCCCGAGGACGCCACCCGCACCGAGTGGGACTTCCTGTGCAAATGCGTCGATGCGGCAATCACCGCAGGGGCGACGACGATCAACATCCCCGACACAGTCGGCTATTCCCACCCGCATGAATACGGTGCGCTGCTCCGCCGCCTGATCGAGACGATCCCCAATTCCGACACGGTTGTCTGGTCGACCCACTGCCATAACGACCTCGGCCTCGCCGTGGCGAACTCCCTCGCCGGCGTCGCCAATGGGGCGCGGCAGGTGGAGTGCACCATCAATGGCCTCGGCGAGCGCGCCGGCAATGCGGCGCTGGAAGAGATCGTCATGGCACTGCGGGTGCGGGCCGACACCATGCCCTTCGCCACCGGCGTCGACAGCACCAAGCTGGCCCGCGCCAGCCAGATGGTGTCGCGCGTCACCGGCTTCCCGGTGCAGTACAACAAGGCCATCGTCGGCAAGAACGCCTTTGCCCACGAGAGCGGGATCCACCAGGACGGGATGCTGAAGCACACCGAGACCTATGAGATCATGAAGCCCGCCGATGTCGGCGTGTCGGAGACCGCGCTGGTCATGGGCAAGCTGTCGGGCCGCAATGCCTTCCGCAACACGCTCATCTCCCTCGGCTATGAACTGGAGGACGAAGCGCTGAACGATGCGTTCCGTCGCTTCAAGGCGCTGGCCGACCGCAAGAAGCATGTCTTCGACGACGATATCATCGCGCTGGTCGACGAGCAGCTCTCCGCCGAGGGTGAGCGGATCGTGTTCGACCGCCTGCGGGTGGTCGCCGGAACGGACGGGCCCCAGACCGCGGAAATCGATCTCAAGATCGATGGCGAGGCGAAATACGCCATCGCGCGGGGCAATGGCCCCGTCGATGCGGTGTTCAATGCGATCCAGCTGATCGTGCCACACCCCGGCGTGCTCGATCTCTTCCAGGTCCATGCGGTCACCGGCGGGACCGATGCCCAGGCCGATGTCAGCGTCCGCCTGAAGGGGGAGGGCATCATGGCCGTTGGCCGCTCGTCCGACCCCGACACCCTCGTCGCTGCGGCCAAGGCCTATATCCATGCCCTCAACAAGCTGGAGGCCCGTCGGCGCAAGCGGCTCGCCGCGTGACCAGACCCGGCGCATCGCCGCCATTATGATGGCACTGAGCGTTCCGGCTAATGCCGGCTGATGCTGGGGCATCTCCGCCGGAATCGCCAGAGTCGCCGCGAAAACGCACCAGGAGGAACGGATCGTACCCATGGGCTGCGGCATGAGACTTGCGTTAGGGCGATGTAAACGGCAAGACGATAAGGCGGGCGGGCAAACGGATTTCCCGGCGCCCCGGGCGGAACGGTGACAGCATCCGCAAGGGCGTCCTAGACGGGCGGAACAACGCAATGATCGGCAGCCTTCTCGGTCTCCTCTCCACGGACATGGCCATCGACCTCGGGACAGCGAACACGCTGGTCTACGTCAAGGGCCAGGGCGTCCAGCTCGATGAGCCCTCCGTGGTCGCCTACATGACCCAGGGCGGGCGCAAGATCGTCTACGCCGTTGGCGAGCAGGCCAAGCAGATGCTCGGCAAGACCCCCGTGAACATGGAGGCGATCCGCCCCATGCGCGACGGGGTGATTGCCGATTTCGAGGTCGCCGAGGAGATGATCAAGCACTTCATCCGCAAGGTGCACAACCGCCGCGCCTTCGTCTCGCCGCTGATCATCATCTGTGTGCCGAGTTCGGCGACCAGTGTCGAGCGCCGCGCGATCCACCAGTCGGCGCTGGCCGCCGGCGCCCGCGAGGTGGAGCTGATCGAGGAGCCCATGGCCGCGGCGATCGGCGCCGGCCTGCCGATCGAGGAGCCGTCCGGTTCCATGGTCGTCGATATCGGCGGCGGCACCTCCGAAGTCGCCGTCCTCTCACTCGGCGGGATCGTCTACTCCCGCTCGGTCCGCGTTGGCGGCGACAAGATGGACCAGGCGATCGTCAACTATCTGCGCCGCGAGCAGAAAATCCTGATTGGCGAGATGTCGGCGGAGCGGATCAAGAAGGAGATCGGCACCGCCAAGCCGCCCGAGGGCGGGCCCGGCATGGCAGTTACCGTGCGCGGCCGCGGCACCCTTGACGGGGTGCCCAAGGAAACCGAAGTCACCGAGGAAATGGTCGCCGAAGCCCTGCGCGAGCCGGTGACGGAGATCATCGAATCCGTCAAGGTGGCGCTGGAGGCAATGCCGCCGGAACTGGCCGCCGATATTGTCGACCGTGGGATCGTGCTGACTGGAGGCGGAGCGCTGTTGAGGAATCTCGATGTGGTGATCCGCGAGCAGGGCAAGCTGCCGGTGATGGTGGCTGACGACCCGCTGCGCTGCGTGGTGAATGGCTGTGGCCATGTGCTGGAAAACTACGCCAAGATGAAGCAGGTGCTCTGCCCGGAGGTCTAGGCGTCCCGTAGAGTGCGAACGCCCGGCGGCGACAGGCGCGGCCGGGCCGTGACAGGACGACATGCCCATGGCTGGCTTTACGAAATCAGGGCGACGGCGCAAGCCGATGCGCAGTCTCGGTCTCGGCGTGCTCGCCGCGCTCGCCCTGGCGGTTGTCCTGCTGCAGACAGCGCCCGGCATCCGTGACTGGTTCAGCCCGGTCCGCGCGAGCGTGGACGATGGCATCGCGCGAACCACCGGCGGCGGCTGGTTTGGCTGGCTCGGCGGGCTCAACGCCCGGGAGCGCGAGATCCGCACGCTGGAGCTGAAGATCGCCGAGCTGGAGCGCTATGCAACCGCACACCGGGCGCTGGTCGAACGCGTGCGCGCCTATGAGGACCTGCTCGACCTTGCCAGCGATGGTGACCGACCGGGGGTGACTGCCCGGGTTGTTGGCGAGAGTGACGGCCCGTTCAAGCGCACCCTGCTTGCCGATGCCGGCGCCGGCCGCGGCGTCGAGCCGGGCGCTGCGGCCGTCAATGAGGGCGGCCTGGTCGGGCGGGTGTTGCATGTCGGCCAGGTTTCCGCGCGCATCCTCACCGTCAAGGACGTCAACAGCCGGGTGCCGGTGATGGGCGAGATCAGCGGCGTGCGCGCCATCCTGCATGGCGGGCATGACAGCTATGGCGTCCTGCGCGACTTCCCCCAGGAGGACATCTTCCGCGCCGGTGAGCGGGTGATGACCACCGGTGAAGCCGGCCTGTTCCCGCGCGGCCTCGTCGCCGGCTATGCCATGCTGGCCGAGGGCAGCGCTGCGGAGGCCGACCAGCGCGTGCGCTTTGCCATGGACGAGGCGCGCGGCGGCTATGTCCGCCTGCTCGCCGTGCCGCGCGTGCCAAAGCCGGAGGATGTGCCGGTGATCGAGCCGGCCGGCACCCTCGCCGCCGCGGCCGACTCCGGCGAAGGTTGAGCCATGGCAAAGCGACGAAACACCTCCCTCATCCTGGAGACCTGGCGGGGCGCAGGCGCCGGCAGCCGTCTCCTGGCGGGCGCTCTCCTGATCGCGGCGATTGGCGTGCTCGGCCAGTCACCCCACACCCTGTTCGGCATGGCCGTGCCCTGGCCCCATGCTGCCCTTTGGGGGGCTGTCGGCTGGGCCCGCGCCGGCCTGGCGCTGAGGCCCATGCTGGTGCTGATCGCGCTTGGCATCGCCCAGGACATGGCGTCCGGCGCGCCTATCGGCAGTTTTGTGCTAATCAACCTGCTGACCTTTGGCCTTGCCGCCATGGCACACGACCTCGCTGACCGGGACATGGCGCCGCTGTTGCGGCTGCTGGTGCCGGCCTTCGTCCTGCTGGTGGGCTTCTTCATGCTCTGGCTCGGAGCCTCCAATGCCACCGACAACCGCCTCGCCATCACCCCGCTGGTCCGCTCCTTCGCCATGACAACACTGGTCTTCTACCTCCTGCAGCCGCTGTTCGACCTCGGCGGACCGCGGCCGGGTGCGCGCAGGGCTGGCGCATGAGCCGCGGGTCGAAGCTTCCGGGCGGGACGGGCCAGGCCCTCGAGCCGAAGGATTCCAATCGCCGCGCCTGGATGGTCGGTGGCGCCGGCGCGCTGGCCTTTGGCGGTCTGATCGGCCGGCTTGCACAGCTGCAACTCGTGGACGGTGGCCATTTCCGCGAGGTCGCCAACGAGAATGTCATCAAGCGCGAGATCGACCCGCCGCGTCGCGGCATGATCCTCGACCGGTTCGGCCGCACCCTCGCCTCCCACCGCCGGGCAGGGCGCGTTTCCCTGGTGCGCGAGGCGGTCACCGGCCTCGACGCCACCCTGGCACGGATCGGCGAGCACATTCCGCTGTCTGAGGCGCGCCGCGACGCTGTCCGCCGCAACGCCTATCGCCAGGCCGCCTTCCTGCCGACGATCGTCGCAGAGGAGCTGTCCTATGAGGACTTCGCCCGCCTGTCGGTGCTCTCCACCGAGATGAAGGGCGTCTATGTGGAGATGGCCGAGACGCGCTCCTATCCTCGCGGCCGCGACTTCGCCCATGTCATCGGCTATGTCGCCCGCGCCAGCCAGCGCGATCTTGAGCGCCTGACTGGCGGTGTCGAGGTTCCCGAGACCGTCAGCGAGCTGGAGCGCCTGTTCCGCCATCCGGACATGCGCACCGGTCGCAGCGGTCTTGAATTCTTCGCCGAGGCGCACCTGCGCGGACAGCCGGGCCTGAAGTCCTGGGAGGTCACCGCAGATGGTCGCCGCGAGCGGGAAATGCCGCAGGCGCCGGGCGAACAGCCCGAGAATGGTGAGGACGTCCACATCACCATCGACGCGGAGCTCCAGCGCGACGCGATCGAGCGGTTCGGTGCGGAATCGGGCGCTGCCGTCGTGCTCGACCTGGAAACCGGCGACATTCTCGCCCTGGTTTCGACACCCGCCTTCGACCCCAATGATTTCGTCAACGGCATCAGCCAGGCCGACTATGACCTGCTGCGCGAAAACGACCGCGCGCCGCTCTATCACAAGGCCTATGACGGCATTTATCCGCCGGGCTCCACCTTCAAGATGGTGGTGGCCACAGCGGCGCTGCGTCATGAGGTGATCCGGCCGCATGAGCGCATCTACTGCCCCGGCCATTACCGCTTCGGCAACCGCACCTGGTCCTGCTGGAAGCGCGGCGGCCATGGCGCGATGGACATGCATTCGGCGCTCAAGCAGAGCTGCGATACCTATTTCTACGAGGTCGCCCGCCGCGTCGGCGCGGAGCGCATCGCCGAGACGGCGCGTGATTTCGGCTTCGGGGCCCGCTGGGACATCGGCATCACCGGCGGCGCAACCGGCACCGTGCCCAATGACGCCTGGAAGCGCGAAGCACGCGGCGAGCCCTGGTATGAAGGCGAGACGCTCAATTTCGGCATCGGCCAGGGTTATCTGACCTCGACCCCGCTGCAGCTTGCCATGATGACGGCGCGGATCGCGACCGAAGGCCGGGCGGTCGAGCCGCGCCTCGTCGGCCGCGGGCCGGACGTGCCCGGCGCGGCCGCGGCCAGCGCCCCCCTGTCGCGCGAGATCATGCAGCGCATGAAGGCCGGCATGTTCGGGGTGACGTCGCAGGCCGGCGGGACAGCGCAGCGCTCCGGCGATCTCGGCCTCGGCGGCGCGCGGATGGCGGGCAAGACCGGCACCGCCCAGGTGCGCTATATCTCTCAGGCCGAACGCGCCAGCGGCGTCATCGCCAATGAGGACCTGGAGCGCCAGTTGCGCGACCACGCCCTGTTCGTCGGCTATGCGCCGCACGATGACCCGAAATACGCCGTCGCTGTGGTGGTCGAGCATGGCGGCGGCGGCTCGCGCGCAGCCGCTCCGGTGGCCCGGGACATCATGGCCGCGGCTCTCCGGCGCCACAGTGGCGCGCGGCCCGCCTACCAGCAGGGGATACTCCGGCCCGCGACCCGTGCCGCCCTGTCCGGCCAGGGCGCCCCGTGAGGTCTGTTGCGATGTCGATGTCCTATGCCAACCAGCCCGGATATGCAGGCGGACCCGGCCGCGGCCTCGCGCGGGGACGCGCCAGCCTCACCAGCCGCGTCGCCAGGCTGCCCTGGGGGCTTGTCTTCCTGATCGTCGCGATGGCGTGCGTTGGCACGGCCATGCTCTATTCCTCCACACAGCTGCCCGACGCCGTGGCGCGCAGCGGCGTGGAGGAGACCGACCTGTGGCGCAAGCACGCGGTGCGGTTCGCCATCGGGTTCGTCCTGATGATCGCGCTTGCCATGATCCCCCTGCGCCTGTGGCTGCGCACCGCCTTCCTCGCCTATATCGTGCCGCTCGGACTGCTGTTTGCGGTGGAGTTTGCCGGCTCCGTGCGCGGCGGGGCACAGCGATGGCTCGACCTCGGCCCGGTGGCGATCCAGCCATCGGAGTTCATGAAGCTTGCGCTCAGCCTCGCCCTGGCGCGCTACTACCATATGCGCCTGTCGGGTGGCGGACGCTATCCCAACGAATTGTGGGGGCAGATCGCCGTTCACCTCCCCGCCCTTGCCTTGATCGCTGTGCCGGCGACGCTGATCTTCAAGCAGCCCGATTTCGGCACCACGCTCGCCCTTGTCGCATCGGGCGGCCTTGTGCTGTTCATTGCGCACCTGCCCTGGAAGGTGATCGTCGCGGTCTTCACGATTGCCCTCGTCAGCGTCCCTGCGACCTACATGTTCGTGCTTGAAGACTACCAGAGGGAGCGGGTCGACACCTTCATCAAGCAGTTCGCCGGTGACACCACCGAGGAGGATCGCCTCGGCGACAGCTACCAGATCGAACAGGCGAAGATCGCGATCGGGGCCGGCGGCCTCAATGGCAAGGGCTTCACCCAGGGCACCCAGACCAAGCTCGACTACATCCCCGAACAGCACACCGATTTCATCCTGACGGTGATCGCCGAGGAGTTCGGCTTCATCGGCACCAGCGCCGTGCTGCTCGCCTGGGCGGCCATTCTCGGCTGGGGCCTCATCATCGCATTGCAGTCGGAGAGCTGGTTCGGCACGCTGGCGGCCTGCGGTGCGGTCGGCACGGTGGGCTTCTACATCTTCTTCAATGTCGGCATGGTGACGGGCCTGCTGCCCGTGGTCGGCGTGCCGATGCCGATGGTCTCCTATGGCGGCACGGCGATGATCACCACCATGGCCTGTTTCGGCCTGATCCTGTCGGCCCATCTTGACCGGCGTGACACCAGCCTGTCAGCATCGGGCGTGATCTGACGGGTGCAACGCACCGCGGCTGGTTGACGCGCCGGGCGCCGACAATAGTCTGCGCGCGAATTCACGACATCAGATCGGTCCGGGGAGGGACGCAGGATGGCGGCAGTGGGCGGTAAGGTCGAGCACTGGGGCTCGCGGTTCGGCTTCATCATGGCCGCGGTGGGCTCATCGGTCGGCCTCGGCAATCTCTGGCGGTTCCCCTACACCGCCGGGGAGAATGGCGGCTCCGCCTTCATCCTCATCTATCTCGCCTGCGTGATCCTGCTCGGCCTGCCGGTGCTGATGGCGGAATATGCCGTCGGCCGGAAGGGCCAGCGTTCGGCCGTCACCGGCATCGCCCACATCGCCGACACGGAGAGGAAGTCGCGCGCCTGGTCACTGATCGGCTGGCTCGGGGCCCTGACGGCGCTGTCGATCGTGTCGTTCTACTGCGTCGTGGCGACCTGGGTGTTCGACTACATCCCGCTTGCTTTCGCCGGCGGCTTTGCCGGCCTCGACGCCGAAGGCTCGGCCGCGAAATTCGCCGCCAGCATTTCCAACACGCGGGAAATCCTGGCTTATCTCGCGATCTTCGTCGCGCTCAACGTCTTCGTCGTGGCGCGCGGGGTGCGCGGCGGCATCGAGCGGGCAGCCGGCATCCTGATGCCGCTCTTCTTCATCATGCTGCTTGGCATGGTCGTGTTCGCCCTTGTCACCGGCGATGCCGGACGGGCGGCGCAGTTCCTGTTGCAGCCGGACTTTTCCAGGGTCGGCTTCGGCACCTTCCTGTCCGCCGTCGGGCAGGCCTTCTTCTCCATCGGCGTCGGCACCTGTCTCATGGTCACCTATGGCGCGTATCTGACCCGCGAGACCAACATTCCCCGCGCCTCCGGCCTGATCGCCGGGGCCGACACCTTCGTCGCCCTGATCGCCGGCTTTGCGATCTTCCCGATCGTGTTCGGCTTTGGCCTCGACCCGGCCGGCGGTGGCGGCCTGTTCTTCGTCACCATGCCGGTCGCCTTCGGCCAGATGGCCGGCGGTGCAGGTGTCGGCGGGCTGTTCTTCACACTGGCCCTGTTCGCCGCCTTCACCTCGTCGATCTCTCTGCTGGAAGTCGGCGTGTCGGTCCTGGAGGAGCAGAAGGGCATCGGCCGGGTGCGCGGTGCGGTCGGGCTCGGCGTCATCCTTTTCCTTTTTGGGGTTGGCTATGTCCTCGCCGGCGAGTGGATTGACCATGTCGACTTCGTCACCGGCTCGCTCCTGCTGCCGCTCGGCGGCATCCTGATGGCCCTGTTCGCCGGTTGGGTGCTGACCCGCGACAGCCTGGCCGACGAGCTGGAAAACAATGGGGCATTGCTCAGCACCGTGCGCCTGCTGCTGCGCTATCTCGTGCCGGCGGCGTTGGCCTTCATCCTCGTCTTCGGTGTCGCCGACAAGCTGCAGGACCAGTATGGCGTCGCCCTGCCGGGCGTCCTGACCAGCCTGCTCGGCCCCAATGGCTGAGCCAGGGCGGAGCCAGCTCAGCCATAGCGCGCGGCGAAGGTGTCGCTTGCGCGCACCAGCCTGTCGACAATGCCGGGCTCCAGGCTGGAATGGCCGGCATCGGCGACGATCTCCAGTTCCGCCCGGGGCCACGCCTTGGCCAGCGCCCAGGCCGATGACAGCGGCGTGACCACGTCATAGCGCCCGTGCACGATAACGCCGGGAATCTGCGCCAGCTTGTTCGCCGCCTCGTCGATCAGCCAGCCATCATGGCGGAAGAAGCCCTTGTTGATGAAATAGTGGCACTCGATGCGGGCAAACGCGTCGACAAAGCTGTCCTCGTTGAACCGTGGCGGGCGGGTCCCCGGTCCCTTCAGCGACAGCGTCTCCCCCTCCCAGCGCGCCCAAGCCCGAGCGGCGGCCAGCCGGGCCTGCGGGTCTTCGCCGGTCAGGCGCATGTGGAAAGCGCTGATCAGGTCGGCGCGCTCCGCCTCCGGGATCGGCGCGACATAGCGCTCATAGGCGTCCGGGAACAGCCGGCTTGCACCGTCCTGGTAGAACCATCTTATCTCCGCCTCGGTGATCAGAAACACCCCGCGCAGGATCAGGCCGATCACCCGTTCCGGATAGGTCACCGCATAGGACAGCGCGAGCGTCGAGCCCCAGGAGCCGCCAAAGACCACCCAGCGCTCGACGCCGAGGTGCTTGCGCAGCGCCTCGGTGTCGGCCACCAAATGCCAGGTGGTGTTGTCCTCAAGCGACGAATATGGCGTCGAGCGGCCGCATCCGCGCTGGTCAAACAGGATGATCCTGTAGACCCGGGGATCGAAGAAGCGCCGCATTTCAGGGCTGGAGCCGCCGCCGGGGCCGCCATGCAGCGCGATGACCGGCAATCCTGCCGGATTTCCGCTCTCTTCCCAGTAGATTTCGTGCAGGTCGGAGACCTTCAGCCGGCCGGTCCGCCCCGCGTCCAGACGCGGGTACAGCGTCCGTCTTCCTGTGGTCCTGTTCATGGCGCTTTCACCTATCCGGACTTATCCCCCAGATAAAGGCTGGACGTACGGTTTCCCCCCGGTATTGTGCAATGAGGGTGGGGACCCGGGGTATTGAAACGGCGGAATTATGCGGATTGTCCTACTCGGCGCTTCCCTGATCGCCCTCGCCGGCTGTGCGACCGTGTCGATGCGAACCGGCGAGGCAGTTGTCGAGGCCGGCCTCAGTGAACAACAGACCGCCCTACGCGCCCATTCGGACGCCTATTGCCAGACAGTCGACTCGGCCGGATGGGTCTCACCTGGCCTCACCCTGTCCGGTCTGGCCAGCCTCCTGATGGATGGTAGCACGGGCGGGGTCCAGGCCGGCCCAGACTATGGTGAGCGGCTCGCCGGCATGGCCGATGCGAGCGAGGCATTGTCGATCCTCGCCGGCGATGCCCGCACGGCGCGCTCGGGCCTCGACCGTGTCATTGACGAAGCCGACCGTCTGTTGCGCGCCGACCCCGCGCCGTCGCGCGGCGACGTCATGAGTTTCGAGCGCGCGCTGATGAAGGCGCAGCGCAGCCATCGCGCCTTCCTCGCTGCGGAGGCACAGGTCAATGGCGCGGCCCCTGCTGCCCGGGAGACCGTCACCGACGAGATCGCCCGCCTGGCCGACCGTATTGATGCCGCGCGCATCCTCGCCGACGACCTCGCCGCGCGTTACACCCGCACCGACGGCTCTGCCGCATGACGGTGACGACCCGGTCGCGACAGGCGCGCGATCGTCAGGCGGGTCGGTTGGGCCGCAGATCGGCAATGGCCCCTCTCCCAACAAGCAGACACGCGATCCAGCAAGGGCAGCGCGATCTGTCATCGCGGGCAGAGCAAAGCGCAGAGCCGGGGCCCAGCGCCTGCCGCTGACCGTGGATTGCAGTTCTGCGCGCTCCGGCCGGGATCACGGGGCCGGGATCAAAGGGCCGGGATCAAAGGGGCTGGGGTCGCGACTTGCCGGAAACCGTCCTAGCCGCGAGACGCTTTCCAGCGGCGGTAAACGCGCCGCGCCAGGATCGCCGTGACGGCAATCCCGAACGCCGCGACGCCCCAGGCCAGTCCGGTCCGGCTCCAGTCCGGCCCCGGACCGCCCTGCTGGCTGACATGCAGCGCCGCCCGGGCGGCCACCAGCGCCGGGATCGAGGCAATGATCGCGCCGAGATAGGGCGGCCCGCGCCGCCGCCTGAAGCGCCGCAGCGGCTGGCGGGTCATCCGCCGCCCGCCCTGAACGCGGCCGCTGCCGCAAGCGCCCAGCCGGCCAGCATCGCGACCCCGCCCAGCGGTGTCACCGCCCCGAGCCAGCGCGGGGCACCGAGCGCCATCGCATAGAGCGTGCCTGCGAACACCGCCGCGCCGATGATGAAGGCCCAGCCCGACCAGGCCAGCAGCCCGGTCCGCCCACTCAGCGCCACTGCCAGCGCCGCCGCCGCATGGACAAGCAGGTAAAGCGTCGCCGTCTCCCACCATGCTTCGCCGCGCGCGACCAGCCGGGCCTCCAGGCCGTGCGCTCCGAACGCGCCCAGAGCCACGCCGGCAAGGCCTGCCAGGGCCGCCGCCGCCGCCAGCGCGTTCATGCGCTTTCCCCCTGCGGCAGGGCATAGGTCACCACCGCATGGCTCGCCGGTGCCTCAGCGCCTTCAGCGGTGATCGTCACCTCGATCACCGCCAGCGTCCGCCCCAGCTTCAGGAGCCGCCCCACCGCGACCACCGCCGACCCGCGGCAGCCGCGCAGGAAGCTCATATTGAGGCTGGAGGTGACGGTCATCGGCGTGATCCCGAGCCGCGTGAACACCACCATGTAGGCAACGGTGTCGGCGAGCGACATCTGCGTCGGCCCGGAAATGAGATCGCCCGGCCGCAGGTGATGCGGGCCAGCCTGAAGCCGCATGACGGCTTCTCCAGGCTCCATCCGCACCACTTCAGGGCGGGTCCCGTCGCCGGAAAACGTGTCGCGCATGAATGCGTTTGCTGCTTCGACGCTGACCAGGCTCGCCATGTGCTGCACCCTCTCGCAGGGGCAGGATTGATCCCGCCCGAATTGCGCGCCACCCTATCGATAAATGGCTGCGCGCCAAGACGTTGCGGCCGGGTCAGGGGAGGTCATGACATCATGCTGAGTGCAGGCGACGAATATCCCATTCACCAGACCCCCGAACCGGTGGCTTATTCGGGCTCGGACCGAAATTTCTACGACCGTTTTTTCTTCAATGGCTACAGCCCGGATGGCGCGGTCTTCTTCGCCGCTGCCTTTGGCGTCTATCCGCATCTCAACATCATGGACGGGGCGGTCTCGATCCTGCGCGATGGGCGCCAGTCAAGCCTGTTCGTCTCCCGCCCCCTCGGCATGGAGCGCATGGACACCCGCGTCGGCCCGCTCTCAGTGGCGGTTCTGGAGCCACTCAAGCGCGTCGCGCTGCGCCTGGAGGAGAGCGAGGGCATCGCCCTTGATGTCCAGTTCACCGGCCGCGCCTTCCCGATCGAGGAACCGCGCTTCACCCACCGCCAGGGCCCGCGCATGCTGATCGACTGCACGCGGATGACCCAGAACGGCTCCTGGTCGGGCACCCTGTCGGTCGATGGCGAAAGGGTCACCGTCGACGGCGCGACCTGGCGCGGCACCCGCGACCGGAGCTGGGGTGTCCGTCCTATCGGCGCGCCGGACGCACAGCCGCTGACCCCCATGCAGCCGCCACAATACTACTGGCTGTGGACGCCGACCCACTTTCCCGACCGCTCGGTTTTCTTCCACGTCAATGACGATGCCGCCGGCGAGAGCTGGAACACCCGCGCCGTGATTGTCCCCGATGGCAGCGATGCGGCCGGCCAGCATCACATGGCCCACTGCTCCAGCACGGTCGATTTCACCATGGGAACGCGCCGGGCACGCCGGGTTTGCCTCACCTTTACCGACCGGGACGGGCGTGGCCATGGGCTCCAGTTCACCCCGCTGCACACCTTCCAGATGAAGGGGATCGGCTATGGCCACCCGATTTGGCGGCATGGCGCCTATCATGGGGAGGCGCGCGTGATGGCGCGCGAGGACATCCTCCCCGACGAACTGCCCTGGAGCGACCCGGCCAATCTGCATATCCAGGCCCTGTCGCGGGCCGAGCTGACCGATGAGGACGGGGTCCGCCATGACGGGCTCGGCGTGGTCGAGCAGCTCTTTCTCGGCCCGCACGCCCCGTCGGGTTTCACCGACATCCTCGACGGCGCCGCCTGATGGAGGCGATCGAGGATCAGGCCCTTGCCGAACGTTTCGCCGCCTATGCCCGTGCGCAGATGCCGCATGTGCACAATCTCCGCGTCACCGCGCTCAGCCGCATTCATGGCGGGGCCAGCCGCGAGACCTACGCAATCGACATCGCCCATGACACCGAGGCCGGGCCGCAGACCCGTGGCCTGATCCTGCGCCGCGACCCGCCCGATAGCCTGATCGACACCGACAGGCGGGTGGAGTTCGCCGCCATCCGGTCGATGTGCGGGACCGACCTGCCGGCGCCCGACGCCCTGTTTCTGGAGACCGGCAGTGATGCGCTTGGCGCCCCCTTCTTCGTGATGGGCCGGATCGAGGGCGGCCAGCCGCTTAACCCTTTCCGCATCGACGACATCGAGCCGCACCGCGAGACGATCGGCCGCCAGTTCTTCGGCCATGTCGGCCGCATCGCCGCGCAGGCAGCGGAGACCTCCGAGCTTGCCGGCGCGATCGACCTGCCGGCGCCGGAAACCTGCTGGCAGCGCGAACTCGACTACTGGGCCGGCGAGATCGCCCGCGACCAGCTGCGCCCTGAACCGATCGCGGAGGCCGCGATCCGGCATCTGCGCCGAAACCCGCCACCGCCGGCGCAGAAGCTCGCCATCGTCCATGGCGATTTCCGCTCCGGCAATTTCCTGCATGACGGGGCCGGCCGGATCATTGCCATACTCGACTGGGAGATGGCCCATATCGGCGACCCCTATGAGGACCTTGCCTGGGCAACCGACCCGCTATGGTGCGGCGGCGATGCCCAGCGGGCAGCCGGCTTCCTCGCCTGGCCGGACGCCATCCGCACCTGGGAACAGGCCTCGGGCTGCAGCTTCGACCCGGCGGCCTTCGAATGGTGGAGCATCTTTGCCGGCCTGAAGGCGATCGGCATCTGGATCTCGTCGGCCCGCGCCTTTGCTGATGGCAAGAATGACGACCCGATCCTCGCCTGGTCGGGCTGGTTCACCCATGCCGCGCACGAACTCTCGCTCGCCTCCAAGCTTGCACAGAAATATGGGGTATCCCTGCCGTGACCGATATCGGAATGATCCTTTCCCGGCTCGGCAAGACCCTGGTGATGGAGGTCGCCCCGGCGCTGGAGGGCCAGTATGTCGGCGGTCATGCGTCTCTGTCGGGGCTGATGGCGGTGATGGCCGGCGAGGCGTGGGACGGCGCTGCGGACCGGTTGTGGCGCGAGATTGGCGGCCTGCGGGACTTGCTGGCCGCCGCTGGCGTCGAGGTCGGTGACGAGCCGGCGTCGCTGCGCCTGTCTGATCTCAATGGCGTCCGCGACCGGCTGAGCGAGCAGCTGATCGCCCTTCAGGCACGTCTGGAGATGACCGACAGTGATGCGGCCCGCGCCCTCAATGCGCAGATCTGGGGCTTCCTGCTCGCCGGCGCCGCCGAGCGCATGCCGAGCCCGCCGCAATTTCCTGACATCGATGAGAGCTGAGCGCGTTCACCCCCACAGTTCGGCGCCGGGCGGGGCGACCTGCCCGGCCTCATAACGCAGCGTCGGCGCCGTCTCCCCGTCAAGCCAGAGCGGCCCGTCCAGGTCGGCGAAATCCGCCGCTGCCGCCAGCAGCACCGCGGGCGCCATGGACAGGGAGCCAGCGACCATACAGCCGACCATCACGCCCATCCCCTCCGCCCGTGCCGCCGCCACCAGGGCCAGCGCGCCTGTCAGCCCGCCGGTCTTGTCCAGCTTGACGTTGACTGCGTCATAGTGCGGCGCGAGGCGGGGAATATCGGCAGCGGTGTGGACGCTCTCATCGGCACAGACCGGCACCGGAAAGCGGCCCCGCTTCAGCGCCCGGTCGGCCCCGGCCGGCAGCGGCTGTTCCACCAGCACAACGCCGAGACGGGCGGCCGCCTCAAGCAGTCCGGGCAGGTCGCCGGCGAGGATCCCCTCATTGCCGTCAATGATCAGTCGGGCGTCCGGGCGGGCCGCGTGCACCGCCTCGACCCGGGCAAGGTCGTCCGCCCCGCCGAGCTTCAGTTTCAACAGGCGCCCCGGTATCGCGCGCGCTGCCGCCGCCATCTCGTCCGGCGCGGCGAGGCCGACCGTCTCGGCGCTTTCCACCGGGCGAGGCGGGGGCAGGCCGGCCGCCTGCCAGGCGGGGATGCCGGAGCGTTTCGCCTGCAGGTCCCAGAACGCACAGTCGAGTGCGCAGCGCGCAGCGCCCGCCGGCAGTGCCGCCTGCAGACCTGCCCGGTCCAGCCCGGCCTCGATGTCGCCGCGCACCGCCTCGATCGCAGCGACCACACCGGCGACGCTCTCGCCATAGCGGGCATAGGGCACGCACTCGCCGCGACCGGCTGCCGTGCTGTCTCGCAGGGTCACCTGCACCGTTTCCGCCGCCGTCTTCGCGCCGCGCGAGATTGCGAAGGCGCGCTTCAGCGGCGTCGTCACGGCGGTGAGATCAAGGCGCGGTCCGGGCAAGGGTTAACAGGCCTCCGCAAACTGGGCCGGATTGAATGAGCGCGGTTTAAGCATGATTTGCTAGCCAGATGCGAGCCGCGCGAGCCTCCCTGATGCCATCATCCACCCCGCCCTCCTTCACGCTGCGGCGCGAGAATGACCGCCATGTCATAGCGCTTGCGGGCGACTGGACGGTCGCGGGGCTCGGCCGCGTCGACGCGGCCCTGCGCGCCCTCGACCTGCACAAGGACCGCCCCGTGATCGACGTGGGCGCACTCGGGCGTTTCGATACGGCTGGTGCCTTTGTCATTGACCGGACGGTGCGCGAGAATTGCGATCTTGAAGACCCGCCGCAGGAACTGATCGGCACGCACCCGACTGCGGCCCAGCTCCTGGCGGAGGTGCGCGCTGCCGCCGAGCCCTGCGAGACCGGAGGGTCGCGATTAGGCGGCGTTCTCCCCCTTCTGGAGCGCACCGGAAGCGGTCTGGTCAGCGCGCTGAATGAGAGCCTGTCGACCCTCTCCTTCCTCGGCGAGACCCTGGTCACCTGCCTCAGCCTGCTCGCGCATCCCTTCCGCATCCGCTGGACGGCGACGGTTGCGGTGATGGAGGAGGCGGGCCTCGACGCCCTGCCAATCGTGGCCTTCCTGTCCTTTTTCGTTGGCATGGTGGTTGCCTTCATCGGCGCAACAACCCTGCAGGAGTTCGGGGCCACCATCTTCGTGGTCGAGCTTGTCGGCATCTCCATGCTGCGCGAGTTCGGCGTGGTGCTGACCGCCATCATCCTTGCCGGGCGCACCAATTCCGCCTTCACCGCCCAGATCGGCGCCATGAAGATGCGCCAGGAGATCGACGCGATGACGACGCTCGGCCTCTCGCCCATGCGGGTGCTGGTCGCCCCTCGCGTGTTTGCCATGCTGGTGATGACGCCCATCCTCGCCTTTGTTGCAACGCTGGCCGGCATTGCTGGCGGGGTCGTGGTTGGATGGCTCGCCCTCGACATCAATCCCAATGTCTTTCTCGGCCGGATGCAGGCCTATGTCCCGATCGAGAATTTCTGGGTCGGCCTGTCGAAGGCGCCGGTGTTCGGCCTCGTGGTGGCGCTGATCGGCTGTCGTCAGGGCCTGATGGTCGGCGGCAGCGTTCAGTCCCTCGGTGCGGCCACCACCCAGTCGGTGGTGCAGGCGATCTTCTCCATCATCGTCATCGATGCGGTCTTCGCGATGTTCTACATGGAGCTCGGGATATGAGCGCGCCGGCGACGTCCGGGGAACTGGCCGTGCGGGTGCGCGGCCTGAAGACCCAGTTCGGCGACCATGTGGTGCACGAGACCCTCGACCTTGATCTCAGGCGCGGCGAGGTGATGGGCGTGATCGGTCCTTCCGGCTGCGGCAAGTCGGTGCTCCTGCGGGCGATCATCGGGCTGAAGCGCCCGTCCGCGGGCCGGATCGAGGTGTTCGGCGAGGACGTGGTCAGCGCCGATCAGGCCACCCGGTCCGTACTGGAACGGCGCTGGGGCGTGATGTTCCAGGATGGCGCGCTGTTCTCCAATCTCACCGTGCGCGAGAATGTCATCGTGCCGATGAAGGCGCACCTTTCCCTGCCGGCGTCGCTGATGCGCGAACTGGCCGACCTGAAGATCCGGATGGCCGGACTCAGTGGCGGTGCGGCGCCGAAATTCCCATCAGACCTGTCCGGAGGGATGCGCAAGCGTGCCGCGCTTGCCCGCGCGCTCGCCCTCGACCCGGACCTGCTCTTTCTCGACGAGCCGACCGCCGGTCTCGATCCGATCACCGCCGGCAAGTTCGACGCGCTGGTGCGCCGGCTGCAGCAGAGCCTCGGCCTCACCGTGTTTCTCGTCACCCATGATGTCGACACCCTGGCGGCAACCTGCGACCGGATTGCGGTGCTGGGCAACCGGAAGGTCATGGCCGTCGGCACGATCGAGGAATTGCGCCGGATCGACGATCCCTGGATCGATGAGTATTTCAACGGGCCGCGTGGCCGCGCCGCGACCGCGGCCTGACAGACGGGAGGAGAGTTGCCATGGAAACGAAGGCGAATTATGCGCTGATCGGAGCATTCGTGCTGATGGCCGCCGTGGCGGTGATGGGCTTCGTGCTGTGGCTCGGCCAGGCCCAGTTCCGCCAGAGCTTCGATGAATACGATATCATCTTCCAGGGGCCGGTGGCGCTGGAGGATGGCGCCGCGGTGCGCTATATCGGCGTCAAGGTTGGCGAGGTTGAATGGGTGCGCATCGACCGCACCGATCCCTCGAAGGTGCGCGCCCGGGTCCGCATCGATGCCAAGACGCCGGTCAAGACAGACAGCACCGCCGTTATTGATTTCGCCGGGATCACCGGCGTCACCTTCGTGCAGATCAATGCCGGCTCGCCGGACGCCGATGCCCTCGTCCGCGCGCCGGGCGAGCCATTGCCGGTGATCCAGGCCGACCGCACCCAGCTTGAGGAGATCGTCTCGTCCGGGCGCGAACTGGTGGCGGAAGCCTCGCTCACCCTGGAGCGCCTGAACGCCGTTCTGACTGAGGAAAACATCGAGCGCCTGTCCAACTCGCTTGAGAATATCGAGCAGATCACGGCCGCTCTCGCCGATGACGAGGGCTTGGTCGGGACCGTCAATGCCACCCTCAGCGCCATCGAGGGGGCGGCCAACAGCTTTGACGAGGCATCCCGCGCGCTCGGCGCCTTCGGTGATCAGGCCGACCGCCAGGTTGCAGCCTTCGGCCAGTCCATGGGGGCGACACTCGGCGACGCCCGCGCGGCCCTTGAGGAGCTTGCTGCACTGGCCGGTGATGCGGGCCGGACCGTGCAGGCGGCGACCACCGCCATCGAGGGGCCGGCGACGCGGATCCTTGAGGACGCCGACCTGCTCGGCCAGGACCTGCGCGCCGTGGTCAGCCGCATCGACCGCCTCGCCCGTGAGCTGCAGAACAATCCGCAGAGCCTGGTGGTCGGCCAGCCGCGGCCCTATGAGGAGAAGTGACGCCAATGCCTGCCCGCCTGATCCTGCCCGCACTGTTCCTCTTCACCCTGCCCGCCTGTGTCTCGGTCCTGCCGAGCCCCAATGCTCCCGATGCGCTCTACCAGATCGGTCCGATGCCGGCCGCCCGGGGCCTGCCGGCAATACTTGCCATTCGCGAGCCAGATGCACCGGAAATCCTCGGCGGCAGCGCCATGGTCGTGCGGGCAAGCGATGACTCGATCCGCTTCCTGCCCGGTGTGGAATGGGCTGGCAGCCCGACCCGGATGATGCAGACCGGGCTTATCGACCTGCTCTCCGGCGAGGGCGAGGGGCTTGCCATCGATGCCGGGAACGGGGCGCGCGCCGACTTCGAGGTGTCGTGGCGGATCATTGACCTTGCTCTGGAAGACGGCGCGGCCCATTGCGCATTGGACATCCTCTTGCTCGACGGACGCACCCGCGAGCCGCTCGCCCGCATCCGGCCCGATATCCAGCGACAAGGCGGTGGCCAGGATGCCGCCTCCCGGGCGCGGACCCTCACCGGCGCTGCCGAGGCGTGCCTGGCCGAGGCGGCAGACTGGATCTCAGCGCAAACCGCCGCCCGCATCGGCTGAGGCCGGCGGCGGGGCGACATCATTCGCCGGCTCGACCGTGCGCTCGGTCTGTGCCCCGGCCGCATCGATCGGCAGGATGATCGCAATGCTCGTGCCGACGCCCAATTCGCTCTCGATCCTGACGGAGCCGCCATGCATCTCCGCGAAGGACCGGGTCAGCGCGAGGCCGAGCCCCGTACCCTCGCTGTTGCGGTCGGTGGTGTCGGAGACCTGCTCGAATGGACGGCCAAGGCGCGGTATCTCGTCCTTCGGAATACCGATCCCGGTGTCGGTCACCGCGATTACCACGTTCGGTCCGGTGCGGCGGATCGCAACAATGATCCGCCCGCCCGCGTCGGTGAACTTGATCGCGTTGGTGAGCAGGTTCAGCACCATCTGACGGATCGCGCGGTGGTCGGCGACAATGTCGGGCAGGCCATCGGCCACGTCGAGCGTCAGGTCGATCTGCTTGTCCTCGGCCTTGCGCCGGATCATGCGGATCGCTGCATCCACCGGGTCGACCGGGTCGATCGGCACCAGTTTCACCGTCATCTTGCCGGCCTCGATCTTCGCCATGTCGAGAATATCGTTGATCATGTCGAGCAGGTGCTGGCCGGAGGCGAGGATATCGGCGGCATATTCCTTGTAACGGGTGTCGCCGAGCGGCCCGTAAAGCTCGTTGACGAGGATCTCGGAAAAGCCGTTGATGGCATTGAGCGGCGTGCGCAGTTCATGGCTCATATTGGCGAGGAAGGCGCCCTTGGTGTTGGAGGCATGCTCAGCGCGCGCCTTCTCCTCCTGGAAGCGGCGCGCAAGCACGTCGGCGCGGCCCTCTGAACGCTCCAGTTCCAGGACGATGCGCTTCAGCTTTGTCTTCTGCTTTTCCAGCTGCTCTTCGGTGCGGACATGGTCGGTCACATCAAGGCCGAGCGTGATCAGCCCGCCTTCCGGTGTCGTGCGCTCCACAAGCTTGATCCAGTTGCCCGAATGGAGCTGGAACAGGGTGGTCTGAGCGTCGTCCGTACTGGTCTTCTCATTGCGCAGGGCACCGGCGCGCGCGAGCGCCACGGTGTCGTGGCTCATGCCCGCGCGCAGGGTGTCCTCCAGCCCGAACCAGATGGCGAAGGCCTTGTTCCAGTAGAGCAGGCGCTTGCGGTGGTCCCACAGGGCAAGCGGCCCGGAAAAGCCCTCAAGCGCGCTTCGCAGGCGCCGTTCCGCCGCCCTCAGGCGCGCATCGGTCCGCTTCTGTTCAGTCACGTCGATCAGGAAGCCGGCGAGGTCGTCGCGGCCCCCGGCCTGGCCGGCGCGCAGTTCCAGCGCCCGTTCGCCTTCGGTTGTCTTCACGATCACGGTGGTGTGCAGGTGCCGGGTCCCTGCAGCGGTGTCGAGTGCGGCCTCCAGGCGCTCGCGGGCCTGCGGATGGGCAAGGTCGAGGAGGCGCGCGCGATCGAGTGTCGTCGCGCTGCCGAGGCCGAACAGGCGGGCGGCCGGGTCGCTCAGGGTAAACGTCATCATCGCCGGGTCGCAGGACCAGTAGGCGGCATTGGCCGCCTCCAGGATCAGCGAGACCTGCCCGTCATCCGGCGCGGATGCGGCAACCGGCGGGCGTGGCCGGCGCGGGGCGGCGACCCCCCACAGCCCGACCAGGGCGAGAGCAGGCAGGACAAGAAGCAGGCCATAGCCTGCGAGCCTGACCGGTCCGAACGGCGCCAGAAGGTCGGTGCGCGTGCTGACGCAGGCCGAAACAGCACTGGCGGCAAGCGGGGCGCAGGCCGTTGCGGCCCGCTCCAGCCCGCCAAGGGCAGTGTATCCCGTCGCGGTCAGGCCGGCGAGGTCCGGGTCGCCGAGCCCGCTCACGCTCTGGTCCTCACCCTCGCCGGGCTGGCTGAGCGTATGGCGTGTCCCCGCCGGCGGTGCGGGCAGCCAGGCCTCGGCGGGCGCCAGAGCGACCAGTTGCGGACTGCCGGCGGCCTCATAGGAAATGGCAATGTGTCCGGTGTCGGTCAGATAGGCGCGGCCGTCCTGCCCGCTCAGCCCGGCGGCTGCCTTCAGCCGACTGCCGGCCGGCGCGCGCGCGGCATCCTTCAGGGTGGAGACGGTGTCCAGCCCTTCAACCGTCTCGACCACACGGTCAATGGCAAAGCCCTGGCGCTGGGCGAGCGACAGGGCGGTCAGGGCGCTGTCGATGCGGGCGTCGATGCGGGCGGCCAGCGCCGCAGCCTCGCGCGACAGCTGGTCCAGCTCCGCAGCGTCACTGGTGCGGTGGTCGTCCCAGGCCTTCAGCCCAAGGGCGCCGGCCTGCAGCCCAAGCAGGGTGAGGACAGCCAGTTTCAGGCCGTGTCCGCCAGCCCGGGCGACGTCTGGGCTTTGATCCCGTGGCACGCGCTTTCCTGTCCTCAACTCCACCGGACCGCGATGCACGGCCCAATTGGCATCTTTTGGGCGCAAGGGTTTAGAGGACGTTAACACTGATGGGCGGCACGGCTCCGGGCCGCCCGCGAGCGGTCGGGCGGTTCTGGCGCGGGCGCTCAGGGACGGCGTTCACGTGACGGTGCGCAGGTTTTGTTGCCATGGCGACGGTTCCCGGTGATCGATGACGGATCATCATACACCGGGTCGGCGCGGCGGGGACAGTCCCGGCTGATTCAGGTCTCGGCCCGTTGCAGTGGGCTGGACTGGCCCCTGACCCTGACCTCGGCCCAGTAGAGCAGGGCGTAGACCGCGCCCAGCGACAGGATCGCAGCACTGAGGCCAAGCAGGTAGAGGGCCGTGGCCTGCTCGATCTCCAGCAGGATCAGCTTGCGGACCACCGCCAGCACGCCGATCAGGACCACCACCCGGACCTGCTCGACGCCATGCTTGCCGAGCACGATGAGATAGACCGAGCGGGCAAGCTCCAGCGCAATCACCGAGGCGAGCACGCGGTCGAACAGCTGCTGGAAGGCGGCATAGTCGATGTCAACGGAGTAGCCGGTGATGAAGGTCACCAGCCCGGCGCCGAAATGGATGATGGTGAGCACGATCACCACGGCCATGCCGACCATGAGAATGGCGGCTGATGCGCGTTCGAACCAGTCGAAGGTCAGGAACTTCATATGCTCAGCTTAGCCTGTTCGGCGGGCCTGACCAGAGCGTTTGTTTCGCCTTGTCGGGCGGCGGCCGCCGCCCTAGCCTTGTGATCGTCATGCCGGACCGCGATGATTCCAGACTGAGCCCGCCCGGGGCTGTGCGCGAGCGCCTGCAGGTCACTGCCGGCGTCGCGGCCTTGCGCGCCGGTCCGCAGCCTGATGCAGAGATGGTCAGCCAGGCCCTGCATGGCGAGACCGTCGGCCTGGTGGAAGAGCGCGGCGGTTTTGCCCTCGTGCAGGCGGAGCGCGACCGCTATGTCGGCTGGGCCGATGCGGAGGCGCTGTCGGGCCCGGTGCTGGCGCCGACCCACCGGGTTAGGGCGCTTCGCACCTATGTCTTTTCCGAGCCGGACCTGAAATCGGCCCCGCGCTATCTCATCAGCCTCGGCGCCGGTGTGGTCGCGGAGGGGGAAGGGGTGGGCGATTTCGTGCAGTGTGCCCGGGCCGGCTGGGTCTTCACCGGCCATCTTGGCCGGCTGGACGCCCCGGAGGATGACCCGGCGGGGGTCGCCGAGCGGTTTCGCGGCGCACCCTATCTCTGGGGCGGCTGCGAGAGTCTCGGGCTCGACTGTACCGGCCTCACACGCGCGGCCTTCGAGGCCTGCGGCGTGACCCTGCCACGCGACAGTGACATGCAGTTCGACTGGGCCGGTGAGGCCATTGCGGACTGGGAGGCACCCGGTGCCCTGCGGCGCGGCGATCTGGTCTTCTGGAGGGGCCATGTCGGAATCATGCTCGACGCCGCCACCCTCCTGCACGCCAACGCCTTCCACATGGCCGTGGCGGCCGAACCGCTGAGCCGGGCGATCGAGCGGATTGCGCCGCGTCATGGCCGTCCGACCGGGGCAAGGCGGATCGACCTTGCCACCGAGCGTGGCCGGCGGCCGGACTGGCTTCAGGGCGTTCTCGGACCCATCTGACCCATCTGGCCGCCTGGATTTTTCGGCAGGGCCAGGAGCCGTGAAGTCGGTCCATGCGGGCACCGGCGGACCGGCGCGCGATGACAATCTGCTTGTTCCTTTCCGGATTACAAATTGCGCCCCGCCGATCGGGCCATCCTTATAGGAAACCGCCCTATCGTAGCGGCCGGCCGAATGGAGGCATCGCGCCTCTACAGACCCGGATATTTACGCGCTTCCGGACGGCGAACCGGCTTCCACTTTGCCTCGAAACACTTCAGTCTTCGCCGGCCCGGACAGTCTCGCCGGTCAGCAATTCAACGGCGCGCGCTTCTTCATCGCCTGCATTGTCCACCATGCCCGGCACAATTTCGGTCGGAACGGTCTCCATGGCCGGGCGCGTTCCCGCTTCGGGCAGGGGCGGCGCGCCGGGCGAGATCGACATCAGATAGGCGATGGTATTGGCCCGTTCATCATCGCGGCGCAGGCCGGCAAACGCCATCGAGGTGCCGCGTGCATAGCCGGCCGGGTTGAGCAGCCAGTCATTCATCGCCTCATAGGTCCACGCGCCATCCATCCCGCTGAGGGCGCGGGAATAGGTGAAGCCATCATGGCTCGCCTTGTCGGCGCCGACAACGTTGTAGAGGTTCGGGCCGGTACCATTGGACCCGCCCTGATCGACGCTATGGCAGGTCGCACACTTTGCCTTGAAGGCGCGCTCCCCGGCGCTCGCATCGGCGCCAGCCAGGGCTGCAGCGAGGTCGAACACCACCTCCTCGCTCGCCTCGGCGCCGGCGCCGGCGCCATCCACCTCAACATAGTAGGCATAGCGTTTGGCCAGCATCTCATTATAGCTGAGATCGTCCTGCCCATGATAACCATGGCCGTGACCATGGGAGAACATGGTGTCTGATAGCGTTCGCAGACCCATGATGACCAGCGCGGTCGCGAGACATACGAAAAAGATCTTGTTCAGTCCGAGTTCACCCATGACACCTGTCTCATGCATCCTTGCGGGCAGGCCCCCGCACACCCTGTTCGTGAAGGCTATATACGGGGCCTCGCCGGTGGGCGCGCCCCACCTTCTGAGCGGCGAACCGACGCAGCGACAGGCGCGCCGGCGGCGGGACAGGGTCGAAGCCGGGGCTGCGCGATGACACCGATCCTTGTGATCCCGGCGCGGATGGCGTCGACCCGGCTGCCGGGAAAGCCGCTGGCTGACATCGCCGGGCGGGCAATGATCCTCAGGGTCTGCGATGTCGCAGCTGCGGCGCAGCTTGGGCCGGTTGTGGTGGCGGCCGCCGAGGCGGAGATTGTCGACGCCGTTCGCGCGGGCGGTCATGAGGCGGTCCTGACCGACCCGGCCCTGCCATCGGGCTCTGACCGGGTAAAGGCCGCACTCGACATCGTCGATCCCGGCAACAGCCATGATATCGTGGTCAACCTGCAGGGGGACATGCCGACACTGGCGGGCGATGCCCTGTGCCGGGTGCTGCAGCCGCTGATGAGCGCGCCTGCCTGCGCGATCGCGACGCTGGCAAGCGAAATCACCGACCCGGCCGAGGCGGATGACCGCAATGTGGTCAAGGCCGTGTTCTCGCCCGGGCCGTCGGGGAGCGGCCGCGCACTGTATTTCTCGCGGGCGGCAGTCCCCGCAGGAGCGGGCCCGCTCTGGCACCATGTCGGGGTCTATGCCTTTCGCCGCCCAGCGCTGGAGCGCTTTGTCGCCGCGCCGCCTTCACCACTCGAACAGCGCGAGCGGCTGGAGCAGCTGCGGGCGCTGGAACTCGGGCTGCGCATCGATGTTGCGCGGATTGACGGTCCGCCGCCGAATGGTGTGGACACGCCCGAGGACCTGGAGGCGGCCCGCCGCCATTTCGCCTGAAGGAGGCCAGACGATGACCGGCACGCCGACACCCGGCCGGATCGCATACCAGGGCGAACCCGGCGCCAATTCCCACATCGCTGCGAAGGCCTGCCGACCGGCGCTGGAGCCGCTGGCCTGCCGGACCTTCGAGGACGCGTTTGCCGCGGTGGAGCGGGGCGAGGCCGAGATCGCGATGATCCCGGTCGAGAACACCATCGCCGGGCGGGTGAGCGACATTCACCATCTCCTTCCTGACACAAGGCTGCACATTGTCGGCGAGTTCTTCCTGCCGATCCGCTTCATGATGCTGGGCCTTCCGGGGACGACGCTCGGCGATATCCGCCGGGCCCGTTCGCATGTGATGGCGCTCGGCCAGTGCCGGGACTTCCTTCGCGCCCATTCCATCGAGCCGGTAACGGCGGCCGACACGGCCGGGGCGGCGCGCGAGGTGGCCGAGGCCGGCGACCGCGGCATCGGCGCGATCGCCCCGCGGCTGGCGGCGGAGGTCTATGGCCTCGACATCCTGGCGGAAGATATTGAGGATGCCGACCACAACACCACGCGGTTTGTCCTGATGGCGCGCGAGCTGGTGGAGATCGAGGCCGGCGACGGACCGGCCAAGACGGCCTTTCTGTTCCAGGTCCGCAACATCCCGGCGGCGCTTTACAAGACGCTCGGCGGGTTTGCCACCAATGGCGTCAACATGACCAAGCTGGAGAGCTACCAGCTCGGCGGCGCGTTCCAGGCGACCCAGTTCTATGCCGAGATCGAGGGTCATCCCGACGCGCGCCCGGTGCAGCTGGCTCTGGAGGAACTGGGGTTCTTTTCAAGCTCGCTGAAGATCCTTGGCGTGTTTCCGGCGGCGGTGCGGTGAGTCCAGCGCCAGCGCCCGCAGGCCGGGGTCCGGCTGCGGCGCGGCGGCGCGTTCGGGCAGGGTGGCGGTATCAGGAGGTGTCGGGTGCGTGGTCCGGGGTCGCACCGGCCAGCGCGGCGGCGCACTTGCGCGGGTGACGGGCGACGCCGGGTTGAGCGTGGTGCGCTGCCCGCCTGAACCGGACGGTCACGGGCTGCGCAGCGGTGTCGCCGCACAGGGCGCGCATCAGGGCCAGGCGGTGCGGTGCCGGGGGCGGCATCGGCGGCAGTGCCGGGATCGGCTGGGCGAGTTCCAGCCAGAGCCGTCCGCGCTGCAGCAGCCAGACCCGGCCATGGGTGAAGCCCGCTGCTTCCGCCCGGTTCATTTCGTGATGCATTGAGAGGATGGAGATCACCAGAACCGGCCACCAGAAGGGCGGCGTCAGGGCAAAGGCCTGTCGGATCATCGCGGCAGACATGGGGTAATCATGCCACGGGATTTCAGGTGTGGGACTGGAAAGGGACAGGATCCAAGCGGTGAGCCGGTGATACCATGCGGCATGGGCCCAAAACCGGTCCTATCCGCACAGGGCAGGCGTGACCGAGCGTCGGCGCCCAATGCGCCATGACCGCGGATTAGTCTTCATCCGCGCAGATTGGTATAACTCCCTGCACATCGGGCAGGTCCCTCACCGGTCCGGCGCCCGCTGCACTCTGCCCGAGCCGGCTAGGATTCATGCAGCTGGGATCAGTTCAGCGCCTTTTCGATCGCTTCGGCCGCCCGTTCAAACTGGTCGACACGGGTGTCCCGGGCGAGGATGTCGCGGGCGGCCCGGGTCGCCGCATCGGCGGCGGCCCGGCGCACATCCTCGCTCGCCTGCGCCTCGGCGCGGGCAATCCGGGCTTCGGCGAGGGCCTGGCGGCGCTTGATCTTCTGCTGCAGCTCGGCGCGCGCCTCGGCCATCATCGCCTCTGCATCGGCCTTGGCGGCCTTGACGATCGCCTCGGCATCCTGCTCGGCCTGGCGTTGCTTGCGCTCTGCCTCGGCCAGCATGTGGGCGGCCTGCTCGCGCAGGTCCCTCGCCTCCTCGATGCGCGCCGCAATCTCCTGACTGCGCTTGTCTAGGGCTTTGATGACAAAATCGAAGCCGCCGAAACGCCAGACAACTGCGAGGAAGCAGAGCAGGATCAGGACGGCGACATTGGTCGTCACATCCAGCCATGGTGGCGGGTAATCCCCGGCGGCGTGCGCCAGGGCAGGCACGGCAAGGCTGGCCAGTCCGGCGAGCGCGAGGCGGGAAGGACGGCGCATGGGTTCTGTTCCCTAATCCAGATGGGCGCGCACGGCAGAGCGTGCGGCGTCCTCATCAATCTCCTGGCCAAGGCGCCCGACCATGGTGCGAACGGTCTGCGTCGCGATGCCCTCGACCTTGGCCATGGCCGCGGCGCGCATCTCGCCGATACGCGCCTCGGCGGCAGCGAGTTCGGTCTCGATCTCGGCGTCGACGCGGGCGGTCTCGCGCGCGATTTCCTCCTCCATCCGGGCATGGGCGGCTGTCGCGGTCTCACGGGCATTGCCGCGCGCGCGGGCCAATTCCACCTCAAGCGCACGCGACGAGTCGGCAGCCTGCTCATTGAGCATGGCGGCCTCGTCAAGGTCGCTGGCGACCTGGCTGCCGCGGCGTTCGATGGTCCCGCCAATCCTCGGCAGGATCGAGCGCGACAGAACCAGGTAGAGGACGCTGAAGGTGATCAGCAGCCAGAAGATCTGCGAGGGCCAGTGCCAGAAATCGAATGGCGGGAAGCCACCGCCCTCGTCGGCGGAGCCCTCAATTTGGGCCGTCGTTTCTGCAAGCAGGACGGTCAGCATCCGCGAACACTCCCCATCGGCAGGTCAGGCGACGCCCTCCGCAGAGGGCACCCTTGCGATCAGACGGCAAACAGGAGCAGGAAGCCGATGACGATCGAGAACAGGCCGAGCGCCTCGGTCAGCGCCATGCCGACGAACAAATTGCTGGTCTGCTGCGGGGCTGCAGACGGGTTGCGCATGGCCGCGTCGAGGAAGCTGCTGAAGATGTTGCCGACGCCGATAGCGGCGCCAATGGCGCCGAAGGTTGCCAGGCCGGCCCCAACATATTTGAGGCCCTCAGCGATATCGCCTTCCATGGTTTTTCTCCTGTTGAAGGGGTGGCCCTGAAGGCCCCGGAAGTCACGGCGGCATCCTGAAGCCGCTTCGTTCGTTGAGGTCAAGCGCCGACCCCGGGCGTTTCGCCGCATGTCGGGCGGCAGATCAGTGCGACGGGTGCAGGGCGTCGCTGAGATAGGCGCAGGTTAGGACGGCGAAAACGAAGGCCTGAAGGAATGCCACGAGGAATTCAAGGCCGGTGATCGCGATGCCGAGCACGAAGGGCAGCCAGGCAATCGATGCGGCCATGCCGGCGCCGGCAAGGGCGACCGTGAAGCCTGCCAGCAGCTTCAGCATGATGTGGCCCGCCAGCATGTTGGCGAACAGCCGGAAGGCGAGGGTGAGCGGCCGCGCCAGGTAGGAGATGATCTCCACCGGCACGAGCAGGATGTAGATGAACCACGGCGCGCCGGCCGGCGCGAACAGCTTCAGGAAGCCGAGACCGTGCTTGTAGAAGCCGAACAGGGTGACCAGCAGGAAGACGATCAGGGCAAGGACGCCGGTCACGACAATCTGGCTGGTCGTGGTGTAGAAATAAGGCACCATCCCGATCATGTTTGCTGCGAAGATAAAGAAAAACAGGGTGAAGACGAAGGGGAAGAATTTCAGTCCCTCCTCGCCGGTCATCGAGCGGATCATGTTGGCGATGAACTCATAGCCGATCTCGCCCATCGACTGCAGCCGGCTTGGCACCATCGCGGCCCTGCGCGAGGTCATCCAGAAGAAGCCGATGACCAGTGCGGCGGCAAGGAACATGTAGACCGACGCATTGGTGATGGAGATGTCGAGGCTGCCGAGCTTGAGCTGGGCAAAGCGTTTCACCTCGAACTGGTGGATCGGGTCGATGGCTGCTGCCTGGATCATGTCGGTGCCTGGTGGTCCTGGTCAGGGCCCCCTTCAGGGCCGGTTTCCGTCTCGCGCCGTGCCTCGGCTTCCAGCTGGCGGGCCGCACGGATCAGGTTGAGGAACCCTGCCGCGGTGCCAAGAGTGCCGAAAACCAGCAGGCCCCATGGCCCAGAGCCCGCAACCTTGTCAATGCCGATACCGATGAAGATGCCGACCAGGATCGCGGCGAAGAAGGTGGAGGAAAACGTGATCGCACGGCCGATCGCGCCGCCTCCGGGCGAAGTGGGATCGCGGTGTTGCCTTGGTTTTGTGGCCGCCCTGGCCTTCTCGATCCGGGCGCGCAGGTCGTCGGGGTCTGACATGACGCGCTATTCTGCCGCAATGAGGGTTTCGGCCGCCTGAAGGTCGACCGACACGAGCCTTGAAACGCCCTTCTCCCGCATGGTGACGCCGAACAGGCGGTCCATCCGGCTCATCGTCACCGGATTGTGGGTGATCACGATGAAGCGGGTGTCGGTGCGCTGGCGCATCTCGTCGAGCAGGCGGCAGAACCGGTCGACATTGGCATCATCAAGCGGGGCGTCGACCTCGTCGAGGACGCAGATCGGCGCCGGGCGCGAGAGAAAGACTGCGAAGATCAGCGCGGTGGCCGTCAGCGCCTGCTCCCCGCCTGACATCAGGTTGAGGGTCGCCAGCCGCTTGCCGGGCGGCTGGGCGAGGATTTCCAGGCCGGCCGAGAGCGGGTCGTCGGCGTCGATCAGCCGCAATTCCGCCTGGCCGCCGCGGAACAGGGCGGTGAAGAGGGCTCCGAAATGGGCGTTGACCTGCTCGAACGCGGCGTGCAGGCGCTCGCGGCCCTCCGCATTGAGCGCCTCGACCCCCTCTCGCAGCTTCGCGATGGCGGCGACGAGGTCTTCCTTCTCGCTCGCCTGCAGGCCGAGACGCGCTTCAAGATCGGCCGCCTCGGCCTCTGCGTCCATATTGACGCCGCCGAGCTGGTCGCGGTCGCGGCGCAAGGCGGTCAGCCGGTCCTCAGCCTCGCGCTGGCAGAGCGTCTCCAGCGTCTGCGCGTCGAGGCCGGCGCGGGCGAGGCCGATCAGGCCCTCCGGTGTGCGGCCAAAGACGGTGCGCGCATCCTCCACAAGGCTGTCATGGCGAGCCTCTGCGGTTTCGAGGCGGACCTTCGCGCCGGCGAGCGCCTCGCGGGCCTCGGCGGCCGCGCGTGCGGCGGTGCGCGCGGCGGTCTCATGCTCGCGGGCGGAGCGTTCCCGTTCGGCCAGCCGGTCGGCCATGCGGGTGCGCTCGGCCTCCAGTGCCTCGACCTCGGCCGCGAGGGTCTCGATCGCCGCGGCGAGGGTGTCGGGCGTGTCGGCGACCGCGCCGGCCTCGGCCTCTGCCTCGGCGCGGCGCGCCTCAAGGGCAGCAAGGCGCCCGGCGGCCTTCTGGTGGCGGGTGGTCCAGGTCTCGATCTCACGGCCGGCGCGGGCGCGGCGATCAGCCGCCTCGGCGCGGGCGCGTTTCAGGTCCGACAGCGCGGCGCGAGCGGCGGCGTCGCGCTCGCGCGCGGCGTTGAGGCCGGTGCGGGCGGCTTCGAGCGCGCCGAGGCAGTCCGCCTCGCTGGTCGGATCCTGGTCATCGGCGATGGCGGCGGCCGATTCGCGTGCGGCGGCCAGTTCGCTCGTGATCCGGCCGGCGGCGGTTTCGACCGATTCGCGCTGCATTGCGGCGCGTTCGGCATCGCGGGTGGCCGCAGCGAGCGTGCTGCGGGCGCCGTCGGCCTCACGGCCAAGGCGCGTCACCTCCAGGCGTGCGGCTTTCAGGTCAGTTTCGGCGGACTGGCGGGTAGTGCGGGCGGCTTCCAGCCCTGTGCTGGCCCGCGCAAGCGCCGCTTCGGCGGGCGCCAGCTCCTGGCCGGCCTGCTCCAGCCGGGCGGCGTTGGCAAGGCGCTCTGCCGCACTGAGCGGGGCGTCGGGCGTGCGCACAAAGCCGTCCCAGCGCCAGAGATGGCCCTCGCGGCTGACAAGGCGCTGGCCGGGACGCAGGGCTGCGGCGAGCGCCGGCCCCGCCGCGGCCTCGACCACGCCGCACTGGGACAGGCGCGCGCTCAGTTCCGGCGGTGCCTCCACATGGGCGAGCAGCGGATGGGCGCCGGCGGGCAGGCCCTGTCCGGCGGCGGACGCGCCGCGCCAATGGAGCGCATCGCCGGGATCGGTGGAGGCCTGCAGGTCGTCGCCGAGCGCCGCGGCGACGGCGGCCTCATAGCCCGGGGCGGCGCGCACCCGCTCGATCACGGGCGGGGCGCCGGAACTCCCGGCCTGCTTGAGCAGGCGCTCAAGGCCGGCGATTTCGGCCTTCAGGGCGCGCACGGCCGCATCGGCCTCCGAGCGGGCAGGTTCCGCAGCGGCTTCGTCTGCGCGAGCGGCCTCCAGAGCGTCCTCTGCGGCGTCGGCGGCGCGCTGGGCATCGTGCAGGGCAAGCTCTGCGGCATCGGCGGCGGCGCCCGCCTCGCGCTGGCGGGCGAGCAGGGTCTCGGCCGGGGCGAAAGCGGCGAGCTGGTCGCCGATCCGGGCCGATTCGGCCTCCAGCTTGGCGATGCGCCCGGCATGGCGGCGCGCCTCGGCCTCGGCAGCGAGCCGGCGGGCGCGCACATCCGAGAGGGCCGCCTGGGCCGCGTCGGCGGCTTCCTGGGCGGCGGCGAGGTCGGTTTCAGCCGTGGCGCGGGCAGCTTCGGCGGCCGATTCCTCGCGGTCGGCGGCGGCAGGGTCTACCGCGGGCAGGGCGGCGAGCGCGGCGCGCGCCTCCTCGGTTGCGATTGCGGCCTCGCTGATATTGGCCCCCTCGCGCGCAATGTCCTCGGCGAGACGGGCTGCCTCGCGCTGCAGCGAGGCAAGGCGGTCGGCGGCGGCCTTGCGCTCACCCTCTTGCTTGGCGAGCGCGATCTTCGCCTGGCCGAGCCGGGCGGCGGCGGCCGCTTCCTGTTCGCGCAGGGGGGCAAGTTCCTCGGCGGCCTCGACCCGCTTCGTCTCGGCGACGGCATCGGCGCGGCTGGTTGCCTCCACGGCCCGCAGGGCGTCATCCAGCGCGGCCCTCGCGGTGGTGTGTTCTGCGGTGGCGGCCTGCCATTTCAGGTGGGCGATGAGGGCGTCAAGCGCGCTGATTTCCTCAGACAACGCCTTGTATTTCCGGGCTTTGCGTGCCTGGCGTTTCAGGCTTTCGAACTGGCGCTCGACCTCGGCCGTCACCTCGCTGAGGCGTTCGAGGTTCAGCTCGGCATTGTTGAGCTTAAGCTCGGCCTCATGGCGGCGGGTGTTGAGTCCGGCAATCCCGGCGGCCTCTTCGAGGATGCGCCTGCGGTTCTGGGGCTTGGAGGCAATCAGCTCCGAGATCTGGCCCTGGCGGACCAGCGAGGGGGAGTTGGCGCCGGTGGATGCATCCGCAAACAGGAGCTGGATGTCCTTGCCCCGCACGGTGCGGCCATTGAGCTTGTAGGTCGAGCCCGCCCCGCGTTTCAGCCGGCGCAGCACCTCAAGCGTGTCGGAGCCGTTGAATTCCGGCGGGGCGGTGCGGTCGGAATTGTCGAGGACGAGGGTGACCTCGGCGGTCTCGCGCGCCGGGCGGCCATCGGCGCCGGCGAAGATGAGGTCGTCCATCTCGCCGCCACGCATCGCCCGCGCCGAGGAGGCGCCCATCGCCCAGCGCAGCGCTTCCAGGAGGTTGGACTTGCCGCAGCCATTCGGGCCGACAATGCCGGTCAGTCCCGGCTCGATCGGCAGGTCCTGCGGGTCCACAAAGGACTTGAAGCCGGCAATCTTGAGCGCTGTCAGCTGCATGCCGGCCTCTTCACCTTCAGTCGTCGCCGTCAGCCGCCGCGGCCAATTCCGCGTCGATCAGGGCCGACAGGCCCTCCGCGGTGCGCGACTGCAATGTGTTTTCCAGCTTGCGGCCATTGATCAGCAGGGTCGGTGTCGAATTGACGCCGGCAGCCTCGCCGGCGAGCACGATATCGGCGATGGCCTTGCGGATATCCACGTCATTGAGGCAGGCCTCGAATGCCGCCTCGCCCTCTATGCCATGACGTTCAGCGACCGCCATCATGGCGGAGCGGGCGGCACCGGCGCGCGCGGCCTGGATGATGCCTGCCTGGTTGCTGAAGAGATCGTTCAAGACGTCGAAATAGGCCTCATCCCCGGCGCAGCGCGCGATCACGAAGCCGGCCATGGCAAGCTCCTCCGGCGGTGTCGGGAACTCGCGAAAGACGAAGCGCACCTTCCCCGTGTCGACATAGTCCGTCTTGATGGGCGGGTAGACGTCGCGGTGAAACTGCGCACAGGCGCCGCATGTGACGGACGCATACTCCACAAGGGTAACCGGGGCGTCCGTGTCGCCGATCGCCATCTCGTTCAGCGCGCCGGAGGGGCGGCTGGCCGCGGAGGTCCGGTCTGTGCCGGCCATTGTGTCACCGCAGGCAGCAAGGCCAAGGGCGGCGAGGGCAATCAGCGCGGTGCGACGCGAGAAAAGAGACATGGATCGGGTGTCCTCAAGGCTGGAAGCGTGACGGGGTGTTGCTTGCCAAAGCGTTAACGCGTCATCGCGCTGTGCGCCAGTTTCAGCGCGAGTCGCCAGTGCCGGCCAGCACAGCCTCACCAAGGGCGACGAGGGCGGCCCTGAGGCCTGGGTCGGCAATGCCGCTGGCCTGGCGCTCCAGCGCCGCGCGCTCGGCCGGGCCGACCTTGCGGAGGGGGGGCGGCGGCTTCGGCGTGCCGGCGAGCGGGCCCTGGACGAGCCGCAGGCCGGTGATCGAGCCGCCGGCAGCGACCGAGACGCGCTGGCGGATGACTTCCGCCTGGTGCTGGATCACCGGCGCTGCGCTCGGTACGACGCGCAGGATGAGCGTGCGCCCGGTGCGCGTGCTGGTGAGCTTTTCCGGGCGGCAATAGCGCGCGATCCCCTCACCGACGATCTCGCTCCAGCGTGCCTTCAGCCGGCCGATCGCCGGGCCTTTCGCCGGAGCGGCCCGGCGCACGATCGCCTCGACCACCGGGCCGATGGCCTGGGGCTGGCGGGCCGGGCGGGCACGGCTGTAGCGCAGCGCGATCCGGGCCTGGGCCTCGGCGACAGGGTTGAGGGGTGTTTTGTCGCTCATATTGGCAGTTTACCCTGACCGAAGGCTCTCCGAAAAGCGCCTATGGCATCGAAACGCACAGGGAATGCAGCGGCGCTGCCGGAGGCGCTCACGACACTGCCCGAGCTTCTGCTCGCCTGGTATGACCGCCATGCCCGCACGCTGGCCTGGCGGGTCGGACCGGCGGAGCGGGCGGCGGGCGTGCGGGCCGACCCCTACCGGGTCTGGCTGTCCGAGGTGATGCTGCAGCAGACCACGATTGCGCATGCGACGCGCTATTTCGAGGCATTCACCGCGCGCTGGCCGGATGTCGGCGCCCTCGCGGCGGCAGCCGATGAGGACGTCATGGCCGCGTGGGCGGGGCTTGGGTATTATGCGCGGGCGCGCAACCTTCTCAAATGTGCGCGTGTTGTCGCGGCCGCGGGCGGGTTTCCCGCGACTGAAGAGGGCCTGCGCGCGCTGCCGGGCATCGGCGCCTACACCGCCGGCGCGGTCGCTGCGATTGCCTTTGAGGTGCCAGCTCCTGCGGTTGACGGCAATGTCGAGCGGGTGATGGCGCGCCTGCTGGCGCTGGAGGGCGACTGGGCGGCGGGCAGGCGCCGGATCGCGCAGCATGTGCGCGCGCTGGTGCCGGCAGGGCGGCCGGGCGCGTTTGCCGAGGCGCTGATGGATTTGGGCGCCACCCTGTGCACGCCGAAGCGGCCAGACTGCGCCGCCTGCCCGGTGTCTGGTCTTTGTGCGGCGCGGGCGGCGGGCGCCGCCGCGGCGTATCCGAAAAAGCCGAAGCGCGCGGAAAAGCCGCTACGCTACGGCCATGTTGAGGTCGCGCTTGCCGGTGGTCGGGTGCGGCTGGAGCGGCGCCCGCCTGAGGGGCTGCTCGGCGGCATGCTGGGCCTGCCGGGCAGCGCCTGGCGCGAGGGCGGGGCGGCCGAGACGGCGCCGGCCAGCGCCGGCTGGCAGGCTGTTGGCGAGGTCGGCCATGTGTTCACCCATTTTGCGCTGCGCCTGACGGTCTACCAACGCGATGAGGGGGAGCCGGAGGGCGGCGAATGGCGGGACATCGCCGAGGCCGATGCGGCATTGCCGAGCGTCTTCCGCAAGGCGCTGCGGCTGGCGGTGGGCGGAAACCGCCCTAGTCCAGGCCCATTTCCTGGCGGTAGCGCCGACGCAGCAGGTCAATCGGGGCAAGCATGTCGCCGGCGTCCTCATAGTGCCAGAAGGTCCAGCCATTGCAGGCAGGCGCCTTCATGACATGGGCGCCGACCCGATGGATGGAGCCGACCGCGCCCTGCGCGCTCAGCGAGCCATCGACGCGGATGCGCGCCTGGTGGCGGCGCCCCGGCGACCAGAGGCGGTCGCCCGGGCGCACAAACCCGGCCTCGACGAGGGCGCCGAAGGGCACGCGCGCAAGCTCCCGCGCGCGCTTCACCGTCTCCAGGGCCGGGCCCTCGATCGGCGCGACGGCTTCCAGGCGGGCGCGGGCAAGGCGGACATAGGCGGGCTCGCGCTCGATGCCGAGATAGTCGCGCCCCAGCATCCGGGCGACGGCCGCCGTGGTGCCTGTGCCCGCGAAGGGATCGAGCACCAGGTCGCCCGGGCGGGTGGTGGCGAGCAGGACGCGCCGCAGCAGGGCCTCGGGTTTCTGGGTCGGATGGGCCTTGCGGCCGCCAGCGTCTTTCAGCCGCTCTGCGCCCGTGCAGATCGGGATTGTCCAGTCAGAGCGCATCTGCTTGTCGTCATTGAAGGTTTTCAGCGCGTCATAATTGAAGGTCGGCCGCGCGGTCTGCGACCTGGCTGCCCAGATCAGGGTCTCATGGGCATTCTGCAAGCGGGTGCCGCGGAAATTCGGCATCGGATTGGTCTTCAGCCAGACCACGTCGTTCTGGATCCAGAATCCCGTGTCCTGGAGGATCGCGCCGACACGGAAGATGTTGTGATAGCTGCCGATCACCCAGATCGCGCCGTCAGGCTTGAGGACGCGGTGGCAGGCGGCAAGCCATTGGTGGGTGAACAGGTCATAGGCGTCGAAACTGTCAAACCGGTCCCAGCTCTCATCGACGCCGGCGACCTCGGTCTGGTTCGGCCGGGTGAGTCCGCTGCCGAGCTGCAGGTTGTAGGGCGGGTCGGCGAACACGAGGTCGACGCTTTCGGCCGGCAAGCGGTCGAGAATCTGAAGGCAGTCGCCCTCGATCAGGGTGTTGCGGACAAGCTCCATGACGGGTCTCGGCGGTCGGGTCTCAAGGCTCAGTGCTTCGTCGGTTAGCGGAGGATTTGGTGAACGAGGCGCTAATCGCCGGGCCGGGGCCTCACATCGGGGCACCGAGCAGGGCGGCGCGCACCTCGCCAGCGTCATAGACCTCCGGCGCGTCGGGCGGAGTGCCCGATCCGATCAGGATTTCCAGGCCGCGCACGATCTCGCCGCTGCCCACGCCACCGCCAAGGCCGATGCCAATTCCGACACCGAGACTGGACGAGCCGCCCGAGCCCGCCGAGCCGCCGATCGCGACCGAGGTGCGCCGGCCGGTATCGAACGGCCCGCCGCCCTCGCCATAGGCATCGACCACGCGAAACCAGGTGGCGCCCTGGGCAAGCGTCAGTTCGGCCGCGCGCAGCAGGGCGAATTCGCGCGCGGTCTCCTCATCGCGGGCGCGATAGGTGACACGGAAGCGGTCGCGCTCGATGGCCTGCTCGCTATAGCCCGGCCCGCCGGAGCGCTCGGCCGGGCCATAGGGGCGCGGGCCGCTGGCGCAGGCGGCAAGGCCGGCGAGGAGGACGAGAAGGGCGGATGTGGTCAGCAGCGATCTCATGAACGCGACAATACCCCAAGTCTGCCGGCATGCGAACCGCGCCGCGCAGGCTCACAGCTCAAGGAACATCTGGCCATCGGGAGCTTCTGTCGGACGAAACAGATCGGTGCGCAGCGGCGGGCGGGGGCGCTCCAGGCCGAGGCGGGTGGCGGCGCGCTGGAAGCGCTGGGCGATCAGGCGAGCATACGGCCCGCGCCCGCTGCCCCGCTCGAACCAGCGCGCGTCATAATCGCGCCCGCCGCGCATCTCGCGCAACAGATTGACGATCCGCGCAGCGCGGTCGGGGTAGTGTTCGGCCAGCCATCCGTGGAACAGGTCCCTGACCTCCAGCGGCAAGCGCAGGAGCACATATCCGGCGAACTGTGCGCCCGCGTCGGCGCCCGCTTGCAACAGCGCCTCGATCTCGTGGTCGTTGAGGGCCGGTATGATCGGCGCAGCCATCAGCGTCACCGGGATGCCGGCCTCAGCGAGCGCTGTGATCGTGTCGATGCGCCGGTGCGGGGCGGCCGCGCGCGGTTCCATCCGTCGCGCGAGCGCGGGCTCGAGGGTCGTCACCGAGATGCCGACGCGGGCAAGGCCTTTCGCCGCCATCGGGGCAATGAGGTCGATGTCGCGGCGGATCAGCGCCGACTTGGTGAGCAGGCTGACCGGGTGATTGTGCGCCGACAGGACCTCCAGCAGGCGCCGGGTCAGGCCGCGCTCGCGCTCCACCGGCTGGTAGGCGTCGGTGTTGACACCGAGTGCGATGACGCGGGGGACGTAACCCGGCCGGGCGAGTTCGCGTTTCAGCAGGTCCGGTGCGTCCGGTTTCCAGAACAGCCGGCTCTCGAAATCGAGGCCGGCCGAGAGCCCCTGATAGGCATGGCTGGGCCGTGCAAAGCAGTAGATGCAGCCATGCTCGCAGCCGCGATAGGGGTTGATGGAGCGGTCGAAATGGATGTCGGGCGAGCGGTTGTAGGTGATCACCGTCCTTGCCAGCTCACGGGTCAGCGTGGTCGCAAGGCGCTCTGACGGCATGTCCAGCGTGCCCCAGCCATCATCGAAGGCCTCCACGTTTGCTGGCTCGAAGCGCCCGGCATGGTTGGTCGAGGACCCGCGTCCGCGCGGTCCCGCAGGCGCCTCGTCCGCCTCGATCTCGCTGCGGCCGATCCGCCCGGCCGGCTTCAGTGTTCGTCGCAGTGCCATGACGCGACAGAAAACACAGTCCCGCGATCAAATCAAGAACATAAAACGAACAAAAGCATTTTCACGGCATATCACTCCCGGCGGGTCTGCCACGCCACCCAGTCGGCCGCCTCGTCAATGTCGGTCAGCGTCTCCAGCAGGGCGACGCGTGCGCCGGCAGGCAGGTTGGCGCGGACATCGGCAAGGGCGTGCGGGCCGGACCAGCGCACGCCGGCGAAAGGGGGGGCAAGGCGCAGGCCGCGGACCTGGCCGAACAGCCAGAAGCCGCCATCACTGGCCGGACCGAAAACGGCATCATGGCTGCGCAGCGCGGTGAACGCGGCGGCGATGTGGGGGCGGCTCACCGCCGGCGCGTCCGCGCCGATGAAAAGGACCGGCCCGCGCGGCGCCTCGGCAAGGCCGCGGGCAAGACGGGCACCGAGATCGCCGCGGCCCTGGGGGTAGCGCGGGAAGGCGGCGGGCCAGGGCAAGGCTGCGCCGGCGCGGGCGTGCCGGTCGGGGCTGACATAGAGCCGGGTCTGCCAGCGCGGGTCGGCGAGCGCCCGCAGCGTGCGCGCGAGCGTCCAGCGGGCGATCCGCTGCGCTTGGGCGCGGCCAAGGCCCCTTGCCAGCCGGGTCTTGGCGAAACCGATCCGGGGCGGCTTGGCGTAGATGAGCAGGGTGCGCTGCACGGCCGGGGTCAGGTGTAGCGCCTGGCCAGGCGTTCCGGTGAGGCGCCCATCAGGAAACCGGCGAGCAGGAGAGCGTTGCCATAGGCACGCCGGCGCCAGCCATCGCGCTCGTATTTGGCAGCTGAGGTTCGCGCCTCCGCTGACAGGAGGGCGAGCCGGCGCTTGCCGATCGCGCGCACGATCGCGACATCCTCCATCAGCGGCATGTCGGCAAACCCGCCAACCTCGTCATAGAGCGCGCGCGCGATCAGCAGGCCCTGGTCGCCATAGGGCAGGCCAAACCAGCGCGTGCGCCGGTTGGCGCGGGCGGCGAGCCAGGCGGCTTCTGGGGCATCGGAGCGGTAGGCGAGGGTGAATGTGGCGGCGCGGTCCCGGCGGAATGCCATGTGGTCGATCGCCCGTTCGGCCCAGTCGGAGGACAGGGCGGTGTCGGCATGGAGGAACAGGAGCCAGCTGCCGCGGGCAGCGGCGGCGCCAGCGATCATCTGGCGGGCGCGGCCCTGCTGTGAGGCGAGAACGGTGCAGCCGGCCGCCTCGGCGATCGCGCAGGTGGCGTCGCCGGAGCCGCCATCGGCGACGATGACCTCGCAGATCAGCTCCGCGGCGAGGCCCGGCATCAGGCTCTCCAGGCAGAGCGGCAGCTCGCTGGCGACGTCGAGCGCCGGGATGATGACGGACAGCGGTGCAGGCATCGGTCCTCTCGCAGGGCTCAGCCGGACTGTTCGAGCCGGCGGGCGATCGCCTGCAGGTCGGCCCAGGCGAGCGCCTTGTCCTGGGGCCGGCGCAGCAGGTAGGCCGGATGCAGGATCGCGATCACCGGTACGCGCCGGCCGGACGGCGTGGTCATGGATTTTTCCTGGCCACGCAGGCGCATGATGCCGGACTGGGTCCCCAGCAGCGCCTTGGCACTGACGCTGCCCGCGGCAATGATGAGACGGGGCGCGGCGAGCTCGATCATACGCAGCACGAAGGGCCGGCAGACGGCCAGCTCGTCGGCCTCGGGGTTACGGTTACGCGGTGGGCGCCAGTAATTGACGTTGGTGATGAGGGCGTTGTCCCGCCGAGACAGGTCGATCGCGGCGAGCATCCGGTCGAGCAGCTGGCCGGCAGGGCCGACAAAGGGCAGGCCCTGGCGGTCCTCCTCGCCGCCGGGCCCTTCGCCGACCACCATGACAGGGGCACCGGGCACGCCGTCGAAGACCACCGTGTTCTGGGCGCCGGCGCGCAGGGGGCTGGCGTCGAACGCCTCGATGGCCGCCTTCAGCGCGGCCAGGTCCGGCGCGGCGGCCGCGGCGGCCGCGGCGGCGGCGATGCGCGCGTCGATCGATGGTCCGGCGGGTCGCGCGGCGCCGGCGACACCGGCCTGTGGCGACGGGGCGGGCCGGGTCAGCGCGCGAATAGCCGCCTCGTCTACGGCGACCCCCATGGCGCGCCACCAGGCCGTCAGCGCCGTCAGTGCAAGGTCTGGATCGGCTTGGGGCATTGAGACGCGCTGGATTTCCTTTATGGGGCTTTGGCTTACATCACGAATTTCAGTACGCGCACAAGACGCGAGCGACCAGGAGAGTCCTATGGCAGACGACGCCCCGCAGCGGGAAGCGATGGAATATGACATTGTGATCGTCGGTGGCGGCCCGGCTGGCCTGTCGGCTGCCATCCGCTTCAAGCAGCTTGCAGGCAAGGCCGGCGAGGACCTTTCCGTGGTTGTCCTGGAGAAGGGTGGCGAGGTCGGTGCGCACATCCTCTCCGGCCTGGTGCTCGACCCGAAGGCGCTCGATGAGCTGATCCCCGACTGGCGCACGCGCGATGACCGGCCGCTGCGCACACTGGTCACCAAGGACAGGTACAAATTGCTTGGCCCGAAGGGCTCCATGGACATGTCCTGGCTGCCCTATCCACCGCTGATGTCGAACCATGGCTGCTTCATCGGATCGCTGGCCAACACATGCCGCTGGCTGGCGACCGAGGCGGAGGCGCTGGGCGTGGAGATCTATCCGGGCTTTGCCGCCTCCGAGGTGCTCTACAATGATGAGGGCGCGGTTCGCGGTGTGGTCGCCGGGGTGATGGGGATTGCCCAGGACGGAACGAGAAAGCCGGATTTCGAGCCGGGCATGGAGCTGCTCGGCAAGTATGTCTTCTTCGCCGAGGGCGCACGCGGTTCGCTCACCAAGACGGTGATCGAGCGCTTTGACCTTGCTGCCGACAGCGACCCGCAGAAATACGGGATCGGCCTGAAGGAAGTCTGGTCGGTGCCGGAAGACAATTTCCGCGAAGGCTATGTCCAGCACACATTCGGCTGGCCGGTCGACGACAAGGACGGCAATGGCGGCGGCTTCCTCTACCATTTCCGCGAGAATGGCGAACCCTTCGTCTCCGTTGGCTATGTTGTCCATCTCAACTACAAGAACCCCTACATCGCGCCGTATGAGGAGTTCCAGCGCTACAAGCACCACCATGAGATCGAGCCCTTCCTGACGGGTGGCAAGCGGGTGGCCTATGGCGCGCGGGCAATCACATCGGGCGGGCTGCAGTCGGTGCCAAAGCTCACCTTCCCGGGTGGCGCGCTGATCGGATGCTCGGCGGGCTTTGTGAACCTGCCGCGGATCAAGGGCACCCATAATGCGATGAAGACCGGCATGATGGCGGCCGAGTGCGCTTTCGAGGCAGTGCGCGCCGGGCGCCAGTCGGACGAGCTGGCGGCCTACGCGACGGCATATCGCAATAGCTGGGTGTATGACGACCTCTCCACGGTGCGGAACATGAAGCCGCTGATGTCGCGCTTCGGCACGCTGGGCGGCGCGATGATCGGCACGCCCGACATGTGGATGCGCACCCTGTTCGGCTTCGGGCTGCCGACGCTCCGCCACAAGAAGAGCGATGCGCAGGCGCTGCAGCCGGCCTCGAAGTTCAAGCCGATCGCATATCCCAAGCCCGATGGCGTGCTCAGCTTCGACAAGCTGACCAGCGTTTCCTTCACCAACACCTATCATGGCGAGGACCAGCCGGTGCATTTGCAGGTGGCCGACATGGCGCTTCAGGAGGCGTCGGAACACGGCGTCTATGCCGGCCCGTCGGCGCGCTACTGCCCGGCTGGGGTGTATGAGTGGATTGAGGAGGGCGGGGAGCTGAAGTTCCAGATCAACTCTCAGAACTGCATCCACTGCAAGACCTGCGATATCAAGGATCCCAACCAGAACATCAACTGGGTGACGCCCGAAGGCGGCGGCGGCCCGGCCTATCCGAACATGTAGGCCGGGCCGGGCGGGTTCGGGTTAACCTGTCAAGCGGGCTGTTTACCGGATGGGTAAACAGATCGCGGCTCGCTGTTAACCCGGCCCTACCAAGGGTGAATCCCACCCGCTGAATTGTCCGAAAAAGCATAACGAATCGGGCCGGGGCGTTTACCTCGCGGTCATTGCTGGATGTCAAGCTGCACGACATCGCCAGACACCGCAGACAGGAGAGCGACCCCATGCTGAGAGACCTCGTGAGAAACGCCGCTGAAGAAACCGGCCTCACCCAGACGAGGGCCCGCGAGGCCCTTGGCATCATCTTCAATGCCGCCGAGCGCCAGGGCTCCGATGCGGCAGAGGCCCTGTTCCGGAAAATCCCGGGCGCACGCACCCTGTCGGCGCGCACCGGTTCTGACATCGGCGCGGCCACAGGCGTGATCGCGCGGATGATCGAACAGACCCCCGGTGGGCGCCGGCATGTGGCAGAGGGCATGCTGCGCGCGCTGCATGGCCAGGGGCTCGGCCATGCCGAAATCGCCCGGCTGTTCGCCGCGATCCAGGTCTATGCTGCCGAAACCCACGGCCTTACCGGCTTTCTCAATCTTGGCGACTTTCTCGGTGGCGGCGCCGGCGGGACGGAGGCACACGGCGGCGAGACCCGCGCGGTCGCCTGAGCCGGCTGCCGATCGATCCTGTCGACTGACCGACTGGCCGCACCGCTATGGTGCGGCCAATTTCGTTGCGGCGTGGCTTCACGCGAATCCGCAGTGTGTGTGATCAGACGTGATTGGAAGGCAGCCGGGCGGCATGCCATCTGATAACAGGCCGCACGGTCCCGAAACCGATCCTTGCGGCGCGAGGCCGAGCGCGACTGCGCATCGCCGCCCCACGCGCCATAATCGCGGACGGATCTTCATCCGCGCACACTGGTATAAGGGGTCAACCGAGCGTCCCTCATCCCGTAAAGGACCCCGAACCATGAAAACACTCCGCAGGGCCGCCGCTGCGACCCTCATTGCGCTGTCGGGCCCGATGGCCGTCCCGCCTGTCCTGACCGCCTGCGCCGAGACCACAGCGGCCAAATCCCTGCCGTCCGGCGATTTCGTCCGCAAGGCCAAGCGCCTCAGCGGACGCTATGACGTGTTCGTGCGCGATGGCCGCACGGTCATCCGCTTCTCCGATGATTTCCGTGCGGCCGGCGGACCGGACCTCAAGGTTTTCCTGTCGCCAAAGACGGTCGCGGAAGTGACCGGCAAGACGGCGACCGACGGAGCCTTGCATCTTGGCGACCTGGCCTCCACCCGCGGCGCGCAGGAGTACATCCTGCCTGAGGGCGTCGATCTCGATGACTTCGCGAGCGTTCTGGTGCACTGCGAGCCCTATGCGGTGTTGTGGGGCGGAAGCGACCTTTGAACACGCTGCCTCAGCCGACATCCTTTGCGTCGAAATCACGGGCATCGTGGCGTTCGGGCAGCTGGCTTTCCGGCGCGCCCCAGGTGCGGTTGACCATGCGCCCGCGCCGCGCACCCGGGCGGGCCATGATCGCGTCGCTCCAGCGGATGACGTGGGTGTAGTCGCTGACGGAGAGAAACTCCCCCGCCTCGTAGAGCAGGCCCTTCACCAGCCCGCCATACCACGGCCAGACGGCCATGTCGGCGAGGGTGTAGGTGTCGCCGGCAAGATAGGCGTGGCCTGCAAGATGGCGGTCGAGCACGTCGAGCTGGCGCTTCACTTCCATGGCATAGCGGTCGATCGCGTATTCGATCTTGATTGGCGCATAGGCGTAGAAATGCCCGAAGCCGCCGCCGAGGAAGGGCGCTGAGCCCATCTGCCAGAACAGCCAGGACAGGCATTCGGTGCGCGCCGGCGGCTCTGCGGGCAGGAAGGCGCCGAACTTCTCCGCCAGGTGGATGAGGATCGCGCCGGACTCAAAGACGCGCACCGGTGTCTCGCCGGACCGGTCGACGAGGGCCGGGATTTTGGAGTTGGGGTTCGCAGCAACGAAGCCTGAGCCGAATTGCTGGCCCTCGCCGATATTAATCAGCCAGGCGTCATACTCCGCCCCGGCATGCCCAAGCTCGAGAAGCTCTTCCAGCATGACGGTGACCTTCACGCCATTGGGCGTGCCAAGGGAGTAGAGCTGCAGCGGGTGCTTGCCGACGGGCAGGTCCTTGTCGTGGGTCGCGCCTGCGACCGGCCGGTTTATCGCGGCAAAGCGCCCGCCATGCTTGTCCTTGTCCCAGGTCCAGACCTTCGGGGGGACATACTCTGTTGTCTCTGTCATCGGGTCGGGTTCCTTCTCGGTCTCGGTCGGCATCTGGGACGGGCGCGGCGTCAGCGCTGGAGTTCCTTCATCGCCTCGTCGAGGCCCTCCAGCGTCAGTTCGAACATGCGCTGAGGGCCGATCAGCTCGCGCACCAGCTGGATCGACGGGGTGTGCGGCCAGGCACCGGATTTTACCGGGTTCAGCCAGACAAGGCTCGGATAGGTGTCGACGAAGCGCTGCAGCCAGAGGCCGCCGGGCTCGTCATTCCAGTGCTCCACCGAGCCGCCGGAATAGGTGATCTCATAGGGGCTCATGGAGGCATCACCAACGATTATGACCTTCCAGTCGGACGGATACTTGTGCAACACGTCCCAGGTCGGCACTTGTTCCTGCCGGCGCCGGCGATTGTCCTTCCACATGCCCTCATAGGGGCAGTTGTGGAAATAGAAGTGCTCAAGGTTCTTGATCTCTGTCCGGGCGGCGGAAAACAGCTCCTCCAGCACGCGGACATGCGGGTCCATGGAGCCGCCGACATCAAGCAGCAGCAGGACCGAGACCGTGTTGCGCCGCTCCGGGCGCATCTCGATGTCGAGATAGCCGCGGCGCGCGGTGTTGCGGATCGTCTGGTCGAGATCCAGCTCCTCCGCCGCGCCATCGCGCGCCCACTTCCGCAGGCGTTTCAGGGCCACCTTTATGTTGCGTGTGCCAAGCTCGACGCTGTCGTCGAGATTGCGGAATTCGCGCTTGTCCCAGACCTTGACCGCGCGGCGGTGGCGCGACTTGTCCTGGCCGATGCGCACGCCTTCGGGGTTGTATCCATTGGCGCCGAAGGGGGAGGTTCCGCCCGTTCCGATCCATCTGTTGCCGCCCTCATGGCGCTTCTTCTGCTCTTCCAGACGCTGTTTCAGCGTGTCCATGAGCTTTTCGAAGCCGCCGAGCGCCTCGATTTCGGCCATCTCCTCCGGGGTGAGGAATTTCTCCGACAGCTTGCGCAGCCATTCCTCCGGCAGGTCCTGCACGCTGACGGCGTCGGCGAGGCTGTCGAGGCCCTTGAAGACATGCCCGAACACCTTGTCGAACTTGTCGATATTGCGTTCGTCCTTCACCAGCGCGCTGCGCGAGAGGTAGTAGAAATCCTCTACGTCCATTCCGATGACGCCCGACTGCATCGCGTCCAGCAGGGTGAGGTATTCGCGCAGGGTCACTGGGACCTTGGCGGCGCGCAGCTCCTGGAAGAAATTGAGAAACATGGGCTGTCTGGCCTCATCGCGGCAGCTGTGAATGCGTTTCGACCACCCTAGACCCTTCCGCCGTGCCGTCCAAGCGTCACGCAAAGGCAAGTGGCTGGTCCCTGGGGGTGCCGAATGGTCTCGCTTGTGGCATTCTCGCCTGGCAAGCGAGTCGGAGGGTGTTCGCGATGCCGGGGCTGGAAAACTGGGGCATGGCCGCGCGGGTCGGCGTGGCGGTGATGGCGGTGGCAGGCTTTGGCCCGCCGGTGAACCACAAGCCGTTTGCGCCGCCGACGCCGGACGAGGTGCTGGCGGCTGAGGCCTGCGCGACGGCGCCCAACCCGCAATGCGTCCTTGATGTCATCTGGGCGCGGACCGACGAGCTTGATCGGACCTATGCGCACGAGACCCTGGCGGGCTTCCTGGAGGTCGCGGTCGATCTCGCCGACCCTGTGCTGCTTGATGCCTGGCTGGAGCGAACCGGGATCGAGGCGCGCAGCGAAACGGCTGTGTCGGCGCGCCTGAGGCTCGCGGCCAATGCCGGGGATAACGACACCGTGCGGGCGATCGCTGACGGTCCTGCCGGGGCAGACCGGTCACCGGAGCTGACCGCCACGCTGGCCCTGGCGCTCGACGCGGTGGGCGAACACGAGCGCGCCCGCGTGATCGCCGCCCGGCTGGTGGCGCCGGAGAGCCCGTCACGCAAGGCGCGGCGCGTCCATGAGGAGCTGATCGAAGCGCTCGGGCCGCGGCCGAAAACGCTGGCCGACTGGGCCGGCGACATGGCCGACGGGAACGCAGCCTGGGACGCGGCCACGCGCGCTGCGCTGCAGGACTGGGCAGCCCAGTTCCGTATGGCCGCCGCCGCAGCGCCGGCGCCGAGCGTCGCCTATGACATCCGCGCGGAGGTGCATGGCCGCTTCCGCAGCAATGGATATGACTATATGCGCGCGCTCGCCTTCCTCGCGCCAGACCTCGGCGACGGGCTCGGCGAGGGCTTCGCCATGGACTGGCTGGAGCCCCTGATGGACGGCCCGGCGACGGTCAGCAACCCGCTGATCGCGGAATACTGGATGATAATCGCTGCCAGGCTGCCTGAGCGACCGCGCGCCGCATTGCTGGCCGCATTCGACCGGCGCCTGCCGCGGCCCGAGGGCAAGGTCGCGGCCCTGCGGGCGCTGGCCGGTGACCCGCAGGCGCCGGCCTCCGGGGCGGGTCTGGCAGCGATTGGCGGTATTGGCGGCGGCTTTGCCGAGCGCAAGGCGGCCGCCGCGCTGGCCGAGCTGGAGCCTGCGGCCTTCCTCGCCGCGGCGCAGGCGGGCGCTGCCCCACATTTCAACATCGGCCGCGCCGAGGCACTGGCGGCAGCGGCCGGGCAGGTCGCCGATCCGGCCTTCAGGGCCGATATCATGCGGGTGATGATCGCCCTCGCTGAGGCGGGAGAGGGGTCGTTCGAGCGCGACACGCTGGCCCGTGAGGGCGGCGCGCTGGCCCGCGAGCTCTGCGATGCGGATGCGCGCCGTCGCGCCGAAGCCCTCGTGCGGGGTACGCCGGCGACCCTGAAGGCAATGCGCGACGTCCGCTTTGGCGGGACCATGGCGGATGCGCTGATGACGGTGTTGCGCTCGCCTGATGCGCCGGATGCGGTGATCAGTGGCGCGCTCCAGGGCTATCGCGAGGGGCTGGCGCAGCCAGAGTGTGCGCCTGGCGCGGCAGGCGAGGGCGCAGTGACGGTCGATCCTTCCTGACCGCACCCCCTTTCCCATTGTCGCAAACTGCGTTTCATTACGAGGATGACGGATCCGGACCTCGATCCAATGGATGACGGGACCTATGGTGTTGCCGGATCAAAGGAGATCGGTGCGATTGCGCATCTCTATCGTGCGGAAGTCTACCGCTCGACGATCTGGCGCCAGCGACTGGACCAGACCACCAATTGGGCGGTCGTGTCGACTGGTATTGCCCTGTCGGTCGTGTTTGCAACCAACACCGCCTCGCCCTTCCCGATCGTGCTTGTGGGCCTGCTCTGCGTCATGTTCCTGGTGCTGGAGGCGCGACGCTATCGCTTCTTCTATGTCTGGCGGTTCCGCGCGCGGGTTCTGGAGATCGCCTTCTATGTGCCGATCCTGCGCGGTGAAGGGGCAAACATCCGGCTCGACAAGGGCACGGCGCTGTCCGATGATTATGAGACGCCGCAGTACCGGATCTCCATGCTGCGCGCCATCGGCCGGCGGCTGCGGCGCAATTATGGCTGGATCTTCGCCATCCAGGGCGCGGCCTATTTCGCCAAGCTCGCCATGCACCCGAATGACGTGACCTCGTGGCCGCAATTCGTCGACCGGGCGCATATCGGACCGATCCCCGGCTGGCTGGCGCTGCTTGTCGGGCTCGCCTTCCATGCGGGGTGGGTCGGCATCATCCTCTACACCTGGCGACAGGAACAGCGCGACAAGACCAAGATGGCCGATTTCCTCGACAGCCGCCGCGACGTGCTGGCTCGGCGCGCGGAAGCCGACATCCGCAACGCCAAGGCGGTTGACGGGATGGACTGACCCGGCCGCCCGGGCAGCCAGGAGAGCAGGTTTTGCTTGATTTCATTCGGGATTGGCCGTTGTCTGGTTCGTCAACGGAGGAAGAGGTCATGTGGAAACGGGTCGGCGCTCTGGTGTTCGCGACGGCGCTGGCAAGTTGTGCGAGCACGGATTTTAGCGAGCCGTCGCGTACGGCCTGGCCGGAACTTGCGCCGTTCAAGTCTGAACGCGAGTTCGAGCACTATTACCTGACCGTAACCGGCCAGCTGGAGCGGCCCGAGGACGAGGCGGCGGATGATGCCTGGTGGACCGGCGATACACCCCCTCCACCCTCGCCACCGCCTCCACCCCCTCCTCCGCCCCCGCCACCTTCGGCAGCGCTCGCTGCGCCGGCTGCGGACATGGTCATGGAGAGCGCCGCGGTGAGCGCGGCCACTGCCGATATTGCCAATCCGTCGATCACCAACACCCAGGAAGCCGGCGTTGACGAGGGCGACATCGTCAAGCAGGTCGGGCGTTTCCTTGTCGTCCTGCAGGATGGGCGGCTGTTCAGCATCGACCTGATGCCAGACGGTGCCGCCGGCCTGGCGCATGTCGACCGGGAGAATGTCTATCGCACCACTGAGGAAGACACCTGGTATGACGAGATGCTGGTATTCGGCCGCCAGGTGATCGTGATCGGCTATTCCTACGACGCCCGGGCCAGCGTGTTCGCGGTGCTGCAGCTGGAGGAGGACGGCCAGATCACCTTCCGCGACCGTTTCTTCCTGCCGGCGCGCGACTATTATGACGGCGACAATTACTCAACCCGGCTCGTGGACGGGCAGCTGGCGCTGCACACCTCCTTCTACCTCAGCGATGTGGAACGGTTCGAGGCGCTGGCCGCGCCGGCGCTGTCGCGCACCCTGGCGCCTTCCGACACGGCCCGGCTGGAGGCGCGGACGGTCTACCGGCCGGTGCAGGACGTCGACGACCCGCTGCTGCACACCGTCACCATCTGCCCGCTGCGCGACCTTGGCGACACGCAGGCTGCGCTGCCCGGCTGCCGGACAACCGCCTTCCTCGCCGGCGACCGCTATGAATACTACGCCTCGCAAGACGCGGTCTGGCTGTGGGTCAACAAGGACAGCGGCGGCTGGTGGATGCGCGGCGAGGACGAGGCGCAGAGCGAGGAAACCACTGCGCTGCTCTACCGCATCCCCTACACCGGCGCGCCGGGCTTTGCCCGGGTTGCGGGGGCGCCGGTCAACCAGTTCTCGCTGGCGGCCGCGACGGACGTGTTCCGCGCCTTTGTCCGGGTCGAGCCTGGCGAGGATGCGCCAGACGATGCCTCGCCCTACAGGCTGATGCAGTTGCCCCTGGAGGCGATCTCGGTGCGCCCGGCGGGCATTGATCGCGGTGACTATGTGACCCTGCCGGATGTGGCCGACGGGCCGCTGGAGAACCGCTTTACCGGCACCCATTTCGTCTACACCGTCGACAATGGCTACTGGTCCTACTGGATGGAGGATGCGGGGGAGACGACGGCGCGGCTTGCCTTCGTGCCGCTGGCCGCGCCGCAGGCGCCCGAATTCCTTGACCTGCCGCATGGCGTGGTCCGGCTGGAACGGGCGCGCGACCATGTGGTCGCCACCGGCTATCGCGACCGGCGCGGGCTCAGCCTGACCAGTTTCGACCTGCGCGGCGAGGCGGCGCGGCTGGCCGGCTCGGTGACACTGGTCGGGCGCTATGAGAGCGAGAATCGCAGCCACGCCTTCAACAGCCGCATTGATGAGGAAGGCGATGGGCTGATCGGCCTGCCGACCGTGCAGCAGCGCTGGGAGGCGGGCCGCTTGGTCTGGCGATCTGACAGCTCCGATATCACCTTCCTCGAAATTGGCGCGGACGCTGCGCTCGCCTCTGCGGGCAGCCTGCGCGGCGCCGATGGCGCGCCGCATGAGAGCTATGACTGCGAGGTCTCCTGTGTCGACTGGTACGGCAATTCGCGGCCGATCTTCACCATGGGCCGCGTGTTCGCCCTGTCGGGCACAAGCCTGATGGAAGGCGAGGTCGCAGGGCGCAGCGTGCGCGAGGTCCGCCGGGTTGACCTGACGAGGCCGCTCGGGGAGTAGCGCGTTCAGGTCTCGATCCTGCCGGCGACAGGCGGCATGGGCGCGCGACCGGGCGTTGCGAGGATGTCCGCGCGCGCCGCGGCAAGGGCCTTGCCGGTTTCCGCAATCATGGCAGGCGTGTCGGCGGCGCCATCGCGGGTCAGGCGCACCTTGACATGCCAGCCCTCCACATCAAGCACGGCGACGAGGGTTGGCTCGGTGACACTGTCGAAGACATGGCATCCAAGGTCCTCCGCGCCGGCATCGGGAAAGGCCGCGGTAAGGGCCTCGGCGCAGGCCGTGCTGGCGGACGCGAGCGGACGCAGCGCGTGCACGCTGGTGACGGCTGCGGCCGCTTCGGCGGCGTGGTTGGCTGCGCTGCGCCCGGGCATGGCGGTGACATAGCGGGTCAGCACATGCGGGCGCTCCGGGTCGAACCAGCCGCAGCTGACATCGCGGCCTTCAGGATCGAAGGCGACCGCGCGCAGGAAGGCCAGCCCGCCAAGCGCCTGCGGGCAGGCGACGCCGCTCAGCACATGCACCCGCGCCCCGTCGGCCCGCGCGCGCCAGACCGGGTCTGCCTCCGCGATCCCGGCCGCCGCAACGGGCAAAGCCGGCCCCTCCTGCGCCGTCTGGCAGGCGGCGAGAAGTGCGGCGGTGGTGAGGGTGGCGAGGAGACAACGGTTCGGCATGGCGCTCCCCCGGACTCTGGCAAGCCGGATCATCCCTCGTCGCCGAGCGCGTTGCGGTCGATGTATCCGGGGAGGATCGTGTGTTCGTCAATCACGGCCTGTCTCAGCTGTTCGACGGTCAGGCCGGTGACGTCGGTCAGGTCGGCGCCCTTCAGGATGGTTTGATTGAGCTTTGTGCCGGCCATGATCGCGCCCGTGAAATCGACCCCGCTGGCATCGGCCCGCGTCAGGTCTGCATTGGAGAGATTGGCGCCCCTGAGGCTTGTGCGCGGCACATAGGCGCCATGCAGGTCGATCCTCGGCGGGCTGCTTTTCTGGGCATCAAGTTGCGGTTGCATCCCTCAGGATCCTCATCCTGCCCCCCAATGCGTTTTCCCTACCCTGCCGGGCCGCGGCGGGTGCCGTCGCCGGTCTGGCGGCGGGCGAGGA
>CAYPQD010000012.1:0-64458 GCA_964412785.1 uncultured Hyphomonadaceae bacterium
CTAGGCGAGCTTGACCACATCGTCCGGTGCGAGCGCGAGCCGCAGCCGCTCGCCCTTGCGCGCCACCAGGACCGGGCGGTGCGCCTGTTGGCTCGGCTCGACCATGTCCTGGCACAACGGGCCTTCATCGCTGGCAGCTATTCGGTGGCCGACATGGCGCTGTTTGCCAGCACGCTGGAGGTCCGCCCGGCAATCGAGGCACTCGCAGACCGCCGGTTCGCGCACATCGAGCGCTGGGAGGGTGCCATCGGGGCCAAGGCGAGCGTGGGCCGGGCGCTTTTCGCGCTGCCGCAAAGGGCGGGGATGGCTAGGGCGCGTCCATGACGCGGACGAGGTCCAGCTCGAAATTGAGGGCCGCACCGGGTGGGATCACGCCGTCCGGGGTCCCGTTTTCGCCATAGGCGAGATTCGCGGGAACATGCACCAGCCAGCGGTCGCCGGGCTTCATCAGCTGCAGCACCTCGACCCAGCCCGGGATCAGCCGGCCGGCCGGGAAGACCGCGGCCTCGCCGCGCCTGAAGGCGCTGTCGAACACGCTGCCGTCGCTGTCGAGGCGGCCTTCGTAATAGGCGGCGACGAACTTGTCCGGCGTGGGCGAGGCGCCGTCCTCCGGCCCGCTCTGCAGGATTACGTATTCGAGCCCTGATCCGGTCGCGATGACGCCCTCGCGGCTGGAATCCCAGGGGGTGTAGGTGTCCCAGGCCGCCTCGTCGACCGGGCGCGGCTCGGGCGCCCTGGCGACCTCCTGCAGTGCAACGCGAAAGACCAGGTCCTCGCCCGGGCCGATGCTGCCGGAGCGCGAACCGCTCGCTCCATAGCCAAGGTCTGACGGGATGTAGAAGACAAACTCGTCGCCCTCGGACATCCGTTGCAGACCTTCCTGCCAGCCCTTGATGACGCCGGTGAGCGGGAAGGTTGCCGGCGCGCCGCGCGCATAGGAACTGTCGAAGGTTGCGCCGGTGCTCGCAAGGCGCCCCTCATACATCACGGTCACGGTGTCACGCGGGCCGGGCGAGATGCCGTCGCCGTCGCCAGTGCTGACCACGACATATTGCAGGCCGCTGTCGGTGGTCTGAACCGTGTCGGCGCGATCCCCCGGCCAGGGGATCAGCGTGTCGAGGGGGCTCGGGTCGTCGGCAATGACAGGCTTGTCCTCAACACCCGCGGGGTCGGCAAGGGTGTCCGTTTCGCCGCCACAGGCGGTTGCGGCCCCGGCGAGGAACGCGGCGGCGATCACGGTGCGCAGCGGTGCGGCAGGAAAAGTCATGGAAAACTCCATCGCAGTAAGGCAGGGGAATTGTGTGTCGCCTAGGGGTCTTTGTCGCCAATGTCACCCGGCAGTCGGCAGGCGGCGGCGCGTTCAGAGCCTTGCCCTTGTACGCCCCTCATGGGGGCGAGCGTTCGCCGGCGCGTCAGGCCAGTCATGCTTGGGATAGCGCGCGCGCATGTCCTTGGCCATGTCGCGATACCCGCCGGCCCAGAAGCCGGCAAGGTCGCGCGTCACGGCCACCGGCCGGCGCGCCGGTGACAGCAGGACGAGCGCCAGCGGAACGCGTCCCGCGGCGATCGCAGGCTGGGCTGTCAGGCCGAATACCTCCTGCACCCGCGCCTCGATCAGGGGGGCGTTGTCATCGAGATAGTCGAGCGGGGCGGCGCGGCCCGATGGCAGCATCCAGCTCAGCGGTGCGCCCTCCGCCAGCGTCTGCGGCAGCGGCCAGTCGAGCCGGGCGAGCAGGGCGTCGACCACCCTGTCCGGGCCCGGCACCGTGCCGCCCGGCACCGCCGCCAGCAGCCAGTCGGCCGCGCTGGCGGCGAGGGCCTGCGCAGTCCAGTCTGGCCAGTCCTCGCCAAGGCCCGCCTCCTTCAGGAGGGCGATCCGCGCGAGCAGGCGGTCGACCGCCTCGTCTGCCCCGATAGCGGCAAAGCCGCCAGCCTCCAGCGCCGCGGCGAGGGCGGCACGGGCAGCGTCGCCGGACGGCTTGGGCAATGGCTGGCCGGACAGGACAATGGCGCCGATGCGCTTCTCCCGGCGACCGCGGAAGCGCTGGCTGGTGGTGTCGAAGGTTACGGCCTCGACGGTTTCCGGCCGTGCCAATCGCAGTATTTCGGCCTCGGCAAGCGGCGCAGCCAGCCGGACCAGCGGGGTTGGTCCGGCGCCGGTTGCCTCGGCGATAGCAAGCCAGGCCGAGCCGGCGAGCGGGTCGTCCTCCGGCAGGCGCGCCGCCGACCCGGAAGCCATGAGGAAACGGCCGGGTGCAGACGGGTCGCGCCGGGCGATCCGGTCCGGCCAGGCGGCGGCGATAAGGGGCCCAGGTCCCGGTGAGGGACCGCCCGTGACGGGGCCGGCGCTGTTCGCCCAGCGTTCGGCCTGGCGGCGAAGCTGGCGCGCACGCGGCGAACGGTCGGCGGCGAAGACCGCAAGCCGGCGGGCGAGGTCGCTGGAGGGGCCGCCGAGACCGCGCTCGCTGATCAGGGCCGCAATGGCGGCCGCCTCCTGCCGTCCGCCGGCCGTTCCCGCGCGCGCGACCAGGGCGGCGAGACGCGGGCTGAGCGGCAGGGCGGCAAGCCTGCGACCGGTGTCGGTCAGGCTGCCGTCGGGACCGAGGGCGCCAAGGGCCACCAGCGCCTCGCGTGCCTGCGCCACCCGTCCAGGCGGCGGCGGGTCGACCCAGGTCAGCCTCGACGGCTCGCGCTCCCCCCAGTCGGCGAGGGTCAGGACGAGGCCCGACAAGTCGCTGCGCAGGATTTCCGGTGTGTCATGAGGCGGCAGGCCACGGGTCTCCTGCTCCGCCCAGAGGCGGTAGCAGAGACCCGGTCCGAGCCGGCCGGCCCGACCGCGCCGCTGGTCGACGGAGGCGAGTGACGCCCGCACGGTGACGAGCCGTTCTGCACCCTCCGTGCCGCCTTCGGGCCGGCGGGCAAGACCACTATCGATCACGGTGGTGATGCCCTCGATGGTTAGCGCGCTTTCGGCAATGTCGGTGGCAAGCACCACCTTGCGCCGGCCGTTCGGTGCCGGGCGGACGGCGGCATCCTGCTCGGCCGGTGACAGCGCGCCATAGAGCGGCGCGATATCGACATCCGGCGGGCTGTCCTCCGCCAGCAACCCGGCGGTGCGCTGGATCTCCCGCGCGCCGGGCAGGAAGGCGAGGATGCAGCCGTCAGTCTCTCGCAAGGCGCGGCGGACAGCCCGCGTCATCTGAGCGTCCGGTGGTGTGTCATCGCGGCCGAGATAGCGGGTCTCGACCGGGAAGGCACGGCCCTGCGCGGTTAACACCGGGGCGTTGATGGCGCCAGCCACGCGGCCGGTGTCGAGGGTGGCCGACATGATGACGAGCTTCAGGTCGTTTCGGAACACGGCCTGCGTCTCCAGCGCCAGGGCGAGGCCGAGATCGGCGCTGAGGGCGCGCTCATGGAACTCGTCGAACAGGACCATCGAGACGTCGGGGAGGGTGGGATCGGCGAGCAGCCTGCGCGGGAACAAGCCGTCGGTGACCACCTCGATGCGCGTCGCCGCCGAGACACGCCGCTCGATCCGGGTGCTGAGGCCGACCGTCTTGCCGAGGCCCGGACCACACTGGCTGGCGAGACGTTCAGCGGCCATGCGCGCGGCGATCCGACGGGGCTCGATCAGGATGATCCGGCCCGGTGGGTCGAAATGCGACAGCAGAGCCAGCGGCACGCGGGTGGTCTTGCCTGCGCCCGGTGGGGCGGCCAGGACGAGCCGAGGCGCGGCCTCCAGTGCAGCGAGAATGTCGCCGAGCACAGCGTCGATTGGCAGACTGTTCACCGTTTCAGCCTCATCCCAGTCTGCGCGGATGACGCGTCATCCGCGGTTACGGCGCATGGGGCGCCGACGCGCAGTCGCGCTTGCCCTCGCGCTGCAAGGATCGGTTTTGGGTCCATGCAGCCTGGCATTACGACATGCAGCCAGCCGGCGGCCCGTCCCGGGCTGCGGCTGGCGGTCAGTCCGTCACACCGTCAAGGCGTGCGCGCCCGCCATCAAGACGGAGTGTCTCACCCGATATGATGGCGGATGCGGGCGAGGCGAGGAAGAGGGCCGCTTCTGCAATCTCGTCACTCAACGCGGCGCGACCGAGCGGGGTGCGGGCGCGCAGCCAGTCTTCCGTGTCGGCGGCGCGCGGGCGGATCGCGACGATGGCATTGGTGCGCAGCCCCGAGCCGCCGAGCTCGACGCTGGCTGCGCGCATGACGGCAAGGACGGATGCCTGGGATACGGACTGGGTGAAGTGGCCTGGCTGGCTTGCGTCGGCGAGGGTGGAGAGGATGAAGGTCACCGTTCCGGCATGGCGGACCTGTTCGGCGCGGGCGACCTCCTCCTCTGCAAGGGCGGCGCGACGCTCTGCGAAAGTTCGCAGAGTCAGAGCGGCGCCGGCGGCGGTGCGTCCAATCGCCTCGCTGAACACCCTTGAGCGGATGCTGGCCAGGGTGCCGGCCTCGCCGAGTGGCGGTATCGACACGATATTGTTGATCCCACCAAAGGCTTCGACGGCCCGGGTCATGCAATTGCGCAGCTCGCGGAGGGTGTCGAACTCGCCATGGTAGAGGGCGATCCTGTCACTGAGATCGCCTCGTGCCTGCTCGACCCGCTCCATCGACGGGTCGGCTGCCATGATGTTGTGGCCTGCCTCGAAGAAGCGGCGTGCCACGGCCTCGCCGATCTCACGGCCGAGGCCGAGGATAAGGGTGGTGGGCTGGGCCATGGCCTAGGTCGCGCGCCCGGGGTGGGCCCGGGTCGCCCGGGTGTTGCGCTCTGTCATGGCCCGGGCTCCCTGTCTGGCCGTCCTTGAAGGTGTCAGGCGTCCCTCAAGGCTTCCAGCTCCTCCTTAACATGCAGTTTCTGTCGCTTCAGGTCCTTGAGCCGCAAGGTGTCGGTGGATGGCCGGGACTGTTCGTCGCGGATCTTCTCGTCCAGCGCCCTGTGCCGGTTCGACAAGGTGTCAATGCGTCCCTGAATGGACATCGCTTACCTCCTTCTTCCAGGTGAAGCTCGGAATGTGACAGTAACAAAACATACTTGTGGGCCGGCGTCATGGCGCAGTGCAATGAAACATCCGACAGGCTGACTGCCGGGTAGCCTGTGCCCTGCGGATGAACAGCCAGCCGACTGCGCCGCCCAATTCCGTAGCAGGCCGCGCAATGGGCGGCGTTCAGCAGGCGGCTTGACGCCGGCTCGGCGGAGCTTATGCACTCGCGTTTTGGTCCGGGAAACCTATCATGACCAGCGACACTGACGGGACGCCCCGCGTGGGGGTCATCATGGGCAGCCAGTCCGACTGGCCGACCCTGAAGGTCGCCTGCGAGCTCCTCGACACCCTTGTCATCGCCCATGAAGCCCGGATCGTCTCGGCGCACCGCACGCCGCACCGCCTTATCGAGTATGGCGAGACGGCGGCAGGGCGGGGCCTTCAGGTGATCATCGCCGGCGCCGGCGGCGCTGCCCACCTTCCGGGCATGATCGCAGCGGTCAGCCTGCTTCCCGTGTTCGGCGTTCCGGTGGAATCAAGGGCGCTGTCCGGCCTCGACAGCCTCCTGTCGATTGTCCAGATGCCGAAGGGGGTGCCGGTGGGTACGCTGGCGATCGGGACGGCCGGGGCCGCCAATGCCGCCCTGCTTGCAGCGGCCGTGGTCGCGCTCAGCGATACCGGGACGGCCGGGCGCCTCGCGGCCTGGCGGCGCGCGCAGACCGCTTCTGTCGCCGTGGAGCCGGAGCGTTGATCGAACCGCTGCCGCCGGGCGCGTGCGTGGGCATTCTGGGCGGCGGGCAGCTTGGCAGGATGCTGGCGCTGGCCGGGGCGCGTCTCGGGTTCGACATGCACGTCTACACCCCTGACACCGACAGTCCGGCGGCCCGGGTTGCCGCGAGCGCAACCGTTGCCGACTGGCACGATGCGCCAGCCCTTCGCGGGCTCGCGCAAGCCTGCGATGTCATCACGTTGGAATTCGAGAACGTGCCGGTAGCCACCGTCGATGCCCTGCAGGAGTTCGGCGCCGAGGTGCGTCCGGGCGCGCGGTCGCTCACGGTGGCGCAGGATCGGCTTGTGGAGAAGGAAACCCTGCGCGCGCTCGGGCTTCAGACGGCCGCATTTCATCCGGTCGACACGGCCGCAGAGCTTCGCGAGGCCCTGGCAGCGCTCGGGGAGCCGGCCATCCTGAAGACCCGCCGGCACGGTTATGACGGCAAGGGCCAGGTGAGGATCGCACCCGGCGATGACGCGGCCGCTGCTTGGGCCCAGTGTGGCGGTCATCCTGCGATCGTGGAGGCGATGGTCGGCTTCGCGTGCGAGATCTCCGTCCTCGTCACGCGCACCGCCGGCGGAGACACGCTGTGCTATGACCCGCCTCGCAATGAACACGCGGGCGGCGTCCTGCGCCGGTCAACGGTACCATCGGGGGTGGCACCGGCGCTCCAGGACGAGGCCTGCCGGGCGGCCGAAGCGGTTGCCGGTGCGCTGGGCCATCTGGGCGTGATGGCGGTGGAGTTCTTCGTCCTGCCGGACGGGTCCCTGCTCGCCAACGAGATCGCACCGCGGGTCCACAATTCCGGACACTGGACGCCGGAAGCCTGCCTGACAGGACAGTTCGAGCAGCATATCCGCGCCATCGCCGGCTGGCCGCTGGGCCCCGTCACCCGTCTGATGGACGCATGGATGGACAACCTTCTCGGCGAGGAGGCGCTTATCGAGGCGGCCGGCCACCCACCTGGCGCATCCCTCACGCTTTATGGCAAGCGGACTGCCCGGCCGGAGCGGAAGATGGGCCACCGGGTCAGTCTGGCGCCGCTTTCGCCGGCCAGACGCGGTTGAGCAGCGGCCCGAAGACCTGCCCGCCGGTCCTGCCGACCTGCATCGCGGTGCGCAGCTGGCGGGCGATGAAGCGGTTTAGGGCGGCGTCCTGCGGTGCGGTCTGCCAGTAGAGCAGGATGGCAGGCAGGGCCGCGGCAAGCAGGCTGCGCTTGGAATAGTAGTTGTAGTCTCTGGAAGTGTCGCCAATGCCGGTCCAGATCGTGTCGGAGACCCGCCAGGGGCCGGCGAGCGACCGGTCTGCGCGCCACGGCGCGGCCATGTGAAAGCCGGCCCGCATGACCGCCTCGCGATGCGGCGTCATCAGGTCGAGCCAGGCGCGCACGCCATGGGCGACGCGCTCATGCACCCGCAACTCCTCAAGATCGGCGGCGGCGAGGCGGTCGGCGAGCGCCGTCTCGACATCGCGGAAAAATCCCTCGATCAGATCGATAACGCCGTGCGGGGCAGCCAGCGCCTGCTCTCCGGGGCCGAGGCCGGCGATTTCCGCTGCTTCCGTCAGCGTCGCCTTGCTCCAGCCGCGCGCGCCGGCGAGCGGCAGCAGCGCGTCCAGCCAGGTCCGGCGAAGGGTTTCAGAGGGGATATCGCTCATTGCGGCGCTTCCTGCGGCCTTGGGGAGTAGTCACGCCCCTAACCGCGTGATATCTTCTATCTCTCGACTTTTATAAGAGCAAAGTTAGCCGGCGGATCGCCGCAGGCCATCGAAGCGACCCATGGAGAGTGACCCATCGTACAGATCATCGTCCGCGACAACAATGTGGAACAGGCGCTGCGCGCCCTTAAGAAGAAGATGCAGCGCGAAGGCCTGTTCCGGGAAATGAAAGCGCGCACCCATTTCGAGAAGCCGTCGGAGAAACGTGCCCGCGAGCGCGCGGAAGCTGTGCGCCGCGCTCGCAAGCTCGCCCGCAAGCGCGCCCAGCGCGAAGGCCTCGTCTAGGGCGGTTTCCGGCCAAGTGGGTCAATTCGGTCGGAAAACGCCCTGGAGCAGGTTGCCAATATGCCGGCCTGCCCCATGTGGCGGGATGTCCGGCTCAATAGAGGATCCGCAGCCGGTTCCCGCCTGCGGGTTGTGTTGTTTCCGGTATCAGTCGAGAGCCGCGTCAAGCAGCAGAAAAGCAGACAGTCGGGCGCTAGCATTGCGCCCGGACTTCTGGGTCTGGTCGAGGGCAACCAGTGCATCGCTCGCCTCAATCTCCACGAAGTCGAGCGCAAGCCGGTTGAGGTCCGGATCGGCCATCAGCCGCTTTCGCACCCGCTCCACCTCGCTGCCGGCCGCGCCTGTGATGGCCTCGCGCCGGGCAGCATCGCCCTTGCGCGTCGCCTGGGCGATACGGCGCTTGTCGCGAGGGCGAAATATGGCCGACAGCGGGATGCCGGAGCTTTCCAGCCGGCTGATCACCGTTTCAGCAGTCTGCTCGCGGCTGGGCCGGCCGCTCTCGGCCCGCTCCAGATCGCTGATCAGTGTCGCCCAGCCATCCGATCTGCGCGCTTCGGTCCCATCTTCGCGCCGGGCACGCACTGGCGCAACATCCTCCGTCGACAGGGAGTCGCGCTCATCCACAGCCGGATCAACGGGGCGCGGGCCTTCCTTGCGCGCACTCAGCGCCGGTGCGGCGGCAGGTGGCGCAGCAGGCTCGCTGCGTCCGTTGATGGCCACAGGGTCATGCAGCGCCGCAAGCCGGTCGGCTGCGGCCTCGAACAGGTCGGCATCATCAATGGATGCAGCCGGCGCCGGAGCCTCGATCTCGGCGTCCGTTGCCGCGGCAGGTCGCGGTGCCTCCCGGACTGCCGGGCGGGCGAAAGACCCGTTTAGCGGTCCGGCGTGGGTGATGTCAGGCGCCGTGCGCTTCGGCGGCGCCGATTGCGGCACCGGTAGGTTCCCGTTGATGCCAACCTCTGCCGGGGGGGCCGGCTGCGCGGCTTCGCCGGCAGAGCGGGCGGCCGGGGGGGCGGTATTGCCACGCTCGGTTGTCGCAGGTCCTGACACCGATGGCGGCGCCGACCTGGCCATCACCGTTGGCAGGCTCGCTCCGGCATTGCTCACGACCCGCTGGAGTGCACCGCTCAGCTGCGCGAGCCGGCGCTCGGTCACGTCGGTCTCTGCCCTTGCGGCAAGGCCCGCAGCCCTTATCGCTGCCTGCGCCTCCCTTGCGGCATCGCCGAGACGGGTAATCGCACGGCTTGTTTCCTCCGATGCCTGCCGGGTTTCGGCATTTATGTCGGTGCTGGCCCGCCGGGCATTGTCAAGTGCGGAGGAAACGGCATCATTCAGTGCATCACCGGTACTGCTGGCGGCGGTGGCGGCCATTTCGCCGGCACGAACGGCCGCATCAACCGCCTTGCGCGACTGGTCAAGCTTCTCCTCGATCCGGCTGACCGCGTAGAGCAGGGTCTCCGCCTGGTCATGGGCATCGGAAGCAAGCAGGCCCAGCTTGCCCAGCTCGCCGGTCAGCGCCTCGCGAGTCGCGTCCATGGCGGAGAGGCGTTGCTCCAGCTGCCTGTCGGCATCGCGCACCTGTTCGCCGGCGCGGCGCAGGGCTTCCATCATGCGCTCAGCCTGGCGCGGCAGGGCGCTTGCAATCGCTTCGGTCCGCGCGTCGAGGTCACGGGCGAGTGCCTCCAGCGCCTGGCGTTCGCGCGCCAGCTGCTCGCCAAGATTACGGGCATTGTCGGCAGCAGCATAGGCTACCGATTCGATGCGCAGGCGCTCATCGCCAAGCTCGGCGGATACCGCCTTCAACGAGCCCAGGGCCTGCCCGGCGGCTTCATTGATCTGGAAGGAACTGCGCTTCAGGCGCTCGGCAAGGTGTTCCCCCTCGCCGGCGACTTCGCGGGCAGGCGAGAGGAGGTGGCGCGCGGCCTCCAGCACGAGGGCATTGGCCGCGGCTGCGCGCTTGCCCTCGCGCGCCATGAAACCGGCCATGATCAGCATGACGCCGGGAAGCGTGAACATCAGCGCAGCGGACACCAGCAGGGCAAGCGGCTGGGCGCGAACCCAGTCCATGTCACCGAGCACCTGGAAGGCGGCAACGACGCTGCCCCACCACAGGACGGCAAGGACCATGCCCGCCCAGGGCAGCCAGCCGCCGACATCTGGACGCGAGGCCATGGCATGGCGGGCGCGATCGGAGCGTTTTGCAGGCACGGGGCCGTCCGAGGGGGAGGGCGAGCGATCAGTCATCTTCGGAGAGGATACCATATTCGCGCAGGGCTGCGAGCAAAGAAGCGCAGAGGCGCTGACAATCAGGCCTGCTGGCCTGACGTCTCAGCGGTCTGATGGGTCCCTTCGAACGCCTCCTGAGGACGGCGTCAGCCGCCGAGAAGGGTCGCCAGGACGATCTGGACCAGCTCGTGGATGATCGAAAGCAGGTTGCTCATGGGACGCGGTGCTAAGCCTCTGGCGCAGAAAAGGCAAGCCGCTCTTATCGACTTTCGGTTAGGTCTGCGGCGGGGACACCTGGTCCTCGCCCTTCCTCATGGCTCCGAAGCGCGCTAGCCCGTCTGCAGTGTGAGCGCAGGCGGTTACGAAGCGATTATGGGCGAGACCAGCAAAGACCCGTCAGGACACCTCGACCTGGCGCACCTGCAGGCGATGACAGGGGGCGATGTCGGCCTCGCGGTCGAAGTGCTCGATATCTTCAGGGGCCAGGCGGATGCCTGGGGCCGCCTGCTTGACCCGCGCGCCGAGGCCGAGCAGTGGGCCGATGCGGCGCACACGCTGAAGGGCGCCGCGCTCAGCATTGGCGCGGGGCGGCTGGCGGCGATCTGTGCACAGACCGAAACGCTCGGTCGAGGCGACCCCGTCTCGCCGGCACACGCCTCACTGGCGCTGAACGATTTGCGCAACGAACTGAATGCGGTGCGCGAGAGCGTCGCGCGGCTCGCTCATACGCTCTCTGTCGCAGGGGCCTTCAGGGCGTCGAACGCCTCGAACTCATAGGCGATGCAGCGATCGATCAGCGTCCGCCAGACCGGCTCGGCAATGGCAGGCGACAGCCCGGCAGCCTCGGCGGCGAGGCGGACCTTGGCCACCACATCCTCGATCCGTGGCCGGTCAAGCACGGTCGCCCGCTCGCCCTTGATCCGGGCGGCCGCATCCATGAAGGACTGGCGCTCGGTCAGGATGGCGACGAGCACCCGGTCGATCCGGTCGATCTCATAGCGGACATCGGCCATGGTCTCGGCCGTCTCCGCGGTGTGGCGCCTGGGGTCGGAAGGATAAGACGTCATGGGCGAGGATATAGAACGCGGGAGCGGGGCGAGCCAAGTCATGCGGTGACATAGCGCGGGTCGCGGAGACAATCCTTCCGCTAGAACCGGTCGAGAAGACGCTCAAGATAGCGTTTCTCGTCCTCGTCCGTCGCGCGGCCATAGCGTTCGCGCAGCTCGTTCAGGATGTCCTTGGCGCGCTGGCGGTCCGCCTCTTCGGGGATCTGGACATTGCCGGTATAGTCATAACCGCCGGTCATCCGGCCGAAGGGATCGCGGCCCGCATCTTCCGAGCCGCTCTCCTGGCCGAGCCTCTCCGCCCGCAATTCGTCAAGCTCGCCGGCAAGCGCCTCAGCAAGGTCACGCAACTCCTCGGTTGCATCCTCCTGGAAGCGGCCGGCGCGCCGGCCATTACCGTCCTGCAGGGAGCGCTCCGCCCGGCGGATGGCCTGTAATGCCTCAGCCAGCGCCTGGCGGCCGGCCTCGTCAAGGGCCTCGCCAGCAAACGGTCCTTCGCCTTCCTCGCCGGTCAGGCCGCCACCGCGCAGGTCATTGAGCCGGTCGCCGAGCTCGCCCTGGCGGTCTGCCAAACGGCCATAGCCACCGCGCCCCTCGCCCGCCTCGCCGCCGGGGCCGGGCTGCTCGCCCATGCCTTGGTCTCCCGGGCCTTGGTCTCCCGGGCCTTGGTCACCCGGGCCTTGGTCACCCGGGCCGGACTGGCCCTGACCGGCCTGGCCCTCGCCCGGCTGCTGACCCTCTCCACGCTGTTGGGCGAGCGTGTCGTCATTCAGTTCGCGCTGCTCGCGCAAAAGCTCCGACAGGCGCTCGATCGCTTCTGAAAGCTGGCGCTCGCCATCACTGGTACTTTCTTCGCCCTGTTCGCCCTGGCCGCCGGCACCCGGCATCTGGAAGCTGCCCTCGCCCCCCTGGCCGCGCTGGAATTCCAGATTCTGCAGCATGTTGGTGATGTCCGAGAGGAGTTGGCGCGCCTGGTCGGCAGCGCCGGTCTCGGCGAGATCTTCGAGCGCCCGCAGCATGTCCTCGAAATCCTGGCCACCGAGACCGGGGCCCTGCTGCTCGCCATCGCCGGGCGGTGCCTCGGGCAAGCCATTGGCAAATGCCTCGGCCATTTTCGCGGCAAGATAATTGCTCGCCGCCTCCTTGAAGGCTTCCATCAGGCGGCGGATCTCATCCTCGCCAGCGCCGTCGCGCAGCGCCTGTTCGAGCGCGCGCTTGGCCGCCAGCAGGGCACGCAGGGCATCGGCAGCGCTGCCATATTCCGCTTTCAGCGCCACCGCCCAGAGCAGCGGCTCGACCGCCTCCGCGGCCGGCTTGTCGGTGGCGGCCTGCAGCATGCCATGGGCCCGGCGCAGGCCGAAATAGATTGACCAGTCCTCAATGAAGCGCTCGCCCTTGTAGGTCAAAGCATCCAGCATGATCGCCGCGCGCCGGATGTCCTGCGGCGCCTCGGCAAGGCGGGTCGTCGCATCGGTGTAGAACGCCCCGTCCTTAAGCGCCTGGAGATCGGCACCGCGCTCGGCATAATCGCGCGGCTCGCGCAGCACGGTGACGCGCGCCTCCTGGGCGGCTCTGGCAAGGGGCTGAAGAAAGAGCTTTTCCGGCACGCGGAAGGCCAGCGTCTCGCTCTCGCCCTGCTGGCCGGCGCCATCGGTCGCAACCAGCCGGCCCTCGACACGAAGTCCGGCCCATTTGTGGCGGGTGAGGTCAAGCGTGCTGGCGTCCTCCGCTCGCCTGGGGGCCAGTTGCACCATGTCGACACGCACGCGCGCCTCCTCATCCGGCGCAGCCGGGTGGGGATCGACAAGCCGCATGGCAAGCTCCAGCCGCTCGACGCCATAATCGTCGGCGGTGGCCCAGGTGAAGGCCAGTTCGTCGCCCGTGGTCATCTCCGGCGCCTCCACAAAGCGCGCGCTTGGCGGTGCGTCAGGCTCGGTGCGGAGGTCCCAGGCGGCCCGCTCACCCCACCAGCGCACCGAAAGGCGAGTGTCGTCCGACACCGCAGCGCGGGTCTCGAAGGCGCCATCGGGCGTGTCTTCGAGCCGCGTCCGCACCCGCCCGGCATCGGTTTCCAGCTGCAGGAGCGGCGCCGACCGGCCAATCGCGCGGACGGTGACTTCCGATCCTGCAGGCACCCGCACGACATTCATCTCCGCGGTGAGGAAGACCGGCGCCCGGCCGGAATAGTCGGGCGGGGTGATCCAGGCTTCGACCTGCAGGCTGTCGGCACCCACGAGGGCACCGATATCAGGCCGCAGCAGCCTCTCCAGCCGCCCCGGTGCATCACTCCAGGTGGCCAACAGCGTGCCGGCCAGCACAAGCGGCAGAACCAGCCTCATAAAGGCCGGGTCGAGACGGCGCCATGCCCCGGAAAAGCGCGGCGGCCTCAGGCCCGCGGCAACTTCGGCAAGGCGCGCCCCGTGGGCTTGCCACAGGGTGCGGCCTTCGGGGTCTGGCGAGACCGGGCGGTCGGCCAGTGAGGCGATCGGGCGATAATCCGACTGGCGATCAAGCGCATCCAGAGCCGCGGCCCGGTCCGGCGCCGTGTAGCGCGCAAGACCACGCAGGGCGAGGACGATTGCGGCGACAAGCCCGAACAGGGTCGCAAGCGCAGCCGGAGCAGGCGACAGGCCGGAATGCAGTCCACTGAGCACAAACAGCGCGAACAGGGCGGCAAACACGAGCAGCGGCCAGAAAGCGCGCACGATGGCGAGCCGGCCGAGCCGGGCCCTCGTGGCGGCGATCCGGCGCTGCAGGCCGGGAATGCGGGTCAGGTCAGCCAATCGGGAAGGCCTTCAAGCTGCGTCATCTCCTCGAAGGTCGGCCTGCGGCGGACGATGTCAAACCGATCACCCTTCACAAGCACCTCAGGCACAAGCGGCCTTGCATTATACTGTGACGACAAAGAGGCGCCATAAGCGCCCGCAGACATGATCGCGAGGCGCTCGCCCGGGCGCATGGCGGGCAGGACGCGCCCGGTTGCAAACTTGTCAGTGGATTCGCAGATCGGTCCGACCACATCATAGGCGATCGCGCGCGCGTCGTCTGCCGGCTCGGCCAGAGGCCGGATCGCGTGGAAGGCGCCGTAGAGGGCGGGGCGGATCAGGTCGTTCATGCCGGCATCGACGACCAGGAAGGTGCGCGCCGGACTGGCCTTCAGGTAAAGCGCCTCGGTGACGAGCACGCCGGCATTGCCGACGATCACCCGGCCCGGCTCGACAATCACCTCGATGTCAAGGTCGCCGACCGTCTCGGCAACCATCTGCGCATAGGCGGCCGGCGAGGGCGGATCGTCGCCCGGGGCGTAGGGGATGGCAAGGCCACCGCCGAAATCGATCCGCCTTATGCCATGACCGTCAACGCGCAACTGCCTGGCAAGGTCGACGGTGCGCCGGAAGGCATCGCGCATGGGTTCCAGCCGGTCAATCTGCGAACCGATATGCACGTCGATGCCGACAATCTCGATGCCCGGCAGGCGGGCGGCGAGGGCATAGGCTTCCCGCGCATCAGTCCAGGCGATGCCGAACTTGTCGCCGGCCTTGCCAGTGGAGATGTTGGGATGCGCGCCGGCCGCCACGTCCGGGTTGACCCGGAGGGCCACGGGCGCACGGGTGCCGACAGCAGACGCGACATCAGACAGCAGGCGCAGCTCGTCTTCGCTCTCGACATTGAACTGGTGTATGCAATGGCCGAGGGCGGCTTGCAGTTCGGCCCGCGACTTGCCAACGCCGGAGAACACGATCCGCTGCGGCGCGATTGCGGCGGCAAGCGCGCGGCGAAGCTCGCCCAGGCTCACCACATCGGCGCCGCACCCCTCGCGTGCCAGTGTGGCCAGCACGGCCAGATTGCCATTGGCCTTGACCGAATAGGCGATCAGGCTGCGCTGGCCCGCAAAGGCGGCTGCGATCACGCGGGCATGGCGCACCAGCGTCGCGGAGGAATAGACATAGACAGGCGTTCCGACCGCATCGGCGATCTCTGAAAGCGGCACGTCCTCACAGTGCAGGGCACCGTTGCGGTAGTCGAAATGGTGCATCCGGGCGCGTCAGCCGGGGCGCACGTCGCCGAGGCCACCCTCGTCGACCGGCGGGATGGGTGCCGGCTCGGGCACCTCGCCGCCATACTGGTTGGTGCGCGGACCAGCGCGCGCACTGGCGTCGGCCTCGAGCGGCACCGAAACCGGCGGCGGCGGGTCGGCCGATGGGGCCGCGGTCACGCGTGGGCCGGTATCACGGGCCTGGGTGCAGGCCGACGCCGCAATCAGTGCGCCGGCCAGAAGTGTCCCGCGCGCCGGTTTCACAGGGCGCCTCCGGGTCCGCCGAGCAGTTCGTCTTCGGCGTCGGGCGTGGCGGCCGGAGTGTCCTCGTCGAGCGCTTCCAGCCCGTCATCAACGGTGCGGTTGGAAAGGGTGGCAGCGGGCAACTCGCCCGGGCTTCCGAACAGAGGATCGGGGCGCTCCAGATCGCCGCGAATGCCACAGGCGGCGAGCGTTGCGCCCGCCGCGGCGAGGAGGATCAAGGTCCTGGTCACTGTCATGAGGTCACTCTTCCAGATGTAGCCGGCGTTTCCATTGTGCCACCTGTTCCGCCACGCGAACAGGGGCTGTCCCACCATAAGAGGTTCGGCTGGCCACCGATGCCCCGACGCTGAGAATGTCGAACACGCCGGCGTTGATGCGCGGTTCCACTGCCTGCATGTCATTAAGACCAAGAGCATCGAGCATGACGCCGCGGCTTTCGGCAAGCGCAACGATTCGGCCCGTAACATGGTGGGCGTCCCGGAAGGGCATGGCGAGACTGCGCACCAGCCAGTCGGCCAGGTCGGTGGCGGTGGAAAACCCCCGCGCCGCCGCAGCGCCCATGGTGTCCTCGTGGAAGGTCAGGCTTTCCACCATGCCGGCCATGGCGCTGGCACACAGCTCGAAACTGTCGAAGGCGGCAAAGGTGAGCGCCTTGTCGTCCTGCAGGTCCTTGGCGTAGGCGAGCGGCAGCGCCTTGACCGCGCCGGACAGCGCGGCGAACTGGCTGGCAATCAGCGCGGCCTTGGAACGGACAAGCTCGGCGGCGTCGGGATTGCGCTTCTGCGGCATGATCGAGGAGCCTGTGGACCAGGCATCCGAGAGGGTTGCAAAGCCGAATTGCGGGCTGGTCCAGAGTACGATTTCCTCCGCCAGGCGGGAGAGATGCGTCGCCGCGATCGACAGGGTGGCCAGCGCCTCCAGCGCGAAATCGCGGGCCGAGACAGCATCGAGGCTGTTGGCCATCGGCCGCTCGAAACCGAGCGCCTCAGCGGTCATGTCGCGGTCAACCGGGAAGCTCGTCCCGGCGAGCGCCGCTGCGCCGAGTGGACATTCGTTGAGACCGACGGCCGCGTCGCGCATCCGCCGGCAGTCCCGCTCGGCCATTTCCACATAGGCGAGAAGGTGGTGGCCAAGGGTGACCGGCTGGGCGGTCTGCATGTGGGTGAAGCCCGGCATGACTGTTCCGACGTGCTCGCCGGCCCGGCGCACGAGGGCGATCTGCAGGCCGCGCAGGCAGCTGCACGCCTCGGCCAGCGCGCCGCGCACCCAGAGCCTGAAATCTGTCACCACCTGGTCATTTCGCGAGCGGGCAGTGTGCAGCCGGCCGGCAGGCTCGCCGACCAGTTCCTTCAGCCGCGCCTCGATGTTCATATGGATGTCTTCCAGCGCGCGCCGGAAGGGGAAGGTGCCCGCAGTGATCTCCGCGAGCACCTGGTCGAGACCCTGCTGGATCGCGTGATTGTCCTCCGCGGACATGATGCCCATCTCGGCGAGCATGTCGGCGTGGGCGCGCGAACCGGCGATATCCTCAAGCGCCAGGCGCCGGTCGACGTCTATCGACGCGTTTATCGCCTCCATGAGGTCGGACGGGCTTGCGGCAAAGCGCCCTCCCCACATCTGCTGGCCGCCGTCGGGGCGTTTGTCCATATCCACTCCAGTCGTCGCGCCACGAGGAGCCGGCCCTGATGCCGCAGAGCCTGACCCGCCATGTTTATCTTGCCCTGTTTGTGGTGGCTGCGGGCGCCATTGTCTATGCCCTGACCTCTGCCGCCGGTGGTCCACAGCCGGCCAGCCGGCTGGAACGGTTTGCCACGGCCGAGCTGGCCAAGCTCGATTTCTCAGGCCGCGGCGCGCTTGCGCCCGAGACGGTATTCCGCGGCCCGGATGGTGAAGCGGTCACCCTGCCAGCCTTCGAAGGGCGCACCGTGCTCGTGAATTTCTGGGCAACCTGGTGTGGGCCGTGCGAGCGCGAGCTGCCGCACCTTGGCGCCCTTCAGGGGGCACGCGGCAGCGAGGTGTTCGAGGTGATCGCGATCAGCGTCGATGCGCCCGATGACGCGGCCCAGGCGCATGCACGCGAGCGGCTTGCCGCTCTGACCGGGGGGCAGCTGCGCTATTTCACCGCGCCGCAGGGCGACCCGGCTTTCAGCCTCGTCTATGAGGCGGCGACCAGCGGGTTTCCGACCACGGTCATCTATGATGGCGACAGCATGGAAGTCGCGCGCCTTGCCGGCGAGGCCGACTGGGCCAGCGGCCATGCGGTCGCCTTTGTCGATGCGGTGCTTGCTGGCGTCAGCGATTGAGTCGCCTGCTCACGCCCGATACGACCGTTCCGAAAGCATGGTCGGCGAGACGCGGATGCAGACACCCCGGTCCTTCCTCAAGACAACAGCCCAGGCGCTGGGGTTCGAGGCCTGCGGCATCGCACCGGCGCCGCTTGACTGGGCGGCGGCCGACGGACTGGCGGCATTCCTTTCGGCCGGTCACCATGCCGGCATGGACTGGATGGAAACGACGAAGGCGCGCCGACGAGCGCCAAGGGCACTCTGGCACGAGGCACGCTCGGCCGTAGTGGTGGCCAAGAGCTATGCGCCGGACCATGACCCGATGGCGACGCTGGCGCATAAGCGCCATGGCAATATCTCGGTCTATGCCCGCGGACGGGACTATCACGACGTTCTGAAGTCGCGTCTGAAACAGCTGGCGCGCGCCTTCGTCGCGCAGACCGGTGCGCAGGTGAAGGTGTTCGTCGACACCGCGCCGCTGATGGAAAAGCCGCTGGCGGCACTCGCGGGTATCGGATGGCAGGGCAAGCACACCAACCTGCTGTCGCGCGATCTCGGCAACTGGATGTTTCTCGGCGTCATGCTGACGAGCGCGGACCTGCCGCCCGATGCGCCGGGTGAGGCCCATTGCGGCAGCTGCCGGGCGTGTCTCGACATCTGCCCGACCGACGCGTTTCCGGCGCCCTACCGGCTCGATGCGCGCCGCTGCCTGTCCTACCTCACAATCGAGCACAGGGGGCCGGTCCCGCGCGCCTTCCGCAGACCGATGGGCAACCGGATCTATGGCTGCGACGACTGCCTTGCCATCTGCCCATGGAACAAGTTTGCGCAAACGGCGCAGGAAGCGGCGCTGCATGCGCGGGTGGAGTTGCGCCTGCCGGAGCTGAGCGAACTGGCCGCGCTCGATGACGCGGCATTCCGGGAGGTGTTCGCCGGCTCGCCAGTGAAGCGGACGGGCCGCGAGCGGTTTGTTCGCAATGTTGCAATCGCCATTGGCAATTGCGGCGATCCTGCGCTTGTTTCCACGCTCCTGCCGCTGCTGGACGACGCGTCGGCACTGGTACGGGGCGCCGCCATCTGGGCGCTCGCCTGCCTCGACCCGGACCGCTTTGCCGGCGAGCGTGCCGCTCGCATGGATGCGGAGGGCGATCCCGGCGTGATCGAGGAGTGGACGCTGGGGTCAGGCGATGCGTAGGCGCGGGCCGGTGCGCCGCTGGCTGGCCCGGATCGTCCGGGTGCTGCTGGGCGCTTTTCTTGGGCTCAATGCCTATGCCCTGGCGCTTGCCGGCCTGCCGGTGCCGGGCTCGATCCTGATGATTCAGCGCACCGTGGAGGGCAAGGCCGTGCGGCGCCAGCCGGTGCCGCTCTCGGCGATCTCGCCGCATCTCGTCCGCGCAGTCATCGCGGCGGAGGATTCCCGCTTCTGCAGCCATCACGGCATCGACCCGCAGGCCCTGCGCCAGGCGCTTGCCGAGGCAAGGGCAGGCAAGCGCCTGCGCGGGGCGTCCACCATAACCCAGCAGACGGCCAAGAACGCCCTGCTCTGGAATGGCGGCGGCATGGCGCGCAAGGGCGCAGAGGCCTGGTTTGCGCCGCTCATAGACTTCGCCTGGGGCAAGCGGCGGGTGATGGAGGCCTATCTCAACCTTGCCGAATGGGGCGACGGGCTGTTCGGGGCTGAGGCGGCCGCGCAGGTACGGTTCGGCAAGCCGGCCGCCGACCTGACGCGCCGCGAGGCAGCGTTGCTGGCCGCCGTCCTGCCGAGCCCGAATCACTGGCGGATCGATCCACCGGGGCCGTATGTGGCGCAGCGGACTGCCACGCTGGAGGCTCGGATGCATGTGGTCGAAGCCAATGGGCTCGACGCCTGCGTCCTTCAAAAGCGCGGCACCTGACCGGTCGCGAGCCAGGGCATTCCGAAGGCGAGCACCACACTGACCGCGAGGCCGAACAAAGCCCGCATGGCGTCAGTCAGCAGGTCGAACAGGGTCTCCGATCGCGACCGTAGGCTGGCAACCCACGAGATCGCCAGTTCCCGTCCGGCAAGCAGGCCGAGGAACACCCAGGTCGTGCTCATCGGCACATCGTTCAGTTCCTTGAAGTAGAGCAGGATAAAGCCGTAGATCAGATCGACCACGGTGGCCGCGCGAATGTCGGTTGTGTTCGTCTTGCTGAGGACGATCTTCTGGATCTCGCCGCCGCGGGTCGCGAAGATCCAAGCATGCAGCCCAACCATGACGAGCGTTGCGAACACCAGTAGCCAGGGGCTGAAGGTCACCAGGGTTGCGCCGTCGACGACGGTGGTCGTCCGCGGCAGATAAGCGAAGATATTGGCGAGATCCTGCATCAGCCATTGCGACCACAGGAACGCGGTTGACGCCCATTGCAGCACCACCCATCCGACCCCCGGAGCCTGCGTCGCCGTTCGCGACACCCAGCGCTCCCAGATGCGGGCAATCAGCAGGTAGACAATACCGCCGGCGGCAAAGGCGACCACATAACCCATGCCCGACTTCAGGAGCATCGAGCCGAGAACGCCCTCGGTCGCTGCCCCGCCGGTCAGCGCGAAAATGGTCAGCACGAGGAAGGTGGTGGACACCGGAATGCCGAACTGGGTGAGGGCGAGCAGGACGAGCGGCGGCAGGGCATGCCACCATTGGATGCCGCCTTCGGGATAGGGCAGCTGGTTCAGACGCCCGAAGGCGATGTCACCGTTCAGGCTGAAATAGCTATAGGTCATGACCACGATGATGATCGATGACGCAAACAGCCAGAGTACCCACCAGGGACGCGTGCTGTTCGACGACAGGAAGGTGCCGAGCGTCTGGATCGCGTCATTGGCGACGATCGAATAGGCCGCGAGCAGGAAGCCCACAATCGCAAAAAGTTCCACCCCGCCGATCGCCATGGCGCCGATCCCCTCATTGACTAACCCTCAGCCCCGGCGCCTAGCAGACCCGTCCGCCCTTGGCGAGCCTGCAAGTCCCGCCGCCTCGCCACGCCGATGTGAACCGCCTTCACGCACTCGTCGGTCGCGTGTGAGCCCGTCTCCCACCACCTTGCCGGCGCAGCAGAGGAGGACACCCATGCTCGACCGACTGGAACGCTACGCCCCACACGGCATCGCGGTTTTCGCCGCGGCCGTCTTCACCGACAGCCTGCGCTACAAGTTCACCAATGCCGGGGAGACGCAGGTCATCTTCGGCAAGCTCGACGCCTGGGCCGCAAGCCTCGGCGCGCCCGGCCTGTTCGCTCAGACCGGCCTGTTCAGCCAGTATGTCATCGGATCGGCGGAACTTGTTGCCGCCGGCCTGCTGCTGGCGGGCATCCATCCGGCGCTGCGCCGCCTGCAGGCGCTCGGCGCGCTGATCGCCTTCGCCGTGATGACCGGCGCGGTCAACTTCCACCTGTGGACGCCGCTCGGCATCGACCCGAACAATGATGGCGGCGGTCTGTTTGCGGCGGCCATGGTGGTCTGGGCGACATCGCTCACCCTGATCGTGATCCGCCGCCGGGAGCTTGCCGGCCTCGCCCGGGACCTCCGCCGGTCGCTCGTCCCCGACGCGCCGCAACCGCACTCCACCACCCCCTCCACCCTCGCCCTCCAGGGAGCCTGACATGACCCTTCGTTCCATCCTGATCGCCGCGGCGCTCGTCACCACCCCGGCCGTGATCGCCACCCCGGCGGCCCATGCCGACAAGGCGCCGGTCTACACCGGAACCTTTTCCAACCTCGCCGTGCAGGGCCATGACCCGGTCGCCTATTTCACCGAAGGCAAGCCGGTGAAAGGCTCACCCGACTTCTCCACCGAATATCAGGGGGCCGAGTTCCGATTCGCCTCGCAGGAGAATCTCGACACTTTCCTCGCCGATCCCGCGAAGTACGCGCCCCAATATGGCGGATATTGCGCCTGGGCCGTCAGCCAGGGCTACACCGCCAAGGGCGACGCCGATCACTGGCGGATCGTCGATGGCAAGCTCTATCTCAACTACAATGCCAAAGTTCAGCGCGACTGGGAGGCCGACATTCCAGGCTTCATCGAAGCGGCGGACACCAACTGGCCGGACGTCCTGAAATAGCGCCCTCGCGCCATCCGAACCCCTCACTCCGCCGCCGGGCTGCCTGCCTGGCGGCGTTTCTCGTCGTGGCGGGCGAGGCTGCGGCTGATCGCCGGGCGGACCTTCAGGAACAGGCGATAGGCCGCCTCCCCCAGCCAGAGGACCGGCGGGAACCGCGCGAGATGGCCGAGCGGGGCCAGCATCGGCACCGCGCGCCACATGGCAGCGAACGCCGCGGCGCCGGACACGATCGGCCGCCCCGCCTCCTGGGCGTGGAAGCGTGCGAGCAGGTCCGCCCGCTCGATCGGGCAGCTTTCGCCCGCATCTTCGGCGGCGACGTCGATGAAGCGGATTGCATCTCGGCGATCGAGGCGCCGCATCAGATTGATTTCGCGCCGGCACAGGGGGCATGCGCCATCATACCAGACGGTCAGTTTTTCGGTCATGACGGCGAATTGGCGTGCAATCGCACGGCGTCCAGAGGTTGCCTTGTCGCATCCCTTCAGGGTATCCACCGCAGTCTTGGATCAAACGGCGGCGCAAGGTCGTTCGTGTCAGGCTGTCACCGGTAGGCATGGGCCTTCAGGCAGACTTCAGGGCGAAGGGAAAAGCAGATGTCCAGCGATATAATTTTCAATGTCGAGGTGCGCGAGCGCGTCGGAACCGGCGGCGCGCGCGAGGCGCGTCGAAACGGCTTCGTGCCCGGCGTACTCTATGGCGGCGACCTCAAGCCGGTCGCGATAAGCCTGAAGAAGAGCGAGGTGCTGAAAGCGATCAACACCGGCCAGTTCCGCTCCTCCACGGCGACGCTGATCCACAAGGGCGAAAGGCAGCTGGTCATCGCTCAGGACATCCAGATGCACCCGGTGACGGACGCGCCGATGCATGTCGATCTGTACCGGGTCGATGAAAGGCAGCTCATTCGCGTCGAGGTGCCGGTGCATTTCGTTGGCGAGGAGAAATCGCCCGGCATGAAGCGCGGGGGTGCGCTCAACGTCGTGCGCCACGCCGTCGAACTGATGGTGCCAGCCGGACAGATCCCGGAGTTCCTGGAAGCCGACGTCTCCACGCTGGAAATCGGCGACAACATCAAGATTTCCAACATCGCCCTGCCGTCCAACGCCGAACCGACGATCACCGACCGTGACTTTACCATTGCGACGATTATCGGTCGCGGTGGTCCGAGCGGCGGCGCGGCGGCCGGAGACAGCGAGGGCGACGACGAGGGCAGCGACAGCTAGCGCCCCTGGTCGCGCTGTTGACAGACCCGGACCGGGGCGGGTTGCGCGGCGCGGCTTTCGCCATAACACAGGGCGGGTCCGGACCGGACCGGCAAGAGGCCGTCATGCTGATCTTCACCGCCCAGGGCAATCCCGGCGCGAAATATGCGGGGAACCGCCACAATCTCGGCTTCATGACCGCCGACGCGATCGCGGCGGGCCATGGCTTCGGACCCTGGCGTGCGCGTTTCCAGGGCCAGGCCAGCGAAGGCGTGGTCGAGACACCGGGCGGCACGCCGGTCAAGGTCCTGCTCCTGAAACCTGAGACCTTCTACAATGACACTGGCCGGGCCGTGTCCGAGGCCACCCGCTTCTACAAGCTCTCGCCCGAGGACGTCACTGTCTTCTATGACGAGATTGATCTGGCGCCAGGCCGGCTGCGGGTGAAACGCGGCGGCGGGCATTCGGGCAATAACGGCCTTCGCTCGATCATCGCGCACCTGTCGCCCGACGTGCGCCGCGTGCGAATGGGGATCGGCCATCCGGGTGACAAGTCCGCGGTTCTGGGGCATGTCCTCGCCGATTTCACGAAATCGGAGCGCGACTGGGTCGAGCCGCTTGTGGGTGCCTGCGTGCGGGCCTTGCCGATATTAGTGGCGGGCGAGGATGAGCGCTTCCAGACTGAAGTCATGCGCCTCGCGCCGGCTCCGAAGGCTGACCCGCGCCAGGCCAGGCTCTAGCTTCCGTCACCCGTCTCGCCGTCGGTATCGTTGATGATCGGCCCGGTCTCCAGACGGTAGAGCAGGCGCCGGTCAATTGTCCCGGCCGGGCAGGACTGCATCACAGCGTTGGAGATTGCCGGACCGCCCGAAGCCGGGGCGGGCTGGGTGCGCACGATCCAGGCGAAGAAGAGCATGGCCGCAATGGCAAGCGCGATCGTCATGAGCGTGCCCCAGCCAAGGCTCTCGTCGAATGCGACAGGTGCCGCCACGGGCGCCGGGTCGCGGGCCGCCGCGATCACGGCTTCGGCGGGACGGGGCGACGGCGGCGGCGGTGGACTGGCGGCAGGCGCACGCGTGGCGGTGGCCGCAAGCCCGGTTGCCAGCGCCGCCGCGCCGGTGGCCGAGGCGCCGGTCGCCGAAGCGGCGGCTGCGCCGGTCTGAGACGGGGTCCTGCCCTTCTGGCTCAGCGGGTCGCCCGGATGGCGCTTGCGCCAGGCGTCCTGGGCATCGCTGTCGCGCGCGGGGATCAGCATCCACTCACGCAAATCCTTGCGGCCATCGCGGGCGCCGAGATCTTCAATCAGCCGGTAGAAATCCTCCGGCGTGGTCCGCGTCGTCATGCCGTTGATCAGGTAGCGCTCGTGAAGATGGAAGGGATCGTCCGGCACGGTCTCGTCGAGCCCGACCTGGACAAGCACACCGTCGCGGGTCAGAGCCTGCTCGGCGATCGCGTGGACCCAGGCACTTTCGCGCTCGCTGCGATCCATGGCGGCTGCAGACCACAGAACGACCACCGACTGCGAGGCGTTGGCATCGCGCACATCCTTGTCTGTCAGCTGGGAACTGGTGCGGGTCTTGTCGTAACGGACCTTGAATTTCAGCGCTCTCAGTCGGCGTACGACAAGTTCCGCCATATCCCTGTCATTGAGCGCGGACGCCAGAAACACGTCATATTTCATGCCGACACGCTCCACTCTTTCGCGCATTGAAAATGCATATCCACCCGGGCTTGGCCACCCGATTCAGTGAAAACGCGAAAAGTCGCTGCACCTTACGGGAATCTCGGCTATCCCGATGGCCGAGGCGCGAGGACGGACCAGGAGATCATGGGATTCAAATGTGGGATTGTCGGACTGCCCAATGTCGGCAAGTCGACCCTTTTCAACGCGCTCACCCAGACGGCCGCCGCGCAGGCTGCGAACTACCCGTTCTGCACGATCGAGCCGAATGTCGGCGAGGTCGCCGTGCCGGAACCGCGCCTGAAGGTGCTGGCGGGGATCGCCGGGTCGAAGGAGATCATCCCCGCCCGCATGAACTTCGTCGATATTGCCGGCCTCGTTGCCGGCGCCTCCAAGGGTGAGGGCCTCGGCAACCAGTTCCTCGCCACTATCCGCGAGACCGATGCGATTGCCTATGTGCTGCGCTGCTTCGAGGATGACGACATCACCCATGTCGCCGGCAAGGTGGACCCGATCGCCGATCTTGAGACTGTCGAGACCGAACTCATGCTGGCCGATATGGAGAGCCTGGAAAACCGCAAGGCCAATGTGGAGAAGAAGGCCCGCGCCGGCGACAAGGACGCGAAGACTCAGGTCGCGCTGATCGAGAAGGCCCTCGCCGAGCTCAATGCCGGCCGGCCGGCGCGCTTTGCCGAAATCGGAGACGATGACCGCAAGGCCTGGGCCATGCTGCAATTGCTGACCGCCAAACCCGTCCTTTATATTGCCAATGTGGAGGAGGCCTCGGCCGCCAGCGGCAATACCCATTCAGACCAGGTGCAGGCCCATGCGCAGGCAGAAGGCGCGCCCTGCGTCGTCATCTCCGCCCAGATCGAGAGCGAGATCGCCCTGCTCGACGACGCCGAACGCGCCGAATTCCTCGAGACCCTCGGCCTTGAGGAACCCGGACTCGACAAGCTCATCCACGCCGGCTTCGGCCTCCTCGGCTTGCAGACCTATTTCACCGCCGGCCCGAAGGAGGCGCGCGCCTGGACGATCCCTAAGGGCGCAACGGCTCCGCAGGCGGCCGGCGTGATCCATGGCGACTTCGAAAAGGGCTTCATCCGCGCCGAAACCATTGCGTTTGAGGACTATGTCGCCTGCGGCGGCGAGGCGCCGGCCAAGGACGCCGGCAAGATGCGTGCGGAAGGCAAGGACTATGTCGTGAGAGACGGCGATGTCATGCATTTCCGATTCAACGTCTGATACCAGGCTGCATGGATCCAAAACCGATCCTTGCAGCTTGGTATCAGGGCGGTGTCCGATCAAATTGCACCGTTTTGCGGGGCAGGCCCTCCCAGCCGAACACCGCCTCCACGTCGACGCCGAAGACCCGGGCAATGCGGAAGGCGCTTTCAAGCGATGGCGAGTACTTGCCCTGCTCAATGGCGATCACGGTCTGGCGGGTGACGCCGATCGCCTCCGCCAGGGCGGCCTGGCTCATATGACCCTTGGCCTCGCGCAGCGCGCGCACCCGATTGGTGATAGGCGGGCGTTTGGCCATCAGACCCCGCCGCGGCGAAACAGCCAAATCCGGAAAGCGTATTCGGAGACATGGCTCAGCATCAGGCCCGCGACAACCAGATGGAACATCATCGCCCCATTGGACTGAGACCAATCATGCAAGGCGCCAGAGACCGCGCCGACCGCCAGCACATAGCCCGACCAGTTGCCCGCCTTGTCCAGAATGATCCTCTCGCGCTCGTCCGCCGGCGCTGCGGCCGAAAGCAGGACGAGCATGACCCAGGCCGTCTTTTCCCGAAATGACATGGCGAACACCTCAATGTAAAATATCTTAGACAGCGCTTGGTCGAAAATCTTCGACATGTCAAATTATTTTTACGCCTTGTCGAAACGCCTCTCGCCTGACCCCGCCGCGCACGCTACCTAATTGCAAATGCTCACGACCTTTCCCGAAAAGCCAACTCCGATGACTGATCTTTCCACCCTCGCCGCAAATGCCAAAGCCTGGCCCTTCGAGCTGGCGCGCGCGATCGAGAAACGCCTGCAGCAGCTTGAGAAGGCCGGCACGCCGAAACAGGGACCGGTGATCTTCGAGACGGGCTATGGCCCCTCCGGCCTGCCGCATATTGGCACCTTCGGAGAAGTGGTGCGCACCAGCATGGTGCGCCACGCCTTCGAAGTGCTGACGAGCGGGCGCTATGAGACGCGGCTCATCTGCTTCTCCGATGACATGGACGGGATGCGCAAGGTGCCCTCCAACGTGCCGAACCAGGAGATGCTGGAAGCCCATCTCGGCAAGCCCCTGTCGCGCGTTCCGGACCCGTTTTCCAACGCACATGAGAGCTTTGCACACCACAACAATGCCCGCCTGCGGGCGTTTCTCGACAGTTTCGGCTTCGATTATGCGTTCTGTTCCGCGACCGATCACTACACGTCCGGCGCATTCGACGAGGTCCTGCGCCGGGCGGCGGAGCGCTATGACGAGATCATGGCGGTGATGCTGCCGACGCTCGGAGAAGAGCGCCAGGCGACCTACAGTCCGTTCCTGCCCGTTTCGCCGACCACCGGGCGCATCCTCTACGTGCCGATGAAACATGTCGATGCCACCGCAGGCACGGTGACCTTCGATGACGAGGATGGGCGCGAGGTGACGGTGCCGGTGACCGGCGGGCATGTGAAAATGCAATGGAAGCCCGATTTCGGCATGCGCTGGGCCGCGCTCGGTGTCGATTTCGAGATGTTCGGCAAGGATCACCAGGCGAATGCGCCGGTCTACTCGAAAATCTGCCGCATCCTCGGCGCGCGGCCGCCTGAGCACTATGTCTATGAGCTGTTCCTCGACGAGCAGGGCGAGAAAATCTCCAAGTCCAGGGGCAATGGTATCTCGGTGGAGGACTGGCTGGCCTATGCGCCAACTGAATCCCTGTCGCTCTTCCAGTTCCAGAAGCCGCGCACGGCCAAACGGCTATATTTCGATGTCATCCCGAAGGCCGTCGACGAATACATCACCTTCCTTGAGAAATACGGGAATGAGGACGAGGCCGCCCGGCTGGAAAACCCGGCCTGGCATATCCACAATGGCGCCCCGCCCGAGCACGGTTCGCCGGTGTCCTTTGCGCTGCTGCTCAACCTCGTCAGTGCAGCGAACATAGAGGACAAGGCGACCCTGTGGGGTTTCATCTCGCGATACGCACCGGGCGCGACGGCGGAGGCCTATCCCCTGCTGGATCGGCTGGGTGACCATGCCATCCGGTATTATCGCGACCGGGTCGCCCCGGCCAAGGCCTACCGCGCAGCCGAGGCGGTGGAGCGCGCCGCCCTTTCAGATCTCGCCGCCCGTCTGCGCGATTGGGACGCGGGGAGCGAGGCGGAGGCGCTGCAGACGCTGGTCTTTTCTGTCGGCAAGGACCATGGCTTCGAGCCCCTGCGCGACTGGTTCCGGGCGATCTATGAGGTCCTTCTCGGCCAGTCCCAGGGACCGCGTTTCGGCAGCTTCATTGCCCTGTTCGGTGTCACCGAAACTGCCGATCTCATCGTGTCGCGCCTCGACGCCACCACCTGATACCAGTGTGCGCGGATGAAGACTCATCCGCGGCCCCGGCGCATGGGGCGCCGACGCGCAGTCGCGCTTGCCCTCTCGCTGCGTCGATCGGTTTTGGGTCCATGCAGCACGGTATGACGGAACGGCATTGAGTTTGCAGTAACGTGGCCATGCGAACTGACAGCCAGCGTGTCCTCCTCATCGGCGATGCCCGGATGGCCTTCCCGGTCACCAAGGCGCTCGCACGGGCCGGCCACAGGGTCTATGCCGGGGTGTCACGCTATTCCAACTACCTGGAATGGTCGCGCCATCTCGCCGGCTCATTCCGGCACGCTTCCCTGGAACCGGGCACCGACGAGGCACTGCCGCAAATCATTGGCTGGCTTGCAGAGAACGGGCCGGTCGATGCCATCCAGCCTGTCAGCGAGGCGGGCCTGCGCTTCCTGACGCGCCACCGCGACCGGTTCGAGGCGCAGGCGAAGCTGGTGATGCCGGGCCGCGAGACCGTGGCGACCGCATCCAACAAATCGGCCATGTTCGCGCTATGCGATCGGCTCGGCGTACCGCTGGCGGCGCATCGTACCGTGACCGGACCCGACGCCCTTGCTGATGCGATCGACGCGATCGGCTACCCGCTGATCATCAAGCCCTCTTCGGTGGATGCGCCGCTGCATGGCCGCAAGGCGCTTATCCTGCGCCGACCGGAGGATCTTGCCCGCGCGTTTCCCGCCTGGCCGGAGGCGCATCCGGACCTGATCGTGCAGGCCTATGTCACCGGCCCGCGCCACTCGGTAGTCTTCTCCGCCGACCGTGGGCGCATCCTTGGCGCCGTGGAAGTCTGCGCCGCACGCACCCATGAGCATGACGGCACTGGCTATACCACCTATGGGATCACGGTGACGCCGACGCCGGCGCTGAAGAGGGCGACTGAGGCGATGGTGGACGCGCTCGGCTATTCGACGACCGGCTGCGCCCAGTTCATTGTCGACCCGAACTCCGACCGCCGCACCTTCATGGAGCTGAACCCGCGCGTGAGCCTGGCACGGATCGCCGAATGCGCCGGCCTGAGCCACAGCGTCTGGGGCCTTGATATCGCGCTCGGCCACCCGGTCACCGGCAAGGCGGATCCCTGGGACTACCCATCGGGCGTTGAATATGTCTGGACGAAGGGCGACCTCTCCCTGACCGTCAGCCTGGTGAAACAGCGGCGGATCGGCGCCCTCGGCGCGGCGCGGCGGACTTCCCAGATCGCTGCCGATGCGATGCGCTGCCACCATGCAATCTTTGATCCCGGCGACCCGATGCCCGCCATGGGGGTCTATCTTAACAAGTTCATCGCACCCTTGCGGGCCTAGCCGTCCCTGCCAGAGGCCAATGCACGCTGTCCGCGACACCCTCACCGACCGCCTGCCTGTGCTGTTCGGCTTCATCACCTTCCTGATGCTGTCGCGCATGCCGGAAGGGCTGATTGCGCGCCATGTCTCACCCGATTTCCAGAACCGCACGGCAGTGCTGCTTGCGGTCCTGTTCGGGATAACCGGCATCCTCCTTGCCACGGCCGTGAAGCCGGAGCGTTTGCTCGCAGCGCTGAAAGCCGCCTGGCCGCTGTTGCTGCTGCTCGCGCTGTGTGCGCTTTCCACAGCGTGGAGCCTCAAACCGTCAAGCACGGCGCGCTCGGCAGTGCATGTCGGCGGCCTCCTCATGGCGGCAGTCGCGCTCGCTTCGCTGGTTGACTGGCGCGGCCTGTTCACCGGCCTGTCGGGTGCGCTCGTGGTGATCGCGGCGATTTCGGTGCTCACCATTCCCTTTGGCGGGCTGATGCAGGATCTCCATACCGACCAGCTTCGCGGACCCTTCACCGAGAAGAACGAGGCCGGCCAGGTCTATGCGCTCGGCATGATAACCTGCGCGACGGCCGCCATCCTGACCCCTTACGCCAGGCCATTGTGGATTTCAGGGGCGCTGGCCAGCCTTGGCCTCCTTCTCCTGTCGGGCTCGGGCACAGCGCTGATCGCGGGCATCGCAGGACTGGTGACCCTCGCCGGGATGGAAATCGCCCGGCGCAGCCCGGTGCGCCTGATCATCCTTGTCTGGATTGCTGTCGCGCTCGCCCTGCTTGCTGGTCTTGCCCTTGCGGTGACCCGGCCAGACCTCGCCGCCGCCATTGGCAAGGACGGGACACTGACGGGGCGGACAGAGATATGGAGTGCCACTCTGCGGCACATGGACGGCGTTTTCTGGCGCGGGCATGGTTATGAGGCGTTCTGGACCGACGCCTCCATACCGCGCGCCTGGGTGTGGGATCAGGTCGGGTTCGAGGTCCACCACGCCCACAATGCCTGGCTGGAGACGCTTGTCGGCGTCGGGCTCGCAGGCTGCGTGCTGCTGGCGTGGGCGCTCCTGCGTGGGGCCGGCATGGGGATCGTCGGCTTCCTCGCGTCGCGGCCCGGCCGGTTTGCCCTGCCGGTGATCGTGTTCATTGCGATTGCCGGCCTCACCGAATGCGTATTCTCCGGACCGGACGGGCTTGCCTGGTTCGTCTTTCTCACCCTGTCGACAAAACTCGCCATGGGACCGAGGGCGCCTGCCATGGCCCGCCCTCGCCCTGTCTGCCTCCAGAATGCCTAGGCAACAGGCCTTGAATGGAATAGTTTGCCGTCATAAGCCGAAACGGGGTAAAATTTGTCTCAAGCGCTAGATGCCATCGACACCAAAATCCTGGAACTCATCCAAACCGATGCTGCCCTCTCGGTCGCCGAGATCGCCGAGCGCGTCGGCCTGTCTTCCTCGCCATGCTGGCGGCGGATCAAGCGGCTGGAGGAAGCGGGCATCATCACCCGGAGGGTGACCCTGCTCGACACCCGCAAACTCGGCCTCGATTTCGAGGTGGTCGCCAACGTCAAGCTTGCCCTGCCAAGCCGCGATAATCTCGATGCGTTCGAACGCCTCGTCCAGGACTGGCCGGAAGTAGTCGACTGCATGACGGTCACGGGGGCCGTTGACTACATAATCCATGTCATTACCACCGACATGCATGCCTATGACGACTTCCTGCGCGACAAATTGCTCGGCTCCGCGCTGGTTTCCGACGTGCAGTCGCGGATCATCATCAGGGTTGCCAAGCGCACCACCGCCGCGCCGCTGTCGCTCGTGACGCGCTGACGAGCTCAGCCGGTCAGGATGCCGGCAACGACCGGGCTGGTGGCGAGGATCGCAGCGCCGAGGACAAGGCGGTATATGACAAAGGGCAGGAAGCTCATCCGCTTCAGCAGCGCCATCAGCGCCCAGATGGACGCATAGCCAGACGCGAATGACAGGCCCATGACGAGCAAACCCTCGCCGAGGCTGGCGCCGGCAGTTTCTCCCGTCGCCAGGCCATAAAGCGCGCGCAGGCCGACGGCAAAGATGAGCGGCGCGCCGATCAGCATGGCAAAGCGCGCCGCCTCGGTCCTCTGGAAGCCGAGCGCCAGGGCCACTGTCATGGTCACGCCGGAACGGCTGGTGCCGGGAATGAAGGCGAGGACCTGGGACAGGCCGATCAATGCCGCGTCTGAGAGGCGCATGTCGCGCTCGGTGCGGGTGTGGCGGGCCGCTGCATCTGCCCACCAAAGCAGAAGCGCAAAGACAAGGGTCGCAACGGCAATCACCTCCGGCGTGCGCAGGCCCTGCTGCACGCTCTTGGACGCCAATTCATAGGCCAGCCCGGCGGCGATCCCCGGTGGCGTGGCAATGATGACGAACAGGGCGAGCCGTGCGCCCTGGCTGAGCCCCTCCTTCCCCGGCCGGCGCGTCAGACCAACCAGTTCGAAGCCGCCAACAATCGCCTCGGCAACGTCCCGCCGGAAATAGAGCAGCATGGCGAACAGGGTACCGAAATGGGCCATGGCATCGATCAGGACGCCCTGATCCTCGGTGCCCAGCACCTGCGGCAACAGGACGAGGTGAGCTGACGACGATACCGGCAGCCACTCGGTGATACCCTGGACAAGGGAGAGGAGGACAAGCTGAAGGAGTGACATGACCCAGACGGTTGGCTCTGCTTTGATAACGGTGTGCCAGCGTTTGATCAGACAACCAAATAGAAACACAAATATCGTTATGATATTGATTGGGCGATTTTACCCCGAGCGTACACACATCAGACCTGTCAATCCGCACATATCCGTATTGTTATGATAGCTATAAGACTTGCCTCGGGGGGACCACCCTGCTACGAAGGAGACGAACGAAAAGAGGCGAGACAGCGCCATGGCGCACAGCATGCTGAAATTCACCCATGTCGAGCGTGCCATGCCGGACAAGCGCCCGGCCAAGATGCGTCGTGGGGATTTCGACGAGATTTATGGCGACTACACGCTGGACGCCGCGGCTGCGCAGGCGGGGCGCTGCTCCCAGTGCGGCGTGCCGTTTTGCCAGCAGGGCTGTCCCTTGCAGAACAATATTCCCGACTGGTTGATGCTCGCCGCAGAGGGACGACTGGAAGAGGCCTACCGCATCTCGTCAGCCACCAACACCTTTCCCGAAATCTGCGGCCGCATCTGCCCGCAGGACCGCCTGTGCGAGGGCATCTGCACGATCGAGCAGTCAGGCCACGGGACGGTCACCATCGGCGCCGTGGAACGCCACATTACCGATACCGCCTGGGCGGAGGGCTGGGTGCGGCCTATCCGCCCGCCGCGTGAACGCGGGCAGTCGGTTGCGATCATCGGCGCCGGCCCCGGCGGCCTGGCTGCGGCCGATGCGCTGCGCCGCAAGGGCTATGGCGTGACCGTTTATGACCGCTATGACCGCGCCGGTGGCCTGCTCGTCTACGGGATTCCGGGCTTCAAGCTGGAAAAGCCTGTGGTGGAGCGAAATGTCGAGCGGCTGGTCGAGAGCGGCGTCATCCTGAAGCTCAACACCGAGATCGGCCGCGACACGTCCCTGAGGGATCTGCGCGCCCAGCATGACGCGGTGCTGATCGCCACCGGTGTCTACAAGGCGCGTGACCTGATGGTGCCGGGCGCCGGCCATGACGCGGTGGTGCCGGCGCTCGACTATCTGAGCGCATCCAACCGCATCGGGTTTGGCGACGATGTCCCGGCCTTCTCGGGCGGGCTGCTGGATGCGGCCGGAAAGCGCATCGTCGTCATAGGTGGCGGCGACACGGCGATGGACTGCGTGCGAACCGCAGTGCGGCAGGGGGCGAAGTCGGTCACCTGCCTCTATCGCCGAGACCGGACGAACATGCCGGGCTCCCAGCGCGAGGTGATGAACGCCGAGGAAGAAGGCGTGACATTCGAATGGCTTGCCACACCGCAAGCCATCCTCGACTCGCGGGCCGGCAAGCTGAAGGCCGTGCGCGCCTCGCGGATGCGACTGGGTGCGCCCGATGCGTCTGGCCGCCAGGCGCCAGAGAAAACCGATGAGACCTTCGACGTGAAGGCCGACCTTGTCATCAAGGCGCTGGGCTTCGACCCGGAGGACCTGCCGGCCCTGTTCGGCGAGCCAGCGCTGACGGTCAATCGCTGGGGCGCGGTCAAGGTCGACTTCAAGACCATGGAGACGAGCCTGAAGGGTGTGTTCGCCGCGGGCGACATCGTCCGCGGCGCCTCGCTGGTTGTCTGGGCGATCCGCGACGGGCGCGATGCCGCCGATGCGATCCATGCCTTCCTGAAGGCGCAGGCCAGGGTCCTGGCCACGGCGGCGGAGTAAGGCGATGGATGCGGTTGTCAAAGGGCATTGCCTGTGCGGCGCGGTGCAATTGGAGGGTCGCGGAACGCCCCGGCTCGACGCCTGCCATTGCGCCATGTGCCTGCACTGGCATGGCGGGCCGGCCATCGCGGTCGCGTTCTCCGGCGGTATCGAACTGGTGGCGCGCCAGGACCAGATCGGGGTCTATGACAGTTCTGACTGGGCCACGCGGCAGTTCTGCAGGACCTGCGGATCGACGCTATATTTCAAGATGAAGAACAGCGAGAAGTTCATGGCCCAGGCCGGCCTGTTCGATCTTCCGGACTGGCTTGAGATCAGCGAACACATCTTCATCGACGCGAAGCCGGGTTGGTACGACTTCACAGGCGATGCCCCTCGCCTGACGGAAGCGGAGACGCTCGCCAAATATGCCGCCAAGATCAGCGGCGAAGACTAGGCAGCGTCCATGCACATTGCCTTTACCCCCGACGCGCCGCGGGAACCGGAGATTTCCTTCCAGGACTTCCTCAAGGTGGATATCCGCGTGGGCACCGTTCTGGAGGCGGCTGCGCTGGAGGGCGCGCGCACCCCATCGATCCGGATGGTGATCGATTTCGGCCCGGTCGTGGGCACGCTGAAAAGCGCCGCCCAGGTCACCGGGCACTACACTCCGGACGATCTGGTGGGGCGCCAGCTGATGGGAGTTGTGAACTTTCCGCCGCGCCAGATCGGCAAGTTCATGTCCGAGGTTCTGACACTCGGGTTTGCAGATGACACGGGCGCGATCCGGCTGGCGGGGCCGGACGCTGCGATACCGAACGGAACGAGGCTCAGCTAGACATGACCAACCAGACCGACCGTTACCTCGCCAACCGCCAGCGCCTGATCGAGGCGCATGCCTATGACCCGGCCGACGAGCACGACGCCTGCGGCGTTGGCCTTGTCGCCGCGCTGGACGGCCAGCCGCGCCGCGAGATCGTCGAAATGGGCATCCATGCGCTCAAGAATGTCTGGCACCGCGGCGCTGTCGATGCCGACGGCAAGACCGGCGACGGCGCCGGCATCCGCGTCGATGTCCCCCAGGACTTCTTCCGCGACCAGGTGGAGCGCACGGGCCATTCCCTGTCTGGCGACCAGCCGGTCTGTGTCGGCCAGATCTTCCTGCCGCGCACCGATCTCGCCGCACAAGAAGCCGCCCGCGCCATCGTCGAGACCGAAATCCTGCATTTCGGCTTCTACATCTATGGCTGGCGCCAGCCGCCGGTGGATGTCTCCGTGATCGGTCAGAAGGCGGCCGACACGCGTCCGGAGATCGAGCAGATCATGTTCCGCGACGACCGCAACCGCTCGCCGGAGGACCTGGAACGGGCGCTCTATATCTGCCGGCGGCGGATCGAAAGGCGGGCCCGGGAAGCGGCGATCCCGGCCTTCTACATCTGTTCGCTGAGCCAGCGCTCGCTGATCTACAAGGGCATGTTCCTCGCCCAGGACATCGACCGGTTCTATCTCGACTTGCGAGACGAGCGCTTCACCTCGGCCGTGGCGATCTACCACCAGCGCTATTCCACCAACACCTTCCCGCAATGGGCGCTGGCCCAGCCCTTCCGCATGCTCGCCCACAATGGCGAGATCAACACACTGCGCGGCAACCTAAACTGGATGAAATCCCACGAGATCCGGATGGTTTCGGAGCATTTCGGCGACCATGTGGCCGACGTGAAGCCGGTGGTCTCCAGCGGGCTGTCCGATTCCGGCGCGCTGGACGCGGTGTTCGAGATCCTCGTCAAGGCCGGGCGGTCAGCGCCTATGGCCAAGGCCATGCTGATCCCGGAAGCCTGGTCGAAGCGCGCCTCGATCATGCCCGACACCCACGCCGCGCTCTATGCCTACTGCAATTCCGTCATGGAGCCCTGGGACGGGCCCGCCGCCATCTGCGCCTTTGACGGGCGCTGGGCAATTGCAGGGCTGGACCGCAATGGCCTCAGGCCGCTGCGCTATGCGCTGACTGCCGATGGCATCCTCGCGGTCGGCTCCGAAGCCGGCATGTGCCCCCTGCGCTCCGAAAGTGTCGTCCGCAAAGGCCATGTCCCGGCCGGTGGCATGATTGCGGCAGACCTGCAGACCGGCGAGTTCCTGCCGCATCCTGAGATCATCGACCGGCTGGCGACCGAGAACCCCTATGAGGACTGGCTGCAGAATGTGAAGGAGCTGGAGCCGCTGATCGGCCCCGGTCCGGAACCGCGCCAGTTCGAGACCGAAGACCTGCTGCGCCGCCAGAAGGCCGCCGGCTTCACGCTGGAGACCCTTGAGCTGATCCTCGCGCCCATGGTCGAGACCGGAAAGGAAGCGGTCGGCTCGATGGGAGATGACACCGCGCCGGCCGTCCTGTCCGACGAATTCCGCCCCCTGTCTCACTTCTTCCGGCAGAATTTCAGCCAGGTCACCAACCCGCCGATCGACCCCTTGCGCGAAGACCGGGTGATGAGCCTCAAGACCCGCTTCAAGAACCTCCGCAATGTGCTGGAGACCCATGGCGGGCAGCAGGACGTCTTCGTCTTGGAAAGCCCCTTCCTCTCCAATGGCATGTATGAGCGCCTGCGCGATGCCCTGGCTCTTGGCGTCGTGGAGATTGACTGCACCTTTGACCGGGATGCAGCGACCTTCAATGGCGAGGCGCTGAAATCCGCGCTCGCACGCATCCGCTCGCAGGCCGAGGATGCTGTGCGCGCCGGGCGCGAGCACATCGTGCTGACCGATGAACACCAGGGCCCGGGCCGGGTCGCGATCCCGATGATCCTCGCCACCGGCGCGGTCCACGCCCACCTCGTCGCTGAAGGACTGCGGACCTTCTGCTCGATCACCGTGCGCGCGAGCGAGTGCCTCGACACCCATTACTTCGCTGTACTGGTCGGCGTCGGCGCGACCTGCGTCAATGCCTATCTCGCCCAGGACGCGATCGCGGACCGCCATGCCCGCGGCCTGTTCGGCGACCGCCCGATCGGGGCCTGCGTTCGTGCCTACAAGGAGGCGATCGAGGGCGGGCTGCTGAAGATCCTCTCGAAGATGGGAATCTCCGTCATTTCCTCATATCGCGGCGGCTATAATTTCGAGGCGCTCGGGCTGTCGCGCGCCCTTGTCGCAGACTATTTTCCGGGCATGACCAGCCGGATCTCCGGCATCGGTCTTGCCGGCCTGGAAGAGAACGCGGTGACCCGCCACGAGCTCGCCTTCGACGAGGACGTGATCGCCCTGCCCGTCGGCGGCTTCTACCGGCTGCGTGCGCGTTCGGAGCCGCATGCGCTGGACGGCGAACTGATCCATCTGCTGCAAGCGGCCTGCACGACCGGAAACTTCGAGCAGTTCGAGCGCTATAGCGCCGCGCTTGCCGGCCGTCCGCCGGTGCAGCTTCGCGACCTCCTCGACTTCAAGCAGGCGGGCCGTCCCGTACCGCTGGAAGATGTCCAGTCGATCAACGAGATCCGCAAGCGCTTTGTCACGCCCGGCATGTCGCTGGGCGCGCTGTCGCCGGAAGCCCACGGCACGCTGAATGTCGCGATGAACCGGATCGGCGCGAAGTCGGTCTCCGGCGAGGGCGGCGAGGTGCGTGAGCGCTACACCCCGCTTGCCAATGGCGACAACATGAATTCCGCGGTCAAGCAGGTCGCCTCCGGGCGCTTCGGGGTGACCGCAGAATACCTCAACCAGTGCCGCGAGATCGAGATCAAGGTCGCCCAGGGGGCCAAGCCCGGAGAGGGCGGACAGTTACCGGGCTTCAAGGTGACCGAGTTCATCGCCCGCAACCGCCACGCAACCCCGGGCGTCACCCTTATCTCGCCGCCACCGCACCATGACATCTATTCGATCGAGGATCTCGCCCAGCTCATCTACGACCTCAAGCAGATCAATCCCGATGCACGGGTCTGCGTGAAGTTGGTGGCCCGCTCCGGCGTCGGCACCGTTGCGGCCGGTGTCGCAAAGGCGAAAGCCGACATCATCCTGATCGCCGGAAATGTCGGCGGCACCGGCGCCAGCCCGCAAACGTCGATCAAGTATGCCGGCCTGCCCTGGGAGCTTGGTCTTGCCGAGGCACACCAAGTCCTGTCGCTCAACAACCTTCGCGACAAGGTGACGCTACGCACCGATGGCGGCCTGCGGACCGGCCGCGACATCGTCATCGCCGCCATGCTGGGGGCCGAGGAGTATGGCATCGGTACCGCGTCGCTGGTGGCGATGGGCTGCATCATGGTGCGCCAGTGTCACTCCAACACCTGCCCCGTTGGCGTGTGCACCCAGGATGCGGCCCTGCGCGCGCGCTTCACCGGCACGCCGGAGAAGGTGGTCAACCTGATGTCGCACATTGCCGAGGACGTGCGCCGCATCCTCGCCCGGCTCGGCCTCAGCTCACTCGACGCGGCGATCGGGCGGACCGACCTGCTCGCCCAGGTCTCGCGCGGCGCCTCCCATCTCGACGATCTCGACCTCAATCCCCTGCTGGTCCAGGTCGACATGCCGACACCGGTGACGTACCAGCCCGATCGTCGCGAACCGGTGCCAGATACCCTGGATGCCCAGATCCTGCGCGATGCCGAACCCTTCTTCTCACGAGGGGAGAAAATGCAGCTGCAATACGGTGTGCGCAACACCCAGCGCGCGATCGGCGCGCGTGCCTCTTCGGCCATCATCCGCAGTTTCGGCCAGGACACCCTGCCGGAAGGCCGGCTGCACATCCGCCTTGAGGGCTCTGCCGGCCAGTCGCTCGGTGCCTTTTCGGTGCAGGGCCTAACCCTCGACGTCACCGGCGATGCCAATGACTATGTCGGCAAGGGGCTCTCCGGCGCGACCATCCAGCTGCGCCCGCGCCCAGACGCGCCCTTCTCCGCGGAGGAGAACACCATCATCGGCAACACCTGTCTGTATGGCGCGACCGCCGGCCGCCTGTTTGCCTCCGGGCGGGCGGGCGTGCGCTTTGCGGTGCGCAACTCCGGCGCCGAGGCCGTGGTGGAGGGCTGCGGCGCCAATGCCTGCGAGTACATGACCGGCGGCACAGTCGCGATCCTCGGCCAGGTCGGCGACAATTTCGGCGCCGGCATGACCGGCGGCATCGCCTATGTCTGGGACGAAGCAGACCGGTTCGAGCGCGTCGCCAACCCGGACTCGATTGACTGGTACACCCTGGCCAGCCTCGACGCGGACCATGCCGGGCGCCTGCGCGAGCTGCTACGCGAACACCAGCGCCGCACCGGTAGCCGCGCCGCCGCCGAACGCCTCGACGCCTGGTCGGACACGCTCGCGCGCACCCTCATGGTCGTCCCCAAGGAGGTCGCGGCACATATCCTCGGGGCCCGCGAAGTGGCCTGACACCAAGCTGCATGGACCCAGAACCGATCGACGCAGCGCGAGGGCAAGCGCGACTGTGCGTCGGCGCCCCATGCGCCGGGGCCGCGGATGGGTCTTCATCCGCGCAGATTGGTATGGGCCCTCACCTGCGCACACGGGTATGAGGTGCCAATGCTCAAGTCCTGACGGCTCTGACCAGGAAAAGCCGCCACCGCCTGGAGTCGCGCAGCGGCCCCCCGACACAGGTCGGGAGAAACGAATTATACCAAGCTGCATGGATCGGAACCGATCCGTTCAGTGCAGGGCAAGCGCGACTGCGCGTCGGCGCTTATGCGCCGGGGCCGCGGATGAGTTTTCATCCGCGCAGATTGGTATTAGTTCTTTCTTCGTTCCAGATTGTGTGCTAGCCCTCATGCAATCTGAGGGAGGGCGGCCATGGTCAGCCGGATCACGACCTTTGCATTTGAGGGCATCGAGGCACAGCCGGTTGACGTGCAGGTGCAGGTGACCGGTGGCAATCCCCATTTCGCCATTGTCGGCCTGCCTGACAAGGCGGTCGCGGAAAGCCGGGAGCGCGTGCGCTGCGCGTTTTCGGCCATCGGACTGGCGCTGCCGCCGAAACGGATTGTCGTCAACCTCGCCCCGGCAGACCTGCCAAAGGAGGGCAGTCACTATGACCTGGCGATTGCACTGGCCATCCTCGCAGCCATTGGCGTCACCGCGCCTGACGCCCTCGACGGGCATGCCGCGATCGGCGAACTGGCTCTTGACGGACAGATTGCGCCGACGCTCGGGGTCCTGCCTGCGGCCATGGCGGCCGAGGCAATGGCAGTGTCGTTGATCTGCCCGGAAGCCTGTGGCGGCGAGGCCGCCTGGGCCGGTCGGCGGGCCATTGCCGCGCCGAGCCTGATCGCACTGGTCAACCATTTTTCCGGACGCTCGGTCATCGGCTCACCGCAACAGGCCCCCCTCCTCGCGGCGGCGCCGGGTCCGGACCTGCGCGACGTCAAGGGCCAGGAGGGCGCCAAGCGGGCGCTCGAAATCGCCGCGGCGGGTGGCCATAATCTCGTCTTCTGCGGCCCGCCGGGCTCGGGCAAGTCGATGCTGGCCCAGCGCTTGCCTGGCCTGCTGCCGCCGCTCTCGGCGGAAGAACTTCTGGAAGTCAGCCAGATCCAGTCCATTGCCGGACTGCTGCAGCGTGGTGCGCTGTCGCGTGCACGGCCTTATCGCGCGCCGCACCATTCCGCCTCGATGGCGGCACTGATTGGCGGCGGACTGAAGGCGAAGCCGGGCGAGGTCTCGTTGGCGCACCATGGCGTCCTTTTCCTGGACGAACTGCCGGAGTTTCCGGCGCAGGTCCTCGATAGCCTGCGCCAGCCCATGGAATCCGGCGAGGCAGTGGTCGCACGGGCCAACCGCCATGTCCGTTATCCGGCGCGCTTTCAGCTCGTCGGCGCGATGAACCCGTGCAAGTGCGGCGGCGCACCCCAGGCCATGGCGTCCTGCGGCAAGGCCCCGCGATGCCTGGTACAGTACCAGTCGCGCCTCTCCGGCCCCTTTCTCGACCGGATCGACCTGTTCTTCGACACGCCGGCCGTCACACCGATGGACCTTGCTCTGCCGCCGCCGCAGGAAGGCACCGAAGAGGTCGCTGCGCGTGTCGCGGCTGCCCGCGCAGTCCAGGCGGAGCGCTATGGTGGCGCCAGCGCGGCCGGACGCCGGCCGCTCAACGCTGATGCACCGGTTCCGGACCTTGACCGGCATGCTTTACCCGATGCCGGCGGGGCGGCGCTGCTCTCCGAGGCGGCAATGAAGCTGAACCTCACTGCACGCGGCTATCACCGCGTCCTCAAGGTGGCGCGCACGATCGCCGATCTCGACGCAGCCGCGGCGGTGCGCCGGGTGCATGTGGCCGAAGCCCTCTCCTATCGCCAGCGCCTGCCAGGCGACGCCACAGCGGTCGCCGCCAGCGACAGGCTGGCCCGCTGAGAGGCGCGCGTTAAGCAAGAGGTCAGGCCCGGCATGCTAGGTCGTCCACCCATGACCGAGCCGCCCGAAAAATCCGCAACGCGCCTTGAGCAGTCCTTCCTCGCCACCGCGAGCCATGAGATCCGCACGCCGCTCAACGGCATTCTCGGCACCGCGTCGCTGCTTCTGGAAACAGACCTCTCCCCGGCCCAGCGCGAATACGCCGAGGCGATCCGAACGTCAGGTGCCCGCCTGCTCGACCTGGTCAACAATGTCCTCGACGCAGCGCGGCTCGACGCCGGGGCGATCGAGCTTGAGGATACCGTCTTCTGCCCGGTCCGGCTTGCCAGGGAAATCACCGAACTCCTCGCACCTCGGGCACATGAGAAGCGTGTCGATATCGCTTCGCGCTGCCTCGCCCTGCCAATGCCGAGCGTGCGCGGCGATGTCGGGCGCGTGCGCCAGATCCTGTTCAATCTCGTGGGCAACGCGCTGAAATTCACCGATGAGGGCGGGGTACTTGTCGATGTGGAGCGAGACGGTGACAGCATCGTCTACCGGGTGATCGACACTGGCCCCGGCATCGCGCCGCACGATCAGGAGCGGCTGTTCTCCGCCTTCGCCCAGGCCCGCGCGGGCGATGCCCGGCGAGATGGCGGCGTCGGGCTCGGCCTTGCGATTGCCAGCCGCCTGGCCGGCCTGCTTGGCGGCACACTGCGCGTCGACAGCACTCCGGGTTTCGGGGCCGCATTCGTCCTGCGCGTTCCGCTGAGCGCGGTGGACGGGCCGCCCAGCCATGACCTGCCTGTCCTGGACGCCCGGGTCGCCCTGGTCGGGCTGCCCGAAGCGAGCGCATTGTCAGTGGCCGCAGCGCTTGCGGCCACTGGGGCAACGCCCTTGACCTATTGCGATACGACGCACGTGGAAACGGCCGGGTGCGATGTCGTGCTCGTCGATGCAGGCAGCCCGCCCAAAGAGATCAGCCGTCTCGCTGCTGTCACGCCGTCGCTGGTCGTGCTGCGCCCCCAGGACCGCGGGGCGATCCCCCGGTTTCGTGCGCTGGGCTGTGTTGGCTGGCTCGTCCGGCCACTGCGGGCAAGCACGCTGGCAGAGCGGGTCTATCTCGCCCAGCGCCGCGAGGTATTCAGCGAGGCGGCCATCGAGGCGGCGGCGAGCGGACAGGTGGTGATCGCCGACGACAACCCGGTCAACGCTCTGATCGCACGCCGCACCTTGGAATCGGCGGGGTTTGCCGTCACTGTGGCGCAGACGGGCAGTGACGCCCTTGATTGTGCCCGACAGGTGGACCCGGTGTTGATCATTATGGACCTGCGCATGCCCGTGATGGACGGTTTCGAGGCGACGCGCCGCCTGCGCGAGGCCGGTCGCGATGTCCCGGTGCTAGCCCTTTCGGCAGAAGTCACGCCGGAGATCGAACGGGCGGCCCTGGAGGCGGGGGCAAGCCAGGTCGCGGCGAAACCGATCGATCCCGACACCCTGCGCCAGATCGCCCTCAAATGGGTCGGCCACCGCCGTTTGGGCGACGCAGCGTGACAGCCCTGGCCGGCGAAACGGCGGGGCGCCCGGTACCGCGCTGGCTGCGCGCGGTGCGCGCTCTCAACGACCGGCGCATGGGCGCCATGCTCATCCTGTCATTCGCCGCAAGCCTGCCATTTGGCGCTGTACTCGGGACGCTAACCGCCTGGCTGACCGAAGAGGGCATCACGCCCGCGGTGATTGGCAATTTCTCGCTGGTTACCCTCGGCTATGCCTTCAAATACCTTTGGGCGCCGGCCTTCAAGGACGCCCGCCAGCCGCCCTGGCTGCGCATTGGCGGGCGGCGCTCCTGGCTGATCAGCCTGCAACTGGCCATGGGCGTCCTCCTGTGCCTTCTCGCCGTCTCCGACCCATCCACGAATATCGGCCAGGTTGCCCTGATCGCGTTCGCGATTGCCCTCCTCTCCCCGACCCACGACCTGATCCTTGATGCATGGCGGATCGAGGTGGCGCGCAGCGACGAGGACAAGGATCTGATGTCGGCACTCTACCAGTTCGGCTACAAGTCGGGCACGCTGATAACCGGCTTTGTCGCCCTCATCCTTGCCGCAAGACTCGGCTGGGCGGTTGTCTATGTGATGATCGGCGCCTTCGTGCTCCTGACCATGGCCGGTTCGCTGCTCGCGCCGGAACCTGAGGGCGCGGAATCGCGCCGCCAGAGACGAGTGTCCTACCTGCCCAGCCTTCCCGCAAGCGTCGCGGCACCCAGCGTGGCGCTCGTCTCGGCCGGCTGGTTGGTGGCCTTCTCAATGATCGGATGGTTCGTGGTCGAGGCGATGATCCTTCAGACCGGTGCCCGTGGAAGCACCTTCGTGCGCAGCCAGGGCCCATGGATCGTTGCCCTGACGATCCTCGTGCCGGCCCTTGTTGCGGCCTATCTGGTGGTGCGCCACCGGGCCAGCCCGTCCGGCGTATCGGCCCTGCCGTCCGGCGGTGTCGCGCCGCGTGGCGCGGTCGTGCGCGTGCTGTTCCGCTCGATATTCGACCCGCTGATGGACCTTGTCGACCGCCTGCGCTGGGGCGCTGTCATCGTTCTCCTGCTCGCCCTGACCTACCGGTTCACCGACGCTGTGTGGGGCTCGTTCGCCTATCCCTTCTATCTTGGTGAGAATTTTGGCGCTCTGGGTCATACCCTCGACGAAGTCGCCATCGCGTCGAAATTCTTCGGCGTGATCGCGACAATTCTCGGCGCCGGCCTCGGCGCCGTCCTGATTGGTGCGATCGGGCGCATGCCGGTATTCTTCCTTGGCGGCATCGTCGCGGCGGTCACCAACCTGCTCTATGCCGACCTGGCTGCCGGCGCGGCGGCGCTTGACGCCTTCCTGACTGCAACCCGGCTGGACGTCCCGCTCGTCACCTTCGCCGAATGGGCAGCAAGGCTGCAGCCGGAGACAGGCCCTGTCATCACCGACCAAGGCCAGCGCATGGCCAGGCTGATGGTAACGATCTTCGCAGAGAACATTGCTGGCGGGCTCGCGCTGGTGGCGATGACGGCCTATCTCACCGCCGTGGTCAATCCGCGCTTTGCCACGGTCCAGTATGCCCTGCTCGCCTCGCTGACCATGCTGATCGGCACGCTCGGGCGGCCCTGGCTCGGCGAGCTGATCGAATCGGAGGGCTTCTACACCGTCTTCATCATTACCTTCTGGCTTGGCGGGGTTGCCGTCGCGCTGTCGGTTGTCGAGTGGGTCCGCCTCTCCCGCGACCGGGGCGCGCGCACCGCTCTCGTCCTCGGCGAGACGGACTGACACCGATCTTCATGGACCCAAGACCGATCCGTGCAGTGCAGGGGCAAGCGCGACTGCGCGTCGGCGCCCCATGCGCCGGGGCTGCGGATGAGTCTTCATCCGCGCAGGCTGGTATGACCTCCGCAGCGACCGTCAGGCGCCAACGGTCTCCAACTGGGCGCTGGCGTGACCGTCAATGTCATAAGCTGCCAGTGCGGCCAGGTTGACCACGTCCGACACGGTTGCGCCGAGCGAGGCGATCTGCACCGGCTTCTGCAGGCCCAGCAACATAGGCCCGATCACCGTCGCCTCGCCCATGGAGTTAAGGAGCTTCGTTGCGATCGAGGCGGAATGGATCGCCGGCATGACGAGGACATTGGCAGCACCCGTCAGGCGAGAAAACGGGTAGACCAGCCTGTGACTGGGGTTCAGCGCCACGTCGGCAGCGATGTCGCCCTCATACTCGAAATCCACGTCACCGCGCGCATCAAGGATCGAAACCGCTTCGCGAACCTTCTCGATCCGCTCGCCCATCGGGTTACCGAAGGTGGAATAGGAGAGTAGCGCGACCTGCGGCGTGAAGCCAAGCGCGCGCACCGCGCGGGCCGCTTCGACGGCGATCGCGGCTATCTTGGGGCCGTCTGGCAGTTCCTCGACGCTGGTGTCGGCGATGAACACGGTGCGCCCGCGGCCGATCACCATGGACATGCCGATGACCGGCTGGCCGTCAATCGGGTCGAGGACCATGCGTGCGTCATTCAGCGCCACGTCATAGTTCCGGGTGACGCCGGTCACCATGCCGTCGGCATCGCCGAGCGCCAGCATGCAGCAGCCGAAGACATTACGGTCCTGGTTGACGAGCCGCTGGGCATCACGCTTCAGGTAGCCGCCCCGTTGCAGGCGCTCATACAGGTAGTCGGTGTACTCCGGATTGCGGTCCGACATCCGGGCATTGACGATCTCAAGCGCATCGGCGGGCACCCCCATCTGCGCCATGGTGCGGCTGACACGCTCCTCGCGTCCAATCAGGATGGGGTGTCCGAGCCCCTGATTCTTGAATGCCCAGGCCGCGCGCACGACCTGAGGCTCCTCACCCTCTGCAAAGACAATGCGCTTCTGGTTGGTGCGCAGATAGTTCTGGATGCCCTGCAGGAAGGAGGCGGTCGGATCAAGCCGGCGGGCCAGCGCCTGGCGATAGGCCTCCATGTCCTCGATCGGCTTGCGGGCCACGCCGGTGTCCATTGCCGCCTGAGCGATGAAGGGTGGCACGAAGGAAATCAGGCGCGGATCGAAGGGTGTCGGGATGATGTAGTCGCGCCCGAATTGCGGCCGCGCGCCATGATAGGCAGCGGCGACTTCGTCGGGAACGTCCTCCCGGGCCAGTTGCGCCAGCGCCTTGGCCGCGGCAACTTTCATTTCCTCATTGATGGAGCGCGCACGCACGTCGAGCGCACCGCGGAAGATATAAGGGAAGCCGAGGACGTTGTTCACCTGGTTGGGATAGTCGGATCGGCCGGTGGCGATGATTGCGTCGTCGCGCACCTGCTTGATCTCCTCCGGCGTGATCTCCGGATCCGGATTGGCCATGGCGAAGATGATCGGGTTGGACGCCATTGCGGCGACCATGTCGGCGGTAACGGCGCCCTTCACGGACAGGCCGAGAAAGCAGTCGGCACCGTCCATGGCTTCTGCAAGAGTGCGTTTGGCAGTGTCCACGGCGAAGGACGACTTGAACTGGTCCATGCCTTCGCTGCGGCCCTGATAGATGACGCCATTGCGGTCGCACATCAGGATGTTGTCGCGCTTCACGCCGAGATGCCGGATAAGCCCCGCAACCGAGATGCCCGCTGCGCCGGCGCCTGAGATCGCAACGGTCAGGTCGGCCATCTCGCGGCCGGTGATCGCACAGGCATTGATGATACCGGCCGCTGCAATGATTGCTGTGCCGTGCTGGTCATCATGGAAGACCGGCACGTCCAGCTCCTCGCGAAGGCGGCTTTCGATGACAAAGCATTCCGGGGACTTGATGTCCTCCAAATTGATGCCGCCAAAGGTCCGGCCGATATTGCGGACTGTCTCGCAGAAGGCATCAACCTCCTCGGTCGTCACCTCGATGTCGATGGAGTTGACGTCAGCAAAGCGCTTGAACAGGACGGACTTGCCTTCCATCACCGGCTTTGACGCCATCGCGCCGAGATTGCCGAGACCGAGAATGGCTGTGCCATTCGAGATCACCGCGACCATGTTGCCCTTCGCGGTGTACTCATAGGCAAGGTCCTCATCCTCGGCGATCGCGCGCACCGGCACGGCTACGCCCGGGCTGTAGGCAAGCGACAGGTCGCGCTGGGTGCTCATCGGCTTGGTCGGTACGACCGAAAGCTTTCCGGGAACGGGCAACGAATGGAAGTCGAGCGCTTCCTTGTCCGTGAAGTTCGGGCGTTTGCTTGTCATCGGGCGTGCCTTTGCGTCTCCCCGGCGGACCGGCATTTCGGAAGGTGAGGCCGTGGACACTAGGCGCCTCCGCAACCGGCCACAAGCCGGCCAGTCCCTTGCGCCTGCGCCGCCGCCTGCAGGCTCTGGGAACGCAGGTTCCATGCCAGGGTTTGCAGCCGGCGAGGCATCGCGATACTCCCGGCGCCATGGCGGACACGCAGACAGAGGAAACCGGGCGCCGCGACAGCGCACGCAAGGGCGGCCCGACCAAGGGTCCCTCCCCCTTCCTTGCCCAGTATCTGGAGATCAAGGCGCAGCACCCCGACGCGCTCCTGTTCTTCCGAATGGGCGATTTCTACGAGCTGTTCTTCAACGATGCCGAGCGCGCCGCCGCAATCCTCGACATCACCCTGACCGCGCGCGGAGAGCATGACGGGCGACCGATCCCGATGGCCGGCGTGCCCTTTCACGCTGCGGAAAGCTACCTGGCACGCCTGATCCGCGCCGGCGAGCGGGTGGCGGTGTGCGAGCAGACCGAGACGCCGGACGAGGCGAGAAAGCGCGGCTCCAAGGCGATCGTCAACCGCGAGATCGTGCGGGTGGTCACCCCGGGAACGCTGACCGAGGACACGCTCCTGCCGGCGCGATTGGGCCAGGCGCTGGTGGCGCTGGCCACCAGCGCCGGCGGCAGTGAGGCGAGCCTTGCCGCCTGCGATGTCTCCACCGGTGCCTTCGAGATCGAGACCGGCACGCCGGACGCGATCGCCGAAGCGCTCGCTGCCCGGCCGGTCAGCGAACTGGTCCTGACCGAAGGCGCGCGCGCAGACGGCCACGTCGCCGTACTCATCGCCGGCATCGAGGCACCGGTGACAACCCGACCGGACCGCGAAGCGTCGCCAGCGGCCGGCGAGCGACGCCTCAAGGACGCGTTCGGCCTCGCCGCCCTTGATGCCTTCGGTGCGCTCTCCCGCAGCGAATTGTCAGCCTGTGGCCTGCTGATGGGTTATCTCAGCCTGACTCAGGCTGGCAGGCCGATCCGGCTCGACCCGCCGCGGCGCCGGACTGGCGACAGCGCCGCGCTCGCGATCGACCCGGCAAGCCGGGCAAGCCTTGAACTGGAGTCCCGCCAGGCTGGCGGGCGGGCTGGCTCGCTGATCGCCACCCTCGACCGCACCCGCACGGCGCCGGGCGCGCGCCTGCTGGCCGAACGCCTCGCCCGGCCGTCGCGCGACCACGCCGAGATTGCCGCGCGCCAGGACGCGCTCGCCTTCCTGCTCGACGATTCGGACCTGCGCAGCGACCTGAGTGCGCTCCTCAGGACAACACCGGACCTCGAACGCGCGCGCATGCGCCTGAGACTTGGCCGCGGCGGGCCGCGCGACCTGAAGGCGCTCGGCACAGCGCTTGCCAGGGGCGAGACGCTCGTCGCCGCCCTCGCGCGCCGCGGAGCCGTCCTGCCGAAGCGGTTGGAGGCAGCGGCCAGCGCCCTCACGCTGTCGAACTGGCCGGAGCTTGGCCAGCTCGCCGCCGACCTGCGCCGAGCGCTTAGCGACGACCCACCGGCGCTGGCGCGCGAGGGCGGTTTCATCGCGCAGGGCTGGGATGCCGCCCTCGATGCCGTGCGCAGCCTGCGCGATGATAGCCGCAAGGTGATCGCCGAGCACCAGTCGAGTTATTCGCAGGCGACGGGGATCGGTGCCCTCAAGATTCGCTACAACTCCATGCTCGGCTACTTCATAGAAGTGCCGGCGCGCCATGCCGAAACCCTGGTGTCGCCGCCACACGAGACGACATTCATCCATCGCCAAACCCTCGCCAGTGCCGTGCGCTTCTCCACCCGCGAGTTGAACGAACTGGCCGGGCGCATCTCCCGCGCTGAAGAGGAGGCGCGGGCCCGCGAGGTCGCCCTGTTCGAGGGGTTCAGCACCCGCGTCGAAGCCGCGTCCGACGGGCTCGCCGGCGCCGCAGGGGCGCTTGCGGAGTTCGACGTGGCCGTGGCGCTCGCCGACTGGGCGGAGGAAACCGGAGCGGTCCGCCCCGAGATTGTCGATGCGCCCGTGTTCGAGGCGGACGGACTGCGTCATCCGGTGGTGGAGGCAGCGCTGAAGCGCAATGGTGAGGGCTTTACCGCCAATCACCTGCGCCTTGACGCCGCCGGCGAGGCGGGGCCGCGGCTGCTCGTTGTCACCGGCCCCAACATGGCCGGCAAGTCGACCTATCTGCGCCAGGCTGCGCTTGCGGTCATACTCGCCCAGTCAGGCAGTTTCGTGCCGGCCCGACAGCTCCGCCTCGGCCTCGCCGACCGGGTGTTCTCCCGCGTTGGCGCCGCCGACGATCTCTCGCGAGGGCGCTCCACATTCATGGTCGAAATGGTCGAGACCGCCGCCATCCTGAGCCAGGCCACGGAGCATAGCCTGGTCATCCTCGACGAGGTCGGCCGCGGTACCTCCACCTATGACGGCCTCGCCATCGCCTGGGCGGCGGTGGAGCACCTGCACGACGTCAACCGCTGCCGCGCCCTCTTTGCGACCCATTATCACGAATTGACCGGTCTGGCCGATGACCTGCCGGCAGCGGCGAACGCCTCGCTGCGCGCCAGGGAGTGGAAGGACGAGCTTGTGTTCCTGCACGAGGTGCAGCCCGGCCCCGCCGACCGCTCCTATGGGATCGAGGTTGCCCGCCTTGCCGGTCTGCCGCGCCGGGCGGTTGCGCGCGCCCGCGCCATCCTGAAACGGCTGGAGGCGGACAAGGGCAGGGTCGAGGCACTTCCCCTGTTTGCCGCCCTGCCGGAGGCCGGCGAGGAGGCCGCCGCGTGCGAACCCTCAGAGGTGGAGCGCCTTCTCGGCGAGATCGACCCGGACGCGCTGACGCCGCGTGAGGCGCTGGAACTCGTCTACCGGCTGAAAACGCTCATCCGCCCCTGATCATGCTTCCGGTGCGCGGGTTTTCAGCGCAAGGGCGTGCAGCTCGCCGCCCATTTTTCCCTTCAGCGCAGCATAGACAAGCTGGTGCTGCCTGACCCGGGGCATGCCGGAAAACCGTGCACTGACAATCTCCGCCTGCCAGTGATCATTGTCACCGGCAAGGTCGGTCAGCGTGATGTCTGCATCCGGAAACGCCTCGCGCAGATGCGCCTCAAGGGTGGAACGGCTCATCGCCATGGTCTTCAGCCTCCAAGTGGTTTGGCGAGGGCTTCCTCGCCCTGCCCTTCCATGTAGTGCGGCAGCCAGCCTTCATGAGCTTCGCGCAGGCGCGCGAGGGCAACAGCCGACAAGGGTTCGCCCAATGTGATAAAGCCCTCTGCGGTCTCGCTGAACTGGCCGATCGTGCGGACTGGGACGCCCTCCGGCGCGAGCGGCACGATTCCGTTTTCGGCAAGACCCTCGACTGCCACCAGGAAACACCCACCCTGTTCGCCGAACAGCCACCGCGCCTCGCTTGGCCGATCAAGTGTCAACCCGATCCCCCCTGCAAGCGCCATCTCTGCAGCGGCGCAGGCGATTCCCCCATCGCTGACATCATGCACGGCGTTGACCAGGCCGTGACAGATCAGCATACGGACAAAGTCGGCGTGTCGTTTCTCTGCAGCAAGATCCACCTGTGGCGGCGGCCCGAGCGCCTCGCCCCTGAGGCCGAGCCATTCCCGCGCATACAGCGTGGCCCCAATATGCCCGGAGGCCTCACCGATGAGGATCAGCGTGTCCCCCGGCTGCGCACCCTTCAGCGTCGCAATCTTCGAGACATCCTCAATGAGGCCGACCGCACCAATCACGGGCGTGGGCGGAATGGCGCGACCGTCAGTCTCGTTATAGAGGCTGACATTGCCGGATATGACGGGGAAATCGAGCGTGTGGCAGGCCTCCGCCATGCCCTCGATGGCGCGCACGAACTGTCCCATGATCTCGGGACGCTCCGGGTTGCCGAAATTGAGATTGTCGGTGACCGCGATCGGGATCGCGCCGACGGACGAGAGATTGCGATAGGCTTCGGCGACCGCCTGCTTGCCGCCCTCGAAGGGGTTGGCGGCAACATGGTGCGGATTGCAGTCGCAGCACACTGCAACTGCCTTGTTTGTGCCGTGGATACGGATGATCGCGGCATTCCCGCCAGACTGCGCACTGTCGATCGTGTCGCCCATGACGTGCCGGTCATACTGCTCCCAGATCCAGCGCTTCGACGCCATGTCGGGCGCGGCCATCAGCTTCAGCAACACCTCGCCATGATCGTCCGGCTCCGGATAGAAAGACGGATCAAGCGGGGGGCGCGCAACCGGCTCGGTCCACGGACGATCATAGTTTGGAGCGTCCTCGCCAAGCGGCGCCACGGGCATGTCGCAGACCACCGCGCCGAACTGGCGCAGCACGAGGCGTCCTGTGTCGGTCGTGTATCCGATCACCTCCGCATCAAGATCCCATTTCTCAAAGATCGCCTTCGCCTGCGCCTCCCGGCCGGGCTTCAGGATCATCAGCATCCGTTCCTGGCTTTCCGACAGCATGATCTCATAAGCCGTCATGCCAATCTCGCGCTGGGGCACGGCATCGAGGTCCATCTCGATACCGATGCCGCCCTTGTCGGCCATTTCCACAGAGGACGAGGTGAGCCCCGCCGCACCCATGTCCTGCACCGCGGCGATGGCATCGGTCGCCATCAGCTCAAGACAGGCCTCGATCAGGAGCTTCTCCGTAAACGGATCGCCGACCTGCACGGTCGGACGCTTTTCGCCGTCGCCCTCGGAAAACTCCGCGCTCGCCATGGTGGCGCCGTGAATGCCGTCGCGCCCTGTCTTGGAGCCGACATACAGGATGGGCTGGCCGGACTCAGCGCCGCGGGCATAGAAAATCCGGTCCGCTTCGGCCAGACCAACCGCCATGGCATTCACGAGGATGTTGTCGTTATAGCCAGCATCGAACTGGGTCTCGCCGGCAACTGTCGGAACGCCGACGCAATTGCCATAGCTACCGATCCCGGCGACGACGCCGGCAACCAGCTGTCGGGTGCGCGGATGATCCGGGCTACCAAAGCGCAGCGCGTTGACCAGGGCGATCGGGCGCGCGCCCATGGTGAAGACGTCGCGCAGGATACCGCCGACCCCTGTCGCCGCCCCCTGATAGGGCTCGATAAAGGAGGGGTGGTTGTGGCTCTCCATCTTGAAGACCACCGCCTGGCCATCGCCAATGTCGACAACGCCGGCATTCTCGCCGGGCCCCTGGATCACCCGCGCGCCCGACGTCGGCAGCTTGCGCAGGTGCCGGCGCGAGGATTTGTAGGAGCAGTGCTCCGACCACATGACAGAAAAGATGCCGAGTTCCACGAGGTTCGGCGCGCGACCGAGCCGGTCGAGAATGCGCGCGAACTCCTCGGCATTGAGGCCATGGGCCGCCGCAGAACCGACATCCTGCGGCGCTGTGAGAGCGGAGAGAATCGTCGTCTGGTCCATGGTCTCACCTAGCCAATTGCACCGGCCGTGGCGAGCCCCAGCGCGCCGGAGGGAAACACGCGCGCCCGGGCGTGTACTTGCACGGCGCGCGCGCGACACGCAAAAGGGCACAAGGAGCGGCAGGAGAGGCCGGCCGGATGCAACGCAGGCATTTCCTAGCCACGGTCGGCGGGCTTTCCCTTGCGGCCTGCACTACGATGCCTGCGCCGGCCATCCCCAATACACCGTCACCACTCGCCCCGGTGCTCGCGCGCCACGAGCGCATTACCCGGACCGTTGTGGGCCTTCGCCCCTTTCGGCCGCAGGGCTTCCGCCTCGAGCGTGAGGATCTTGCCGGCAAAGTGGTAATCCACAATTATGGCCATGGCGGCTGCGGCGTGACCCTGTCCTGGGGCACAGCCGCGGCGGCCGCAGAGATGGCGCGAGCCGAGGGCGAGCCGAGCGTCGCCGTGCTTGGCGCCGGCGTGATGGGGATCACGGCCGCTTTGCTGCTTGCGCGTGCCGGCCATCAGGTGCGCGTCCTCGCCGCCGAATTGCCGCCGCACACCACCTCGAACATTGCCGGCGCGCTCTGGCTGCCCTCGGGGCTTTATGACCGGTCGGTCGCGAGCAAGGACTTCCACCGCGTCAACTGGCAGATGACCCGCCGCGCCCATCGTGGTTTCCTGCCCTATGTCAACCGTCCGGGCTATGGCGTCTACTGGGTCGACCATTCCGATCTCTCCAATCGCCCGCCCTCCGGCCATGCGATGACCGGCGGTGATGACCTCTACCCGGAGATCCGCCGCCTGGCGTCCGGCACCCGCTTCGGTTTCCCATACGAGACGCGGTACCGGACGCTGATGATCGACCCGGACCATTATCTCGATGCGCTGATGCAGGACGCCCAGCTTGCCGGAGCCCTGTTCGAACAGCGCCGCCTTGAGGGGCTCGACGCGGTGCTGGACCTGCCCGAGCGCGTGATCGTCAATTGCCTCGGCCTCGGCGCGCGCCTCTTCGGCGATCACGACCTGATCGCGGTCAGGGGCCAACTCTCTCACCTCCTGCCGCAACCGGAAATCACCTATTCCTATATCGCACCGGGCGAGGGCGGCACGCTCTACATGTTCCCGCGCCGCACCGGCCTGATCCTTGGCGGCACGCACCAGCGCGGCATCGACACACGCGACATCGACGACACGCACGTCGCGCGCATGATCGCCGGGCATGACGCATTGGCCGGGAAACTGAAGTCGACCCCGCTCGCCTGATCACACTGTTGCGACCGCGAGCCGCGCAAACGCAGGCTCGTCACGCATGCCGACGCGCAGTCGCGCTCGGCCTCGCGCTGCAAGGATCGGTTTTGGCTCCATGCAGCTCGGTATCAATCCTCGGCCGATGCCCGCATCTCCCTGCAGTGTGCTCCTCGCCAGCACGAACGCTGCAGGCCATCAGACGGTCGGAATTGGGATGAAACCGCCCTAACCCGCCTGCAGGAGGCTCTCGAACAGGCCACGGCCATCGCCGCCGCCCTCATGGCCGCCAATGGCGCGCTCAGGGTGCGGCATCAGGCCGAGCACGCGGCCATTCGGCGATGCGATGCCGGCAATATCGCGGGCCGACCCATTGGGATTGACGAGATAACGGAAGACCACCCGGCCCTGCGCCTCCAGCCGGTCGAGGGTCTCCTCGTCGGCGACATAGTTGCCGTCATGGTGGGCCACCGGCATCACCAACTGCGCACCCGCCCCATAGGCGGTGGTGAACGGCCCGCGGATCTGTTCCACCCGCAGGGGGACGGGCCTGCAGACAAAGTCGAGCCCGGCATTGCGCATCAGCGCACCCGGCAGGAGACCGGTCTCGGTCAGCACCTGGAAACCGTTGCAGATGCCAAGCACGTAACCGCCTCGTGCCGCATGGGCCCGCAGCGGCGCGATTGCCGGCGCGTTGGCTGCCATCGCACCACAGCGCAGATAGTCGCCATAGGAGAAGCCACCCGGCACAATGACCAGGTCGAGCCCGTTCGGCCAGTCGGTGTCCTTGTGCCAGAGCATGGCCGGCGGCGTGCCGGTCAGCTGCTGCAACGCCACAGCCGCATCACGGTCGCAGTTCGATCCCGGAAAGACGAGAACGCCAGCTTTCATGGCCGCCGCTATAGCAGGCTTTGGCCCGGCGCAAAGCCGACCTCTGCCGTCCGACCGGAGAGACGCCCCGCGCGTGCATGGCGGGGCGCGTCATGCCCTGTCGGCCTGGAGATAGTCGAATTCGAACGAGGCCGGCAGCAGGCTGTCGCCGCCCATCAGCTCGGCCAACAGGTCAATCTGCGGCAGCGGCTCCAGCGCGTCGATCGCGCCGAGGTCCGCACGGGAGAACGCGCCGCCTGCGAGGAGGTCGGCCTGCGAGCCGGCATCGAAGATCGCCATGTTCGGCTCAAACAGCGTACTGCCGGAGGACGGCTCCACAGTGAATATGTATATATTACCAGATTACAGTGCAAATTTCAGCATGCAAAACTCCCATTTCTTTTCTCGAATTCATTTTGAACGGAATCTATACCAGTATTTGTCGCGCACATAAGAAATAATTGGAAAATGACCGGTCTCTGAATACGTGTTCAGAAGCCGGGGCCCACTGTGCCGGCAGCGACGCGCTCAGCCCGCTTCTCCAGGGCGAACCCGCGATTGTCCCGACAAGCGGCCAGCATGGTGCGCGCCACAGTGTCGGCCGGTGCCGAGAAGCGCGCCTCCTCCCCGTCGATCACCAGGTCGCAGTCGCAGTCCCGGCCGACGGCCTCCAGCGGCGCGCCTCCCGCCGGAAAGGTCACGCTCTGGCGCAGCATTGGACATCCGTCGCGCACCCGCGCCTGCAACTCCGTGAGGTGCGTGGCGCCGGCCTCACTCCACCTGATCGAGCGCGGCGCGCAGGACTGCGCCTGGCTGACTGGTGCCAGGAGCGAGGCCGCGAACAGTGTTGCGGCGAAACGTTTCATGGCATTCCCCCTCGCGGGCAAGCTGCTCGGGGCCTGCGCCCGCACGGCGCACGCATGCAAGCGCGCGGCCATCCTTCAAACAAGCTCGATCGTGTAGCGCTCGATCACCGTGTTAGCGAGAAGCTGCTCGCACATGGCGCGCACCCGCGCCTCCGCCTCCTCACGCGCCAGCCCGTCCTCCAGGTCAAGCTCGATCAACTTGCCGACCCTGGCGCCTTCCACCTCTGCGAAGCCGAGCCGCTCCAGGGCGTTCGCCACCGCCTTGCCCTGCGGGTCGAGGACGCCCGGTTTCAGGCCCACATGCACGATTGCCTTCATCGCTGCGTCTCCCCGTCCGGCCGGCTATTTCGGACCCGCATTGAGGGCAACAATGTTGTCGCCCTGCTGTGCCTCGCGGATGATGCCGAGCCGGCGCGCGACTTCGGCATAGGCCTCGGTCACGCCACCGAGGTCTCGGCGGAACCGGTCCTTGTCGAGCTTCTCGCCGGAAACCATGTCCCATAGCCGGCAGCTGTCCGGGCTGATCTCATCGGCCAGCAGCGTACGCACCATGTCACCCTCATACCAGCGGCCGAACTCGACCTTGAAATCGACCAGTCGGATACCGACGCCCGCGAACAGGCCGGACATGAAATCATTGATCCGAAGCGACAGGGCGACCATGTCGTCGATTTCCTGATGGCTTGCCCAGTTGAACGCCGAGATATGCTCCTCGGTGACGATCGGGTCGCCAAGGTCGTCGCGTTTCAGGTAGAACTCCACGATCGAGCGCGCCAGCGGCTCGCCCTCAGGCACCCCCAGCCGCTTCGACAGCGACCCGGCCGCCACATTGCGCACGACCACCTCAAGCGGGATGATCTCGACCTTCTTGATCAGCTGCTCACGCATGTTGAGCCGGCGGATAAAGTGGTTGGGGATGCCCGCCGTCGCCAGCCGTGTCATGACAAACTCGGAAATGCGGTTGTTGAGCACGCCCTTGCCGTCCAGAACGGCGCGCTTCTCCGCGTTGAAGGCGGTCGCGTCATCCTTGAAATACTGGATCAGCGTGTTGGGCTCGGGGCCCTCATACAGGATCTTGGCCTTGCCTTCATAGATCAGCCGTCGTCTCGACATGGCGTGTTGCTATCCTTGCTCAGGAGTGCACCTTGCGGACATGCACAGCATTCGCGTGCGCACCGCTTCAGGAGCGACTCACCTCGTGTCTTTCAGGCTTGCGGACCCTACTCCAGACCGCGTCAGCCGACAAACGCGGGCTGCAGGCCGCCCGTTGCCGCGTGCGAGATTGCTTGATCGTCCCGCACCGACGCCTCATAACACGCGTGAGACAAGCCACAGGGCAGAAGGAGAGCCGATGTCCCAGTTCGATGATCGCGAGCGCGCCGAGGAAGCGAAATTCGCCATGGACCAGGAGACCGAGTTCAAGGTCATGGCGCGGCGAAACAGGATGCTGGGCCTGTGGGCGGCCGACGTGCTCGGACTGGCAGGCGCCGAGGCCGACGCCTACGCGAAAACCGTCGTCATGGCCGACCTGCAGGAACCCGGGGACGAGGACGTCTTCCGCAAGGTCCGCGGCGATTTCGACGCCAAGGGTATCCAGCGCTCCGACGCGGAAATCCGCGAGCAGATGGCGATGCTGCTGCCCGCCGCGCGCGACGAAATCCTCAACGCCAAGGGCTGACACGAATAAAGACGCGGCTCGCGGGCGCCCTGTCTCCGCCTGACCAGGCCGCCCCGGTTGAACGCCCTGCTCTTTCCGATTCAACGAGGGGGGAGGCCCGCCTGGTCCAGCGTCTTGATGTTGCCATTGCCGGCGCCGGTATCGGCGGCCTGGCCACAGCGGCCCTGCTCGCCGGGCAGGGGCACAGGGTTGAGGTGTTCGAGCAGTTCGAGCGGCCCGCGCCGGTTGGCTCCGGCCTCATGCTGCAGGAGACCGGGCTCGCCGTCCTTGCTGCCCTTGGCCTGCGTCCGGCGATCGACCGGCTCGGCGCACGGATCGACCGCCTGCATGGTCAAACCCCATCCGGGCGCACGGTGCTTGATGTGCGCTACCGGACGCTGCGACCCGGCCTGCATGGACTAGGCGTCCTGCGCAGTGCCCTGTTCGACCTGCTGCTGCGCACCGCCCTCGACGCCGGGGCCCGGCTCAATGCCGGCACGCCAGTCGCGGCTGCGGACGCCGTCAGCGGCCGCCTCGCCGACGACAGGGGCCGGACGCTCGGGGCCTTCGATCTCGTCATCGATGCGCTGGGCGCCCGCTCGGTCCTGTCTTCCCGCCCACGCAACGACCTTTCCTTTGGCGCCCTGTGGGCGACCCTGCCCTGGCCAGAGGCGGGCCCCTTCGACGCCGCCGCGCTTGAGCAGCGCTATCGCGGCGCCCGCCAGATGGCCGGCGTCATGCCGTCCGGCCGGGCCGCGCCGGACGCGCCACCAATGGCAACCTATTTCTGGTCCATCCGCACGGACCGCTTCGACGCCTGGCGCAGCGCCCCGCTTGCCGACTGGAAAGCCCAGGCCGCAGCGCTGTGGCCGGAGACGGCGGTCCTGATCGGGCCGGCCACCGACCATGACGCCTTCACATTTGCCCGCTACCGCCATCGCACGGCCCGCCAGCCCCTTTCAGGCCGGCTCATGCACCTCGGCGACAGCTGGCATGCCACCTCGCCGCAGCTCGGCCAGGGCGCCAACATGGCCCTGCTCGACGCCCACGCCCTCGCCCGCGCACTCGCGCGCCATGGCGGCGACCTTGACGCGGTGCGCCGTGCCTTCCTCGCCGACCGGCTCTGGCATGTCCGGCTCTATCAGTGGACCAGCCATGTGTTCACGCCGGTCTACCAGTCGGAGTCGCGCGTCCTGCCGTTCCTGCGCGACTGGCTCATGGCACCGCTGATCGGCGTGCCGCCGGCGCCGGCAATCCTCGCTGCCCTCGTCTCCGGGGCGTTCGGCCGCCCGCTGGGCCGCCAGGGCCTGTCCGCCCGCCCGGTCCATGTCCGCGATATCGCCGGCAAGGAACCGGCTCAGTAGGCGAGCCGCTCGCCGAGCACGTCCTCGAAAAGGCGCTCCAGGCGCGGCCAGGTCTCCCGCGCCGAATAGCGCGCAAGCGCCGTCTCCCGCGCCGCGGCCCGCACCGGCGCATGGGCGGCAGGATCAGCCAGCACCGCTTCCAGACGGTCGGCGATCGCGTCAGTATCCCAGAAATCCACGAGGAGGCCGTTCTTCCCGTCTTCCACGACCTCGCGCACCGGCTCGGTGTCGGACGCGAGCAGCAGGCAGCCCGTGCTCATCGCCTCGATCATCGACCAGGACAGGACGAACGGCACGGTCAGGTAGACATGCACCGAGGAGGCCTGCAGCACGGCCCTGTACTGGTCGCGCGGGATCAGCCCGGTGAAGTGGGTGCGGGCCGGGTCGAGATCGAGTGTCTCCAGCGCCCGGGTCTTGTAGCTCCTGCCGTCCTTGGGTTGCTTGCCATAGGCGACCCGGTCCTGGCCGACGATCACCGCATGGGCATTCGGCCGGCGCTTCTGCAGCTTCGCCAGCGCCTCCATGAATTGCGGGAAACCGCGATAGGGCTCCATGCCGCGGGCGACATAGGTGATGATCTCGCTTTCGCCGGAGAGGTCGAGATCCGGCAGCACCAGCCTTGCTCCCTCCTGCGGCGCATAGGTGTCGGTATCGACGCCATCATGCTGCACCGCCAGCTTGCGGTGGAAGAAGTCTGGGAACTGGTCGCGCTGGAACCGCGTCGGACAGATCCCGACCTCGCAATTGGCGAGATCCATCAGGATCGCAGCATTGCGCGACCGCCCGCGCAGGCGTGAATCCTCGCTTTCAGGCTCGTCGCTGCGGTTCAGGAAGGTAACGTCCGGCCCCGGCGCGGTGTAATACCATTCGAAATAGCCGACATACTTAGAGCGCGGCCAGACGTCCTTGGCATAAAGACCCGGTCCCCAGCCGGAATGGGCGACCACCATGTCAGGGTCGAGCCCCTTGTCCTTCAGTGCCAAGGCCATCCGCGCAACCGCCTGGCCGTGCAGCACGGCGTTCTCGAAATTGACCGCATAGGGATGAATTTTCTCGGTCACGGCGCGGTGCGGCTTGTAGAAGGCTGTCTTGATCCCGGGCAGTTGCGAGTTCTCCCGCGCCGTTCCGAACCAGACGTCGTGGCCGCGCCGCGCCATGTGCTGGCCAAGAAAGCCGAACTGGGCGGGAAAATTGTTGTGCAGGAAAAGGATACGCAAGACCGAAAGCCCCCGGGAACCGCCAAACGTCATCATGCTATCGCAAGCCGCCGGAAGGAAAACCCCGGGATCCGCGCCAGCCATGGGCGGTGCCGTCACCTGCCCTACTTCCCCTGCCATGACTGACCTGATCGCCCGCCATGAACCGGTTGACTTCATGCCAAGCCGCGCAGCTGGCCTTGCCCGGCTGGCAGCCTTCCGCGCCCGCATGGGCCGCCACTATGCCAGCGCCCGCAATTGCGATTTCGGGCCCGGCGACCGCTCGAATGTGTCGGCCCTCTCGCCCTGGGTGCGCACCCGCACCCTGCTGGAGCGCGAGCTCGCCGAGGCGGCGCTGCAGCGCTTTTCCCTCTCCACTGCGGAGAAATTCGTGCAGGAGGTCTGCTGGCGTACCTATTTCAAGGGCTGGCTGGAGCACCGCCCGGCAAGTTGGCCACTTTATACTGAAGCCCGCGAGCGGGCCCGCGACGCGGTGGACCGGAATGCCGGCCTGCGCATCGCCCATGCCGAGGCGATTGAAGGCCGGACCGGCCTTGACTGTTTCGACGCCTGGGCTCGCGAACTGGTCGAGACGGGGTACCTGCATAACCACACCCGGATGTGGTTCGCCTCGATCTGGCTGTTCACCCTGAAACTGCCGCTGGAACTCGGCGCGGATTTCTTCCTGCAGCACTTGATGGATGGTGATGCGGCCTCCAACACCCTGTCCTGGCGCTGGGTCGCCGGCCTGCACACGCCCGGCAAGACCTATCTCGCCCGCCGCGCCAATATCGAGACCCACACCGATGGCCGCTTCTCACCGTGTGGGCTCGCCGCCGCCGCGCCGCCGCTGAACGGGCCGGCCAATCCTGGCCGCACGCCCCTTCGTGAGGGCGACATCATTCCAGACGGTGAGGTCGCACTCCTCCTCACCGAGGAGGACCTCAATGCCGAGACACTCCTTCCGGTCGGAGTGCGCGTTACGGCGCTTGCCGGGGCGGTCTTCCCCGATGACCGCAGCCCGTCGGGCGCCGGCGAGCGGGCCCGCGACTTCACAACCGGCGCGCTTGACGACGCACTCCGGCGCGCCGGTGCGCTATTCGACACCGAACCCGTCCGCCTGCCGGGCGGTGACAGCTTCCTGAGCGCCGCAACCGACTGGGCCGCCTCGACCGGCTGCCGGACCATTGTCACCGGCTTTCCGCCCGTCGGCTGGGTCCGCCCGCGCCTCGACGCCCTGCGTGAAAGGCTGGCTGGCCAGGGTCTCCGCCTCCTCTATGCCCGGCGCGACTGGGACAGCGCCTTCTGGCCGCACGCGACCGGCGGCTTTTTCGGCCTGAAGAAGCAGATCGCGCCGGTGCTGGCCGATCTCGGTCTGCCGGTGTAAGCTTTAGCCATGAACCCGGCCGTCTTGCCACCCCCGGCCCCGCGCGCTGCACCGGGCACCCGCCCGTGAGCCCGCCCTTCTGGAAGGTCAAACGGCTTGACCAGATGAGCGATGCGGAGTGGGAGAGCCTCTGCGATGGCTGCGCAAAGTGCTGCCTGCTGAAGCTGGAGGATGAGGATACCGGCGAGATTGCCTACACCCGTCTGCACTGCCGGCTTCTGGACGCCGGGACCTGCCATTGTACCGACTATGAGAACCGAAGGTCCCACGTGCCGGACTGCGTCAAGCTCACCCCGCGCAATGTGGAGGAGATCGCCTGGATGCCGCGCAGCTGCGCCTACCGGCTCGTTCTTCAGGGCGAGGACCTGCCGGACTGGCACCATCTCGTCTGTGGCGACCCGGAGCGCATCCACCGCGAGGGTCATTCGATCCGCGGGCGCACGCGCTCTGAAGACACCGTTCTGGAGGAAGACCAGATCGACTGGGTGATCGACTGGAAGGGCAACGCCCCATGAGCAAGCGACACAACCGCCAGAACAAGGCGGTTGCGAAAAAGCTCTCCCATCGCTTTTCAGTAAGCTGATGGCGTCCCCGACAGGATTCGAACCTGTGACCTACAGATTAGGAATCTGTTGCTCTATCCTGCTGAGCTACGGGGACGCGCAACACCCTATCTAGCGCTGCCCGGCGGCTTGCGCCAGAGGCGCGCGCCTGTCGGGGCAGGTGCGCGCGGCTCACCCGATTGTCACCACTACCTTGCCCTGCGCGCGGCGTTCGGCGAGTTCGGTGATGGCGGCGCCGGCCTGCTCAAGCGGGTAGGTGTTGGACACATGCGGGCGGATCTTCCCCTCGCCATACAGGCGGAAGAGATCGGCGATGTTTTCCTTGTTGCTGTCGGGATAGCGGGCAGTGAAGGCGCCCCAGAACACACCAACAATGTTGCAGGACTTCAGCAGCGTCAGGTTGAGCGGCATTTTCGGGATGCCAGCCGGGAAGCCGATGACGAGAAAGCGTCCGTCCCAGTTCATCGCCCGCAGGGCCGGCTCGGCATAGTCTCCGCCGACACCATCATAAATGACGTCGACGCCACCGCCGCCGAGCGACTTGATCTCCTCACTGAGGGCTTTCTGCTGGCCCCGGTCAAGCGCGCCGGTGGGGTAGACAAGGCCCTTGTCGGCGCCCTTGGCAAGGGCAAGGTCGACCTTGTCCTGACTGGAGGCGGCCGCGATCACGGTCATGCCCATCGCCTTGCCCAGTTCCACGGCCGCCAGTCCGACACCACCGGCGGCGCCGAGGACGAGCAGGCTCTCGCCGGGCTTGACGTGGCCACGGTCCTTCAGGGCGTAATGGGACGTGCCATAGGTCATCAGGAAGGCCGCCGCCTCGTCGAATGGCATGGTATCGGGGATCGGGATGCAGCGGATCGCGTCCAGCGCAATCTCCTCGGCCATGCCGCCCCAGCCGGTGGATCCGATCACCCGGTCGCCGGGTTTGACGTGGCTGACGCCCTCACCAACGGCCTTGACGATGCCGGAAACCTCGCCGCCGGGCGCGAACGGACGCTCCGGCTTGAACTGGTACATGTCCTGAATGATCAGCACGTCCGGGTAATTCACACCGACGGCCCTGACCTCCAGAACCACCTGGCCGGGTCCGGCCTCCGGCGCGGGCAGGTCTTCCAGCACCAGGGTATCTGGGCCGCCGGGGGCTTTGGACAGGATGGCTTTCATGGCGTGCGCTCTCCCTCTTGCGTTTCGTCCTCGCGACGTTAGCGGTGGCAGCATTGAATGCGCAAGCGGCGCGAGAGGCTTCCCGGCATGAATGAAATCTGGTCGCTGGTTCTGCATGGCGGGGCCGGGCCGCTCCGCGGGCGCGATTATTCCGGCGCCGAGGCGCGCATGGGCGAGGTCCTCTCGCGGGGATCGGAGCGCCTGGCGAACGGGGAGGCAGCGCTCGACGTGGTGGAAGAGGCGGTCGCGGCACTGGAAGCCAGCGGCGACCATCTGGCCGGGCGCGGCGCCTCGCCGAACGCCATGGGCCAGTGGGAACTTGACGCTGCGATCATGGACGGCGAACGCCGCCGCGCCGGCGCGGTGGCGGCGCTCCGGGGCTACAAGAGCCCGGTCGCCGTGGCGCGCAGCGTGCTTGAGCAAAGCCCCCACATCCTGCTCGTCGGCAAGGGCGCGGCCCGGTTCGCTCGCGCGCATGACCAGGAACGGGTGCGCAACCCGAAGGCCTACTACCGGCCCGCGGTGAACCCGTCCGTCGCGCCCGGAGAGCTCGTTCACGGCACCGTCGGCGCGGTCGCCCGGGACACGGCCGGCCGGCTGGCGGCGGCAAGCTCCACAGGCGGCGTGCTCGGCAAGACACCGGGCCGGGTCGGCGACACCCCGATCCTCGGCGCCGGCACCTGGGCGGACGAGCGGGTCGCCGTCGCCTGTACCGGTCAGGGGGAGTACTTCATGCGGGCCGCCGTCGCCGCCGACGTGTCAGCGCGGGTCCGCTATGCCCGGATGGGCCTGGAGGACGCCGCCAGAAGCGCGCTGCAGGACATGCAGCTGCTCGGCGGTGATGGCGGGCTGATCGCTGTCGACGTGCTGGGGCATGTGGCCCTGCCTTTCGTTTCGGAAGGAATGAAGCGGGCGGTCGCGACCTCGCGCGGGCGGTTCGAGGTGGCGACGCAGCGATGACCGGGGCGCCGCTAGTGGCTTTCTGGGTGGTGGTGGTGGGCCTCGGCTTTGTTGCCGCCCTGGCGGTGCAACTGCGCATCCTCGCCGGGATGGTGCTCGCTCGTGCGGCTCTGGTCCGCGATCCCCGCCTCAGCCCGTCCGAGGCCCGCGCCGCTGTCCCGCCGGCAGCCAGCGGCCGGGTGCCGGAGGATGCGCCCGGCCCTCTCGCCGACGCCGTTCGCCACCTCATCGACGTTTACCCCAACCCTCTCCGGCACATCCGTACCGCGCGCACTGCCACATGGGCGTGTCCGTTCGCCATGCTGGCCATCATCGCCTTGCGCAGGGGGCTGGAAAGCGTTCCTGTTGGCTGATGCGCGGTTATTTCGCGATCGGGGCGGAGGGCATCTCCAAGCCCATGAACCTTGGCGCGCTGATGCGCACCGCCCACGCCTTCGGTGCGCAGTTCGTGTTCTCGGTGAATGCCGCCGACAAGGTGCGCGACGCCTACCGGGCCGACACCTCGAAAAGCTTCCAGCATGTCCCCTATTATGCATGGGACAGCCAGGAAGACATGGTGCTGCCGAAGGGCTGCCAGCTGGTCGGCGTCGAGCTCACCGATGAAGCGGTCGATCTGCCCTCCTTCCGCCATCCACTGGCGGCGGCCTATGTGCTCGGCCGGGAAAAGGGCGACCTGTCGGAGGCGATGCTGGCCTGCTGTGCCCATGTGGTCAGCATTCCGACCCGGTTCTGCATCAATGTAAGCCTAGCAGGCGCGCTGGTCATGTATGACCGCCACCTCTCCTGGGGCGGTTACGCCCCCCGACCAATCATGCCGGGCGGCCCGAAACCCTGAAACGACCCAAGCGTTCGTTTCCAGCGCCGGGCCTGTCGCCGCCTCGTCGCGAACCCGGGATACAGGCGGCGCCGCTGGCGGTCCGAGGA